>QEVG01000039.1 GCA_003576905.1 Planctomycetota bacterium | reverse complement strand
TGGGCGAGGTGGGACTCGAACCCACACGTCCTTTCGGACAAGGGATTTTAAATCCCCAGCGTCTGCCATTCCGCCACACGCCCGGCATTTCCGCGCGCATAAGGTACCACGATCCGTGCGTGCGGAAAATGCGGCGATCCCGTTGTCCCGCTAGCGGCACAGGCTACCATGCGTCCATGAAGGAAGGTCTTTTCTCCCAGGGCATGCTCGCGTCGGCGACGCAGGAAGCGCTGATTACCCACCCCACCGGGCAGTTTGCGCTGCTCCTGGGCTGCCTCTCCGTAGTATTCTGGGCGCAGGGAAGGCCTATCATCGGGCGGGTCTTTAAGATCCTTCCGGCCATCCTCTTCTGCTACTTCGTCCCGACGGCCCTGACCGCGTTTCGCGTGCTCCCGGAGGAGTCTGCCCTTTATCGCTGGGTCAAGGATTTTGTCCTGCCGGCCAGCCTCATTCTCCTCACCATCTCTCTCGACGTGCCAGCCATTCTTCGCCTCGGCCCGCGCGCGCTGGTCGTTTTTGTTGCAGGTGCAGTCGGCGTGGTGGTGGGCGGCCCCCTGTCGCTGGCGATCTGGCAGCACAAACTCCCCGACGATGCGTGGAAGGCCCTCACCTATCTTGCCGGTACCTGGATCGGCGGCAGCGCCAACGGAGTTGCTGTACAGGAGTCTTACGGCGTCGCCAGCGCCGTCATCAGCCCGCTGATCGTCGTGGACATCGCGGTCGCAAACGTCTGGATGGCATTTCTGATCTATCTCGCGGGTCGCCGGGAGCGCGTTGACCGCTGGCTGAAAGCGGATAGCTCGATGATCGCCGTGCTTCAGCACGAAATGCAGGAGTATCAGGACAGCGTGACTCGCCCCACGAGCACGAAAGACCTGCTCTTCGTCGTCACACTCGGCTTCGGCTCCGCATGGATGTGCCACGTGGCCGCCGAATGGCTGATGACTCTGCCGGCAATTTCCGCCATGAAGGCCTATCTCGGCAGCTTTGCATGGAAGGTCATTCTCGTTACGACGCTCGGGGTCGGCCTCTCCTTTACCCGCGTTCGATCGCTCGAAGGCGCCGGCGCGTCGAAAATGGGAACTGTTCTGCTCTACATGCTCGTGGCGTGCATCGGCGCGGAGGCGAGTTTCCGCCGGATGGCGGACAGCGGCTGGTACCTGGCCGTCGGCGCAACCTGGATGCTCATCCACGGCGTCATCATCTTCGGCGTGGGCAGGCTCGTACGGGCACCGATCTTTTTCATCGCCGTCGGTTCGCAGGCGAACATCGGAGGCGCCGCTTCCGCACCCATCGTGGCAAGCGCCTTCAACCCGGTACTCGCTTCGGTCGGTGTCCTTCTCGCCATTCTGGGGTACGTTTTGGGGACATATGGGGGGATCATCTGCGTCCAGCTCTGCCGCATGATCTCAGATTAAGCCCGGCGACACAGACCCGGGTTCCATCGCAAAAATCCTCGCGAACTTCCCATCCCCTGGGAATCAATCGAAATCCAGATCGAAAACACTTTGACGCCGGTCATCGCCAGTATGTTCTTCTGACGGAACATAACGATGGGGAGCCGTCGAGACATTGTTCGCCACGACCGTGTGCGGCTTGCGGTGAATGCATACAGATGATCGGGGTTCGGTCGGCGGCTCAATGGCGGCAAGAAACCCGACCACGGCTTGCAGCGACCCTGGCCGGACGGCGTAGATTCGCTGCTGGCGGCTGCGCATCTCCTCAACAAGTCCGGCCCTCTTCAGGACGGCCAAATGCTTGGAAATGGCTGGACGCTGCTGGGGAAAGGCCGCCGCAATCTCCCCGGCAGGCAATTCCCGACCCGACAAAAGCCTTAGAATCTCGCGACGAGTCGCATCAGAAAGCGCGAAGTATGCATCGGACATATTAATGTTCCTATTTCGTTACGTAACCAGATCGGAACATACGGCAAATAGCCTTTAGACATTCCATGCACGCCCGGTCGACCAGGGTGCAGAGATCCACGACGACCTCAAAACCGGAACAGGTCGGAAACGCTCGTCTGCCGGTAGATGTTCTTAATGGCCTTGGCAAAGAGCGGCGCAGCGGAAATGACCCGAATCTTCTTGGAGAGGGGCTCCCAGCGGTATTCGATCGTGTCCGTGATGACCAGCTCCCGAATCGGGCTGGCATCCAGTTTGGCCGAGGAGCCCGTGCTCATGACCCCGTGAGCAACCGCTGCGTAGATCTCGCGGGCTCCCTCCATTTGCAGGCGTTCCGCGGTAGCGATCAGCGTCCCCCCGGTTATCGTGAAGTCGTCGACGATGAGAGCGTGCTTTCCTTTGACATATCCAATGAGGCGCTCGACCACCGCCTGTTCCTTATGGCCGATCCGCTTTTTCTCGGCGATGACGGTCTTGGCGCCGAAGTAGTGCGCATAGGCGTTGGCCATTCCCGCCGCGCCGACGTCCGGCCCCACGACCACCCAGTCCTTCGGACTTTTCATCTTCTTTTTGAAATAGGCGGCAATGACCGGCAGCGCGTACAGGTGATCCACGGGAACGCGGAAGAACCCCTGAATCTGTGGGGCGTGCAGGTCCATGGTCACGATGCGGTCCACTCCGACCGTTTCGAGGCAGTCGGCACACACCCGGGCCCGAATGGAAACGCGCGGCTCATCCTTCTTGTCGCCCTTGCCATAGCCGAAGAACGGGATCACCGCCGTGACACTCTTGGCGGATGCCCTCTTGAACGCATCCGCGAAGAAAAGAAGCTCCATGAAGTGGTCATTGACCGGGTAGCTCAGCGACTGCACGAAGAAAACGTCGCGGCCGCGGACGTTCTGCCCCACGCGAACAAACGTGTTCCCTTCGGAGAAGAACTTTGTCTCGCACGACCCCGGTCGAACGCCCAGTGTTTTGCATATGGCAGCGGCAATCTGCCTGCTCCCGGACCCGGCAAAGACAAGCAACTTCTCGTTGTTAGGCATCGGTGAGATTCCTTTGGACCGGCGACCTTGCCCATCTTAACCCTGCGCCACCCGCCCGTCGCCCGGTCGCTCGCGGACCCCGAATCCCTGTGCTAAACTCCCCGGTCGGCTCTGCCGCGACGGCGACATCAATGGGAGGAGATCATGCTTACACCCTATCGCCCCGAAGAGTACGTCGATTTCAGCCAGCCCGGCCCGCGTCAGAATATGCTGGACGCCCTCAAGCTCGTCGAATCCCAGTTGGGACGCAGCTACCCCCTGCGAATCGGCGGAAAAAAGGTTGATACCGCGGCGAAGATTGACTCGATCAACCCGGCCCTGCCGGAACAGGTCGTCGGTCGGGTCGCCAAGGCCGGTATTGAGGAAGCGCACGCCGCGTTGGCCGCCGCCGACGAAGCGTTCAAGACCTGGTCGCGCGTCGCTCCCGAGGCCCGAGCGCGCTACCTGCTCCGTGCCGCAGCCGTCATCCGCCGGCGCATCTACGAATTCGCGGCGTGGATGGTTTACGAAGAATCCAAGCCTTGGATCGAGGCCTACGCCGACGCCTGCGAGTGCGTCGATTTTCTTGAGTTTTATGCCCGCGAGATGATGCGGCTCGGTCCGCCGCAGCCGGTGACACCCTACCCCGGCGAGGAAAACGAGCTTCGCTACATCCCCCTCGGCGTGGGCGTCGTGATTCCTCCGTGGAATTTCCCCCTGGCGATCATGGCGGGCATGACGTCTGCGGCCCTGGTCACCGGAAACACCGTCGTGCTGAAGCCGGCCTCTGCCTCGCCTATCATCGCCGCCAAGTTCATGGAGGTTCTCGAAGAAGTGATGCTCCCGCCAGGCGTGGTGAATTTCTGCCCCGGCAGCGGCGGCGCAATGGGAGACGCACTCGTCGATTCACCTCGGACGCGCTTCATCGCATTTACCGGATCGCGCGAGATCGGGACGCGCATCTTCGAGCGCGCGGCGAAGGTCCATCCCGGACAAACCTGGCTCAAACGCACGATCCTGGAAATGGGTGGAAAGGACAGCATTGTCGTCACCGACAAGGCCGACGTCGCCGCCGCCGCGGAAGGTGTCGTAGCCGCGGCATTTGGCTTCCAGGGCCAGAAGTGCTCGGCGTGCAGCCGGCTCGTGGTTGATGAACGGGTTCACAACGCGCTGGTGACGCTTGTCGTCGAGCGGGCGCGCAAACTTACTGTCGGCAACCCGACCAGCCTGGAGAACTTCAACATGGGGGCGGTCATCGACAAGGCCGCATTTGAGAAAATCAACGGATATATCGAAATCGGCAGGAAAGAGGGCCGGCTGCTTCTGGGAGATGTCAGGACGCCGTCGCCCGGCTACTTCATCCCCCCGACCATTTTCGACGACATCAAGCCCACCGCGCGATTGGCGCAGGAGGAGATATTCGGTCCGGTCCTCGCCATCATCAGGGGCCGCGGGCTGGACGAGCTGCTCGCGATTGCCAACGGCACAGAGTACGGCCTGACCGGGGCGATCTATTCGAACGACCGGGCTGAACTGGAACGCGCGCGGCACGAGTTCCATGTCGGGAACCTCTATCTCAACCGCAAATGCACCGGCGCACTCGTTGACGTTCAGCCTTTCGGCGGGTTCAACATGTCCGGCACCGACAGCAAGGCCGGCGGCCGCGACTACCTCCAGCTCTTCATGCAGGGAAAGAGTATCACCGAGCGGCTTTAGGGTCGGAGTCGGCGGGTTACGGTTTGGGGTGTCCGGTACCTCCGGCACAGCGCGGCAGGGTGCGTTTGCAAGCTGCGCAAAGCGCGACCCGGGTCAATCGCACCCTACGCAACCACCGGCAGCGGTAGGACGCCCGGGGGCGGGGCCGGCTGATCCGTTTTTACGTACACGTCGGTGTACTGGCCCTCGAGATAGTCCCGCGCGGGGCCGCTGCGAATGTGGTCCCAGGGCAGAATCTCGCCGTAGGGCCGCTCGCGGTGGGCATACCAGTCGGGATCTATTCCGGTCGCGTCGAACGCCCGCACCCACGTGTCATAGTTAAAACACTCGTCCCAGCCGTCGAAGCGCGCCCCGGCCCGGTAGGCCGACTCGATCGCGGACGCCAGCCTGCGGTCGCCGCGCGAAAGCACCGCCTCAAGAACGCTTCGCTGCGGATCGTGGGTGCGCACCGAAACATTCCTGCCTCCCTGTCTCCGTGACAAGTCCGCAAGGATGCGCCGCGCTTCGATGAAATATTCGACTCGCGGCTGGGCCGCCCATTGGAAAGGCGTATATGGTTTGGGCACCAGCCAGCCGACGCTTCCCGTGATTTGCGCCGGCCCCTTGCCCATGCGCCTCCGCTCCCGGGACATCTCGTGGCAAAGCGAATGAATCGCCCGGATGTCGTCGGGCGTTTCGCCGGGGAATCCGACCATGAAATAAGCCTTGATGCGCTTCCATCCCGCCTTGTACACCTCGCGAATGCCGTCCATCAGGTTGCCGTCGGTCACCTTCTTGCGAATCGCCGCGCGCAGCCGATCGCTCGCCGCCTCGATGGCAATGGTGATTCCGCTCTTGCGGACGCTGCTCGCCATCCACGGAATATTCTGAAGCATCTTGTCCACCCGAAGCGACGGCATCGAGATGTTCACCCGGCGCCCGGCGAACCGCTCATTGACCCGCTCAGCAAGCTCCCGCAAGTGCGGGTAGTCCGCGGTCGACAGCGACAGCAGGCCCAGCTCGCTGTGCCCGGTGGCGGCGTACTGGGCCTCGGCGATCTCCACGATCTTCTCAATGCTCCGAACGCCGACGGGCCGCTTGGTGTACCCTGCGTGGCAGAATCTGCATCGCTGGGGACAGCCGCGCATCACTTCAATGGCCATCCGGTCGTGGACGACCTCCACGTAGGGCAGAATGGGCCGCAGCGGAAACGGAGCATGTTCGAAGTCCGGCGTCTGGCACCGCTCGATCTGGAGCGGCAGCCCGCGCACGCGGGGCATCACCCCCGCGATCGTGCCGTCCTCGTGATACGCCACGTCATAAAGGCTCGGTGCGTAAATCCACGGTAAGCGCCGGGCCATGATCTCGATCATGTCGCGTCGGCGCACGCCGCTCGCCTTCAATTCCCTGTAGAGCGCGAGAATCGCGGCCATCGACTCTTCGCCGTCGCCGATGACCACGAGGTCGACAAAGTCCGCAACCGGCTCGGGATTGTCCGCCTGGGGCCCGCCGACAATGACCAGCGGGTGCGAGTCATCGCGCTGCGCCGATCGCACCGGAATGCCCGAAAGTTCGAGAAGTTGCAGGAGGTTGGTGAATCCCAGTTCGTACTGAAGGCTAACGGCGACAATGTCAGCAGTGCCGACGGGCTGTCGCGTGTCCCATGTAAAAAGCGGCAGCCCCCGTCCGCGCAGGATCGCCTCGGCATCAATCCACGGCGAATAAACCCGCTCGGCGCAGACGCCCGGCGTGTGGTTACACAGCCAGTAGATGATCTGGCACCCCAGGTGGGACATGCCGATCGTGTATGCGTCAGGAAAGCAGACCGCCACGCGAACCTCGGCCCGGTCCCAGTCGCCGTCGCGGACGAGCTGATTGACCTCGCGGCCGATGTACTGCCCCGGCCGCTGAACGGCGGGCAGAAGCTCTTCGCTGACGCGCTGTCCGAGGGTCTTTGGCATGACAATTCTCCGGACCCGTCAGGATACGATAACTCCTTGTGCGATAACAGTCCGCAAACAAAGGATCAGTTATCGAATCCGGGCCCGTGGGGGAAAAGCGGCTCAAATCGGACACGTGGCTAGGGCCTAGAATGCGGTGACGCGACCGGGAAAACGCGATTCATAATGCGTGAATCGAGGATACCGGAGTTTGGCACGAAAAACCGAAACCTCGCGTGATTCAAAGGCCCCTTCATGAATGAAAGTGCTTGGCCGCTCCGTATTTGCGGCACTCCGTAAATCTTGACGAGGCCGTTTGAAACGGGATAGAATGGACAGACTAGAGGGGTCCTCAACCGTCCCACCGTTACTCAGCATGCCCGGGACTCCCCGCAATGGGGCCCCGACCCGCCTTGGGAGGAACATTCTGCGATGAGTCGGATCATCAATACGCGCAGAGCGGTCGTCTGGGTTCTTCTCGCACTCAGTGCGGTGGGCGTCACAACGGGCCTGAACTGCCCCGGCACGGGCGGGGATCCCAACAACCCCCCGGTCCCAGCCGGAAACCGCCCTCCGTGGATCACGATTACAAGCATTGTCACTGATTTCGGCAACAATTTCGCCGAGGTAGGCGACCCGGTCACGATCAACTTCACCGGCGAAGACGGCGAAGACGCCGCCGTCGCCAGAATCTTCGCATCAACCTCCGGCAATCCCACACCTCAGCAGGAAATCCCGATTCTCGGCGGCTTCCCGGTCGGCCCGGGCGTCGCCAATGGTTCCGCTGTGTGGGATACCACTTCGATTCCTGCCGGCACCTACAACGTGTTCGCGGAGATCGACGACCGTACCTACGACCCGCTCAGCGGCCAGGGCAATCTGCCGGTTCGCGTCGTAAGCTCCGCGCCGGTTCAAATCGGCCCGCCTGGAACGGAGCCATCGACAAGCCCGCCGCAGGTGGTGTTCCTTGCGCCGACGGTCAACATCGGGCTTTCGGCTTTGGATGAGTTGACGTTGAGGTACATCTACGCCGACGTGGATTCGAGTGCGACGATTACGCTGCTGCTCGACAAGGACCTGATTCCGAACAACGACGACATCAATAACCCGGGCGATCCATTCGACCCGGCCACAAACATCATCATCCTCCCCTCAGCCAATCGACAGGATGACGATCCTACTTTTGACGGTGACCCGCCTCCGCCGGGAACTCCGGAAGATCCCATCGAGCAGCCTGATAGTTTGGAAGTTCGGCGGAATCCAAGAATTCTCCCGCCGACGACTCCAGGGCAGTTGCCGTTTCCGGGAGCACCACTCGCCGGTGAGGAAAAGACCTACATCTTCCAAATTGACTTCGCACGAATTCCTCCGCGCGAGCTACCATATTTCATTCGGGCGACTATTACGGACGGAAACGACACACGCCACATTTATTCTTCGGGCGCGCTGAATATCGCTGGGGCTGCCAGCGGCATCGTTAATGTCGCAGACCTTGGTTTCAAGTATTCCGGTGCTCGATTCGTTGGATTCTCGGCAGGCGAAAACCTCGGCACTGACTTCGTAGCCGCCACTGACATTGACCTTGACGGCGCACAGGACTTCATGATTGCGAGCCGCTTCGGGAGCCCGCGAAACCGACCCCAAGTCGGTGCAGCGTATCTCGTATTCGGTCGGCCGAAGCTTCCTTTCCCGGCGGACACGGATGGAGATGGACTACCGGACGGCGGTGTCACCGGCCCCGATGGCGAAATTGTCGACTTTCCGGAACCACCCGAATACCTCGCCAATCCGTACGATGCAAGCAATGTGGGGCGCTTCGGCGGATCGATCAGCATCAATAGCATCGGATCATTCTTCCGCGGAACGATCTATGCCATGCCTACTCCATTCGGTATGACGGGTCCGCCGGGTGATCTTGCGGACCCATTGCATCCTAGTGCGCTAAGCGCTGGATTGACATCAATTACCCGAGCGGACTTGACCGCGGACGGTGTCGCTGACCTGATTTTCGGCTTGCCATGGGTGAGTGCATACGACCATGCCGACGACGATCCGGCCGACCAATGCAGTGAAATGGGAGGGCCCTATTCCGCAGAGGGCGACGTTTTCCCGAATGCTGACAATTGTTCAGTCGTCCCGAACGATGACTTGGGTCCTGTTGATCAGGGCATTGTGATCCTGGTCGACGGAACAAATGACTTGCGGAATGTGTTCCGAAGATTCGTGGATGCACGGATTGCCGGGCAGTTTGACGAGGCCGGTGCCGTTGACGACGAATTCATCAGCCACAGCGACCTCGATACACCGCGCGGACTTCGCTGGCGCGGAGGCTGGTTTAATGGCGACCCCCTTGCACTCGGCATTGATTCGTTCAACCAGTTTGGCAGGACGGTCTCGGCGATCCAAAGCCTCGACAACGACCCAGGTGAGGAGTTGCTGATCTCGAGCCCCGGCTTTCCATTCGGCATCGGACCGGGACGCGTCCAGATTTGGTATTCTGATTTTCGGCAGAACGGATACCTGAACGAGACGTTTCGAGGCCCGGACGAAATCTATTCATTCCCCAACTATGCGGGGAATTGCCCTCCGCCCTTTTCAGGCAACTGCACTGAAACTGATCCGCCAAATTGCGTTCGGTGCTTCCAGGGAGTTCCTCAAAACAGCCAGATCATCGGCACGACAGATGGCGACATGTTCGGCTTTGCCACGTCCGCCGGTCAAGCCAACCAGGATGGCGCGCCGGATATCGCATGTGGCGCTCCCGCCGCCGATCCGAACGGCATGGCCGACGCAGGGATCTTCTACATCCTGTTCTCGCCGTCGGGCGGCTTTGGAAACGTGGTTGTCGAGGATGTCCCACACCTGAAGGTGATGGGCGTTAACGCAGGCGATCGATTTGGAGCAGTTCAAGCCGGCATTGAGGACGTGAATGGCGACGCGGTATCGGATGTCGCTTTTGCCTCTGAGTTCTTCGATGCCGATATCAACGGTGATCTGTTCCCGGAAACGGACGTCGGTTACGTCGGAGTCCTGTTTGGAAGACAGCCCTGGACCGGTGAACTTGGATTTACTGCAGACCAGGTCGGCACGCCCCAGCTGGTCGGCGTACGGTTCCTCGGTGCCATGGCCGGCGCCGCCGCAGGTCGAGACGTTGCGTCCGCCGGTGACTTCAACGGCGACGGCTCCGGCGACCTACTGATCTCGAGTCCCGGCGAGATTCGCTGCCGCCGAACCGACGGGACCTTTGAACTTCCAACAAATGGTGTTTGCGCCGCGGGCCGCGTTCCGCATCTGGGTGTCGGCTACCTGATTTTTGGTGGCCCGCACCTCGATCCAACTGTAAACGGCCGCACCAACAATGTGTTTGTGTTGTCAGAAGTCGGATCGACGGCGTTGCCCGGCATTGTGTTCGTCGGTCGCGTTCTTCAGGGTGTGGGATCGGAAACCGAGGCTCCGATCGACTTTGTGGGAGGCGTCGGCGACGTAGACGGTGACGGCTTCGATGACATCATGCTGGGTGCGCCGAGAGCTGACTTCGTAAATCAGGCGGACCCCACGCAGCGACGACCGGACGCCGGTGAAGCTTATCTCATTTACGGCAACAGCTTTGGTTCAAACCAGGTGCCCTAACGATTGTAATCGCCCGTAGCGCCGGAAGCGTTCTCGAATGATTGGGCGGCTGAGCAGATACTCAGCCGCCCTTCTTATTTGACTGTGTTACTGTTAGAGAGCGGATCGTCACCAAGTTCCAACTCCGCCAGGAACCGCTCCAGAATCTCCCCAAACGCCTCCGGCTTCTCCACCGGCAGCATGTGCCCCGCGCCGGGGACAATCTCGAGGCTCGCCCCGCGGATCGCCTCGTGCATCTCGCGGTGCACCCCCGGCGGCGTGATGGTGTCGTGCTCCCCCACCGCGATCAGCGTGGGCACGTCAATCTCTGCCAACGTCGGTCGCGAGTCCGGGCGGTCGGCCATCGCCTGAAGCGCCGCGGTCACACCCTCTGAAGGTGACGCCGACATGATCTCAAGCCACTCCCGGCGCAGCCCCGCCGGGGCGTCCGGACCAAAGAGCTTTTCGATCATGGCTTCGGCTGCCACGCTGCTGCCGCGCTGTCGCACCGCCGCGATCATCTCCTGCCGCCTGGCCCGTGTCTCGGGCTTGTCGTCAACGGCCTGTGTGTCCGCCAGGACAAGAGCCCTTACCCGGCCACGGTGGCGGCGAAAGAACTCAAACAGAACATAGCCCCCCATCGACAGACCCACGGCAACCACCGGGCCCGTCTCGCCCACGGCGTCCAGCACCACGGCCAGATCTTCGGCGTAGTCCTGCATGGTCGCCGTCGCGGTGCCCCGGCTGCGTCCCATTCCGCGCAGATCGGGCACGATGCATCGGTATGCGCTCGACAGCCGCCGCACCGCCGGCTCCCAGAGCCGGCCCGAAAGGGGAAAGCCATGGACAAAGAGCACGACTGGCCCGCCCCCGGCCACATCGCAGTGCAGTTCGACGCCAGCAACCTTGATTTTCATGTTCCGGCTCCTGTTCGCGCGCTGCCGCTAAAAGAGCGGCGAATGGCCCATCATTCGGCGCCACATTGAAAACTGCCCCAAGTGCATTGATTCATGGGTGGTCATCAGGTGCGCCAGCAATTCGCCGACCGTCCGGATCGGCGTGCCTGAAAGAATGTCAACGTTGTGCGGCTGCGCCAATGCGGCCGAATCCGCGCCGGGAAGAAGCGACGTCACCCGCTCATGTCCGGCGTCATAGGCCGCAACAAGCTCGCGCATCGGAGGGGCAGGCTCGGCGCTCGCGCCGGGTGTCGAACCCGGTCCGAATCTCTGATGCCAGTCCCTGGGGCAGGCGATCGGGCCGCCCAGGATACGCGCCGCGAAGTCCGTGCAGATCGCCAGGTGTCCGAGGATCCACGCCGGCGTGTTGATGCCGGGCGACGGCTGAAACGCCGTCTTTTCCTCCGGAACATCCGACAACAGCGAGTGGCAATAATGCTGATTGAATGCGTACAGCCGGCAGAGAGCATCAAACACGATTCACTCCCTCACAAAGCCTCGAAAATTTCCGCGACCCGTTTGGCCACGTCGTCGGCACAGCCCCACGACAGCGTGACGCCTGCACGGCCGTGGCCGTAGTTATGAATCACCCAATGATTATCGCCGATCCGCTCGGTCTCGAGCCGGACGGCCTCGTCCACGCCGCCGACGACCCGCGCGGGGCGAAGCCCCGCAAGATCGCGCAGCCTCTCACGCACCAGCCCCTCGACCCCTGAGTATCCGCATGCCCGGAGCATAGCGCTGCACCGTTCGACTATCCCGCGCAATACCGCCTCGTCGGTCGCCTCGATGGTTTCACCCCGCTCGTACGTGCCCCCCAGCACGGTGTAATCCTCAAACGGAAACACGTAGGTGGTCCGGACGCCGCTTCCCTCCTCGACAATGCACTCCGGAATGCTCATCCCCGTCCGTACGTGGAGAATCTGCCCGCGCATCGGAGTCACGGCAGTGTCGTTCGCAAGAGTTCCCGCCCCGAGCCCGGAACAGTTCACAACGATCTGCGTTCCCGTTGCAAATGCGGAAGATAGATCGGGCACACGCCGGTCAACGAGGACTCCGCCGAATTCGAGCACGCGTGACTCCAGCCAGGGCATGTACCGCCGCATGTTCATTCGCGGCACGATCGCCCGTACCGAGTCGGCGTAGCCCGCCGGGATGGTCGTCTGTCGTTCGTACCCGCGAACAAACTCGGCCCACCAGGGATCGCCGTCCAGGCGGCGAAAGAAGAGCTCCCGGAGCGGCGTCAGGGAGACGCCCGCCGCTGGCTCTCGCTCCGCGAGTTCGCTCAGGACGGAGTACGCTCGCTGCGTCCACTGCCCGGCGCGTTCGTGCCCCTCGATGCGAAAGGGGCTGAAGACCGCGCCGGCGCGGTCGGAAGTGGTGTTCGGCGTCCGCCGGTCGGCGAAAACCCGCACAGGTCGGCCCTGCTCCAGGAGCCGAAGCGCGCATGTCAAACCACTGACACCCGCTCCGATGACCGTGACAGATTCCCGAACTGCCGACATGCCGGAGATCGTAACCGACGGCGGCCCGAAACTCCCGGATCGACCCGGCGGCCTCCTAAAAGTTGTCCTGCGTGATGATCACGTCGAGATCGGGTGCGCCGGCGAGCAGGCCGATCAGGTAGAACGTGTATACCCCGCCGTCCTCAAGCATCACGCCGTCCACCGGCAGGAAAAGCGTCGTGCCAGCCGCGTTGCGCACGTCGAAATCGTACGTTCCGGCGTCCACTTCGAGGTATTCCGCCGCCTCGGTGAATGCGAAATCGTCGAAGACAAGCGTTCCATCCGAAAGCGTCAGATCGACGACCGTCGTGTCCGGCGAGGCGTGCACGAATCGGATTCGGGCGGTCCCCTCCGGCGGCGTGGAATTGTCGTCATCCAAAACGAGGAGCTTCAGATCGTCATGGAAGTCGAGAACGACGATCGTAGTGTCCGTCCCGCTCGGAAAGTCCACATCGCCCGACACCGCGCCGATCGCGCCGCAACCCGCGCCGGCGGGAACAACGCGCACGGGCAAGGCACCGGTGTCCACTTCGCGATACTCCGTGGCGTCTTCGTAACCGACGTCCGTGAATAGCTCCTCGTCGCCGACACACAGGTCGACCAGGGGCCCGTCGGGACTGAGGTACACGATGCTCAGCCGAGCAGCCGAGCCGAATCCGGGGCCGAAACCCAGGCCGTCGCAGCTGGACAGGACCGCAGCGGAAAAAACCAACGCAAGGATCGTGGCAGAACGTCTCATCGTAACCCTCCGGGGAAAAAGAGCGAGGATTCTGTGGGATATTCGCGGCGAGACGATCATAGCCGCATGACGGAGGATGTCGACCGCGGCAGGATCATCGAACTGTCGGCCCTCGGAGCGAATCGTTCACGCCCGAAACCCGCAAGACCGCGCGTCCAAGGCTCGCAGGCCCAAGTACACTAACCGAAGACAGGCTAACCGGAGAGGGGGGGATTCGATCTCCCCCGATTCCTCAACCTCTGCCGGAATCTCAGTTTATCGCCCAACCTCCGAAGCGACAACGACTTCGCGCGTCTCGCCGATGTCCTGTTCCTCCACGGTTTTTTACCGTCCCGTGATGCGTTTTGAGGGCAGTTTGAGGGCAGTGTCATGGCGTGGTCGCCGGTCCTTGAGAAGGCGCAGCGAATTGAACACGACCACCAGCGACATACCCGTATCGGCTGCAATCGCAGCCCACAGGGTTGCATAACCTCGGGTCGCAAGTAAGACAAAAACTCCCTTTACGACCAGTGAGGCGATGATGTTTTGAAGTATGATCCGCAAGGTCCGGCGAGCGTGATGTAGCATCCAAGGCAAGCGAGAGAGGTCATCGCTCATCAGCGCGATGTCGGCTGTCTCGATCGCAGCATCGGACCCGATGGCGCCCATTGCGATGCCGAGGTTTGCCCGCGCCAGCGCTGGGGCATCGTTCACGCCGTCGCCGATCATGGCGACAGCGCCGTAGCGCTTTACCAGCTCTTCAACTGCCGCAACCTTCCCATCCGGCAGCAACTCAGCGCGGACTTCATCCACGCCAGTTTCCATGCCGATTCGCCGACCGGTCGGCTCGTTGTCGCCTGTGAGCATGACGATTCGCTCAATCCCGGCGGCTTTCATGGCTTTGATCGTGCCGGTGGATTCCGGCCGAATGCGATCGCCAACGGCAACGAACCCGCAAATGTGATCGTCCTTTCCTACGACGACAACACTCGTTCCGGCGGCGGAGAGCTGCTCCAATTGGTCATGCATCTCGGGCGTTTCCTGACCGCGCTCTTCCAGGAGGCGGTGCGAGCCGACCCAGGCCGGACGATCATTCAAGATAGCAGTTGCTCCCTTGCCTTTGAGGGCCTGAAAACGTTGGGCCGGCGCCGGCGGAATCCCCAGCGATTTCGCGTGACGCACGATCGCTTGCCCCAATGGATGCTCCGAGCGTGCCTCGATGGCGGCCGCCGTCTCAATGACTTCGCGCTCACCGTGCCCGGCGAGCGGCACGATGGATTGCACCTGAGGACGGCCTTCGGTGAGCGTGCCGGTCTTATCGAGGGCGACGACACGAATTCGGGCGGCTTGTTCCAGGTGCAGGCCACCCTTGATCAGCACGCCGGCACGCGCCGCGGCGGTCAACGCCGCTACGATACTGACGGGCGTCGAAATGACGAGCGCACACGGGCAGGCGATCACGAGCAACACCAATGCCTGATAGAACCAATCTGACCAGGCACCGCCAAACACGAGAGGCGGCATTAACATAACGAGCGCGGCTAGCGCGAGGACGGCCGGCGTGTAATATCGAGCAAAACGATCCACCCATTGCTCCATAGGCGCACGCTCTTGCTGGGCCTGCTCCACCATGCGAATGATGTGAGCAACCGTCGTGTCGCCGGCTGGCTTGGTGGATTCGATTTCCAGCGCTCCGTCGCCATTGATTGAGCCCGCAAACACCTCGTTGCCGGGCGCTTTTTCGACCGGCACGGATTCACCGGTAATCGGCGCCTGATTGACATGGCTTTCACCCGAGAGGACGCGACCATCGAGCGGAATCCGCTCGCCGGGACGCACAAGGAGTTTCGAGCCAACCACGACGGTATCCACTGCGACATCCTGTTCGCGGCCATCGGCGTCTACGACTCGCGCCGTCGGCGGAGTGATTTCAAGGAGCGCGGCGATCGCCCGGCGGGCACGCCCCACGCTCCATGCTTCCAGCGCGAGAGAAAGGGCAAAGAGAAACGCGACGGTCGCGGCTTCAAGATACTCCCCAATCCCGATCGCGCCCGCGACGGCGATCGTCATCAGTAGGTTCATGTCCGGCCTGACGCGGCGAAGCGCGTGCCATGCCTTCGGCAGGATGAACCAAGCTCCGCTGATGACAGCGCCTATGTATAGGATTCGCGACAGCCACGGCATCGGGGCTTCGTGGCCGCCGATGGCAACATACCAGCCGGCCGTCCAAGCATGTGTGATGAAGCTCAGGAGGACGAATACGCCGCTGATGGCGGTGGTGACCGTGCGTCCCCAGCGACGCCAGTGCGCTCCAGTGTCTTCGCGCGGCGCCCGCTCCCGCCACTCTTCAGCACGCATGCCTGTGCGAGCGACGGCTTCGATCAGATTGGACGGAGTAATGCGAGCGGGATCGTAGACGACGGTCATTGTGGCCGAGAGAATGTCAAAACGCAGGTCGAGGACGCCAGAGAGCGGGCCGAGTTCTTTCCGAAGCACGTCAACTTCTTCAGCGCAGTCCATTCCCTGTATTCGGTACTTTGCTTCCACCATCTCGGCATTGCGATCGGTTCGTTGGTTCTTATTCATGAATGCACCACGATGCCGCTTGCCGTCAGCTTTCTCCCCAGTCTTTTGTGCCGTCTTTCCGAGCTTGCCTTCTGAGATGATGCCATATCCAGCAGACTGCCACGATCGGTCCCAGCAAGAGAAACGCTGTCAGAATGGTGCCATGCGGCAGGTGGGAATGGCCGTGACGCTCTCGGTGTTTCTCCATCGTTCGATACGCGACAGCGGCGGCAAGCACCGTCAAGCCGACAAATGGCGTGAGCCATAGGATGAGCGCGAGAACGCCGGGCGGCCGCAACGGACGCCGGTGGCGTCCATCGCGGCCACGCTGGCGGTGCTTACGGCTTCGACATTTCTTTGTCATGATCATGCCCGTCGCCGTGCTTGTGGTCGCCGTGGGCTTTGCACTCACCGTGGCCGATGCAGCGAAGATTGGAGCCCTCTCTCACCCAGAGGTGGGCATCGTCGCCCTCGCCTGTGACGAAATACTGCGTCTCGCTGCGGACGGGCTGGGCGGTGCCCGACTGGCCCATCAGGTTCACGGCGCAGAATGTCCCAAGGACGACAGCAACCAAACCGATGAGCGCTTTGTTTCCATTCTTTTGGATCATGGGTTTCTCCTTCGTGTTGAACTTGGATACCTGAAACGGCACGCGCCGTTCGGCGACGAGTCGATAACTATGGCAACGCCGGGTTGGTTCCAGCGGTAGCAGGATTGACGGCCGCAGGTTCCACGCCATCGGCTTCGCTGGGGTTCTCCCATTCCTGCGGCAGTGGAGTCGGAAGACCGGTGGGATCCCAGCCAGTAAAGATGCGATACAGGGCCGGAAGCACGAGGAGCGTCAACAACGTGCTGGTGATAAGTCCGCCGATGACGACGGTCGCTAGCGGTCGTTGCACCTCAGCACCGGTTCCAGTCGCGAGCGCCATCGGAACAAACCCCAGGGACGCGACTAGCGCCGTCATGAGCACCGGCCGCAAGCGCGTGAGCGACCCTTGAATGATCGCCTCATCCCGAGGCATTCCTTCTCGTCTGATCTGGTTGATGAACGTGACCATGACGAGCCCGTTCAGCACCGCCACGCCGGACAGAGCGATGAAGCCAACGGCGGCAGAGATGGAGAATGGCATTCCGCGAAGCCAGAGCGTCGCGATACCGCCGGTCAATCCAAGCGGAACAGCGCTGAAGACGAGCAGCGAATACTTGACGCTCTTGAATGTGCTGAACAGCAGGAGGAAGATGAGGAGGAAGCAAATCGGAACGACAATCGTTAGGCGCTCTTTGGCGGCCACAAGATTCTCATATTGGCCGCCCCAATCGAGCCAGCCTCCGGGCGGCAGGGCGACGGCAGCGACTTTCGACTGCGCTTCATCGACGAACGAACCGAGGTCGCGGCCGCGCACATTGCATTGAACGACGATTCGTCGCTTGCCGTTCTCGCGGCTGATCTGGTTCGCGCCTTCGGCCACGGTGATTCGGGACACGTTTCCCAAGGGGATGAACCCGGCGTCGACTCGTTCGGGCATGACGCCGCTGAAATCCGCAGCCGACGCGAGTCGCACCTCGGACGCCTCCTCCTCGATTCTTGGAAGCGGGATCGGCAGGTTCTCCAGTGCGTCCATGCGGCCTCGAATTTGCTCAGGAAGCCTCACCACCAGGTCAAATCGACGATCGCCCTCAAACACCTGGCCGGCTTCGCGGCCACCGATGGCAGCGGCGACAACATCCTGAACATCGGTCACGTTCAACCCGTAGCGGGCGATGGCGGCACGATCGATATCGATTGTCAACACCGGCAGGCCAGTCGTCTGTTCGACCTTCGCATCGGCCACGCCGGGAACCTGTTGAAGCAGCGCGAGAATGTCATTCGCAGTTTTCCGCATGGCGTCGAAGTCATCACCAAAGACCTTGACCGCCACATCACCGCGAACACCGGCGATGAGTTCGTTGAAACGCATCTGGATCGGCTGCGTGAACTCGTAATTGTTGCCGGGCAGCGTCTTGACGGTCAGTTCGATGAGCTTCTGGAGCTTGCCCTTGTGGCCCGTGAGCTTCATCTCGCCGTGCTCGTGTTCGCCGTGGGCATGACCCTCCTCCTCGTGACCGCCACCGAGCCGCTCCATCTCTTCGGTCTTTTCGGCGATGAGCTGGTCCATCTCAGCTTCGGATCGCCACTCTTCCTCGGGCTTGAAGATGATGAACGTGTCGGACACGTTGACGGGCATTGGGTCAGTCGCCATCTCGGCGGTTCCCGTCTTGGAATAGACGAATGCCACTTCAGGGAACGACGACACGACGCGCTCCACATCGAACTGCATTCCCTGCGATTGGGTGAGCGCGGTGCTGGGAATTCGCATCGCGTGCATGGCGATGTCCTTTTCGTCAAGCGTCGGCACAAATTCCTGGCCGAGCGCCCTGAACAGCAGCAGTGAGGCGCCAAACAGAACGACCGCAGTGCCCACGACGGCCCAGCGCATTCGGACGGCCCACCGAACTGTCGGCTCGTAAAGAGCCTTGGCCCACCGCACGAAAAAGACTTCCTTCTCTTTCACTTTTCCGCGGATAAGTATCGCAACCAGCGCCGGAACAAAGGTGAGTGACAGGACGAAGGCCCCAATGAGCGCGAAGATGACCGTCAGGGCCATCGGATGGAACATCTTTCCCTCGATGCCCGTGAGAGCCAGAATCGGGAAATAGACGGTGATAATGATCGCCTCGCCGAACGCGGTCGCTTGGCGTACTTCCTGGCTCGCCGACAGAACGACGTGCAATCGTTCCTGAAGCGTGAGGACGCGTCCCAACCGATGCTGTTCGCCCGCGAGACGCCTCAGGCAATTCTCGACAATGATGACAGCGCCATCGACAATCAGGCCGAAGTCGATCGCCCCGAGCGACATCAAGTTGCCGCTCACCTTGCTTTGCACCATGCCGATCGCGGTAAGCAGCATTGACAAGGGAATGGCTGATGCACAGATGAGCGCCGCCCGAATATTTCCGAGCAGCAGGAAGAGAACGACGATGACCAGGATCGCACCTTCGGTCAGGTTTCCCTCCACGGTGCGAACCGTGGCATCCACCAGCTTGGTTCGGTTGAGAACCGTCTTGGCGCGAATGTCCGGCGGGAGGCTGCGGCGGATTTCCTCCATCTTCTTATCAACGGCGGCGGCAACGGTTCGGCTATTCGCCCCAATGAGCATGATCGCGGTGCCGACCACGACTTCCTCGCCATTCTCGCTGGCCGAGCCGCTGCGAAGCTCGCGGCCGACGCCGACTCCCCCAGGCACGACGATATCGCGCGCGTAGGTCGGCACGCCGTTCCGCGAGCCGATCACGATGGACTCAATTTCCTCGATCGAGCCGATTCGCCCGGTCGCGCGGACGACATACGACTCGCCCTTGTGCTCGATGTAGCCCGCGCCTGTGCTGGCATTATTCCGCTCCAGCGCTTCGATCACGTCATGGAACGTAAAGCCATAGCTCACCAGCTTCATGGGGTCCGGCTGGATGTGATATTGCTTGACATAGCCGCCGATCGCGTCCACGCCGGCCACGTCTTTGACGCTCTTGAGCTGCGGGCGAATGACCCAATCCTGCACTTCGCGCAAATACGATGCCAAGGCCACATCTGACGTAAGTCGGCGACCTTCGGGTGTGAGGTACGATCCATCGCTCTGCCATCCCGGCTTGCCATCCGCGGTGACAGCGCCTTTGCCGTGCGGATGTTCGTACTCCACGGTGTACATGTAGATTTCGCCGAGACCGGTGGCGACGGGCCCCATGATCGGCTCAGCGCCGGGCGGCAGGTTCTCTCTTGCCTCGTTGAGCCGCTCCGCGACCTGCTGACGGGCAAAGTAGATATTGACATCGTCTTCGAAAATCACCGTGACCTGGGAGAATCCATTGCGAGACAACGAACGAGTCGATCGCAAGCCGGGAATGCCCGCGAGCGTCGTCTCGATGGGGAACGTCACCTGCTTCTCGATCTCGATCGGCGAGAGCGCGGGATAGACGATGTTGATCTGGACCTGGTTATTGGTGATGTCCGGCACCGCGTCGATGGGTAGTTGGGTCAATGCATGTACGCCGATCGCGCCGGCAATCAGCGTGAAGAGGACAATCAACCAGCGATTGCGAATTGAGAAATGAAGGATCTTTTCCAACATGTCCGTCTGCTCCAACGAGGAGAACCTCTAGACTAGTGCTGGTGTTCGGCCGTGCTCTTGCCGAGTTCCGCCTTCATCACGAAGGTTCCAGCCGCCACGAACTGCTCGCCCTCAACGAGTCCGGAGAGAACAGGAACCATTCCGCCCACCGGCTTGCCCACTGTTACTGCGCGCTCAACGAAGGTGTTCTCCTCTTTCGGCACGGGCACGAAGACGACAGAGCGGCCTTCGACCGTCTGGATAGCATCTTCCGGCACTGCAACAACCGGCGGCGGCTCCTCGGCATTGCGATCTGTCTTTGAGATCTCAACTTGTACGAATGCACCCGGGCGTAGAGCGCCATGCTCGCATTTCACCACGATGCGGACGGCTGCGGTGCGGGTACGCGGATCGATCTGGGGCGCGATGTAGGAGACTTGACCCTCGTGCCGATGCGGATCAAGGCTCCCGGCGTGAATCCAGGCATCGGCCCCGATGGCGATTTCCGGCAGCCGAGCCTCGGGCACATCGGCCAGCACCCACAGCGTGCTCAGGTCGGCAAGCACGATGAGTGCCTCCTTCTCACGATTGACGAGTTCACCGAATTTGACCTCCCGTTCGACGACTTCGCCGTCGAGCGGAGCGATGATCGTGAACTTGGGATTGACTTCGCCGGTACTTCGCAGCTTCTCGACCGCCGCCTGGTCCATTCCGAGGAGGTGAAGCTTGTTCTCCGAAGCCGTGGCGGCCGCTTGTGCGGTGAGTAACGACGCCTGAGCCGCCTTGAGTTCACCCTCGCGCTTCTTGACCTCCTCCAGGGCGATACCGCCCGTCTCTTCATAGAGACCCTTGGCGCGATCCAAAGCGCCTTGCGCGAGTTCTACAGCGGATTCCGCAGCCTTCGCGGCGATTTGCTTGCCCAGAAAGTCGTTTTGGGCCTCACCCAATTCCGGGCTTTCCACGATGAGAAGCGCGTCTCCCTTCTTTACGCGGTCGCCGAGGCGGACAGCCAAATCTACCACGCGGCCGGGAAGCGGCGTTCCGACGTGTGCCATCGATTCGGCGTTGTATGCGACGCGCGCGGGGGCGATGAACGAGGGCTGAAGCTTGTAGAGGGAGGCCGCTTCGACTTTCACCCCGTAACGCGCGATGGCATCGGGTGTGAGTTTCACTTCGCCGCCATGTTCGTGCCCGCCTTCGCCGTGATCATGCCCATCGCCTTCCGAATGGCGGTCCTCGGCATCGTTCGCCGCGGCGTGATTCACGCCCTTGTCACGACAGGCCACCAGCGCGAGCAGCGACACAGTCAGCATGAAGGCCAGCACCAAGGCTGCGTACCGGAAAGCGGTTTTGCTTGATCGCTGATTCGTATTCATACCATTTTACTCACAAAAGAAATGCGGCGAGCGCACTCCGCAGGAAGCTGAAGAAAAAGTTGACAGCCTGGTTCAAGACTTCCGACCCGATAGTGGAAACCGGATCGGATGTTGATGCCGGATCAGTCGGAATGCAGCCCGATTGAACCAGTATCAGTAGCATCAACGTCGCGCACGCTGCGATTCGACGGCTTTTCAAGGCGCTGCGTATTGTCATCGATCAATCTCCGATGAGGTTCTCAAAAACCCTCCGGCAAGCTGGCCGGCTGTGAAGCGGGCATTGAAGTCGGCAGCGCCCGGAGGGGCTGTGCCGTAACGCGTTCCAGTTCCGCGAGCGAGGTCGATGCCGCCTGCCGGGCCGTGACCGCACCACGGCGCGCGGCCAGCAATGACCGCTGCGCGTCGAGAACGACCAGGATCGGCGTCGCCCCCTTTTCGTACGATGTGCGCGTCAATTCGAGGTTTGATTGTGATTGCGGCAGGAGAGACTGCTCATAGAAACGGGCGATCTCCGCAGCTGTCGTCGCCGCATCGAGCGATTGCCGCGTTTCTTGAACGATTCCGCGTTCGAGCGCCTCGACCTGCTTCAAAGTCTGCTCGAAGGTGAAACGAGCCCGAGCAATCTGTGCCTGATTTTGGTCGAAGATCGGCAGTGTCAGTGAGAAAGCGGGGCCGAGGATCGCGTCGATCTCCTGCCGGCGCTCCTGGTTGCGCTGACCGCGGGACTGGATGTCGGGCGCCGTCAGGGCGCCGTTTGCAATCGATGCACGGGCGGTGTCGGCCAGCACATCGCGGCCCGGCAGAGCTCGGCGCTCGTTCCGTTCAAGCGCCGCACCGATGTTGAAATCGGGGAATATCTTACGGTACTCGAATTCAAGCCGCACGGCGGCGGCTTCGGCGGATTTCCTCGCCGCTCGCAGATCGAGGCGATGCTCCCGTGCGACTTCGAGCAACTCGTCTGTCGTCCACCAGACCAACGGCGCCTCGGACAGCGGCGTCGTCAACGCGACATCCTCAACGCGCGTCGTCACGCCAAGTAACAGCGCCAGTTGTCTTCGCGCGGCGGCCGCATCCAGGCGAGCCTGTTGGACTTCGAGTTGAGCGGTGAGGACGGTTTGGCGGTTCAGATTTACGTCCAGTTCGCTGACAAACCCCGCCTTCTGACGGGCCAGAGCCACGTCGAGCAGACGCTTGACGATGTCGTAGTTTTCTCTCGCGATGTCAAGGTTCTGGTCGGCTGCGACAGCGGCGTAATAGGCAATCTTGGTATCAATGCAAAGTTGTGCTGCGGCACGCGCGAGGCGAAGGATCGACTCATCGAGCGATCGTTCGGCTGCCCGCTTGCGTATGGGAATCTGCCACAGATCGACGATGTTCTGGGCGAGACTCGCCTGGATGTTGCTCCGGCCGCCGCCTTCGGGAAACTGCGCAGAGAACGCGAAAGTCGGATTCGAGAAGAGTCCCGACTGAACCACGTCGGCTCTCGCGATTCCGACATCGCGGTACGTCGCCTGGAGCGTGGGGTTGTTAAGCAGCGCCAGTTTGACGGCGTCGTCGAGCGACAAACCGTCATGCATGAGCAATTCGACCTGTTGCGAAGCCAACAATTCCTCGCTCGGCCGGTAACCCGGCGCGTAGCCGGTGGCATCCTGAATATGCTCATTGGCCCGGTCATAATCGGGTTGTGGTTTCACTTGCGCGCAGCCGCAGAGAAGTACCGCAAATGCAATGACGCAATACGTGAGAATTGATCGCATAACGAGCCCTATCTCAAAACACCGGCGAGTCAGAAAATGATCCGCGCAATAGCGCCGCCCAGTGGTTAGCTGAACGCGCTTAGAAGCGACGTGGGGAACAGTTCAGAGAGGGATCAAACCAGGAGAGGCAGGGAGCGGCCGAGGCCTGGACTTCTGCAGAGTGCGAAGTCGTCGAGATGTACTGAGAAGGAAAAGCCGTCCGGCGGCCTGGAGCCTTCGTATGATACGGCCGCCGACTGAGAAAATTCTGCGGAAGGGAGCTGGAGTTTGGCAAGAACGAGGTTGCCGGACGGCGCGGCAACGAACGTGCATGGGTCGGACGCACAGCCTGATTCGTGCCCGCAGCCGCCTTCTTGCCCATGATGCCCGTCTTCGGGAGATGCGGGCTCACAAGCTGGATCGCAGGCATGGACGATCAGGCCGGCCGCGCAAAGCGTGGGCGCGCCGAAGAACGTCCAAAGACCTGCTGCGATGATTACAAGTCGGCCTAGCATTTCGTCCGTTCACATAGTTGAATGCGGGGTCTCGTGGTTGTCAACTTGCTCGGCCATTTAGACTGACGGATTCAGCGGTCCGCGGAGCCGTCGCCTCGACGCATATCGGCACGATCCGCGGCCGACTCGTGATAATGCACGCGGATCATGCTACCATCGGGCGGGACCTGCGATAAGACCGCCCTAAACCGGTAATTATAGCTCCGGTTCCGAACAGCGAGTGGCCGCAGCAGGTCGGCCGTCTTGCTATCGAGAATCTCCCCTGCGGGTCCGACAATCTGCACCTCGACGCTCCCATGCGGCGTAGGGCGCTTTCCGAAGCCGGACACGATGAACCGGCCATCCTCTCTCTCGACATTTACGCCGTAAAAGATCGGACCGGCTGGCGGCGTTGTCTCGATCCGATAGCATCCATCACGAACGATGTCCCCATGTCGATAGGCGCAGCCCGTAGCCGAGACCAGAAAGCCCGTCGTGATGATGAGCGTTGTTCTCATTTTTCTGCCTCACGACCAACAGGGTTCGCTTCCCGCGCGTGCTCTAGTATCTCCCAGCCGCCTTTGATGACGATCCCGGCGACCACGATGCCGATTGCCAGGTCGGGGAGCGGGGACTTCAAGAGCATTACCGCAACACCAGACGCGACGATCCCAAGATTGGCGATCATGTCGTTGGTGGTGAAGATCCAAGACGCCTTCAGATGCACGCCGTGCTCGTGGTGCGGCCGCAGGAGCCAAAGGTTGAACACGTTCGTCGCAGCGTTCAGGATGGCCGTGATGATCATGGTAAGTCCGATTGGTTCGGACCCTCCGACGAAGCGCCGGATGATCTCGCCGAGCAACATCAGCGCCATTACGATGAGAAGTACGCCTGACAGGTTTGCGACGCGCGCCTTGGTGACAACCGTCCGGCCGACCGCGTAGAGGCTGACGGCATAGACGGCGGCGTCCCCGAGGTTGTCGAGGGCAGCGCCCAGCAGTCCTGTCGACTGTGCAGCGATTCCCGCGGCTCCGGCCACGATCACCTGCGTGGCGTTTATGGCGAGCACCCATTTGAGCGTGCGCTGCTCGGCGGCATCGCTCGCGTCAAGCTGGGGCTCGATTGCTTCGTCGCGCTCGCTCATGTTCAACGTCCACGAATGGTCGCCCGGTGACTCCGCGACCTTCTGTTTAAGAGCGAATGCAAGCCGCAATCGCTCAGGAACTTTCGCGGGCCGCTGGCCGCCATGCATAAAGGCCAAGGGCCACGGCGATCGCGCCGTTGATGATGACGCCCGCCGCGTTCCACGCAGGTGTGAATGTGATGCCGAACGCCGAGAACGGCGTACCCGAAAGCCACAAATAGCCGTGGACAACGGCATGATACGTCTCAAAACCACAGAAGAATTTGGCAATCTCACGCTTGCGGTTCATGATTAGTTCCTTTGACAATAAGCTCACAGTCGATAAGCAAACACAATACTGGCTCCAAAGCCATCGAATTCACTACTGCGGTCGAAATAGAAGCTATAGTGCCCTGACAATCTCATGCTCCACTGCCTGGATATCGCCCACTCCCAACCTAGCCCCGGGTGGTAGCCTGGAATGAAATCATCGTTAGTGGTTTCCGTTTGGTATCGAATGGGGCCAAACGGTATCGATACGTCCGCCTTCTGAACGAAGCGCGTGATACTCAGCGCCTGCGATATGAAAGGCCGGCCGGCTCGTAGTGCTGCGACAAAGTCCGCCCCCTCGACGGGCTCAGCACGTTTGAGCGGATAAACGAGTCCATAAAGTTCCGCGATGCCAACACTGTATTCAAAGTCGGCGTCTAGCTTTCCCGTCAGCAACTGCCGCTCATTCCTTTGGCTACCCCTCGACCCGCCAAACCGGCCGCCGAATGAAAACCACTCGTTGAATTCGTAGCCGGCACCGATCATGGGCGTCAGTAATAAGCCCTCGCGCCGCCAATCCTGAAACGTCCGCACGGAGGAATTCTCAGTACCGAGAAGGCTAACTGGACGATTGATCCCAGAATCAATTTCGGATTGACTCTCGTGAAGCAACGGAAAGGCTTGATTGATCCCGATGTCTACATACCATTTTCCTTTTTCGTCCACATTAGGTGATGTGTGCTCCTTCGCCGAGTTTTCATTACACATTTTCACTGGCGGTTTTCCACTTCGACTTCGACTCACTAAAGGTTGTGTCATAAGTCCTGCGCATCCGGTCAACGATGCGATCCCGATGCAGGAAATGACTCGCCAAGGTCGCACGTTCGATCCTCACAAGAGCAGGAGGACAGGATCACTGGGCTTTCTTGAAGCAAGGTCCGTTCTCGAGTGACAGCTCAATTTGGAGTCTGCCGTCAAGTGCAATATCTCCATGGCGGTATCCACAGCCCGTAAAGAACGTCGCGCTGGTCGTGACAGCGATGTAATTGAGGACCTTCCACATTGATTATCTCCAGCCGTCCCAGCCGTTCACATGGATCAGTACCTTCCACGCCCACGAAAGGGCCGCGAACGCGATGACGATCACCAGTACCCGCATGCGCAACAGGGGCGCGAGCCTGCGATGCACCGGCCGGGCCGTGATCGCGATGAACAAACCCAGAGGAACAACCGCCGCGGTCAGAGTCGCCAGAAACGCTCCCATCGGCTCCACATAGATGCTGGCGAGCAGGTTGCCGCGGACGAACCATGCGAAGCTGGTCGTCATTCCGCAGCCCGGCATTGGCACGCCAGTCGCTTTCAGTATCGGGTCCGGGGGCAAGCCGAGTTGCGTGTGCGTGCCGACGCCCGTCGGACTGGGGGCGAGTGTCATAGCAAAGCCCAAAATGGTGGCGCTTCCGATCGCAGCGAGAGTCGCGACTAAACGCACAAATGCCGAGGCGGGAACACGCCCGGCAACTTTGCAGGCAACTTCGGGCATCACGGCCTCTTGGGTGCCATTGCTTCAAACTTGGCTCTCAAATCGGGATGGCAAACGAAACACTGGGACTCGGGCAGGCCATGTTCCTTGCACCAATCGCCTTTTTTCTTGAATCCCTCGATTAGCGCCGCGTTACAGCGCGTGCAGATGGATTCAGGCACGCCATGTTCGACGCACCAATCAACGATTTCCGGTTTCTTGACGAGCGGCGCTTTAGGCGGCTCGGCTGGGGGAGATTCGACCTTCGGTGCTTCCGATTTCGTGTGTGCGTCGCCTCCGCAATCGCAACCGCCCATCATGAGCGGCGTGCTGAAGAGCACGAGCAAAAACGACTTGCACTTTCTTCTGAATCGCATGGTTTTTCTCCTCATGCATGAACCGGTTCCGTTCCCGTTGGTGTGGGAAGATCGATCGACTCCAACGCTGGGGTTGGTCGTTTAAGGGCGTCGTCGCCTTCGGCGTCCTTCGCCGCCTTCGCGGCGCTCACTGCCCCAAAGACGAGATAAATGGCGGGCAAAACAAGCAGCGTCAGCAATGTGCTGCTGATGACGCCGCCAATCACGACGGTAGCGAGCGGCCGCTGGACTTCTGCTCCGACGCCCGTGCTGAGGGCCATTGGAACGAACCCCAAGGAGGCCACGAGCGCAGTCATCAAGACGGGTCGCAACCTTGTCGTCGCCGCCTCCGAGATTGCCTCGCGAAGCGACGCCCCGCCAGCAAGCAATTGCCGAACGTAGGACACAAGGACCATGTCTCCCAGAACGGCAACGCCAGACAGGGCGATGAATCCCACGGCCGCCGAAATCGAAAATGGCATGTCGCGGACCCACAGTGCGATCGCGCCGCCGACGACGGCGAAGGGAACGCCGGTGAACACGCGGATCGCATCCAGCACGCGGTTGTACGTGACATAGAGCAACACAAAAATCATCACGAGTACGCCTGGGACAACAATGAGAAGTCGGTTGCGCGCCCGGTCGTAGTTTTCGAATTGGCCGCCCCATTCAACGCGATAGCGCCCTGGCGGTAGTTCAACTTCCTTCGCAAGCCGCTGCTGCGCCTCGGCAACATAGCCGCCCATGTCGCGACCGCGAACGTTGACTTGAATCGTCGTGCGGCGCTGCCCCCACTCGCGCGTGATCGTGGAAGGGCCTTCTACTTCCTCAATCGCGGCAAGGGTGGCAAGGGGGACGCGCTGGCCGGATGCTGTTGGGAGGACGACAGCTCTGACTGCATCGATATCACGGCGATACGCGTCGGGCAGGCGCGCCACGAGCGGGAAGCGGAGCTGCCCCTCGATCACTTCGCCGAGTGGCTTGCTTCCAATGGACTCGACGAGGTCCATCACGGCCTTCGCGGGCACGCCGTGACGGGCGATGGCTTCCTGATCGACTCGGATTTGCAACACCGGCTGTCCGGTGAGTTGCTCGGTGCTCAGATCGGCAGCCCCGCGTATCGAGCCCAGAATGGCACCGATTTCGTTACCCTTTGCCTTGAGGATGTCCAAGTCGTCGCCGTACAGCTTCAGGGCCACGTCGCCGCGCACGCCGGCGATCATCTCGTTCATTCGCATTTCGATAGGCTGCGTCATCGCGACGCGCTGCCCGGGCATGTCGCGCAGCTCCCGCAGCATCAATTCGACCAACTCAGTTTGCGTCTCTGCGCGCTTCCATTGGCTGCGCGGCGTCAATGACAGGAAGATATCGGTCAGCTCCACGCCCATCGGATCGGTTGCGACCTCAGCCGTGCCGATGCGGCTCCAGACATGGCGTATCTCGTCGGGAAAGGCGGACAGTAACGCCCGCTCCATCTGCGTGTTGTAACGAACGGACTCATCGAGGTCCGTGCCCGCTAGGCGAACGACATTGGCGACAATCGCGCCTTCTGATAGTCGGGGAATGAACTCGGTACCCAAACCGCGGGCGACGACAGCGGCGAATCCCAAGACGCATACGGCCAACGCCAGCACGACAACATTGTGCCGCATGACGAACTGAAGCACGGGGGCATAGGCGCGACGCGCGAGGCGAACGAGGAGTGGATCGCGTTCTTCCATTCGGCGAGGCAGCAATAGACTCGCGAGCACGGGCATGAGCGTCAGCGACAGCACGAGCGAACCGGCCAGGGCGAATATCACCGTCAACGCCATCGGACGGAAGAGTTTCCCTTCGATTCCTTCGAGCGCAAGAATAGGCGCGTACACGAGAGCAATGATGAGTTCACCGAACATCGTCGGCTTGCGGACTTCCAACACGGCGTCGCGCACCACCTCAACAAGCGGTCGTTTGCGCCGGTCGTGAGCGATGTGACGCGTCGCGTTTTCGATCTGGATGACTGCGCTGTCCACAACCAGACCGAAATCGATGGCCCCGAGACTCATGAGACTACCGGCGATGGCGAATTGCAGCATTCCCGAAAAGGCGAATAGCATCGAGAGGGGGATTGCCATCGCGACTATCAATCCGGCTCGGAGATTGCCGAGGAACATGAACAGCACGGCAATGACGAGTAGCCCCCCCTCGAACAGATTCTTGCGGACTGTGTCAATGACGTGATCTACCAATTCTGTCCGATCGTACACCGTCTCAACGTGGACATCGGCCGGCAACGTCTTCTTGATCTCTTCCAGCTTCTCTTTGAGCCTTGACGTGACTTCGTGCGTATTCTGGCCCATTAACATGAAGCCCAGGCCGAGCACGGCTTCGCCGCCGCCGCCGTAGGTGACTGCCCCGCGCCGAATCTCCGCGCCGACCTGCACGTCCGCCACGTCATGCACGTGGATCGGTATGCCATCCTGCGCCTTAATGACGATGTCGCCAATTTGATCGAGCGTCACGACACGGCCGATGCCCTGGACAAGCTGCATCGCGCCGCCGGTACCGATGCTGCCACCGCCGGCATTGAGATTGTTCTGTTCCAGTGCCTCGATGACCTCGTCATAAGAGAGGCCGTACTTGATCAGCCGGTTCGGGTCGATACGAACTTGATATTGCTTTTCCAGACCACCCCAACTGTTGATCTCGGCTACGCCGGGAACCGCGCGCAGGACGGGTTTGATTGTCCAATCCTGAATGGTCCGCAGTTCAGTGAGATTCCGAGTCTCGGAGGTGACGATGTAGTGAAAGACTTCGCCAAGCCCAGTCGCAACCGGTCCCATCTCAGGGAGCGTGATCCCGGCAGGCAACTCGACGGTCGAAAGACGTTCCCCAATGAGGCGGCGGGCGAAGTAAATATCGATCCCGTCCTCGAACGTGACCACAACTTGCGATAACCCGAACTTTGAAATGGAGCGAACGTTCTTCAATCCCGGTAGGCCGCTGATCGACTGCTCCACCGGAATCGTGATCTGTCGCTCGACCTCCTCTGGTCCCAATGCCGGAGCAACGGTATTGATCTGAACCTGCACCGGCGTCGTGTCGGGGAAGGCATCGATGTTCAAGTGGCTGATGGCGATCATGCCGGCGACGACAAACCCGAGCGTGATGCCGACCACCAGCATCCTGCGCCGAAGCGACCAGTTGATAATCCAATTCAACATGCTGTTCGTCTCTGCTGTTCTTATTCGTCGGCGCAGCAGCCTGCACCGAGGTTGCTCTTCAGGATTTCAGATTTGAGAACATGGCTCCCGGTGGTTGCCACAACCTCGCCCGGAAGGAGTCCTGCCACGATTTCTGTGAAGTAAGCATCACGCGCCCCGAGCTTGACCTTGCGCGTTTGAAAGATGTCGTCGGTTAGCCGAACAAAGACAATGTGGCAACATCCTTCCCATTGGATGGCGCTCGTTGGCACAGCAACGGCATTCGCGGATTCTCGAATGGTGATGTCTGCCCGACCGAAGGTTGAAGCGAGGAGTCGTCCATCTTCGTTATCAAGTTCGGCGCGGACCTTGACCGTTCGAGTCTGGTCATCGACCCCGGTGCTCATCCACGTGATTTTCCCGTGCGCGTTCTCATCGCTCCGTTCCGGGCGGAAGTTGACGGCTTGCCCGATCGCAATCCGACTGATCTGTGATTGCGGAACATCGATCATCAGCCACATGCGCCGCGTGTCCGCAATCGCAAAGACAGGCTTAGATGCCTCAATCACCTTTCCCTCGACGGCATCGCGCTGGATTACCGTGCCATCGAGGGGCGCAAGCAGCGGAACGAGGTTTGCCGAGGGCGCGCCACTGTCAAGCGATGCGCGGACTTGATCTGGCAGCCCGAAAAGTTGCAGGTCCTTCTCCGCGGGAGTCTGTTGGTTTTCCGTTGGTACGGTCAGCCCGAGATTGATCAACGCTTGCCGCGAGTTGAATACACGAATCCCAGCCTCGCGCAGAGCTGCTTGAGCTTCCTGAAGCTCAACCTCCGTACTGATCTTCTGCGGCAGCAAGGCGCTGATTCGTTCCAGCGATTTCTCGCGCAGCTCGCGCTGCGCGGTGGCCGTCAACAGTTCGGCCTTTGCCCGCCCCACTTCGGCCGAATCGGCGAGCGCGAGCACATCGCCCTTGCGAACCTCGTCGCCCAGTTGTCTGTCTACGCGCCAAACGACACCGGGAACCCGTGCAGCGACTTCCGCGAAGCGCGTCTGGTCATATCGCGTCTCGGCGTTCGCGCCGACCGTCTGCTCCATCGGGCGTTCGACGACACCGCCAAGCGATACGCCGGCCTTCTTCACCGAATCGGCCGAGGCGAACTGGACGCGCAGCGCATGCGTTTGGCACGTCGCTGGTTCCTTTGGAACTTTGCTCGGTATCAGTGCTTCAGTCTCGCTGGGGGTCGGAGGTTCCTTGGCAGAACAAGTGTCGGCTTTCCCGGAGGTCGAGGCAGGAGCCGTCGTTTCGGGTTTGTCAGGCGGAAGAATGGTGATCCCGGTCTCCGACTTTGGCGCCTCGCCTTTAATGGCGATTTCGGGATGACAAATTGTGCAGTTCGACTCGGGCACGCCATGCTCCCTGCACCAGTCGCCGGCCACGCCCTTTGTCAGTATTTCAGGGTGACAAATCGTACACCTGGATTCCGGCACGCCATGCTCCTTGCACCAATCGGCTTGGGCTTCGCCGGCGAGTTCAGGATGACACTTGATGCACCGCGACTCTGGCACGTTGTGCTCAGCGCACCAATCTTCCGCTTCGCGGGCCGGTGGTGAACCGAATAGTGAAGCGAACTTCGGCGCGCGCCACTCATTCGAGTGACCCCAATAGCCGACGCCGCCAATGGCGATCAGAACGGCCAGCGTCGGAAGGAACCGTGTTAGAGATCGAAGTGGCAGCACAGCCACGTTGCGAAGAAAAGACATAGATTGGCACCTCGGAATTCGGTCTCGTGAATATCAGATAAAGATGAACTTCCCGTGGACATGGATAGTGTCCAATCCACGAAATCACTGCCGCCAACGGAGATGCGACGACCGACTAACGATGAGATAGAATCAGATTAGGAGAGGAAGGATGGACGAGCTTCCGGGGGCTTGCACATGCGAGACAGGTTCGTCGACGATGAGTTCATCGACGACTTGAGGCGTGAAGCAGACAAGTGTCGAAGCAATGGCATCATAAAACAAGCTGAAGACCGCCCGCTCAATCGCAGTCGTCTGCGCGCGGTCAACTGTCACGAACGTTGAGCAGAAGCATGAGGTGCCTTCGCAAGGATCGGCTGGCGTGGAACGCTCCTGCTCGCCTCCCGGACAACAATCGAAGTCTCCGGGCAATTCCTGAGTTATGATCTGCGCATCCTTCGCGCCACGGTCATTCGCGGGCATCATCGCCCGGCAAACAAGCGGGCACGAAACCACCAAGGCGAGCATCAGGATTGTCGCGAGCAGTCTAGTCATTGCTTCTCAACTATATCGCCCATTCTGGTGATCGGGCAAATAGCGCGTTGCCTTCACGCGATTCTCTTTCAGGACTTTGGAGGGAGTGTCGCGCCATAAGCGCCTATCGCTAAATTACTTATGGCTTTACGGCCCTGGAACGGTCTCGGAAAGTAGCGAGCTGCGGCGAAGCCAGCAGGATTCTGTAGCTGTCGGATGCAGGCGTACGAGACTCAGGGGCGGGAAGCGGAACGGCTAGCCGAAAGGATGCGATTTGAGAGCGGCAACAAAAACGGAATCGCCGCGGACGACTCGACAACGATGGTGAAGACCAGCGGAGTTTGCCCCGGCTCGAACCTTCCTTGAATGCCATTCAGCCTCTCCTCGAACTCGAAGTCACGGCTCTTGTGACAATCGCGCAACACCTGGCGCGTGCAGTCTTGCCTTGTCGTCGCGGAGTGCCAAGTTGTCCACAGGCAGGCCGCGATTGGCCGCGCTCCGGTCGTAATCCGCGGCCGTCAGAATTCGATAGATTTCAGATTCGTCGTCCGGTCGTGCGTCTGATTCCAAGAATGCTCCCCACATCGTTCGACACAGCTTCCGGGGTTGATGACAACGCCCTTGGTTGCCGTCGGCGGATGCGGGACGTGACGGGTTCCTCGGCATTGAGACGGCGGCTCGTGGTGCGCTCGGGGGCGGCGTCAATGGTGTGGGCAGCCTTGAGGGCCTTGATCCGGTTGGCCAGATCGGCGGTTGAAACGGGTGGTTCGGCAGCGGGATCAGGCGATTCGACGCTGCCGGGGTTCGACGGGATGCCGGCGAGGCTCGCCTTGAGCCGGTCGCGCAGGTGCGTCAGTTCGGCCTCGTAGGTTTCGTGCGTGAACGGCTTGCCGATGCGGGCGTGGTAGTCGCGGAGTTGCGATTCGGCGATGGACAGGTCCTGTTTCACGCCGTCGATCTCGCTGCCAAAGGCGTTGCACAGTCGCTCAGTGGCGTTGAGCACGGCGCGCGGGCCGTGGCTGCCGCGGAGAAGGCGGTCGTATCGCATGGTCGCGCCTTCAACGTACACGTCGGGCGGGAAATCTCGATGCATCACGAGGCCGAAGCGCATGCCGCGATACACGCCGAGCGGGCTTCGCTGCTCCTGGCGCACGTCGCGCGGCAGTTTGTCTATTTGCGCGCCCAGCACGGCGATGGCCTCGTCCTTCGCATACTCGCGGCCGTTGATCGTAACCGGATCGCGGGCATGAGCCGTCGCCGTTGATTGGTCGGCCATGAGGTTCGACAACCGATCGTTGAGCCGGGCGATTTTCTCGGGCAAATCCCGCACGCTGCGGCGGGCGACGTACTGCTCATCGACGTGGTTCTTCTTCAGGAGCGCCAGCCGCTGCAATTCGGCGTCGGCCTCGGCGAGCGTCAGTACGGCTGGGTTGCCGGAGGCGATGGCCTTCACTTCCGCGTACGAAAGCTCCTGCCCGCCGACATCCTCGGCGCGGCGCGCGGCGTTGTTGCCGGTGATGACCTGGCCGATGAATCTGGCTTTCGTCTCCAGGGCCTGCCACATGTAAGCATCGAACGAACCTTCGGTGACGTAGCGATAAACGGCCACTTCCTCGTTGGTGTTGCCCTGCCGCAGGATGCGGCCTTCGCGCTGCTCGACCTCGGCCGGTTTCCACGGGGCATCAAGATGATGCAGGGCGACCAGCCGCTGCTGGACGTTGGTGCCGGTGCCCATCTTCTGCGTGCTGCCGATCAACACACGCACCGTGCCGTTGCGGACTTTCTCGAAGAGGGCCTGCTTCTTGGCGTCGGAATCGGCGTCGCCGATGGCGGCGATTTCGCTGCGGGGGATGCCGGTGGCAATGAGTTTCTCGGTCACGTCGTCGTACGCCGAATAGCCCCAGGGCGTCTTATGCACGCCCATGTCGCAGAAGATCATCTGCGTGCCGCGCGTGGCAGCCGTCTTCTCCCATGTGGCGAGGACGTTCTCGACCAAACGGTTGACCTTTGAGCCGGGAAAGTCCGGTGCGGAGGCGGAGAGCATCCGCCCGTCGAGAGCCAGCTTGCGGCCGTCGGTCGTGATGTTGAGGGCATTGTCCTCGCGCGGGTCCACCTTTTCCGTCCGCAGCCGCTCGTATCGGGCAACGAGTCCGTCCTGAAGGGCGTGCTGCTCCGCGGACATGGGACAGGCGACGACGATCTGCTTGCCGCCTTCCAGCCGCGGCCGCGGCAGGTTGAGCATCTCGGCCGTCTGCACGTCGGAGAAAGCACGGAACATCTGCTGCAATTCCGGGAGGTTGGTGAATTTCGCAAAACGGCTGCGTGGCCTAAGCGACGCCCCGTCCGGCGAAATCTCCATTGTGTCGATGACTTCACCGAACGTCGCCGCCCAGGCGTCGAAGTGTTCCAAGCCCCTGCTCTTCAGCCCGGCCGGGTCGAGGAAGCGCTGCATCGTGTACATCTCGACCATCGTGTTCGAGACCGGCGTGCCGGTGGCGAAGGTGACGCCGTGGCCGGGATGCTGCTCGCCGAGATAGCTCGCCTTCATGTACACGTCGAAGGCGCGCTCGCTGCCGCCGGTCTGGATGCCGGCGACTCGCTCCATCTTGGTCGGCGTCTCCAGATTCTTGAAGAAGTGGGCCTCATCGATGAAGACGTGATCGACGCCCAATTCGTCGAATACGAGGCCGTCATCCTTCTTCTCCTCGGCCAGCAGGTCCTTTAAGCGCTCGACACGGGCTGCCTTCTGCTTCTCGATCTGCTTGATGATGTTCCGGTTCGATCCCTTGGCGCCGGCATGTTTAAGCAGCAGCTCGTCATACTTGGCGATCTGCTCGGTGAGGAACTTCTCCTGATATTCCCGCGACATGCCGATCCGCTCGAACGACGAATGCGTGACGAGGATGCCGTCCCAGTCGCCGCTGGCGATCTTGGCGGTCAACAGCTTGCGGCGGTCGCGGCGCAAATCCTCCTTGCCGGCGACCAGAAGCCTGGCGTTGGGGTAGAGCTGCATGAATTCGCGGGCGAACTGCTCCAGCAGGTGGTTGGGCACGACGTACATCGGCTTCTTAATGAGGCCGGCCTGCTTCATCTTCATTCCGGTCGCAGCCATCGTGAACGTCTTGCCGGCGCCGACGGCGTGGGCCAGCAGCGTGTTCCCGGAACTCATCCCCCGCCATATCGCGTCGGCCTGGTGCGGCCGCAAGTGGATCGTCTGGTTCATGCCGGGGAAGTCGAGGTGCGAGCCGTCGAAGAGGCGCGGCCGAAGATTGTTGTAGTTGTCGTTGTAGATGCGCACGAGCCGCTCGGTGCGTTCGGGATCTGTGAACACCCATGCGCGGAAGCGCTCCTTGATGAGCTTCTGCTTCTCGCGTGCGGCGAGCGTCTCATTCTGGTTGACGACGCGCTCTTCCTTGTCGCCGTGGTCGATGATGTCGTAGATCACCGGCGATTTCATGTTGAGGGCCAGTTCCAGCAGCCACGCGCCGTTGGCGCGCGCCGTGCCGAAGTCGGAGGTCGCGGCGACGGACGCCCGCGCGGCGTGACCTGCATCGAGGCTCCATACCGCGTCTTTCTCAAGATGCGCGACGGGCACGGCCTCCGGCGGAACATGGAATAACTCCGCCGCGAAAGCCTGGATGTCACTTGCCGGAACCCACGGCGCGCCGAGATTGGCGTCGATGTCGCCGGGCAGCACGTCCTCGGGCTGCACGCGCCGCAGCGCCTCGGCGTTCTGTGCGTAGGCCCGTCCCGCCTTTTCGGCTGCGGCCAGCCTGGCGCGGACATTGCCTGACAGATACTCGTCGGCGGTCTTCCACGACTTCGACTCCGGATCGTGGTAGATCAGATCGCCCAGTTCGGTGACGATCCGCTCCTCCGGCTTGCCGTACAGTTCGGCGATGAACGGCAGGTCCACCCTGCCCCGCTGATTGAGCGAGACGAGCAAGCCTTCCTCGGCGTTTCTGACCTGTGTGACAGGCGGGGTCCGGCCCACCACGTCCTTGCTCATGATGGCGGCCTTCTGAGCCTTTTCTGTGACTTCGTCGTAGTCTTCGAGCGACATCACCAGCATGGCGTCGGGATCTTCGATGAACTTGGCCAGGTTGGGCCGTCGGCGGATGACGCTGCCGTCACGACTCTCGCTGAAGCTGGTCTTGTTGATCGGGCCGTAGGCACGGCTGAACCGGTCGTAGGCGTTATTGAGATCGCGCCGCGCTTCGTCTCGATGCTCGGCCGGCCAGCCTTCGTTCTGTGATTGCAACACGCGGCGGGCGCGGTCGCGCAGGCCGATCAGGCCGGCGAGCCTTCGGCCGGTCAACGTCCCGTTGGCCTTCAGTGCCTTGCCGCCATATTCGACGGCGACGCCCTGGCCGTTCACGAGCTGGCAAATGGCGTTGTCGTCCCGGACGAAGAAACTTCCCTCGTTGATGTGCTTCTCGGGCGGCGGCGGCGTAAACGTCGCGGCGGGTTGCTCGGATTCACGCGACGCCGGTGCCGGTTGGAACTCCGGCAACTGCCGGATTGCTTCCCTGAGCTTTTCGGCAAGGTCGCCGTTGCCGCGAACGCTATAGCCTTCGCCGCCGTAAAGCGTGTCCTGCCTCGTCCACGTACCGAGCACCATCTCAGGGTGATTGATGAAATAGCGATTGATCGGGACTTCGGCCCCCTCGATGGCCAGCGGGGCGATGCCCAGCCACTGCGGATCGGCATGATGGGCCGGCTCGCCGGGCGCTCGCTTGCGCAGGAACACGATGTCGGTGACGACGGCTGTCCCTTCTCGTTTGAACGCATCCGACGGCAGGCGGATCGCGCCGACGAAGTCAGCCTTGTCGCCGAGATACTCGCGGCCGGCGGCATTCTGCTTGTCGAGCGTGAAATGCGACGTGACCACCGCCAGCACGCCGCCGGGCTTCAGCGCATCGACCGACTTGGCGAGGAAGTAGTCATGCAATGCGAGCTTCTGCCCGTGATAATCGAGTTTGATTTCAGCGAAAGGCACGTTGCCGATCACGGCGTCGATGCGACCCTCGGGCAGCTTGGTGTCGCGGAAGCTCTCGATGCGGATGTCCTGGTCGGGATGCAAAGCCCGCGCGATGCGCCCCGAAATCGAGTCCAGCTCGACGCCGATGAAGCGATGCCGGCCGCTCCCCTGGCCCATGAAGTTGCCGATGCCGCATCCGGGTTCCAGAATGGTGGCGTCGTCGGGCACGCCCAGCCGCGCGATGGCCTCGTGAATGCCGGCGATAACGATGGGCGACGTGTAGAAAGCGTTGAACGTCGTGCGCTTGGCGCTGTCGTACTCGGCGGGCGTGAGCAGGGATTTCAATTCTTCGCCGAGCTTCTCCCAGCCGGCGTCCTTGTAGCGGCCTGTCACCGGGTCGGGAAAAATCGACAGGGCGACCGGCCCGAAGCCGGCGAAGCGGGCGAGCGCCTGTCTCTCCTCCGGGGTAGCCTTTCGCTGCTCGCTTTCGACTGTCTGAAGCGTGCGGATGGCCGCGATGATGTCGCGGGCTTTTTCCTTCTCGCCGCTGGCGATCTGGACAGGTGTCGCCGGCTCGGGCTTGCCGGCCGCCGGCGTGCTTCGATCTGTCGTCGAATGGGTTTCAGAAGGCGGTGGAGGCGACAGCAGGTCGAACAGCGTCGGCTCGCCTGCCCATGTCAGGCGCGCGACGTGCGTTTGCGGGACCGCGCCCTTGCGACGCCCGACGACGAATGATTCTCTTCGCCCGGCAGCGACGCGTTCCGCAAACGAGGCTTCACCTCGGCGAGGGCGATCTCCAGCGCGGCGCTGGCGAGCTGGATCGAACCCATGTCCGGCCGGCTCACGGGCAGCGTCGCTTTCCAGTGTTCGTGGCGCGTCTTCAGTTCGCCGGCGTAGTGATTCACGACTGCGAGCGCCTTCCGCTTTCGGCGAAGCCGGCCGTGAAGCCAGGGCTGCTGTCGAAGTAGCTCGATGATGATCGTCTTGTACGGCATGGTGACCTCCTATTTGTGTATCGGTGGGTTCTTCGAGAGCGACCGGCGGATCGTCCGCATCGGACGGGAACGGCAGAATGGGATGCTGCGGGGGACGTGACCTGCGGCCCATGCTCAGGAACAATCAGGACTGTTGTATTCCTGTGTGCCTGACCCGCCCCGGGCCTGTCCCAACCCGTCTCCTGGCGGCGACAGATCGACCGGGCCCGTGTTGAGCCCTGCGAAAGAATTCTTGTCGGTCTGGGGTATTGCGTCGGTCATGATCCCGCGATGTGTTTCTTCGAGATTCGCATAACACGTTCTGTCGATTTGTTCAATCGAAAAGCCGTCCAAGCAGCCCGGCGTTCTTTGCACTCAGGATTCCGGATGACAGGCGCCAGCATCGGAACTGCCGGCCCGACAACAAGCGAGAATTCCATTGGTGGAAGTAGCGGCGGCCCATCTACGAGCAGTGCTACGGCCTTGGGACCGCGTATAATCCAAGGAGTCGGCCCGGCTTTGCGGGCCGGCGACAATCTGAAATGACGCGCGAGCGTCAAGACGCTGCTTCGTGGAAAACCGGCAAGTTCTCGATACGGAAGCAGTGCCTTGGTTGCCGCGCCCCGAAAGGGGCGTCGGCCAGGGCACGTTCCGTATGCCCCTTGCCGGGGGTTCCACGAGCGTCCTTGGTTCGACGCTCCGCTTTTTTGGGGCACCGGCATGGCCCGCCGTCGCAGAAAACCCACCTTCCAACTCACCGCAGGCCGCAGGGCGGTCACGCTTGAGCCCGATGTCTGGTCAGAAGTGGCCGCGACGCTCGACTTGACGCCGCAGCAATCCAAGGTCGTCACGCTGATCCTGCGCGGATATTGCGACAAGCAGATTGCCGCGCAACTCGGCCTCAGTTACTCGACCGTTCGGACCCATCTCGGTCGGCTCTTTCAACGCATCGGCGCACAGGATCGAAGCGAGTTGATTCTGGCCATTTTCGCCATCGCGCAGTCGGCTTGGTCGCGGCGATGATGTCATTATCAATGATGACATCATTGTTGTTGTCATTCGAATTGCCGTCTTTTTCAGTGGCCGGCATTCCTCTACCTTGGATAGCCTTAGCAGCAGACTGCGCTCGGTGGCAGAAGACAGGGCTTCGCGACTCGATCGGTTTCCGACAGTTCCGCTGCGCTTGCCGGGGAGGAACCCAATGAACTCGCGCGCGTTCGGAATCGTTGGCATCCTGTCGGTTGCGGCTCTGTCTCCATCAATCGCGCTCGGTCAAGAGGGCGATTGGGTTCAGAGAATTCCCTTCCGTCGCGAGGGTTGCGCGCTTGCTTATGACAGCGGTCGCGGAGTCGTCATTCTCTTTGGTGGACATACGTCAAACGGGCTTGGGTTCATCGGGTATTTGAACGATACTTGGGAATGGAACGGAAGCCAGTGTGTAGTGTTTCACGCCAAGTGAGACTTTTGGCCGGTCTGGTATGAGGACGGTTTCTCCGGTATCCCTGAGGAGGAACCAGCTCCGCAGGTTCCTCCT
>QEVG01000009.1 GCA_003576905.1 Planctomycetota bacterium | reverse complement strand
TGACCGCCAGGCCGCCGAGCACCGATTTGAAAAAAAGGACGACGAAGACGGCAACGCCGATCCATATGGGGCGTTCGAGTACCTCCGCCATGTCGACGAGCATTCCCATCGAAATGAAGAACAGTGCGTTGAACACGTCGCGAAAAGGAACAATGTCGGCGAACAACTGGTGACGAATGTCCGTCTCAGCGAGCAGGAGGCCGGCCACGCATGCGCCGAGGGCGGGAGACCAGCCCGCGCGCCCGGCAAGCCATGCCCCGGCGCAAGCCATTAGCACTGCAAAGAGGGTCAGAAGCTCCTGGCCGCCGATGCGAACGATCACGGTCGTCACCCGCGGAAGAATCATCCGGATCAGAAGCGCGAAGAGACAAAGCGCTACCAGGGAACCCAGACCCTTGAGAAAGCCGCCGACCCAGCCCGAACCCTCCGAGCCGGCGAGGAGCGGCATGAACAGCATGAGCGAAATGACCATGATGTCCTGAACCAGGGAGACGCCGGTCACCGTGGAGCCGACGGGTGAATCGGTGCGGCGGACATCGGCGAGTTGTTTGAGGACGATGGACGTGCTGCTCGGCGTAATCGCCAGCGCCATGGCGACGGCGGCAGGCCAGGTTGTCTCGACGGATAGTTTCAGACCCAGGAGTCCCGCGGCGACGGTAAAGATGATCTGCAGGGCGGCCCCGATCATGATTCGGTGGCCCTTGCTGAGCAGTGCGCCCGGCGAGAGTTCGAGACCGACGGCAAAGAGAAGCAGAATGAGGCCGAGATCGGCGAACTGCGCGACGGCGTCTTGGGTGATGAGCTTGAGGCCGGACGGGCCGATCAAAATACCGGTGAAGAGGAAGCCGATGATCGCCGGCGCGCGAATGACGCGGAAGAGACCCGCGACGACAACGGCAGCGCCGAAAAGTAAGACGATCTGCGACAGCATTCGAAGCTTCCCACGTGGGATTTCATTTCAGCAATCTCTCAGGAATCGCGAATGGTACCGAATCGCGCGGGCACGGCAACCACCGAACCCCGTCGGTTCTATCGCGGGCGGAGGGCGTGACGGGCGGGCGTCAACTCGAGACCCCGTAATAGGTTTCCACAGGCGACGAGACTTTCGATCGCACCCGATCGGCGATTGCGTCGAGTTCCGCGTCGGCTAGCGGAGTGGCATAGGCTTCGGCCGTGCGCCGCGCGATCGTGTAGAGTTGAATCAGCTTCAGTGCGCCACCGGCTGAAAGAATGTCATTGAGGCGTCCGCAATATGCTTCCACCTCGGCACGCGGCGGCGGCTCACCATGAACGCGCATCCACAGGCTCTGGATCACGACCGGCCGAATCCGGGCGGCATCCATGATGTTTTCCATCACGTGGGCAAGCTCGTAGTTCGGCCGGTTGACCAGACGGTAGTACTGCTCCGTACCGGCATCGAGCTTGGCCCATATCTCGCCGTTGTTTTCGTCGAGAATCTTCAGCCCCGATCGTACGTTGTCCTTTTTGAGATAGCAGGCGTCAGTTATCAGCACGAGCCTGGTCTCGGCCAGCCCCCGGTTGCGCCGGGCCTCAGCGGCGACGCGTACCGCGTCTTCAAAGACCGGGCACGTGGTCGGCTCGCCGTCGCCGCTAAAGGCGATATCGCAGACGCGGCGGCGGTCTGCCGGGAGGCAGTCGAATGGAGCCTCGGCAAAAAGACTGTGATCCATCGCACGATCGAGCAGGGTGTCCAGTTCCCCCTTCAGGATGCCCAGATCCACTTTGCGGGCTGTGCCCGGCGTGGAGCGGTCGACCTGGCAGTAGATGCAGTCGAAATTACAGGCCTTGTCAGGGTTTAGGTTGATTCCGAGGGACAGCCCCCCGCTGCGGCGGGAGATGACGGGATAGCAATAGGTGAAATCGTGCCACTGTCTGCCATGCGACTGAATGGCGATCTTGAGCGGCGATGAGGAATTCGTACCCGAATCCATGCGGAATCTTTCGCTTGACAACGATAAATGCACGAGCCAAATTGCCTGTCTATCATAGCACGGGCTCGCCAGGGGCATTCTGGCTTTCGGCACGCCACTTGCCAAGGATTCTCGGAGAAGGCCGGCCCGCACACGGTTAAGGGCACAGGTTCAGGTGCAGTCAGTGACGCCACGAGGAAAAACCCGCATTCTGGCCGCCGCCCAGCGACGCGGCCCGGTCTGCCGAAAACAGTCGTACTGGCGGTTCTTCTGGGCGGTGGTCCTCCTTCTGCACGCCCCCCTGACGCTGAACGTCTTTTCTTCGCTGATTGACGGGACGGAGCCGGTTCGATGGTCGTCGCTGGTCCTTTTGACCCTTTCAAATCTCTTTTTCATCCTTGAAATCGGTTATGCCTATTCGTTTCGGCTTCTGTCCGACCGGCGGAAGGTGGCCACATTCCTCGTGGTGATTGCCCTGCTTCACGTGGGGATGATCGAGCGCGGCATGCCGGACTTCGTCCAGGACGCGGATGTTCACTACCTGCTTCTGGTGACGACGTGCGCTGCGCTTTCGTGCCGGTGGCTCGTCTTCCTGCTGACTTCCTCCTGGCAGCGGCTCGCCGCGCGTGCGACAATCGGGGACGGTCTGAATGACCGCCACCGGCGATATGCCCGGCGCGCCGAGCCGCTGTGCATCGTACAATCACTGCTTGCAGGCCCGCTCTTCTCTTCTCCGCGACCCCCGCCTCTTCCATCTCTCTGACCGCGATGGTTTACCGACGGTAGCGTATTGTGCGCCTCCGCCCGTGCGCGTCCGTTTCCGGCCCTCGCGGTTCGATGCTCGCCATCCATCGAAGGGTATCGCGCGCGCTGCGGGAAGACTCCGCAATCAGCGCTTCGACTGGAATGCCCTCAACGACACGTGGCGAACCACAAGAGATCGAGCGAAGGCCGGCGCGTGCCGGAGGACGGTGCTGTCCCCATGGCGCTCGCCCTTTGAGAGAGAGGAAGACCCAAATGACTTTTCGCTGTGCGGTTTGCACCGCATTTCTCATACTGACCCTGGCTTCGATCGCCGCAGCGGAGCCGTTTTACCTGCTCACCGGCGTCGATGTCGGCAAGTATCCCGGCACGCGCCGCAACGTCGCGCCCAGTCCCGGCCCGGGCTTCGCCAACGGCTTTGACGACGGCGATCGGCTGGCGGGCACGAGCGACACGGGCGGCGACGTGGTGTATGTCGGCATAGGCAGCCCGGTCTATCCGCCGAACCACGTCGGGGCGATGAGTTTCCTGTTTCGCAGGGCCACGGTGCCGTCGTTCGGGTTTTTTATCCCGCTGATGGGCATTGATTATCTCGGCGGCCCGCTTCTGGACCTGGACGGCGACAACGGAAACGGCACTCGAAGCCTCATCCCGGTCAGCGGCCAGAATCATGTCGAGATTCCGGGCTCGTCGAGTTTCATCGATCTGACAATCAACATTGCGGGCGGCACTGTGACCCTCAACGATTTCGACGCATCCGGCACGGCCGAGGGCGCGCCGGGGTTCGACGGGCGCATCGCGGTTACGCTCATCACCATCGCCGGAACCACGCCGACGGGCGGCAAGACCGGCGCCATCAACCCGTCGATCGATACACGGCTCGGCACGTTGACGCCCTTTTCGGGCGGCGGCGCGCTGACCGGCGTCTATCGCGTCGAGAATCTCGGGTATGAGCTTTGGTATGACTCCATCTCGCCGGACACGGGAACGCCGGACGACCTGGGCACGCTTCAGCACCTCGGGACGTTTCGGGGCTGGCTGGTGCAGCGCGACTGCGCGACCGGATTGTTTCCGACGCTGGCCGGGCAGGGGCTGGGCTCGACGCAGTGGCCGACGATTGACCAGAGCCAGATCGGCCTGACGCACAATACGGCGATCAATGTCTTCGGGACGACCGCGACCATCGCGAAGGGGTCGTCACCCGACAATTTTGCCACGGGCGACGACTACACGGTCGGTGACAACGGCCTGGCCTGCGCGGACTTCGGCGGGGACATCGGCGCGTACCTTGACAACGTGGTCGTGCCGCATCTTGACGCGAATGCCGGCGCCTTCGTGTATCTGGAAGGGGCCGGGTTCGGCATCAACAACAGCGGCGATCCCGTCTTCTCGGACACGATCGGGTACGACGTGGTCATGGTCGCGCAGTCCGTTGCCCCGGCGCAGATCGTCGGGGACATCGACGGCAGCGGAGCAATCGATTTCGACGATGCCGAAGCGATGGCGGACGTACTGCTCGACGCCACTCCCCCGAGCGGCTGCGACGCCGCACGTGCGGATATCAACGGCGACGACGCGGTCGACGCCCTGGATGTACAGGGCCTGGTGAACGAACTGATTCAAGGTTGACGGCGCGCAGGGGCGCTGGCCCCGCTCGTCCGGAAGTGAATTTGAACAACATGGAATGGGAAGGAAATGAGGGTATGAGAATGAATCGATACGCTTCAATCGTTCTTGCACTTTTTGTGGCATCCCTGGCTTCGAAGGCCGGGGCCGAGGACTACCAGCTCCTTACGGGGCTCAACGCGGGCATGGCTCCGGGCGCCGCCCGGCAGGTTTTTCCGTCCGGGCCGCCATCGATTATTCCGGGCAGCTTTAACGACGGCGACCGGCTTGCCGGAACGAGTGACGCCTCGGCGGCACCGTATCTCGGGACCGGAACGCCGCTGTTATCACCGAACCAGTACGGTTCGCTGAGTTTTCTGTTTCGCCGCGGCAGCATACCGGCCGGTTCGGCGGGGCAGCAGCCGGTGCTGAATGTTGACTATCTGGGCGGCCCTCTGCTCGATCTCGATGGCGACATGGGCAACGGCTCGCGCCGCCTGACTCCGCTGGCGGGACAGACGCCGGTTGAGATACCGGGCACTTTCAGCACCGTCGGATTGAACCTCGACACGGCCGGCGGGAGCATCGGCCTGACGAATTTCGACGCCACAGCGACGAATCAGGGTTTTCCGGGCTTCGGGCCCAACATCGCGGTCACGGTAAACACGCTGGCCGGCACGCAGCCGAACGGGACGCTCGGAAGCGCCATCAACCCCGGCATCGACACGCGGCAGGGCGCACTCAGTCTGTTTGCGCCGGGCGTCTACCAGGTGAGCAACCTGGGCTACGAGATCTGGCACGACTCGATCGATCCGACGAGTTCGACGGCCGCGACCCTCGGAACGTTTCAGTACCTGGGCAGCCTTCGCGGCTGGGTCATCGAGCGCGACGGCAATGGTGATTTCCCGACGCTTGCGGGCCTCGGCCTTGGAACGACGCTCTGGCCGCTGGTGAACACGGCGAACGTCGGACAGATGTATGCCCAGTCCAGCGGCATGCCGCCGTTCGTGAGCATTACCAACGGGCCGACGGCCGATCAGTTCAGCGCACCGGGCAATGGCGGCCTGCCGCTGTCGGACTTCGGCGGCGACCTCGGCGCCTATCTCGACAACGTGGTGCTGCCGCTGGTGGATCCGCTTTCACAGCGCGTCGTGTACCTGGAGTCGGCCGGCTTTGGAATGAACAACAGTTTCGACCCGGTGTTCGGCGACACGACCGGCTATGACATGGTTCTGGTGGCACAGTCGCCGCCGATCCCCGAGCCGGCGACGCTGGGAATGATCTTGCTGAGTGCGGTGTTTGTGCGACGCGGGCGGCGATGCGCCGTGCCGCGTGGATGACAGGTTCGTCTCCGCGGCGGCGGGCAGCCGTTGTCCGCCGCCGCGTGCCCTGTCGCCGGATCGAATCGACGCGGGGTATGTGCCCTCACTCGTCGGAATCAGAACAAGGACGTTGGAAAATGAATCGGAAAAACGGCTTTACATTGATCGAACTGCTCGTGGTCATGGCGATCCTCTCGCTGCTGATTTCCATCGCGCTGCCGGCGATGTCGGCCGCGCGGCGGCACGGCACCAAGATGACCTGCCAGACGCGCATGCACGAGATCGCGCGGGCGATCTGGGCGTACAGCGTGTCGAACGACAATCGCGTGCCGTATGTCGTTTCACCGATGGTGAACAACAAGTTCGACAAGGCGAGCGTGCCGGACGCCGAGATCAATCCCTACGACCGGGAGCGATGGCCGCTGTCGCTGCAAAACGTTCTCATGCCGATTTACCTCGGCGAGGATGAAAAAATCTTTACGTGCCCCGCAGCGACAGTCGGCTGGCCACGGGCCAGCGGCGCCTTCCGCATGACGTTTCGAGACGCCGGAGTCAACCAGCCCAACGGAGCGCTGAATCCGGAGGCCTCGTATTACCGCGAGACATTCGGGTTCCTGGACGGTCGATCGATGAACGAGCTTCGTGTCCACTTCACCGGGAACCCGGTCGTCGATTCCCAGATGCGCGCGTGGCTCCGGGGAGGGTACGTACGCGACATGGTGAAGCGCGAGGGCGCTCGCGTCACGGGCCCGCACGACGGCGGGATCAACATTCTGAATCGTGAATTCGGCGTTGAGTGGCGCGACAACAAGACGATCCAGGTCGATCTTGCGACGAGCGGAGAGGGCGTGCGATTCTGACTATCACCGGGCGGCATTGCATTCCGGGGATGCCTGGATCGCGACTCAGCCGTCGCGGCGGATCTTGTCAATGAGGGAGGTTGTGCTGCGGCCTTCCACGAGCGGCACAAGAACGACCTTGCCGCCGTTTTTCTCGACGAATTCCTGCCCGGCAATGATCTTGCCGGACCAGTCCTGACCTTTGAGGAGCACGTCGGGGCGGACGGCTTCAATCAGCGCCTGCGGCGTGGGTTCATCGAAGATGACCACGTAGTCCACATCCGAAAGCGCCGCCAGCACTTTGGCACGATCATCCTGTTCGACGATGGGACGATTGCCACCCTTGTCAAGGCTCCGGACCGACGCGTCCGAATTCAGCCCCACGACCAGCACGTCCGCATGCTGCTTGCAGAAGCGGAAGTTCTCCACGTGTCCCACGTGAATCAGGTCGAAACATCCGTTGGTGAATGCGATCTTTTCATGCCGGGCGCGGCGGCGGGCCAACTCCGGGAGGAGCTGCTGAAGCGTGCGGACTTTGCCGAGGGCTTCGTGGTGCTCCAGCCAGATTTCGCCGACCACCTCGTCCCGGGTGATCGGGACGCATCCGAACTTCTCGACTTCCAGTCCACCGGCCACATTCGCGAGGGCGACCGCTTCGCGAAGGGTCCCCCCCGCGGCCACGGCCAGGGCCATCGCCGCGAGCACTTCGTCGCCCGCCCCGGTCACGTCGTAGACGTCGCGTTCCTTGGTGGGGATGTGTTCAAACGACGCATCGGGCCCGATGAGCGCCGCACCATCGGCATCCAGCGTCACGCAGACGTGGTCCGTTCGGCAGCGATCCCTGATGACCGCCGCGTTTTTTCGCACGCTGTCGATCGTGCGCAGCCGCAGCCCCGTGACTTTCTCCGTTTCGGTTCGGTTCGGAGTGATGACCGTCGCGCCGGCGTACCGGCTGTAATCGTTCGTGCTGGCCGGGTCGACGAGGACGGTCAGGCCCCGGCGCATCGCGGCGGCGATCACGCCCTGCGCCAGCCGCTGCGTGACCACCCCCTTGTTGTAGTCCTCGATGCACACCGCACGGCACTGGGTCATCAACTTCTCCGCGTGGCCTAACATCACGTCGGCGAACGCGTCGGCCACAGGGTCCGCGCTTTCGTCATCCACGCGGATAAGCTGCTGCCGGTGCCGGTGCTGGGCCAGACCCACGAGCCGCGTCTTGCGCGTGGTCGGGCGGCCGGGGACTTCAATCAGCCCCGATATGTCCGCCGAGAGCTTTCCAAGAAGCGCGCGAATCCGGCCGCTTTCGGCATCCTGCCCTGTAATCCCGACGCAGTGCGGAACGGCCCCCAGGGCGGCGATGTCCGCGGCGACGCTTCCCGCGCCGCCCAACGCGTCCTCCTCCCCCACGACGCGGAGCACCGGGACCGGCGCCTCGGGGCTGATCCGCTCGGCATCGCCGTAGAGATAGCGATCAATCATGAAATCGCCGACTACGAGGACATGGGCCCCCTGTCCGGCGTCGAGAAGTTCAAGAAGGCGTTGCCACATGTGAAGCTGCTTTCAGTGAGTCGGACGGACCGGCCGCCGTGTCCCGAGGCCGGGAGCGGGCGGACTGCAACAGCGAGGGGAAAATGGTACGAGTGCGCCCGCCTGTCATCAAGAAAGTGCGGGGCCGCCCGCCAGGTTTATTCGATGGGCCACTGGGCCCATTCGCAATATCAACATTCGTGCCTACATGATCTTGCGGATGTCGTTCGCGCGAAGTCGGGCGAGGTCGCAGCGGCGGCAACCACCATCGCACCGAACGGAAACAGAGTAAACGCGCGAAAAACTCCGCCGATAGCGCTGAAAATGCCATTTCGTCTGATAACCGTCTCAAGAAATCAGCGCTGGGAAGCCGAAAAACCGATTATCGGGAGTTCTTGACCGTCTCCGCGACGCCCGGCCCGCCAACCGACGGGGCTGAACGGAGCGCAATATCTGCGTGAAACCGCCAAAGGACCACAACGATGAGGATCATCGCCGTAGCGAATCAAAAGGGAGGATGTGGAAAGACAACGATCGTCATCAACCTGGCCGCCTGCCTTGCACGGGAGGGCCAGCGGACGCTCGCGGTGGACCTCGACCCGCAGGGGCATTGCGCCCTGGGGCTCCTGGTTCCCGAGGAGCAGGTGGAGGTGAGTATTGCCGACGTCCTTCTGGCGCAGACGAACGGCAATCCGATCGACCTTTCGCGCGTGACGTGGCAGATATCGAGCCACTTTGATCTTATCCCGGCGAAGACGGACCTCGCCCGGCTGGAGCAGAAGCTCGCCGGCGTTTCAGCCCGGGAACAGCGTCTGGCACGGGTTCTTGACTCGGTGCGCGACAAGTATGACTTCGTGTTGATCGACACGCCGCCGACCATCGGCTTCCTCACGCAAAGCGCCATGGCGGCGGCCGACGAAATAATCGTCCCGGTGGATACCGGCTATTTTGCCCTGCACGGGCTTTCGAAGCAGCTCGACACGCTTCGAGAGCTACGGGCCGAGACCGGGCGACAAATCGCGGTACGCATCGTCGCGAACCTGTATGACGTCCGAACGAAACTGGCCCGGGAAATCCTCGCCGAGCTTCGCAAGCGGCACGGCGACCTGATGTTTACCAACTTCATCAACTTCAACACGAAGCTCAAGGAGAGCACGAGCCTTGGGCAACCGATCACGGAATACGATCCCGCATCGAGCGGATGCCGCGATTTCGTGAAATTCGCCCGTGAGCTGATTGCGGTCGGCCCGTCGATGTCGACCGGCGTTTCCTCGCTCGAATCGGTTGTGGCTGCCTCTCCGTCGGTTACGGCGGCAGGGAGCCTGGCCCTGCCCGGAGCCATCTCCGCCCCTGAGATACCGCTAGCGACCACGCGCAGTGCGCCCATCTCGGCACCGCAGCCGAAGCCGGCGGCGTCGCCTGCCCCGCAGTATTCGGAGGGGCAAAAAGCGCTTCTCGACCGCGCCGAGGCGCTGGCCGCAAATGCCAGCAAGCTCCTGGCCACGACGGAAACGCTCCTCGGTCCGGGTCGGCGTTCGCAGACGACAATGCCCGTTTCGGCGCCGACGCCGCAGCAGACCGAAGAGAAAATCGAGCTGATCTACGGCCCTCGGGCCGTGGAGCATGGCGTGGCTTTCGTCGTCGCCGCCGCCGGGGCTCGGAGTGTCCGTCTCGCCGGGGACTTCAACGAATGGAATCCCGATCGCACGCCGATGCAGCCGCTCCGCGACGGGGCGTTCTTCGCCCGGCTGCCTCTTGGGCCCGGCCGCTATCGCTATCGTTATGTCATCGATGGGCAGTGGCTCCGCGACCCGGCGAACCCGTACATGGAACAGAACCCTTACGGGGAGATGAACAGCGTGATTGAAGTCGCGACGTAGGTCCAGCCGCGGCTTGGGGCTCGGCCGCGTGGCCGACAATACAGACTCGCCGTAGGCCCATGTGCGGAAACGCCGTGGGCCTTTTTTGTTGACCGTTCCGGTCAGATTCACTAGGCTTCTGTACCGAACAAACGCTTGTTTGGGAGCCTGACGTGCCTGATGCAGTGACCGATCGCCGGAACCAGATCCACCGTGTCGCATGTAAGCTGTTTCGCGACAAGGGTTTCCATGGAAGCTCCATCCGCGATATTGCGGAGGAGGTTGGCCTTCTTGGGGGCAGCCTCTACAACCACATCACCAGCAAAGACGACTTGCTCTCGGAAATCGTGGACGCGGCCGCGGAACGGTTTTTCTCGGCGCTGCGGCCGATCGTGGATTCAGACTTGGGCACCTTACAGAAGCTGCGGTCCGCGATGATCGCCCACGTCGGCGTTATCGCCGAGGACCTCGACGCGGCGGCGGTATTCACCGTGGAGTGGCGTCACCTTTCGCCCGAGCGCCGGGCGGCGTTTACCAGACGGAGAAACGATTACGAGCAGATGTTCCGGCGGCTGGTGCGCGCCGCGATTCACGATCGCCTGCTCAGCGTCCAGGACGAGACAACGGCGACGCTCTTCATCTTTTCCACCCTGAATCACATGTTTACCTGGTTCAAGACGGACGGCCCGTTGACCGCCGAGGACGTGGGACGGGTCATGTCGGATTACATTCTCGACGGACTCAAGCGCCGAACGGCCTGAGCATGAGGAGAGGGAGATGGTGCAGATCACCGAAAAGTGGACGAATGACCGGCCGGGGGACGCTGGATACGAGGAGCGCCTGGCGGCGTTTGAAGCGCGCGTCGGGCGCGGCGACAAGGTGGAGCCGGGCGACTGGATGCCGCGGGACTACCGGGACCAGCTCATTCGCCTGATCCATGTCCATGCGAACAGCGAAATTTGCGGCGCCCTGCCGGAAGGAACGTGGATTCCGCACGCCCCCAGCCTTAAGCGAAAACTCGCCCTCTGCGCCAAGGTGCAGGACGAGGTCGGCCATGGCCAGCTCCTCTACCGCGCCGCCGAGACGCTCGGCAAGCCGCGCGAGGAGATGATCGAGGAGCTCATCAGCGGGAAGGCCAAGTACTCGAACGTGTTTCATTATCCGGCGGAGACATGGGCGGACGTCTGCGTGATCGCCTGGCTGATTGACGCCGCGGCGATCGTCAATCAGGCGATGATGGCGGAGGGGTCGTACGGGCCCTATTCGCGGGCGCTGAAGCGCGTCTGCTACGAAGAGGCGTTTCACCTGACGCACGGCTACGACATGTGCATTTCAATGGCGACGGGCAGCAAGCTTCAGCGCGACATGCTCCAGGACGCGGTGAACCGCTGGTGGAAGCCGATCATGATGTTTCACGGCCCGTCGGACAAGGAAAGCACGCATACGACGCTGCTGATGCGCTGGCGGATCAAGCTCAAGACCAACGACGAGCAGCGCCAAGAGTTCCTGCGCAAGTACGTGCCCAAGATGATCAACCTCGGCATCCGGATCCCCGCCGAATGGGAGATGCGCTACGACGAAAAGAACCGCGCATGGCTCTACAACGAGCCGGACTGGGAAGAATTCAAGACGGTTGTCCGAGGCAACGGTCCGGTGAGTGCCAAGCGGCTCGAAACGCGGCGCCTCTCGCACGAGCACGGGCGCTGGGTCCGCGAGGCGCTGGCGGCCGCCGCCGAGGGTCGAAAGATCCCGCTGCCTCCAACGGCCTACGCAACAAACTGAAGGTGGCGCGTTCCTGTACCCGAGCGGAGTTCTAGACAAACAAACCCCTATTTGATGGAGTCGATCATGGCAGGCTGTCGCGTCGTACATTTCGAAATCCCTGCAAACCAGCCGGCGGCGCTGACGAAGTTCTACGCCGAGATGTTCGACTGGAAGTTCAGCAAGGCGCCTTTTCCTGGTCCGGAGTACTGGCTTTGCGATACCGGATCGGAAGGCCCCGGCATCAACGGGGCCATCATGCAGCGGCAGCATCCTCAACACCCCTGGATGAACTACGTCTGCGTGCCCGCCATCGATGCCGCGATCGAGAAGGCAACCCGACTCGGAGCCAAGGTGGCCCTGCCGCGAACCCCGGTGCCAAGCGTCGGGGCGTACGCGGCCATCATTGACCCCGAAGGGAACATCTGTGGTCTTTGGGAGCAAGGCGCGGGGGCCTAGTACGTTTGGAGGAACGCCGCCGATGTCGGATACGCAATGGCCGGTTTATGAGGTTTTTCACCAGGCGTCGCGCGGCGAACCGCACGTGCACGTCGGGTCGATTCACGCGCCGGACGGCGATACCGCGCTGTTGCTCGCGAAGGAGCAGTTCGGCCGCCGGCAGGCCTGCGTGAATATGTGGGTCGTGCCCGCCGAGGCGATCATTGCGACAGAGTATGAGGATGCCGATCTCTTCGAGCACGGGACGGACAAGAGCTACCGCGAGGCATTCGGCTACGAAACGACCAAGCGTGCGAAGGCGGTCGGCGACCGCGAGGAAATCTGACGAAGGGGGACGGAACAAACGAACCGCTCCCGCCAATGGATGTTGCCCGCTATGACGACAGCAGCGCTTGCACATAATGCGTCCACAAAGACCGCGCTGATTGACCTGCTTTATCGCCTCGGCGATGACAGCCTGATCATCGGCCATCGCAACTCTGAATGGACCGGCATCGGCCCGATTCTCGAAGAGGACATCGCCTTCTCCTCCATGGCGCAGGACAAGATCGGTCATGCGCTCGCTTTTTACACACTGCTGCACGAGTTGGGTGAGCCTGATCCGGACACCATCGCCTACGGCCGCGGGCCGGAGCGGTTCCGGTGTTGCAGCCTTGTCACGCTGGACATATTCGGCGATGGAAAGTCCGCCCCCCCGGCCGCCCTTTCCAACAACCCCGTGCGCGACCGTGTCGTCGCCCAGGGAGACTGGGCGATCAGCCTCGTGCGGCAGTTTTTCTTCTCCGAGGCGGATGCCGTCCGCATGGCGGCCCTTGAGCAAAGCGCTTACGAGCCCTTGGCGCATCTTGCCCGAAAGCTCCGCGGCGAGATCAAGTACCACACGCTTCATGCACGGACGCTTCTGCCCCGGCTGGGCCGGGCCACGGCGGAGAGCCGCGACAGGCTGCAATCGGCCGCGGCCGCGCTGTACCCCCATGCGTTGGGCATGTTTGAGCCGACACCGCACGACGCGACGCTGGCCGACGCGGGAATCGCCCCCGCCGAGCCTGAACTCTGCGATCGGTGGCAACGCGAGATCGCACCGATTATGGACGGGTCGGGACTCGTGTTCCCCCCACGAAGTTCGCCCGTCTATGGTGGCCGCACAGGCAAGCATCTACCCGAACTCACGGAAGTCCTCGACGCCCTGCAGAAGGTTTACCGCCTCGATCCGACGGCAATCTGGTAGAAACATGGCTGCATCGTCCCGCCCGCCTGCAACTGAAGTCGACCGCGTCTGGAAGGCGCTGGAGGGCGTCACCGATCCGGAGATTCCCGTCCTTTCCGTAGTGGAAATGGGAATCATCGCAGACGTGGCGGTGCGCGACGGGCAAGTCCGGGTCCGCATGACACCGACGTTTGCCGGATGCCCGGCGCTGGATGTGATGCGCGAGAGTATCGGCCACGCGGTGCGTGCGGCAGGATATGAAGACGTGGCGGTCGACGTCGTGTTTGACCCCCCCTGGACGAGCGACCGCATCAGCGCTGTCGGCCGGCAGAAGCTCAAGGACTACGGCCTTGCTCCGCCCGCCCAAAACTGCGGCGGCGGGAGGGTCACCGAATCCGCGCTGGCCGGGGTCAGTTGCCCCTACTGCGAATCAGCAGATACGACCCTGGAGTCGATCTTCGGCCCGACACTCTGCCGGGCAATTCACTACTGCAACGCCTGCCGGCAATCCTTTGAGCAATTCAAGCCGGTTTAATGGGACAGGCCTGCGATGCACCGTCGGGCTCCACTTTATCACACGTAAATCTGGCGAATGATCACGGGTGGTCGCGCCGCGGTACGCGAATTGCCCGCCCATGGGAAAGGCCGGTCCTGGCAGCCCGCCCGGTCCGACACGGTATGGAGACTTTTCACATGATTGCGCCGCGACTTTTGACTTCCATTCTTGCGCTATTGATCCTGATTGGGTGTGCAGCGCCGGAACGACCGATCGCAACCGCACGAGATGCCATCGAGGAGCTGAAGACAGGAAACGAGCGATTCGCCGCCGGCCGCGCCCGCCATCCTCACAGCGACCGGGCGCGGCGCATCGACACCGCCGAGCACGGCCAACATCCGTTTGCGGCCGTCGTCGGCTGCTCAGATTCACGAGTTCCGGTGGAGATCGTGCTCGACCAGGGACTGGGCGATCTCTTCGTGATCCGAGTCGCGGGGAATGTCATCGCGACCGACGAGACGGGCTCGATCGAGTACGTGGTCGAGCACCTGGGCATTCCGCTTGTCGTGGTCATGGGCCATGTTCACTGCGGCGCAGTGACCGCCGTCTTGGAAGGCAGCCACGAACATGGAAGTATTTCTGAGCTTGTCGGTCACATACAGCCGGCAGTCGAAAAGGTCCGCCGGGAGCACCCCGGGCTGAGCAACGAGGCCCTGGTTCCCTTTGCCGTAGAGCAGAACGTCTGGCACAGCATCGAGGACCTCATCGCCCACAGCGACGGGGTCCGTGGGCGAATCACCGCCGGCACGCTCGAGGTGATTGGGGCGGTCTACGACATATCCACGGCTAAGGTGAGATGGCTTGGTCGGCACCCGGACGAGGCTGCGCTGTGTCGATCATCCATGCATGCCTCGAATTAGCCACGGTGTGCGGGGCCGTCCGCCGGGCGGGCACCGCACCCGGACACGGCGGGCGAGCGTTGCGTCTGCTGCCGCGGTGGCATGGAGCCGGGGGCGGGTCTGGGGCCGCGTGACGACGAATCTGATATCATGCGCACCCGGTGAATCGGGTGAATGTCCTGGGACTGACATTTGACGAGTTGCTCGCGCGATACGGCGCCGGAACGGGCGACCGAAAGGGCCTGCGCCGCGGGTATGCCCGGCTTTGCCGCGGTGAGGTCGATTCGGAAGAAGGGCTTTGCGCGGAGATTGCACCCGTTGTACGCAATCAGCAGGACGGCGACCTCGTCAAGTTCATCCAGCGACTTCCCGGCGGGCTTGAGACGGAGAGTGTCATCATACCCATGCAGGGCCGGCAGCGCTCTTGGCGGACGCTTTGCGTTTCGTCGCAGGTGGGCTGCGCCATGGGGTGCACGTTCTGCGAAACGGCGCAGCTGGGGCGGCTGGCCAACCTCTCGTCGGAGGAGATTGTCGGACAGGTTGTCGCGGCGCGGCGGGTCTTCGGCGCGGATATCCGCAACGTCGTGTTCATGGGCATGGGGGAGCCGTTTGACAACTTTGACCACGTGATTCAGGCGGTGCGCGTACTCACCGATCCGATGGGGCTGTCGCTCGGGAAGGCGCACGTGACGATTTCGACGGTCGGCCGGACCGAGGGCATCCGCCGGCTTGCGGCGCTGGGCTGGCGGCGGATCAACCTGGCGGTCTCGCTGAACGCCCCGAACGATGACATCCGCTCGCGGATCATGCCGATCAACCGCGTCGAGCCGATGGCACTGCTGCGCGAGGCACTGCTTGCCTATCCGCTGCGCAGGTGCCAGTTCTTCATGGTTGAATACGTGCTGATTCCCGGCGTGAATGACGCGCCCGAACACGCGGATGAGCTGGTCGAGTACCTGCGGCCGGTCAAGTGCTGCCTCAACGTGATCCCCTACAATCCGCGGCGGGAGTCGCCGTGGCCCGCTCCGCGCGAGGACGACGTGGTCCGATTCATTGAGCGGGTGGAGTGCGCTGGGCAGTTCGTCAAGCGGCGCCTGACCAAGGGCCGCGACTTCATGGCCGCCTGCGGGCAGCTTGGCAACCGGACATTGAAGGCCGCGCGCCAATCGCCGATCGAATCGGCTGTCGTGCAGCTGGGGGCGTAAGCGCGGAGGGTTGATTGATGGCCCATGCGATTCGAAAGGCGGCACCGGCGGATCATGCGGAATGGCTGCGTCTGCGCTGTGCCCTCTGGCCCGACTGCCCCGCCGAGGAACACGTCTGCGAGATGGCCAACATCATGACGCGGCTTGCCGATCAGGTCGTTTTCGTCGTGGAACGGGCCGACGGCCGGCTGGCCGGGTTCATCGAGGCGAGCATCCATGCAACGGCGGCCGGCTGCGAGACCTCGCCCGTGGGCTATGTCGAGGGATGGTATGTCGACCCGGACACGCGACGGAGCGACATCGGGCGCGCGCTGATGGCCAGGGCCGAGGAGTGGGCCGTTGAGCGCGGCTGCCGCGAGATGGCGTCCGACGCGCTTCCCGAGAACGGCGAAAGCATCGCCGCCCACAAGGCATGCGGCTATGCCGAAGTTGAGCGGCTCGTGCACTTCAGAAAATCGCTTGTCACATCGGCTGCTTCGATTGTCGCCGATGGCTCCGGCATTTGATGCGGCCGCCGGGCCTGTGCGAACGTCTCCCAGGACGTTACGATTCGGAGGCTTCACCCGAAATGAAAGACGCGTGCCAGCGAGGTTTCAGGCATGAGAGTGTTGATCGCGGACAAGTTTGAGGCATCGGGAATCGACGGCCTTCGCGCCGCCGGGTTGGACGTGACGAGTCAACCCGGCATCAAGGGCGACGAGCTTCGCCATGCCATCGTTCACAGTGAATGCCAGATTCTCGTCGTTCGCGGTACGAAGGTGACCGCCGACATGATCGACGCATCCACGCAGCTCGGGCTCATTGTCCGCGCCGGCGCGGGTTACAACACGATTGACGTCGCCGCGGCTTCGCGCAAGGGAATATTCGTTTCGAACTGTCCGGGCAAGAACGCCGTCGCCGTGGCCGAACTCACCTTCGGGCTGATCCTCGCCCTCGATCGGCGCATCGTGGAAAACGTCGTCGATCTTCGCGCCGGCAGGTGGAATAAGAAGGACTACGCCGTGGCCCGCGGGCTCAAGGATCGCACGCTGGGCATCATCGGCATGGGCCAGATCGGCCAGGCCGTCGCCGAGCGGGCGAAGGCCTTTGAGATGAAGGTCGTTGCGTGGAGTCGATCATTCACAGATGAGGCCGCGGAAGCACTGGAAATCACGCGGCTTGGCAGCCCCGCCGAAGTCGCCGCCTCGTGCGATATCTGCACCGTGCACGTGGCGGCCGCGCCGGAGACGAAGGGTTTTATCAATGCCGATGTCCTGGAGCGGCTCAGGCCCGGCAGCTATTTCATAAATACGGCGCGGGCGGACGTCATGGACTATGCCGCGCTGGCGAAAGTGGTTCGAGAAAAGGGGATCCGCGTCGGGCTGGACGTCTTTCCCGGCGAGCCGGAGACGGCAACGGCCGAGTATCAGGCGGAGATACTGAAAGCCGGGGGCGTAATCTACGGAACGCACCACATCGGGGCCTCGACCGACCAGGCACAGGAGGCCATCGCGGCGGAAACGGTGCGAATCTGCGCGGCCTTCAAGGAGACCGGCCAGGTCCCGAATTGCGTGAACATTGAGACAAAGTCCCCCGCCTGCTGCCAGCTCGTCGTGCGTCATTTCGACCGGGTGGGTGTGCTGGCCGCGGTACTGGACATGCTCCGCCGGGCGGAGATCAACGTCGAGGAGATGAGCAATACAATATTCCAGGGCGCAAAGGCGGCGGTGGCGGTTATCAGACTGCACCAGCGGCCGCAGCCGGAGTTACTCAAGTCCATCGCCGATATGAAGGACATGATAATCAGCGTGGAGTTGAAGCCGTTGTAGGATTCAATCGTTCCAAGCCGCGGCGCCCGGCAGAGCGCGATGAGGCGCGACGTTTCGAGCGGTACACGCGCACCATCGCCCAAGAACTCCGGCAGCCGAACGCAAGTGCATCCATCATGCTCAAAATACTCGTTGCCGATCAGATCGCGGAAGAGGGACTCGCAAGGCTTCGCGGCCGGAAGGATCTTGCCGTCGATGTTCGCACCGGCCTGACGCCCGAAGAGATCGGCGAGATCGTCGGGGGCTACGACGCGATGATCATTCGGTCGGGCGTGAAAATCACGCGCGCGGCCCTTGCGAATCCGGGCAAGCTCCGCGTTATCGCCCGGGCGGGCGTCGGGGTCGATAACGTCGATGTGCCCGCGGCGACGGCGGCGGGCGTGCTGGTCATCAACACGCCGGACGCGAACACCATCAGCACGGCCGAGCATGCCATTGCGCTGATGCTCTCATTGTCTCGGAGAATCCCAGTCGCGCACGCCCACACGCGCGACGGCAAATGGGAGCGCAAGCAATTCACGGGGCGCCAAATCGCCGGCAAGACGCTGGGGATCATCGGACTCGGCCGGGTGGGGCGGGCCGTCGCCGAGCGGGCGCTCGGGCTGAAAATGGACGTCATCGCGTTTGATCCCCTGCTTTCCGGAGACACGGCCCTTGAAGGGCGCGTGCGCCTTGTGCCGGATGTCGCGACCCTCCTTCCGCAGGTCGACTTCCTGACGCTTCATGCGTCGATGACGCCCGACAGCAAGAACATGATCGGCGAAGCGCAGCTTCGATTGATGAAGCCGACGGCGATGCTGATCAACTGTGCGCGCGGGGCGCTTGTGGATGAAACGGCGCTGGCGGATGCGCTCAATGCCGGCCGACTTGCCGGAGCGGCGATAGATGTATTCGCCGCCGAGCCTCCCGTGGGCAGCCCGCTTCTATCGGCCACGAATATCGTTCTGACGCCGCACCTGGGCGCCAGCACAGAGGAGGCCCAGACGGCCGTATCCACCGACGCGGTCGATTCGCTTCTTGGGTATCTGCTGGAGGGCGTCATTCGCGGCGCGGTCAATGTGGCCGGTCTGCCCGCGCATTTCTCCGATCGCGATCGAGCTTACCTCGACCTGACGGCGCGGCTGGGCATGCTTCTATCTCCGCTGTGCGCGGGCGGCGTCGAACGTGTCGAAGTAACGACGCAGGGCGGCGAAGACCTGACCCGGCTCTGCCCGACGCTGGCGCTATCCGCCATGGTTGAGATGATGAGCCCGCACATCGAGGGGCGGCTGAACCTCGTCAATGCGGGCGATTTTGCCAAGGATCGCGGAATAGTACTCCAGCACGCCGGTCATTCCGCCCGGCGGGATTACTACGAAGTCGTATCGGTCACGATCGAGCGGCGCGGCGAGAGGCACAGCGTCGAAGGGGCCGTCTTTCAGGACGGACTGCCGCGCATCCTGGGAATCGACGGCTACCGGATGGAAATGGTGCCGGAGGGCCTGCTGCTGCTCATCTTCAACGACGATCAACCCGGCGTGATCGGCCTCGTAGGCACTCTCATGGGGACGCACCGCATCAACATCGCCGACATGACGCTTTCGCGGCGGGCCCGAACAGCCCTGATGCTTCTCAAGATTGACGGCGGCGTACCCGAGGCGGTGATGGACGAACTCCGAGGCAAGTCGCCGCCCATTCTCTCGGTCCGTGCCGTGACGCTGCCCCCGACCGTCGGCCGCACGTAGTCGCACTGCGCGCGCTTGCGTGCGCCTCCGCCGGGCCCCATCATGTCGGCAGGCCGGGTTCGGGTCGGCTCGCAATCCTGTTTGAAGGAATCACGATGACTCGTAGATGGGCAGATCTGGCGGCGGTTTTCCTGCTGGTGCTGGGCGGGTGCAAGGGCATGACCGGCGTGCGAGGCAGCGGCGTCGCGAAGATGGAGACGCGCGAGTTGTCCGCCTTTGAGGCAATCGACCTTTCGGGCGTCGGACGGTTGGAGGTTGCGGTTGGAAAGGCGGGTCCATTGACGCTCACCACGGACGACAACCTGCTGCCTCTGGTCATAACGGAAGTCCGCGAAAACCGACTGGTCATCCGGGAGAGCGAGCGCATCAACCCGCAGACGCCCTTGGTAATCTCCGTTGCAACGCCGAAGCTCAGCGGCGTCGAGGTAAGCGGCGCGGCGCATTGCATCGTCAAGGACCTTTTCGGCGATTCATTTGAGGCCTCTGTCAGCGGCGCGGGCACGGTGGAAGCTGCCGGTGCGGTAAAGTCATTGTCCGTCTCAATCAGCGGTGCGGGCGACGTGAAGGCGTTTGACCTGAAGTGCGAACAGGCCGAAGTCAGCCTGGGCGGCGCGGGGGCCGCGGAGATCAACGCGGCCAGATCGCTTAAGGCGGGAATCAGCGGCGTCGGCCGCGTTACGTACATGGGTGAACCCGCCGTCGAGAAGTCGGTGACCGGCGCAGGCAGGATCGAGCGGCGGCAATAGCTCCCGACCGGGTCACTCATTTCGGCCGTCGGCGTCTTCCATTCGTCGGAGCCGGTAGGAGACATCCTCCACCACGCCGCGCGTGGAGTTGATGAGGTCGGCCACGATGCCCGTCAGGATCATCTGAAAGCCCGCGAGCATGAGGATCGCGGCGAGGATCAGTGATTGCACGTGCTGATCGCGCGAGGCTTGCTCGAAGAAGAAGATCCAGAGAAAGCGCAGGCCGATCACGAAGCCCAGCCCGAATGTCGCCAGGCCGGCGGCCGTGAAGATCTTCATGGCCTGATACGACGAATAGACGCGCACCATGATGCCGACGGACCGGGTGATGAAGACGCCGATGTTCGAGAACAGCCGGCTCTCGCGCAGTTTTTCATTGGTCCGGATGGGAAGGCTGACGGTAATCAGCCTCTTTCGCCCCGCCTGGATCGCGTGGTCGACCGTGTGATCGAAGTCCGTAGAACACACGAGCCGCATCGCCGCCTCGCGGCTGTAGGCCCGAAACCCGCTGGCCACGTCGGGAACGGGAATGCCCGCCAGGAAACTCACGACCCTGCTTCCCAGCGTCTGCATTTTCTTCTTGATGAAAGAGAAGTGCGCGACCTTTTCCGGCTCTCGGTCGCCGATGACCAGGTGCGCGCGACCCTCGATGATCGGCTGGACGAGCCGCGGGATGTCGCCGCCGAAGTACTGATTGTCTCCATCGGTGTTGACGATGATGTCCGCCCCATGCCGCAGGCAATAGTCCATCCCGCCGGCGAAGGCGTAGCCCAGGCCGCGGTTGCCGGGGAACTTGAGGACATGCTCGACGCCCATCTCGCGGGCGACCTCGACGGTCCGGTCGGTGCAGCCGTCGTCAATGATGAGGATTTCGACCTTATCGATGCCGGGAATCTGACGTGGAATATCGCGCAGGGTGGCCGGGAGGGTGGCTTCTTCGTTGAGGCAGGGAATCTGAACAATCAGCTTCATACAACTCCACTCGGGCACGGCCTTGCTTTTGGCCACAAGCTATAAGGGCTTGGTCGGTGGATGTCCAGCCGCCCGGTGTCGCGTCGCATGTCGATCATCAGACCCTGCCGATGGCTCCGGGCCTCGCGTTAGACCCGGTACACCGCAAAAGGTATGCTATCCTGGCGCAGTATCGCACAATCGCAATGATGGCAAGCAATCGGGGAGATCATGAAAAAATCGTGGGTTTCCGCTATCGCATTCCTGCTTGCGGCCGCGACCGGAGCGTCCGCGCAGCAGGTATCGTTTGAGAGGTACGAATTGCCCAACGGCATGATGGTGATCCTCCACGAGGACCACAGCCTGCCGGTGGCCACGATCAATACGTGGTTTTATGTCGGCTCGAAGGACGAGCAGCCCGGCCGCAGCGGCTTTGCGCACCTCTTTGAACACCTGATGTTCATGGGTACGCGGCGCGTGCCGGGGAACGACTTCGACGTGCTGATGGAACGAGGGGGCGGCTGGAACAATGCCAGCACCTCGGAGGACCGCACGAACTACTATTCGTTCGGCCCATCCAGCCTGCTTCCGACGCTGCTCTGGCTCGATGCCGATCGGCTGGAGGACCTGGGCAAGGAGATGACCCAGGAGAAACTCGACAAACAGCGGGAAGTGGTTCGCAATGAGCGCCGCCAGACCAGTGAGATGCAGCCCTATGGCAAGACCGACTTGAAAATCGGCGAGTTGATGTATCCGCCGGATCATCCCTATCACCACACCGTGATCGGCTCGCACGAGGACCTTGAGGCGGCCACGCTTCAGGACGTCAAGGATTTCTTCGCGCGGTATTACGTTCCCAACAACGCGTGCCTCGTGGTAGCCGGAAATTTTGACCCGAAAGAGATCAAGCCGCTTATCGACAAGCTCTTCGGAACACTGCCGCGCGGGGCGGCTCCGCTTCACAAGACCGCCGGGCCGGTCACGCTTGATGAAGTCCGAAGGGTCACCTACACCGACCGGGTGCAGTACCCCCGACTGTCGCTCGTTTACCACAGTCCGGCTCAATTCAAGCCCGGCGACGCAGAGATGGACCTTGCCGCCGCCATCCTCGGCGCAGGCAAGAGCAGCCGGCTTTACCGGCGTCTGGTCATCGAGGAGAAACTTGCGACGGACGTATCGGCCTCCCAGCTATCCGCATACCTCGGCTCGCTCTTCCTAGTCCAGATCACGGCCTTGCCGGCCGCCCCGCGGGAGCGCGTCGAGCAGGTCACCGAGGAAGTCCTGGCAGACTTCGTGCTGCATGGCCCCACTCCGGCGGAGCTTCAGCGACAGCAGACCGCGATTGAGTATGAAAAAGTGACGGAAATGGAGTCTTTGATGAACCGGGCAGACAAGCTCAATGAGTACCAGTTCCATTTGGGCGATCCGAACGGTTTTGAGCGCGACTTGGGCCGGTATCGCAATGCCACCGTTGCGACGGTCCGCGACTGGGCGTCGCGCATCATCGCTCCGAACGGAAGGCTTGTGATGTGGGTCCTGCCCGAGAAGCAGGCCGTCGACCTGATCGCGGCCCGCGACAACCGCCCCGCGCCGGCCGCGGACCGTGGCTTTTCGGCGCAGCCTCCGCAGCGATTGCTGATCGGGAAGCGCCTGGGGGTGCAGTTCTGGCCGCGCACGCAACTGCCGCTCGTGCATGTATCGCTGATGATTCGCGGCGGCGCGACGCGGGATGACCCGGCGAAGGCGGGGTTGACATACCTGATGGCCAACATGCTTGACGAGGGGACGGGATCGCTCAGCGCGGTGGAATTCGCCGAGGCGCTCGAGGAGCTGGGCGCGGACCTGACCATCTCGCCTGGACAGGAGTTTATCCATATCGACCTCACCGTGCTGAAGCGCAATTTTCAAAAGGCGATGGACCTCGTCGGTGAAACCATCCTCCACCCCGCCTTTGACGAAAAGGAATGGGAACGCGTCAAGCGACTGCACCTGGACTCCCTGCGGCAGGCCGAAGATCGGGCCTCCTCGGTGGCCACCCGAGTCGGCCTGCGGGCCTTCTTCGGCGATGCCCATCCTTATGGCCGGCCCGTTGAGGGCACCATTGAGACAGTCGAGAAGCTGACGCTGGACGATGTCCGCCGTTGTTATGCACGGACGATTCTGCCCGCCGCCGCGATGTTTTTCGTCGCGGGGGATGTCGCGGAGACGGATGTCTTGAAGTCGCTGGACGCGACGTTCTCAGAATGGAACGCGACGGGCGAGAATGACTTCTTCCCCGATGCCAAGATTGAAACCTCCATGAAAGCCGCTCCTACGCTTACCATGCCGCCTCCCGCCAACAAGGCGCTTCGCGTCGTCGTGGTCGACAAGCCCGACGCCGTGCAGACCGTGATTCGCTTTTACATGCCGGGCATCACTTACGGATCGCCCGAGCGGTTGCGCTACGAAGCGATCAGCACCATTCTCGGAGGCAGTTTCACGAGCCGGCTGAACCAGAACCTGCGCGAGGACAAGGGGTACACCTACGGGGCGCGATCGGGCTTCACGATGGGTCCGAGCGTCGGCTATCTATCCGCCGGCGCGGACGTCCAGGCCAAGCACACGGGCGCGGCGCTGCGGGAGTTCCTGGCGGAGTTCAAGAAGATTCGCGGCGGCGACATTACGCCCGAGGAGGCGTCAAAGGCCCGCGAGACGAACCGGATGGAATTGGTCCAAGGCTTCGAAGGGCTGGAGGGCCTGGTGGGGACCGCGCGGCTCCTGGAGCAGAACGGACTGCCCTTCTCGACGATTTCCGACGACCTGTCGGCCATCCCGAAGATCACGGAAGGCGAACTCAACGCGCTGACTTCAAAGGCGATTCAATTCGAAAGCGGATTGATCGTTCTGATCGGCAACAAGAAGCTCATCGAAGAACAACTGAAAGGACTCGAGCTGCCGCCGCCGGAGGAACTGACTGTGCAGGGCGAAAGTCCCCGATCTCCCAGCCTGGACGGGGCGCCGTAGCAAGGGTACTTCGTCCAGTTGCCCGCGACGGCCTGTGTCTGGCATCTCTTGACGGCGAAAGGGCGAAAGAACTCCGCGCATCGCATCATTTGTGCGACCGGCTTCCTCCGTCCGCCAGGGCGAGGATGCGCGTCATGATCAACTCGGCCGCTTCGCGATAGGCCTCCTTGTCCCTTTCACGACCCTTCCACGGGGACAGGTCAACCGGCGCGCCGAATCGCACGCGCGCGTGGTGCCGCCGGAGAAACGGCGCGACGAGGCTGAAGAAATCGCCATATTTTGAATCACCGAAAGCCCGCTGCGTCACGCCGTGAATATAGGCGGGCACAACGAGAGCGCCGGAGCGCAGCGCCATGAGCGCGACGCCCTCGCGAATCTCGACTTCTTCGCCGGGGAACTGGATTCGACCCTGCGGGAAAATCCCCAGGCAGCGCCCCCGTTCGAGATGGCGCAGTGCGGCCTTCATCGAAGCCACATCGATGCCTGTCCGGTTGACCGGCACACACTCGACGAGTTCGACAAGTCGGCGGAAGAGGGGAATCTCCGCGAACTCACGGGCGATCATGAAGCTGACGTAGCGGTTGGGAGACGTCGCCGAGAGCAGAAACGGGTCAAGCGTGCTGACGTGGTTCGCAGCGACGATGACGGGCCCCTCGGCCGGAATCGTGCAGATGCCCTCGCGCCGAACGCGCGGCCAGAGGCGGCAGTAAAACTCGTTGACGTTTCGTACGAACGTAATCGCGCGGCCGAACCGGCCGCGGCGCAACCGAAGCAGGGTCGTCCAGAGGCCCGCCAGAAACAAGGCGAGCGACGTGAGGCCGGCAATCCAGGCGATGTGCCGGTCGATGCTCGGCCAATTGGGAATGCCCAGGAGACCGGTGGCAAGGAGAAGTCCGCTCATGGTGCACAGGTCGTGAACACCGAAGATGCGGCCGCGAATGTAGTCGGGCGTGATGCGCTGCAAGAGCGCGTTGACACTGACCTGGATTCCGGCGCCGAAGACCCCGATCAGCAGGAGGCCCGTCCCCGCGACGGCCTGATGCCAGCGGAACTGCACCGCGGCGGCGACCAGCAGGCCGCTGACGCCGGCGAGCTTCAGCGACCAGGAGATAGCCAGCTCGCTGCGAAGGGATGAGCCGAGGAGGGTGAGGATGATCGATCCGAGCAGGATGCCACCGCCGAGAAGCCCCTGGTAGATGCCGATGTCGGCGTAACTGCCTCCGAAGACGTCCTTTACCAGAGCGGGAATCACGCTGCGCATGATCGACGCTCCGGCCCAGAGTATCGCCGAGATGAGAATGATCTCCGCGACGCGGCGATGTCGCCGGACGTACCGGAAGCCGTCCATCACGGCGGATAGACCGTGGCCACTCCCCGCGCGACCGTGGGCGATCGCGGGCGGGCGGATGAGAAGTATGCACATGCCGCTGATAACGAAGGTCAACGCGTCGAGCCGGAAATTGGCCGTAACCGAAAAGTGCTGAACCAGCAGGCCGCCGACGACGGCCGAGGCGATGCTGGCAATCATGCCGAGCCCGGCCGTGGAGGCATTCGCCCGGACAATCTGATCCTGGCGAATGAGCGTCGGGAGCAGGGCGAGCCGGGCAGGCGAGAACATGGCGGCGAAAATGCCGAGCAGTGCCAGCGGAAGCATTGCGACGGCCATGGAAAGTGGCGCGTCGTCCGGAAGGCCCGGCTCGAGCCAGCGGTGAATCCGCGTCAGGATGAATACCATTTCAAAGATGATGACCGCGCGGATGGCATCCGCGGCGACCATGATCCACTTGCGCGGCAGCCGATCCGCGAGCGTCCCGAAAGCCGGACCGAAGACGAAGAAGGGGAACATGAAGACGAAGAGCATGATCGCCTGTCGCCGGGTGACGTCGGTCACGCCGGGATCGAGGGCGTTCTGCATCTTCAGCAGGGCCATTTCGGAGAGGTGATCGCCGAAGGCCGACACTCCATAGGCAACAAGAAGCAGAATGAAATTGCGATTGGTCAGCAGGGAGGCCCCGGCGCCGTCGACCGGGGCACGTACCTGGCGGGCTTTGGCTTCACCATCCATGGACATGGCGAAGTAGCATAGCGTCAAGGTCGAATGGCTGAAAAGCCGGATAGGTATGAGACTCGCCGTGCCGGATCGCAATCGGCGCCGGTCGGAGGGAGTCTCGGCGCGCAATTCATGCTCAAAAAAAATGACGACCGTCAATGGGCGTGCTCGTGTTGGCGGCAGTGCGAACACACGAACGCGCGCGGCCGCTTTTCAGGCCGCTTACGGCGGCGCTGCGTGGAAGCCGGATACCCGTAGAGGCAGCAAACACATTGATCGGCGCGCGAGGCCCTGAGTTGACGCGTCGCCCAGCGCGACAACTCGGCGGGCAGGATGCCACGGCCGCGACAGACCGGACAGGTCTCATAGAAGCTGCGGAGAATGACATCACGAATGAAGGAGGACTTGTCGGGGACCTTGCGGAGGACCCGGGCAAGATGGCGATCCACGCGAAACGAAACGACGACGCCTTTATCGGTGGGCATTTCCGCAGCTTAACCGATCGAGCCGGAAATCCGTAGGAGGAAGCGGCGCACGCGGAAGGCGACGGTATTCTCAAGTGCCCGGATCGGGTGGATTCGTTCAACCGGCGGCAAGAATCGGCAGCGGAATTCCGTCCTGGGGCTTGGGCGTCTTCATGCGGCTCTGCCAGACTTCGAGCGAATCAGGCGGAATCGCCGTCGGACGCTTGGTCTCGATCTCGTTGGGACGGGCCTTGACGATCGGGAGCTTGGAGCCCGGCACGACGGTGCAGCGCTCGATGGGCCCCCACCAGAGGCGCCAGGACCAGACCAGGGAATCCAGCGTCGTCTTGGCAAGGGCGGCCATTCCGATGAACTGCATGCCAATATCGGCGCCGGAAAGGCGGCGCTTGGGCATGAGCATGGCCCCGAGCAGGCTCAGGGGGTTATAGAAAGCGCCATAGCCCAGAATAAGGTTCCACTGCTTGAGCCAGGGCCGGGCTTCATTGGTGGCGACCACGTGATTGCCGTCGAAACGGGCCTCATCAACGCGGCGGCCGGCGACATTCTTGAAGACCATGCCGTCGGTGTATGGCTTGTCAAAGAAATTGGTGCCGACGGCGGGTGTCAGGACCGTGATCTGCACGCTGATGGCCCCGTGCTTGCGCAGGTACCGCACCTGATTCACCAGGCCGTAGAGGCTGCCAGGCGTGTAAAGGGGCTGGCCGTCGTGATGCATCATCATCGGCATCGGGCAGAGGCCGTTGTTGTTCATCTCGGCGAAGACCTCGGCGGTCTTGCTGCCGGCCTGACCCTTCTTGACCATCGTGCCGGTGAGGTCTTCAACTCCGAACCACAAGGCGCGCATGCCGGACTGACGCATTCTCGGCATCAGGTCGATGCACTTGTAAGCATCATGAATCGTGGCCTCGGTCGCCCAGCGGACCTTTTTGTGAATGCGGTGCCCGTCGATGCGCCGCTTGGACATGTACTCAACGATTTCCTCCACGGTGTCGCGCCGATTGAGGAAGTTGTCGTCCGTCCCAAAGAAGTTGCGCAGGCCGAGTTCCTGGTTGAGGATGGTCATTTCATCCGCCAGGCGTTCAGGACTCTTAAAGCGGAACGAGTTCTGGTTGTAAGCCGGAATCGGGCAGTAGCTGCACCGGAATTTGCAGCCCTGCGTCATGATCAGCGAGGTAATGCGCGAGCGCTTGTAAATCTCCTCCTTCGGCACAGGGCGCGGAGAGAGCGTCTCGCGCTTGTGGGGAGGCTCGACGCGGGAAAACGCCGCAAGGGGTATCGGCAGCTCGTCGAGGTACTGAACAAGCCGCTGAATGCCGGTGTCCACCAGATGCGCCTCGCGGCCGCCCGGCGGGTCGACCCGATACACAAGCCCCGGGACATCCTCAAGTGCCCGGCTGTCGCGTGCCCGGAGGAACGCGCGGCGAAGGGACTCGCCGGGCCCCTTGAACGCGAGGACGCGTTCGAGCATGTCCAACAGGACATAGGACTCACCTGTTATGGCACAATCGGCGTTAATCTCGCCGCGGTCGCCAAGGGCGAAATTATCCCAGGGCTCGTAGATGGACTTGGGGCCGCCGCAAAGAATCAACGGGCGGCGATCCTCGGGAATCGTGCAGGCGTCGGCAATGAGCTTGTACGCTTCGAGCGCATGAATCTGCATGCTGCTGATCAGGAGGATATCCGGAGTTTTCCCGTTAATCAGCGAGCGCGAAGGCTTCACATTCGGGGACCAAAGCTGAAAGACGATGCGCGAGTCCTTCAGCCCGGCGGCATGGAGGCTGTCGGTAATGGCGCGGACGCCGGCGGGAATGATCCGCCAATCCGCAAAAAGGAACGGGAGCAGCCGGGTCCGGCGGTCAAAGGCGTACATGACCTGCGCGGTCAGCTCCCCCATTCTGGGATCGGCGGCGAGACGCTGGCAGATCTCCCGGAAGCCACCGGGGCGGACGTACTCATCTCCCAAGGGTCTTTTGGGTAGTTCCATAGTTCGGGGAAGATAGCCGCGATCGGCCCCGGCTGCAACCTAAATCGTAGCCGAATCAGAAGATGCAGGCGGAACACGACCGGGGAAAAGCGTCTGCCGGGCTGATGCAAAGCACCCCGAGCGAAAGGCCTGTTGAGCCGCCCCGACAAGCCGATACACTCTCTGAACCAAGCCGAGGCCGGGCGCGGTGTGCCCGTCAGCCGACTCGAATCGCCGGGATCGGACCCCCTCATGAGCCCCAACGCGCCGCTCGACAAGCTCCCGTCCCACAACGATTCGATGGACCTCGTCGCGCAGACGCGGGCGTTGAACAAGAAGGTCACGTTCTGGCGGCGGATGGCGTGGCTCCTGATCGGCGGCGTCGTGGTGTTTGGGGCGGTGCTCTACAGCCGCGGCGAGACGCGCCGGCGTGAGTGCCGGGAGTCGCTCCAGCACTACATGGAACTGGCGGAGAAATACAAACTCTCCGAGCAACACCCCGAACTGCTCGAACAGCAGTGGGACCAGTTTGAAACGCCAGGGGGAGGCACCTCCGCGCTCCACTACGATCTCATCGTTCGCAACTGGACGCAGATTCCCAAGGCCGGCGAGTCCATACCCCTAGCCGTTTGCCGAGACCGGCACCTGACGAGCTTCTCCATCGGACGACATGTCCTGATGAACACGACCGAGGGGTATCGGATCGTTTGGATGAAGGAGGACGACGCGGAACATCTCGCGCGGCAGGCCCGGCAGGACAACCCGAAGAAGTACGCCCCGCCGAATTGATACCGGGAGGCGGGATTCCCATTGACTGACGGATTCACGGTTCCGGTTTTGGCCGTGCAGAGATCCGCAGCGAAATCGGGCTGGCGGCCGTGCCCTCCGGCGCCTGGAGCGCGGCGGCACTCGGTCGATCGTAGTCCGCCAGGTCCGATTCAACTGGGATCGTCACCTCGAGCCACACACAGTCGGATTGCGTTCGCAGGCGCGGCTCAGCAAGCGCGGCGGGCAATACCACGACCTCTCCTCGCTGAAATGTTTCGACGCCGCCGGCGCCGTATCGAATCTCTCCGCGGCCTTCCAGGACGATCCACACAACGAGTTCGGCATAGGGAATCGGCTGCTCGATTTCGCCCAGGAATCGAACACGCTCGAGCCGAAAACCCCTGCAATCGACCAGCCGCGTCACCGTCGTAAAGATGCTCGTGACATGAGAGCGGCGCTCGAATCTGGCAGGATCGGGAGCGCGGCCCAGGCACGCCAGCCCCTGTTGCACGTGCAGACCCGCATCGCCGGACGGCCGGCTGCGATCCCAGTCGTACAGCCGGAACGTGACATCCGACGGAGTCTGAATCTCAGCCGCCACGACCCCTGCTCCCAGGGCATGCACCGTCCCGCCGGGAATGTAAAACGAATCGCCCGGCTTGACCGGCGTCCTTTTCAGCAGCCCGACGGATTCACGCGGCGACGCCGCAAGAGCGGCGGAGAAGTCCGCGGACGACACCCCCTCCTGCAATCCGCGAAAAATGACGGCGCCGGGCGCCGCATCGAGAATATGCCAGGCTTCGTCCTTCAGGCCATGGCTCAGGCCAAGGCTATTCATGGCGACGCGGTCGGGGTGAACCTGAATGCTCAGGTTTTCAACCGCGTCCAGGAACTTGATCAGGAGGGGGAATCGCCCGTCGACAAGTCGGGCGCGGCCGGTGAGGGCGCTGCCCCAAAGTTTCAGCAGTTCGTGCAACGTACGACCCTTCTGGGGGCCTCTTGCCACGATGGACTGGCCGGAAGGCAGGTCGGAACACTCCCACGACTCGCCGATGGGCTCGTCGGGGGGCAGCGGCTTGCCGAAAATCTGCGCGAGCCTGCGGCCACCCCAGACCTTGGGGCGAAGAATGGGCTCAAAGACAAGCGGACAAACGTACATCGGACGGATTGTAGCTGTTTGGCGACCGCACTTGAATCGCGGGCATTGCTCACGGGCGGGTACCGCCCTTGTTCGAGCGAAACGGCGAGACGCTTTTCCTTTGTCGGGGGCGAATTTAGCATGGAGGCATGCCTGAGCTGCCGGAAGTTCACACCATTGCCACGCGGCTTCAAACCGAGCTGAGAGATGCCCGCGTATCATCGCTGCGCGTCCTCCGCGACGACGTGATTCATCATGGCGGGCGCGAACTGGCCGCGTGCGCGGTGGGCCGGACGATTGCCTCGATCGATCGGCGCGGCAAGCGTCTGGCGATCCGGCTTTCGCCGCATGGCGTCGTCGTCATTCACCTTGGCATGAGCGGGCGACTGACTCTCGATCCGTGGGACGCCCCTCTTCTTTCACATACGCACGTGTGCATCCGGTGTGAAGGGCGCGAAGATGAATTGAGATTTCGCGATCCCCGGAGATTCGGCGGCATCTGGTATTACGAAGATCCCGAGACGGATCCGTTTTCGTGTGCCGAAGGTGACGGCGAGCGCGACCTCGCGCCGCTGGGCCCGGATGCACTGGACATCGGCCTCCCTCGGTTCCGCGAGATCCTGCGCCGGCGAAGGCAGGTAAAGGCGCTCCTCCTCGACCAGCACGCCATCAGCGGGCTTGGAAACATCTACTGCGACGAGGCGCTTTATCGTGCCGGGATTCATCCCGGCACGCCGGCCTGCCGGCTGTCCGACGCGCAGGTGCGCAAGCTGGCGGCTGCGATCCGATCCACGCTTAAATCGGCGATCGCGTTTGGCGGGTCCACGCTGCGCGAATATCGAAACGCCGACGGGCAGGCCGGCACGTTTCAGAAACTTCACCGCGTCTATGGGAGAGAGGGCGAGCGGTGCGGCAGGTGCGGACGCACAATCGCCCGCTCCATTGTTGCGGGCCGATCGACGCATACCTGTCCGGGCTGTCAGAAGCGAAGGGTGCGGCGATGAACCAGCCTCGCATCGCACCGCCCGGCGCCGATCGCGCCATGCGAAAGCCTCATCGGTTGTCGTACCTGGCCCTCTGTTTTGTCGCCGCGGCCCTGCTATTTGACAAAGTCATCACGACGCTGGTGGTCGGCCTTCTCGCCTATGTATTGTACGAGATCGTCTTTCGGCGAAACCCGCGCGTGATTGTGCTGGTCGTAAGCTCCGTGGCATGCTTCGTCGCGTTTGAGCACTTTGGAAAGATCATCCTCAAGGCACAGTTTGCGCGGGTCTTTGATGAAGGCGCCGACCATCGGCTCAAACCGGATAAGAGCCGGGGAATCAACTCGGACGGAATCCGCTGTCCATACGAGGCCGACCACTACACCGACAGGACCTACAACATCGTGTTCCTGGGCGATTCCTTCACTTATGGCGCGAAACTCCCTTACGAAGAAAGCTTCCCGGCGCAGGTCGAGGCAATCCTGCGCGACCGGGACCCGGCCCTGGACGCGCGGTGCATCAACTTCGGATGGATTTCCTCGTCGCCGGGCCCCTCGCTCCGGCTGCTCAAGGACATCGGAGAAAAATACAAGCCGAAACTGGTGATCATGTGCCTGGACATGACGGACTTCGGCGACGACGTCCGGTCGCTGTCAAACGTCGGATACTGGGAAAAGTCGCCCACAGCGTATCTGTTGATGCAGTTCGGTCTGCGCGGGGCACTACAGGAACTGCACGAATCGACGTGGCTGAACATTCTCTGGCGCGCGAAGCGCGGGCTGACGCGCCCGCTGCCGGTGATGCGGTTCTTTGTGACCAATCAGCCGCTGGAGGAGTCCATACTCGACATGCAGGAAACCGAGCGCAACCTCCAGAGGATCGTCGATTTCAGCCGCGATACACTGGGCGCGAAGTTCATTCTCGTCATGTTGCCCCGGCATTTTCAGTACAGCTATCGCGAAGCGCCGAAGAGCTGGGAGAAGGCGTCGTACACGGTGATGGGGCCCTACGTGAAGGAGCCGTTCAAATGGCTGGCCGCGCTGCGTGCGCGCGTGGATTATCCGTGCTATTCCCTACTGGAGGATTTTGAGAAAACGTCGGTCTTCCCGACCTGCTTCGAGGACGACCCGCACTGGAACGCCGCGGGGTGCCGCGTCGCCGCCGAGGGAATCGTCAGAATCCTGAGCGCGGAGGGGATCACCCGCGCGGCCGCGGCGACCCAGCCCGCTTCCCGAGCCGAATCGAATTAACCGAACTTGGGCTGGAGTCCGAGGCTCTTGCGGCAAACGGACAACTGGCCGGCATGAAGGCCTTCGTGCCAGGCGATCGTCGACATAAGGGCCGCGCGGGACGGAGCGAAATTCTTGAGATCATCCGGCAGCGGCATCATGAGTTCAGAGTCGCCCAGCGACTTGAACCACTCGACCAGCCTGCCGCGCCCTTCGTCGAGCGCAAGACGAACTTCGCTGATCGGCGGATAATCCACCGCGTTCGGTGTCGGCTTCGAGCCCATGAAGAATATGCCCGACCATTTGTCGAATCGCCGCGCGGGCTTGCCGCCCACCTTGTTCAGGAAAAACTCGTCGGTGCAGGCAAGATGCCCGAGCACCCACAGGGCGTGGTTGGCCCCGGGAAACGGCTGATGCAGGAATTTCCCGTCGGGGATATCCTCAGCCAGTCCGAGGGTCACTTTGCGAGAGAATTCCAGGGCAGCCAAACCGGTTGCGAGGAGAGAACTTGCCACGGTCGTGCTCCTTCCAAATCGAGGGTTGTGATGCCTTGGGCTGCCGCCCTATTGACGGCGCGGCATCCCCTGTCACTTGGATGAAAGTATAGTCGGCTCGGTTACCGCAATCTTCATGGGAACTGCACACATGTTTCAGAAAACGTTCTCCGGCGCCGTGTGGGAGGAAAAGGTAGGCTACTGCCGCGCCGTCCGCGCCGGTAACCACATCTTCGTCACGGGTACAGCGCCCGTAGCCGAAGGCGGCGGCGTACATGCGCCCGGCGACGCCTATGCCCAGGCGCGGCGATGCTTCGAGATCATCGACCGCGCGCTGAAGGACCTGTCCGCGGGCCCGGAGCACATCGTCCGCACGCGCATGTTCGTTACGGACATCTCCCGATGGGAGGAGTTCGCACGGGCGCACCGCGAATACTGCGGACGAAACCCGCCCGCCACCACGATGGTCGAGGTCAAACAACTCATCGACCCGGCGATGCTGATCGAGATCGAGGTGGACGCCGTCTGCGCCGATTGACGCCTCGGGAGACTCCTCGGTGCGACTACCGCCCGGATGCGCGCTATCGTCGCGCGGCGGGACGGGGGCCGAGGCGAACAGGGTCTACCCTTGGCCCGATATTCGGGTCGCGCGGATCTGCGGCGTGTGCGACGAAAGGCTGGTTTCCCGGACAGATTGCGTCGCAAATGTTTTTCGAGGATCGGTCCCTTCCAGCCGATAGAGCGGGGGTGAAGACCCGCGAGACAGATTGGACCGCGCTGGTGGAATCCCTCGAAACGTCCGTGACTGGCGGCGGATGGGCCGTACAGCTGACGCTGTTGGCCGCGGTGTCGGGTCTTATCGTCGTGCTCCTGCTCGTCCGCCGCGTGAAGCTTCTCGAGAACCATCTAAAGAAGCTGGAAAGCCCCTCTTCAAGGAGAGGGTCGGCGACAGAAAACGCTTCGATAAACACGTTTTGTCAGCAACTCATGTCGGCGCTTCAGATGGAAGTCCCGGCAGCAGTGTCTTCGCGAATGTCCGCAGACGATCCGGCGCGGTTCGCCCGAGTGCTGGCGATCTATACGCGGGCGCAGCGGCGAAAGCTCGTCACGCTTTACAACAATGCCGAAGCGCTCCGCGAGCAACTGAAAATCGAAAATCCCCACGGGGTGTCTGTTCCCTCCCGCGGTCGTCCAGCGACCCTTTCGACCGGCCCGGCTGCGTCTCGAATCGAACCGAGAGCCCGGTCGGATCGCCATTCGTTCTCCGCTCACGAAGCCGCAAGCACGGGGCCGAGCCTTTCATAACTCATTATCGATAAGTCAGTTAGATTCGAATAGCCCGCCGGCACAATGTTGCGGACCAGCGCCGCTGTCCTCGCGGGTCGAAATAACGCGTGACAATCAGCGGGTCAATGTGTTTTATTACTGTGGAGAGTCGGAGGGGCGCCGGGCCGTGCTCCTATCGCCCCCTTCGCAGGAACGAACACGGAACAGGAGACTACGCCGTATGACTCGAAGCGGAATAATCGCATCCGCCCTTGTCCTTGCGCTCGCTGCGCCCGGACTGGCCGGTGTGCGCGTGGGCGACAAGGCCCCCTCAGTAAGCGCGGGCTCTTGGTACAACCTCCCGAAGGGCATCAAGAGTCTGACCCCGGCGCATCTGAAGGGTCAGATCGTCATGGTGGAATTCTGGGCGACATGGTGAGGGCCGTGCCGCGCAGGCATTCCGCATCTGGTTCAGATGCAAAAGAAGTATCAGGACAAGGGTGTCATTCTCGTTGCTCTTTCCTATGAGCCGGCCGGGAAGGTCGGCCCCTATGTCACCAAGAACAAGATGTCCTATATCGTCGGCAGCGACGCCACGAGTGCCCGCGACGCCTACGGCGTGAACGGGTTCCCGACCGCGTTTCTGGTTGATCCCGCCGGGAAAATCGCATGGATCGGACACCCTGGGGCAGCCGAAGAAGCGATCGATGAGCTGTTGAAGAAGAGCCCTCCCAAGGGAAAAGGCGTCCTGGGCGACGAGGCGGCCAAGGCGGCGCTGAAGAAGGCCGACAACCACCTGAAACGGAAGCGATACGCCCGCGCGATGCAGGGCTATGAGAAGGTCGCCAAGGAGTTCGCCGGCACCAGGAGTGCCAAGACGGCCAAGGCCCAGATCAAAAAGATGAAGGCCGATCCGGAGATCATGACCGCCATCCGCACGGAAGAGGCGAACCGGAACGCCCGGCGGTGGCTGGATATGGCGCGAACCCTTGCGGACAATGGCGCCGAAAAGGACGCGATCCGGTACCTGCGAAAGGTCACGGAGAAGTACCCGGAATCCGAGCATGCGGCGACGGCCCGAAAAGAGCTGGCAAGGCTCGAAGGAGGTTCGGGTTCCTGAGTCTGCCAACGGCGAAGCCGCGCGGGATCGTTCAACCCCGCCGCGCAGGAACGAACATGGACCGTGGCACGCATGCCACGGTTCTTTTTTTACCCGATCGTTTGCCTATGACGGCTTGCGCGCTCTGCGGCACAGCCGCAGCAATTCGTGAACGCTCTTACCCAGATCCTGGGCATCTGCTTCGGCTGAGGTCTTCGTCTCAACCGCCATCGCCGCCTCGGAGATTCGCGCGAAGCCGAAGCTCCCCGCCTTGCCCTTCAGTGTGCGGCTCAGTCGGCCCAATCCCGGAATGTCGCCGCCGGCAAGGGCCTTCTGAATCTCCCGGCTGATGGCGGCCAATTCGTCGACAAATTGCGAAATGAGACTTTGCATGCCGTCCATTTCGGCAAGAGACGACAGCTCCGGCTCGGCCTGCAACTCAGCAAAGACTTTTCGCAGCGCGTCCTTGTCAATGGGCTTGGCGAGGTATTGGTCGAATCCCTGGGCGAGGAGCCTCTCCCGATCACCTTCGGCATTCATCGACGTCAGCGCGACGATACAGCCCGTGTAACCCGATTCTCGAAGTTTCTTTACCGCGTCCAGGCCATTGAGCACGGGCATTTCCACATCCATGAGGATGATATCGAACAGACGCGAGGCGGCCGCGTCGAGGGCGGACTGGCCGTCAGAAGCTTCGACCAACTCAATACTCTGATCGCGGGTAAGAAAGCGAACCAGGGTACGCATCTGCGGATCGTCATCGACCAGCAGGACGCGGTGCGTCCGCGCGCTGTCGCATATGGATGAGACATCGATTGGGCATGTGAACCTGACGCTCACCGAGTGAATGCCCGCCTCGAGATACTCACACCGCACCACGACTCCCTCGGTAGTAATTACCTTCTTATCGGAGGACGCGAGCAGGATCTGACAAACCGTGCCAGCATGCACGAAGCTGTGATGCAGAAACGCAAGCCCCCCGCGCGACAGGTCGCGCGTCGGCGCCTTGAGCGTAACGGTCGTGCCGCCGGGCTGAACAAACTTCACGAGGCAGGGTCGGCGAAACCGGTACCGCTCCTCAACGCGCTTCTGCACAGCGGAATCATCGCCCGGCGTCTGATCGAATTTGTCCAGGAGGAGCTTGGCTGCCGCGCCGTTGATGCGGACGTTCAGTGCTTCGAATTTCGGCCCACGATTCGGCTGCAATGGACGACCCTCGTTTCCAAGGCCCTTGTTAACCCGTTTCAATGACCGCAGGTCCGCCGGCCGCCGGGTGGCCCTTTGCCCGGCGCTTCCGACAGAAAGGACATATCCGCCGTCGCGGCAACCGCCTCCAGCGTGATCTCCCGACCCGTATTCTCGTCCAGGTACACCAGTTCGACCGAACCGGTAACCCGCCGAAGTCCAATCCAGCCGGGGCCGAAGACGGCATTCGAAAAGTGGTGCGTCCGCCCGAACACCGTCACGGTTACGCCGGAGTGAATTTTCCGGGTGACTCGAAGGCAGACGCACGATTCGTGGTCATTCGCGAGCATCACGCGCCGGCGCTGAAGTGTGACAGATTGGCCGCGCAACCGACGCAGACTTTCTTCAAGGGATCGCGCCTTGCGCATTTGATTTGCGTTCAGATATTTCGCCCCGGCCGCGAGCGATTCGACCGCCCGCGCCAACAGCGCGGCATCTCTGCGCACGTTTCGGAGTTCCTCATCGAGCGGCTCCAACGCGCAGCGGTTCAATTCCGGTGTTCCGATGGCGATCCAGGTCGGCGTGCCGCGGTCGTCGCCAAGCGAACACGCACTGACGAAGAACGCCGACCGGACGCGGCATCCCACGACCTCCGCGGAACAGGCGTCGAGGGCGAATCCCGCGAGGACTTCGCACCCCTCGATGCGCGACGCAATGTTTACATCCCGGCCGGCTCGAATTACAGCATTTTTGGCCGATAAGGCCGAAACATCGCGCCCGGCGACGACTTCTGCCCGGCCCAGGCCCAAGATGCCGCCGTGCGCATGCACATCTGTTCCCGCATGTACGCTGCCCGGCAAGAGATTTCCGTCGATGAGCACGCTGAGCGGACTCGATAACTCAACGCCGATCGCGGTATCACCCCGGATCACCAGGTCGGCGCGCGCGGACGTATCGGATCCTTCGCCCTTCGGTAAATCTGCCACGAAGGGCGCGCCCGGAATGCCCTCGGGCACGGCAGGAATGTCGATCAATTCTCGAAACTTCGTGCTCATATCCCCTGCCCGATAATTCGCAGGAGGCGCCAGGGGTGGGAGCCGGCCGCGAGATATCCTGGATAGTGTCGGCCGGGGCGGGCGGGGACTGAAGAATCCGGCCTGCATACGCAGCGCGTGAGCGACTCAGTCGATCGTGCGGCGGCATGACGACGCGACCCGCAGTCATCCGGCGCCATGTTCTCGGCCGAGTGGATTATTGGATCAGGCGAGCATCCAGCGGCTGCGGCGCATCGTGCAGGTAGCGGCGAAACCGGGCCGGGATTCGAGAGACGAGCGATTCGTCCGGTTCGGGCGGGGACAGAGCATGAAACGTATGCCAGAAAAGGTGCGTCATGCCGCGCAAGTGGCGGTTTGAGATGTACTGCATTGCGCCGTCAAGCGTCTTTGCGCCGTACGTGCCGTCCATGTCGAGCCCCTCGCCCTTACGCATACGCTCGGCCCATTCAATGCTCGACTCGGTGAACCGGGCGTATCCTTCTCCAAGGGCCGTCGGGACCACGTCGATGTCCGAAGCCGAAATTCGGACCGGGGGCACGGACGGGTCGTGCCTCCGCATGAGCGCCAGCGTGGCGCGGGCGAGGCGCGCCGCCCTGCCCGGCGTGCAGTACCACCGATAGGAGACCGCCACTCCGACGACGCGGCACTTCAGCCCAGCGAGGCGCACGCCGAGGAGCAGCCCGGCAGCCGTGCCCATGCTTCCCATGGGAACATAAATGCAATCGGGTTCAGGAAGCGCGCCGGCATCGACTTGCCGTTTCAATTCGAGTGCGGCGCTTACATGTCCGAGACACGCTCGGGGAGACGTACCGCCGGGGGGAATGAAATACGGCGGATGACCATGCCGCCAGTTCCGATGCGAAAGCAGCTCATGGACAGACCTTGGCACGATGGTGAAGTAATTCGCATGAACGTATCGCGCCCCGGCCTGTAATCCAAATAGAAGGTTTGCTCGGACGTATCGCGCCATCGCCTGATCGACGACGACGGCCGTCGTGTCCATGCCAATGCGCCGGGCATGCCACGCCGTCCGGCAGATGTGATGACTCCCCACGGAGCTGAATGTGAGTATCGACGCGCGGTCCTTTGCCCGGGCGTCGGCGAGAAGGAACTCCAGGCCCCGCGGCTTGTTACCGCCGCAAATTGCATGCGACAGGTCTTCCCGCTTGACGTAAAAATTCGGCACACCGACATCCGCGCTGAACGATTTTGCGTGCATCACCGGGGTCGGCCAGTCGCCGATGGACATCCACGAGATCGTCATGGCCAGTCGCGGGTAGGCCTCGAAGAGGGGCGGAAGCGGTCGGTCAGCCATTGAGATCCGGCTCATAGGCCCGTCTCGACGATTCGTTCTACGACCCGCTCGGCGAGCGCGGCGATCGTCATGGAAGGTGCGCGGCCGATCGGTGTCGGCAGCAGGCTGCCGTCGGCGACAAACAGCCCCGGATACCCAAAGATCTCGCCATACCGGCTGGTCACGCCATCCTGCGATGTATCCGCCATCCCGGCCCCGCCGAGAGGATGCACCGTCAGAGCGAATCGACTCATCACCGCGGCCGGCGGAACGACCAGCGAAGCGCTAAGAGCGCCGGCGAGTTCGCAAAGCCGGGTCATGACACGCCCATCGTAAACGTCCGGCGCGTGAGTCGAGCGAACATACTCCAACGCCCCATCGCCCCGATGGACAAGCCGGCCCGGCCGGTCGTCGAAGCCCATGACGCCGAGCGCCCAGTTGGCGGACCCGCGCGCCTGAAATGGTCCGCGGATGCCATAGGGCGCGAGCAAGCGCGAAACCATCGGCGGAATCGGAATGTGACCCAGCTCCATCACGTACAGCCGGTCGGGTTCCCAATGATCGACCCACGCGGTTACCGGGGGCCCGCTGTCGGCCTGCATGGTTTGATGGTTACCAATCAGGAGCGCCCCCATGTCGCCATTTGTAAATACGCGAGAACCCAGGCGTGGACTGAGCGCCGGCAGGCAGCGCCAAGTATCTCGGCATTGCATTAGAAGTCGAACCGTTGCGAGAGTTCCGGCCGAGAGGATCACGCGCCGAGCCCACACACGGCCATCCTGCATACGGCCCTCTTGGTGACTTCGATAGGCGACCCAGTATCCTTGGCGGTCCGGCCAGATTCCCACGGCTTCGTGCAGAGGACGAATCTGCGCGCCCGCCGTCAATGCGCCGGCAAGATACGTCCGGCAAAGTGTTCTCTTTCGCGCGACAGGGCCGCCTCGCAGCCAATCGACCAGCCACGACCTCGGTTCACGCTCGATGGGCGGGGCACGCAGCCGCTCCGGGTCTTGAGGCCAATCCATTGACTGGGGGACACGGGTGACGCTCGCGCCCAGCCGTCGGCCCGCGGCCTCGAGCGCCTCCGTGCGAGGCAGGGGGAGGGGAACGGGAGTCGGCGCGATCATGGCGCGGACACGGTCGAAGTACGGCCGCAGCAGTGCGGCATCGACGCCCGCCGGCCAACCGGATTGAAAGATTTCGTCCGGGGCCGGAACCGTCACGGCGGTATATACCTGAGACCCGCCCCCAACTCCGCAGCCCACGATACTGGCCAGGCCCCGGATGCGCGGGTAATCCACCAGTCCGACACGATCAGGGCCGTGGATCAGGGGAAGCCGCCCCTCAGACATTGCGCCAAACACGTCGTCCGACAGCAGCCGCCCCCGCTCGACAACGACGACATTCATGCCGGCCTGCGCCGCCCGACAGGCACAGACGCTTCCGCCGAATCCCGAGCCAATGATGACGATGTCGGCCTCACCACGACGCATAGGTCGCCTGTTATACTCCCGCCGGCCCGCGGCGTGAAAACCCGGATACGCGTCGCATGGATGTTTCAATCAGGTGCCGAACCCGGGGACGGCGACCCTCGCTCATGGTCATCGACGTTCACTGCCATGTCGGTCTTTCGGCTCGCCGGATTCGATCGGACATCCCACGGTTTTCTTTCGAACGGGACGGGGCCGAGGGCACGCCGGGCTTTGACAGTTTCCTTTCGCCGCGGCTTCTCGCGCGTCCCGCCTGGTACTTTGTGAAGCGATGGCTGGGAATCGACCCGCGCCTGGACCGCGGCGATGCGCTCGACCACCGGATCGAGGCCGTCAACGAACAGCACTGGTCCAGCATGCCCAGCGTGGATCGCCTTGTCCTGCTCGCATTTGACGAGTATCGCGCCGATGACGGCCGAGTGATCGGCATGGCGAAGCGGGGTCAGAAACGGGGCAGCGACATTTACGCATCCAACAGCCTTGTGCGGTTCATGTGCGCGGAACGCCCGGATCGTTATCTCTTCGGCGCCTCGATTCACCCCTATCGGCCCGGCGCGTGCGACATGCTGAGCGAGGTCCGGGCGGCCGGCGCCGTGCTGAACAAGTGGCTGCCGATTCACCAGAATATTCGGGCGGAAGACCCCCGCACAATCGCGTTTCTGCGCCGGGCGGGCGAGATCGGAATGCCGATGCTGATTCACTACGGCGGCGAAATGTCCTTGTCGCGGCAGCACATGGAGTTTGAGCACCCCGGTCCGATGCTGGACGTCCTGCGGCACTTGCGCCGGGCGGGCGCGATGCCGCCGACAATCGTCGCCCATGTCGCCACGCCTTCTTTTTTCTGGCAAAGCGCGGATGGCTTCCACCGGTTGATCGAGACCATGCTCGGCGAATTCAGCGAGGCCCCGCTCTACGCGGACATTTCCGCCCTTGCCGCCTTTGGCAGGACCGGATGGCTCGCCCGGATCGCCGCCGACCGGCGCGTGCATCGCAAGCTCGTCTGGGGCAGCGACTACCCGATCCCCGTACTTACATGGCCGTTCTGGCGAAAAGTGTCGCGGTCGGAGCGCCGCGCAATCAAGGCGCACGTGTCGTGGGTGGAGCAGGACATTCGCCTTAAGCGGGCGCTTGGGTTTGATGAATGTGTGTTCACCCAGGCCGCGGCGCTCCTCGGCGTCGAGCGATAATAGGTTGCTCGCCACCGGAACACATCACGGGACGTACGGCCGCAACTGGCGAAGTGAATCGAACGGAACGCCGTCGATAACAACCGGCACAAGGGAGGTGATTCGCCAGGTTTCGCCCTCTTTCGTCCACCCGATCTTCCAGGTTCCCCAGTGCATATCGCCGATCCCTCCTTCGACACTGACGGTGGCCCGGGCGGTCAGAAGCATATCGGCGTCGCGCCCACGAACGGTAACTTCGCGGCGCATGAGTCTGGAGTCATAGAGCCTGAGGCGGGCCAGCACCGACTCAAGGTACTCGGTCATCGCATCCGCGTTCATTTCGTCAGCACTGTATGCAGGACTGAGGGCCGCGCGGATCGCGCCCAGGTCCTTGCGCTCAACGGCGGCGACGAACTCCTGCGTCGCCGTACGAATGCGTTCCCGCTCGGTGGTCACAATCCGTTGCACGCCAAGGAGCAGCAGGATCAGCCCGAGCGCTGCCGGAACGCTCCATCGCCCCACCGTCGTGGGCCGAGCACGGCGAACGTAGAGCGAAGCTCCGAGCAGAAAGATTGAGAAGATCCCCAGGTAGATCGGGCTCTCGAAGAAGAGCGTAGATAGAAAATCCATTCGCTACGCCCCGACGGATTCGCAGTCCCAGCTCGCCCCGGCGGCGATCAGCGCCTCCGGCCGGGTGCGGCGCGTCACGGGCGGATATCGCGATTCATCGCCGTACCATGTGTCCAGCATGCGTTGCCAGTCATCCGCCGACTTCACGGCGAGAAAGGCCATCTTCACGTCCGCATGGCAGGGGTGAAGCTCGCTGTAGCGCACGCCGTACTTGCGCAGGAGCGGCCCGGCGAACGACTCACCGTGCAGATCAGCCATGAGCGCGTAGTGCCGTTCGAGCGCGCGACGCTGTTCGCTAATGCTCGGGGGCGGCGGCAAATCGGCAGGACACGATGGCGATTCGAGGAGGGTCCGAAGTTCGCGGAAAATGAACGGGTTGCCGATCGCCCCCCGTGCGATGGAGCAGCCGTCCACGCCTGTCTCGCGGAGCATGCGGGCACAATCCTCCGCACTGAATAGATCGCCGCTGCCGAGAATGACCCGTTCGCCGACATGCCGCTTCACTCGGGCGAGAAACTCCCAGTTGCTCGGGCCGACGTAGCGCTGCTTGACGGTGCGGCCGTGGACGGTGACGGCGGAAAGCCCGGTCTCGAATGCGGCATCGAGCACTGAGAAGAAGTTATGTTCACTTTCGGCGCTGTCATCCATGCCACGGCGCATCTTGAGCGTGACCGGCACACGGTTGCCGACCGCCTCGTACACGCGGCGGATGATCTCACGGGCCTGGTCGGGCACGGACAGGAGGAAGCCCCCGCGGCAGCGGCCGAGCACTTTTTTCACCGGGCAGCCGAAGTTGATGTCGATCACATCATAGCCGATATCGACAAGGAGGTTGGCCGCCTCGGCGAACTGCTCCGGCTCGCTGCCCATGAGCTGGCCGCCGACGGGGTGATCGCCGGGCGGAATCGCCAGCATGCGGTACATCTTTCGGCCGCCCTGGGCGACGAGGCGATCGAGGACGACTTCGTTGATCGTGTACGGGCACCCATACTCGCGCGCAAGCAAGCGCATGGCGGCGTCGCTGTAGCCGGAGAGCGCGGCCTGAACGAAGGGTACGTCGAGTTGGATGTTGCCGATACGGAGCATGACAGCCTGATGATAGTAATGAGTCCAATGCCAGCCGCGCAGTGCGGATGGGCGATGCCTGGAGACCCTGATCGGCCCTGTCTACTTCTCGCGGCTCACGGCCTGAGCCACGTGTGATACGATGCGCTTCCTGACCACTTCGTGATCCTGGTAATTCTCGTCGAACATCTTCGTGCCGTGCCACTCTCGGCCGCCCGGATACTTCAGTCCTTTTGCCTTGCCCCCCGAAGCCGCGATGAGTTCTTCGATCGCCGAGTATTCCCCTTCGGGCGAAATCAAGAGCACGGGGATACCACCGCACTTCTTGATATGGGAAATCGAGTCAACCTCGAAGTAATTCGTGCCCGGCGAGAGGCACACGATGGCCTTCACATCCTTGTCACGCCCGCCGTAGTCGAGGGAGATGCTGCAGCCGATGCTCGCGCCGATGAGGGCGATCCGGCTCGTGTCCACGCCGGGCTGCTTCTCCAGCCACTTCCTGGCCGCCTCAACATCCTTCCATGCGTTTTTGAAGAGCTCGGGATCGCGGCCGTCGTACATGGCCTTCAGGTTCTTCTCCTTCGGCTCCGTGCTGCCGCCGTGGCCGCGGATGTCGTAGGCGAGGACCGCGAAGCCGGGGCTGCCCTCGCGCAGGCCGGGTACCAGCGGCTCCCAGCTCCTGCGATCGGCCGGGTACATATGAATGCAGATGGCGACCGGGGCCTTCGCCCCGGACTTCACGATCGGGGGGTAGTAGTCCGCCTCGATCTTCACGCCGTCGGAAGTCTCAAACGTGACGGTCTGCTTCGCCGGCGCCGCATCGGCGCCGAAAGGGAAGAGCAGGCACAACGCGATGATGCATTGAAGCGTTGACATGGCGGAAGCTCCAGTGAATGACCGAAACGCGGTAGCTGTTTCGCGCGGCGAAGCCCATCAGAGTTCGAGCCCTCGGCGTTCTGGGCGTTCGGTCAAAGTATGAACTTGCTCAGATCCTCGTCCTTCACGATTTCCGCAAGCTTGTCCCGGACATAGCCCGCGTCGATGGTGACGGCCTTGCCGGACATCTCGGGCGCATCGAAGGAGATGGACTCCATCACTTTTTCCATGATCGTATGCAGCCGCCGGGCGCCGATGTTTTCCGTGCTCTGATTGACCTGCGCTGCGATGGTGGCCATTGCGTCCACCGCGTCATCGGTGAAGCGGATCGTCACACCCTCGGTCGCCATGAGCGCGACATGCTGTTTGGTCAGGGCATTCTCCGGCTCGGTGAGAATCCGCCGGAAGTCCTCCCGCGTCAGGTCTTCCAGCTCCACGCGGATCGGCAGGCGACCCTGAAGCTCGGGCATCAGATCGCTCGGCTTGGCCGTGTGGAATGCGCCGGCCGCAACGAAAAGGATGTGATCGGTCTTGACCGAGCCGTGCCGCGTGTTGATCGTGCTGCCTTCGATGATCGGCAGCAGGTCGCGCTGAACGCCCTGTCGGCTTACATCCGGCCCGCTCGACTGCCGCCCGCCGCAGAGCTTGTCCATCTCGTCGATGAAAACGATTCCGCTGTTTTCGGTCCGATGAACGGCCATCTCCTTAACTTTTTCGCGGTCAATGAGCTTTTCGCACTCCTGCTCGAAGATGATGCGCCGCGCCTCGCGGATGCTGACCTTGCGGTCCTTCCGCTGGCTGGGCATCAGCCGATCCATCAGGTCCTGGATCTCCGGTCCCATCTGGTCCGGGCCCATCGTGGTGGCGAACATGCCCATCGGGGCGATCTTCTGTTCGACGCGCAGCTCAACCATCCGCTCCTCGAACTGGCCCTCGCGCAGTTGTGCCCGCAGCTTGTCGCGCGTGCGCTGCCGCCGGGCTTCGGCCTCCGAATCCGATTCACTGGGCAGCGTCTCCGTATTGTCGGGGAGTAACTCATCGAGGAGGCGCTCCTCCACGAGCTGCTCGGCCTTCTCGCGAACGACTTCGGTCTGTTCCTGTTCGACCATGTTCACCGCGAGTTCCACAAGGTCGCGTATCATCGAGTCGACATCGCGGCCGACATAGCCGACTTCGGTAAACTTGGTCGCCTCGATCTTGAGGAATGGGGCGTTCACCAGGGCCGCCATGCGCCGGGCGATTTCCGTCTTGCCCACGCCGGTCGGACCGATCATGAGAATGTTCTTGGGCCCGACTTCCTCGCGCATTCCCTCGGGAAGCTGGAGCCTGCGCCAACGATTCCGGATGGCAATGGCGATGGCCCGCTTTGCGGCGGCCTGGCCGATGATGTACTTATCCAGCGCGGCGACGATCTGTCGGGGAGTCAGTTCGGACATTCGGGCTCTCAATTCATGATTCCAGTGTCATACCGGGTGAGCCTGAAATGATAGCGGGAATCGCCCGCGGGGAAAACGCGAGGCTCGCGACCGGTCTATTCAAGCGCAGACCGGTACACCGAAAGAAGGTCGTCCGCCCCCACCGGCCGCGGATTGAAGCCCGCCGTCCACTGCCGAGCGGCCATCGCGGAAAGTTCCGGCAAGTCGGCGCGTTGGACGCCAAGACCCGCCAGGCGACGCGGGAGGCCGGCGAGCTGCAGCATTCGATCGATTCGATCGGCGAGGCGGTGTGCATCCGGGTCAAGATCGGCATAGGGATTATGCCCGTTGGCGGCGTTGAATCGCACGACGTGGGGAAGCATCGCGCCGACGGCGATGCCGTGAACAATTCCGAACTTCGCCGTAAGCGGATTGGCGCAGGCATGGGCCGCGCCGAGCATGGATGCCTCAATGGCGGCACCGGCGAGGTGCGCGCCGAGCAGCATGGCCTCGCGCGGGCCTGCCTGATCGGGATCGCGAGTATAGGCTTCGAAGGCCGGCTCCAGTCGAGTCCAGGCCTCGCGCGACAGGGCGCGGGAAACATCCGTCCGCTGGTTGGTGCCGGCCGTCTCGACGGCATGCGAAACGGCATCAATGCCGGTGGCGGCGGCGACGGCCTTCGGCACGGTGCGGATCAAATCAGGATCAAGAATCGCCACTCGCGCAAGGGCTTTCTTGTCGCCACAGGCCATCTTCTGGTGTGTTGCCGGGTCGGTGATGAGGGCGAAGGACTGCGCCTCGCTGCCGGTGCCCGCCGTGGTGGGAACGGCGATCAGCGGGAGCATGGGCTTCGTCGCCTTGCCGACGCCCCAGTAGTCCTGCATCCGCCCGCCATTCGTGAGGATGAAGTTGATCCCCTTGGCGCAGTCCATGGCGCTGCCGCCGCCGAGGCCGACGATGAAGTCGATGCCGAGCTGCTGCGCGACCTGCACGCCTGCCGTGACGTGCCCGGTGGTCGGATTCTCGCGAATGCCATGGAAGAGGGTGACTTCGACGCCGGCATCCCGAAGCGACGCGGCAGCCCGATCGGCATGCCCGGCTGCGACGAGACCTGGATCAGTGACGAGCAGCACGCGCGTCGCGCCTTCTTCGACTGCGATGGTTCCGAGTTTCGAAACGCTGCCCGCCGCAAACACGACCCGCACCTGCGAATGACGAAGCAATTCCACGACGGGGGCCGAGCCGGCCGCCGTTTCGACGTTTCGCCATTTCGACGTTTCGACGTTTCTCACGCGGCCGACTCGATCTGGAATGCCCGCTGGCGGTAGAGGTGCTCGAAGAGGTTGCCTTCGTGCGGCTGGTCCCAGCTGATCCGCCAGGTGGGGATCGGCCCGATGTTTAAACGATCGACGTTCGACGAGCCCATCATGGCGGAGATGAAGCGCTTGTCGCCGGTGATGGTCGAGACGATCAGCGAGGGTCCGATCCGTTCCGGCATCTCCTTCACTGGGCACTCGACGACGGAGGCAAACGGGAAGAGGAATTCACGATTGGCCAGCGGGTGCTCATGGCTGTCACAGCGGATGATCGTCGGCAGCAGCCAGGCGATGCGCCCCTCCTTCACCAGGCGCGGCGAGCCGCGCAGGCGCATCGTGACATCTTCCGCCCCCGGCTCGCGGAGGCCGGCGTCCACGGTGGCTGAGATCGACTCGGCAACCTTCGGATTGGCGAAGGCGGCCAGCTTCGCGTCGGGATGATCGGCGGGCAGCGCCTTCACGCCCGCCAGCTTCGCGGCGACAGCCTCGGCGATCTGCCGCCCGTGGCGAGGCGTCCAGATGGCGGAGGCATTGAGGCAGGAGCGCCCGCCATTGGCGAAGATGGACGAAGCCATCACTTCGACATACTTCTCCCAGTGGTCGGCGGTGTCCTCGCCGAGGATGACCTTGCTGTAACCCGGCCCGTGGACCTCGACACGCGAATCACCCTGCCAGGTCCTGGCGATAGACGCATCGCCGAAGAGCATCGAGCGATCGGTTGCGCGAAGGAGTGCCGCAGCGCCGGCATGATCGGTCGGATAGAAGCCGAACGCCTCCGCCGGCGCACCAGCCGCCATGAAGGCCTGCAGGACGCGGTTGGGCGACCAGGGCTCCTCCCGGCCCGGCTTGAGGGCGACGGGGGTCTTGAGGACGATGGCCGGAATCCACAGCGAATGAACGCCGGGGGAATTGCTCGGCAGGACGGCGCCGAAGACGCGTGCCCTTCGGAACCAGGAGAGCATGCGGCCGCCGTCGAGGCCGAAACCCTGATCGATGATCGAGAGGTCGAATCCGCGCGTCAGGCCGGAGATGACCGTTTCGATCTCGTGCATGACGCGGTGGATCTTCTGTGCATTGTTTCGGCAGAGGGCCTGCGGCATGCCGGTCGTGGCCGAGAGCTGGTGGATGTAATCGTCGAAGGACTGCATCGTGTCGCCGAGTGGGAGCGACGCGGTCATGAACAGCTCGGCCGCCTTCCGGCTGATGTTCATGAGCTGCGGAACCGTGAGGCCGTCGAGTGCGTGGAAGTTCATCCGGGCGACGTCGCGCGTGACCATGCCGCTGTTGGCCTGGCTGACCAGTGCGACCGGCTCGCCAGTGGCATGATGCACGATCTCGACCTTGTCGACGCTCTCGTAGGGCTTGCCGTTTCGAAGGATGGGGATGTGAAGCATGGCTGTGCCTTTGTCTTATTCACCGGCCTGTTGAAGGGCCGTCCAGAGTTCACGGTACTTTTCGTGAACGTAGGGGTTTAACTGCGATGTGAAATCTTCAGATAATGCGAGAACTCGGATGAGCTCCTGAACATCCGCAAGGTCACGCAGGCGGCCGGGATTGGTCATGCCGGAGGCCAGTTTGAGTTCAACCAGGGTCGGCAGATTGACATAAACAATGCCACCAATCTCGATTCCCACTTTCGCAGGTTCTGGAAAGGAAATAGGTTTGGGCTTGCCGTCGCCCGGAAACTGACCTGAAACAATGAACTCTATTCGGACGCCGGTCGCCGTATCTCGAAGGTTCTTACTCCCTTCGAATGGATGTACATAGCCCAGGCCGTCGAGGGACTTGTGAATCGCTTCAAGCCCGTTCGGTGTAACTAGAACGTCAACATCGACCGTCGTGCGGTCATACCCGTGGGCCACGAGGGCCATGCCGCCCGCTACGGCGTAGTCGATATTCAAGTCATGAAATCGGCGAGTTAGCTCCTTCAAACTCAAATGGACTGGATCCGACCGCATGAAAAACTGCCCAGCCTGTTCAATGGCGACAGCCCCGCCCTCTCGCATGATTTCCTCAAATGGAGCCATTTGACGAATTATAGTCTCGTCTCGGGCGTCCGCTATGCCCTGTCGAGTCGCCGAGTCACGGCATGAGGGTTGAAACGAACTTCCTGAATCGCCGGTCATCGAGGAACCGATTGATGCCCTGCGCAAAGGCGAACAGGTTCTCCCTGCGAAAGATCGAAGCGTAGGTCCTTTGAGCCTCTTGCCAAGTCAGCTCCTGAGTGACTTGGATTTCTTCAGGGATGCTGGGTGAAATGTCGCCCCCAAACCGATGCGATTCCCGGACAAGTCGATTGGCGATTGATGCCGGGAAGTCTAATGCCCGCCTGATGGCATAAAGGTAATCCAGGCGGGCAGGCTCAAACCAGGCGGGAGGCGACGGTGATTCAATAGTCCGCCGGAGTTCCCTGAATACCTCTTCGAAGAACTGGTCGCGATTTCGCCCCGATGTCGTTCCATAAATCCAAAAGAGATTGACACCCGGCAAACCCGTCCATTCGGTCGAAAATAAGTACGCAATGCCCCGACTATATCGCAGTTTCTCATACAGAGGGGAACTAAACCGAGTCAATCCCATCCGTGCGATCATCACGGCGGAATAAGCTTCCGGGGAATCCAACACCGAGGTGCGAAAAACTATCGTTGAATTGCACATTCGACCTCGATGTGCAATCGTTTCGAATCTCGGAAGCAGGAATTCCGGTGGCTCGGGAAACTCAAGAGGTTCATACGTAGTCGAAGGTATCGCCGATAGTCGCTCGCGCAGCCTGTCCAGACGGCCATCTCCAAGAGGTCCGACGGCGCAAACGGACGTGGCTGAAGGCAGGAACATGCGGCGATCGAAGGCTTCAATTTGCTCCTCAGTCAGGTTGCGGAGGGTCCTAACGGTTCCACCGAATGGCTGTCCGTACGGATGGCCTTTGAACAATCGCTGCAGCGGTGCACTTCTGTATCCATCCATCGTTTCGAGTTCGGTAACGAGGAGGGCCATCTCCGAGTCGATGACTTCTCGAGGAAAGGTTCGGTGCTGAAGTATTTCGACCAATAACTCTAACGCTTCAATCGTGCACTCTGGCGCGACGTCAAAGCTAAAGAGGAGCCCGGTCGCATCCGTCTCAGCATCGACGGATCCCGGTAGATCATCCAGTGCCCGGAGCATTTCTAACCGCGTCGGATGGCGGCTAGAGACTGACATGTGCAGGTGCTCAAGAAGGTGCGATACGCCAAGATTATCAGCGGACTCGCATACCGGCCCCCCTCGTACACGTCCAATGAGCGCCATGCTATGCGCTTGTGGCCTGTCCAAGTACAAAAACTTGAGCCCGTTACGGAGTGTCTCTTCTGTATGCTGAAATTCGTGATTGTTCAGGCCCATTCCTTCCGATCACGCGTTGTGCCCGACAGCGCCGGACTGTGCATGCACATGGCTTAGTAAACCCCCTCCACCACCGTCGTTGCGAAGCCCGAAAACGGCCGCACGTTTGCCGTGCCGTCCCACGGGTACTTCTCGCACGGCGGGGTGCGCATCGCCTCGTCGCGCTCCAGGAAGCGCGGCATGAAGAACTCCTTCGTCAGCGTCGTCAGGCGCGTGCGCCCCCACTGGCCGTAGGGCACGACGGTCTTCTCGTCGTCAAAGCTCACGACCTCCACCATGGCGCGCGGCACCGGGGGGTGATAGATGATCGCGTAGTCGTCGGCGGGGTCGAACGGCTTGTTGCAGGCGAGGCCCATCAGGGTGTTGCCGTAGGTCGGCACGAATTCGATCTTGCCTTCCAGCAGCTCCTCACGTGCGAACTTATGGAACTGCGGCGTCATCTGCGTGCCGCCGCAAAATACGCCCTTGATGCCGACATCCACGAGCGAGATCTTCTCACACAGGGCTTCCAGCAGCTTAGGCGTCGTAAACATGCACTGCACATTTTCATGGGCCTTGAGGATGGTCAGGCCCTGATCGATGACGTGGTTCTTGTAGTCCTCCATGACGTTCATCTGGCCCTTCTTGATGAGCTTGATCACCCAGCGTGGGTCCATGTCCACGCAGAAGCAGATGCCCCCGCGGAACTGGGCGAGGTGTTCCACGGCGAGGCGCAATCGACGCGGTCCGCTCGGACCGAGCATCAGCCAGTCGGCCCCTTTTGGAAACGCCGAGTCGCTGAGCGTCTCGCTGAACATCTCGTAGTCGATTCGGAAATCGTCTATGTTGACTCGGCTCTTGGGAACGCCGGTGCTGCCGCCCGTCTCGAAGACATACACCGGCTTGCCGGCCAGGCCCTTCGGCACCCAACGCCGGACCGGGCCGCCGCGCAGCCACTCGTCCTGGAAGTTGCCGAACTTGTCGAGGTCCGCATAGGACTGAATCTCCTTGCGCGGGTCCCACTTCAGCTTGCTGGCGAATTCCAGCCAGAACGTGCACCCCGTCTTCGGGTCAAAATGCCAGGCCACCATCTCGCGCGTATGCGCATCAAGCCTCGCTCGGGCATCGGCGATTTTCTTTTCCAATGACACGGATCAGATTCCTCCGGGTAGCGGACGTACCCCCTCCTCATTCGTCTGCGAACGGTCGACCGCCCGCGCGCCATCTCACAAGCACGTCATTCTAGCGCAAAAGCGGTCCAGCGTCAGTACCGCGCTCGGCTGCCCGGCGACCACAATCGTGCCCCGGCGCTGAGTCCGCCCCCCCACCATCGACAGCGCCGGCAGGACGATACCTCGCCATGGAGGTCGAACGAGAACAGGCTTGCTCCCGCACCGAACCGGAGAGTTACCATCGCGGGACTGATTTCGTGGTACCGGCCAAGACTGCCCCCCGTCGCCCATCGAAAGTGTCATTGCCTTAGCACCTCGGTTTCGGAGTCGCGTGCCCCAACCTTCGCGGCGCCGGATCAGACTTCTCATCTCGCCCGCCGACTCAATCACCGGTCCGCGACGCGCCGACCGCCTCGCGGCACGGGTCCGGCCGCCTGAGTCCCTAAGATTAACGCTCGCTTAACAGAGCCTTAACAGCACGCTTATCGACGCTGTTTAAAGTTTTTTACGACGGCGTGCGAGGAATTGTCCCGCCACGTGCGATTCGCGTGGCTGTATCCCCGCGAGCTTGATTTCCGCATAACTGCTGATCAGGAGCTCCAGACATGGCCGAGCAAGCAACTGCTCTTGTACCGGGCGGCCCGACAACAAATCGTTCAAACGACCTGTTCGCTCCTGTTTTCGTAGTCGGCTGTCAGCGCAGCGGCACGACGGCGCTTGCGGTCATGCTGGACCGTCACTCGCGGCTGGCCATGATGCCGGAAACGCAGTTCTTCTGGAGCTATATCAAAAAGGATCGCGCCAGCGGCGGCCCCTTGACCCATGAAGCCATGGTCAGGCGGGCGATCGCCGACCTGTTCATTCGCCAGGCCCACCTCTGCTTCGATGAACTTGTGACCGCGTTCAGGCGGTTTGAGCCGACTTACCCGAACCTTTTCCGCGCAATGATGGAGGCCTACGCCCTGCGGCATGGCAAGGCACGATCCGCGGAAAAATCCTGTAACCACCTCTTTAACGTTGATGAAATCCTCCGCAATTACCCGAACGCAAAGATCATCTGCATCATGCGAGACGGTCGCGACGTCTGTCGGTCGATCAAGAACGTACCCTGGGGAAGCCACATTCCCTGGGCCGGGCTTTGTCGCCAGTGGAACTGGAACGCACACGAGGCCCTCAAGGTCCAGCGGAGACTGCCGCCCGATGTCTTTACGATCGTGCGCTACGAGGACCTGATGCTTGAGCCCGAGCGGGAGCTTCGAAGGCTCTGCGCGTTCATCGGAGAGACGTTTGAACCCGCCCAGCTCGAACACGGAACGGGCACGGACGTCATCCCGGAATACGAGCTGGGCTGGAAGGGAAAGGCCCGGAACAAGCCCGACCCCGCGCGCGTCGCCGCCTGGCGACGAAACGAAACGCCCGAACACATCGCAATGCTCAACCAGTACATGGGTCCGGCCCTTCGGGCCTGGGGCTATCCCGATACCCAGGTCGAAGGCGTCGGATTGACCCGTCGCGCGCAATGGGCCGCACGATATGTGCCCTACCTGCCCGGCGTGTTCCCGATCGCCCTCGCGGCGAATCGCACGCTGAAGCGCCTTCGTGGGGTTCCCGATCGGAAGCCCGTTCCCGAAGCCCACGTGACCGCCGCACAGGCCTGACAGCCCTCGGCGATGACAACCCTTCGGGAACAAAGAGACGCGACGAAGCTACTTTGCAGCGTCCGCCCGCGCAGGCTCGGTCTTCGCTCCTTCCTTAATGGCAAACAGCGCCCGTCGATTCGTAACATAGAGGACGCCGTTGGATGCGACCGGCGTCGTGTACACCGAGTTTTCCATATTGTTCGTCGAGATGAGCTTCTTTGACTTCCCGTGTTCAAGGACGATGACTTCGCCGTCCTCGGTGCCGAGCATGACCTTGCCGTCCACGACGTAGGGCGATCCCCAGATGGCGGCGAAGGTGTCATGCACCCAGTATGGCTTGCCGGTCTTGATGTCGATGCAATAAAGAAACCCGCTCAGATCGGCGGCATAAACCAGGTCGTCCGCGATGGCGCACGTCGACATCGAGCGGTGAAAATCCTCGCCGCCGAGGTGCCAGATCGCGCCGGTTTCGGTGATATCCCCCTTCCTGGTCGCGTCAATTGCGTAAAGATGCCCGATGCCTTCGCCGTGCTCCGGGTCCTGGCCGACGCAGAGGAATACCTTGTCGTCGTAAATGACCGGCGTCGCGATGACTTCGTTGGCCGTTCCGCGGCCACCCAGAACGTACTTGGCCCCCGGCGGATTCATGTTGAACTTCCAGATGAGCTCGCCCGTCGTCGGCTCGTAGGCGTAACACCAGCCGTCTCCGCCGCCGAAGATGACCTGCGGCTTGCCCTTGACCATCCCGTAAGCGGGGCTTGACCACTGCCCGTGAAAGGTGCGCTTTCCGCAGGGATTGGCCTCCCACACAAGCTCGCCGGTCTTCTTGTTTACGGCGATGAAATCCGGAGCGTCGGGACTCGGCAGATTCAGGTGCCCCTCGTCCACACCGTTCGACGTCAGCAGAAAGACGAGGTCGCCGCCGATCACCGGCGATGCCGTCGCAAGATTGTGCGGAAACACCCCGAGTTCATCGATCATGTCGTAGATCCAGACGAAATCGGCGTCCTCCTTCTCGTTGTACTTCTCGTCCTTCATCGGGCCGTCGTTCTCACCGTCGAGGAAGCCCTCGGAGTCGGCGCAGACCAGCTCACAGCGGTTGCTGACGTAATAGAGCCTGTCGCCCTCCACTGCGGGCGACGAACAAATGCCCTGCTCCGGCCAGTCATTGACGCGGCCGGATGGCAGCTTGTCATGGGTCGCCTGCCAGAGCATCTTGCCCGTCTTCTCATCGAAGCAGAGGATGATGCCCTTGTCGCCCTTGATCTTCGGGCGAAACTCGCCGGTGTTGTTGGTGCCGACGTAGATCTTGCCCTGCGAAATGACCGGGTTTCCGTACGTCTGCGAACCGAGCGGCGCGATCCACTTGATGTTCTCGCCCTTTTTCGCATCCCATTTCGCGGGAATGCCGGTCTCACCGGAGACCATGTTGCGATCGGTCGAACCGCCCCACATGGGCCAATCGCCCTTCTTGGCCTTTGCGAGCGGTTCCGCGCGCGCGGTCGGTACGCAAAGCACGATCACCATCGCCAGCGATGCGCCGGCCACGATGGAAAGGATCTGGGACCGATCGCCGCCGAAGCGGCTGCCTATTCTGCCTGTCGTCAGCATGGGTCGCTCACAATCTCGCGCCGGCGGCCCGGAAATCGACCCGCCGCGCGGTAGTCGCATGATCTTATTCATTGTTCGTCACCATCAGGTTATCGAAATAGACCTCCGGACCGTCACTCTTGTCGGTGGTCCCGTTGGAGTACACAAAGAGCCCCGGGCTGCCCGCGAGGTTCGGACACGGGTCCTCGAACTCAATCGTCCAGCCCTCTGGTTCCTTCTCGTCGCGCGGCCAGATTCGGCCGCGGACCAACGCCTTTCCTTCGTTTACATCCACCACGAGCTTCGCGCGATACCAAGTGTCGGGCTTGAACTCGAAGGGCACGCGCTTCCGCAGGGCGTGGGCCGGTTCATCGCGCCAGCGCGACAGCTCAAGCTCGCGCTGCTGTCCGAGCGCGACCAGCTCATACCGCGCGTTGATGATTCCCATATCGGGCCGGAAGCGCTTGCGTGCGACCGTGCCGAGCATGTCTGCCTGCACCGTGTAGCCCGCCGGAACAGGCTGGCCCATGTACGCCCGCATCTTCCAAACGGGTGACGGCTTACCCTTCTCCGCCAGCTTGACGAACGCCTTCGAGCCGTCGCGGCTGACGATCTTCGTCTTGCCCATGACTCCGCTCCAGCCGGGAGGAACGGCGCCCTCGGTCATGTTCTCGAAGTCTTCCTTGATTGGCAGGCCCGGGCTCACGCGGATTCTTGCGGCGGCCGTTAGATCGCCGACCTTGGCGCTGATCGTGCCGGCCGAGAACCAGGCATCGGGAGAGGCCGTAAAGACCCCGTCCGCGTTGATCTCGCCCTTCACGCCGGAGAGCGTCCACTCCACCTTGGGCGTGGGACCGTCGATTCGCGCTCCGCTGTCTCCGAAGAGCCGCACCGCGCATTGAAGCGTGGCCCCGGGCGCGAGCGTGACGTCGCCCGGCACGATGTGCGCGGTGACGGCCTTCTGGCCCCCGCCGCTGCGTTCCGCGGGCATGGGAGGGATCGGCTCGGTTTCGGGCACTTGGCCCTTCGCGCCGAGACAGTACATCCCGTACCGCGTCATGAAGTAGACCCGGCCGCCGACGATGGCGGGCGAACCATACAGTTCGTCGACCGTCTGGTCGGGACCCTGGAAAGCGATCTTGCAGAGCTCCTCGCATTTGTCACCGGCATCGCGAAGGATCCAGAATACGCCGTTTTGTTCGCCGGCATAGATGACGCCGTCGGCCGTAACGACCGCGGAGCCTTTTCCGACGCGGCCGAGCTTGAACTTCCAGATGTGCTCACCGGACCTCGCATTGATGCAGTGGAGATTCGCGGAGTTGTCGATGTGGTAGATTCGACCATTGGCCAGGGCGGGAGAGGCATAACCCGCGTCAAGACCGTCCAGCCTCCAGACCTCGCCGGTCTTCGTGATGTCGCCGGACTTGCTTGCATCGATGCAAACCAGCCGCCCCATCATCGTGTTGTCAATGTTTTCCTCGCTGTGCGAGACGTATACTAGCTTACCGTCAACGACCGGGGACGAATTGCAGCCCATTTTCGTAAGCTTGAAGCTCCAGAGAATTCGCCCGGTACGCGCCTCCATCCCATAAACCACGCCGTCCGCCGCCGGGCAGATCAGCTGCCGTCGGCCGTCTACCACTGTCACGACCGGGCAGGAATAGGTTGTATCCACGGCGACTCCCGGTATCTCGCTCCACCAGAGGACATCGCCGGTGCGCTTGTCGAAGGCGACATAGCGATGGGCCGGCCGCGCCTGATTGCCCCAGTTGGTATTCAGGAAGCTGACGATAACCCGTTCTTCATCCACAACAGGCGTATGCAGCCGGCCGCCGTATCCGCTGATGCGGTTGTATTCCTCGGTCAGGGAATGGCTCCAGACAATCTTCCCGTCGCGGTCGAAGCAGATGAACTCCCCGCCCGTGCCGTGGGCATACACGTTCCCGGTTTCGGAATCACCGGCGAGCGCCGTCCATCCGACACGATTCGCAACAATCTCGGAGAAGAACACGTTGAAGTGGTAATCCCAGATCGTCTTGCCGGTGTCCGCCTCGACACAGATCACGCGCTCCTGAAGACACTCCCCATCCCCCACCGGGCCGATATAGAAGATGCGGCCATTCATCACGAGCGGTGTCGTTCGTCCGCCTTCGGGGGTCTTCCAGAGAAGATTCTCGCCGTCGGGCGACCATTTCGTGACGACCGCCTTTTCGCGCACATTTCCGTTCTGCTCCGGCCCGCGCCAGCTCGCCCACTCGCCGCCGTGAAGCGTCGTTGTTCCAAGGAGCAGCGACAGTGCCCCGATTGACAGATACCGGGCGGCAAAAACCATTTCGCTGCGGGTGATTCGCGTCATCGTTTGGTTTCCCTATGCTTCGCGTACAACTCGTCTGGCCTTCATCTCAAATCGCGGCAAGGTGCCCGGAGGAGCCAGGCGAACCGAGGGCCGGAAGTGAAACCGATCCTGAATCGCCTTTTCCGCTCGCCGCTGGACGGCGCCGGCGTCCACCCCCGGCAGGGGCTCCAGTTCCAGGGCCAGGTCATTGAGCGCGCCCCGCCGGCACACATGGATGCGATACTCCGCAAGTCCATCTATTCCGCGCATGATGTCTTCAATCTGGGCAGGATACACGTTGTTGCCGCGAATGAAAATCATGTCGTCAATCCGCCCAAGGATCCCGCCCTCCGCTCGCGCAAAGTGGCGGCCGCAACGGCATTGGCCCCGTCGCAGGCGCACGAGGTCTCCTGTACGGTAGCGGATCACCGGCATGCCCCATCGGCCCAAGTTTGTGACGACAAGCTCGCCCTCTTCACCCTCACCGACGGTGTTCCCCGAGCGGGGGTCGATCGCCTCGACGATGAACTCGCTCTCAATAAAGTGGACGCCGCCCGGCGACTCGACGCATTCAAAACTATGCGGACCGACTTCGGTGGCCCCGGCGTGATCGACGACGCGCGCGGTGAACGCCGCTTCAATGGCAGTGCGCGTGGACGGAATGCTCCCGCCCGGTTCGCCTGCGACAATAAGCAGCCGAACGGCCGAGCCCGCGAGATTCACCCCTTCCTCCCTGGCCGCCTCTGCCATCCGAAGAGCATAGGTGGGTGTGCAACAGATAACCGTGACTTTGTGATCCACAATGGATCGGAGCCGGGCGCTGGTGGTCATTCCCCCGGCGGGCAGACACATGTTCCCCATCGCCACTGCGCTCTCAAACGCGGCCCAAAAACCGATGAATGGACCGAACGAGAACGGAAAAAAGAATCGATCGCCCGGCTCAACGCCTGCGCCGCGGTAGATGATGCCCCAGCATCGCCGCCACCATTCCCAGTCCGCATTGCGATCAAGAACGCGCAGCGGCTCGCCGAAGCTTGCTGAAGTCTGATGAAGACGTGTGTACTGGTCGAGGGAAAACGTCAGGTTCGTGCCAAAAGGCGAGTGACTTATCTGGTCCTGCTGCAATTCCGCGCGCGTCGTGAAAGGAAACGATTCTACGGCGACGTCCGTCTGCGAGGACTGCACGTCGGCGAGTTTGCCCCGATAGAATGCGTTTCCGGCCAGAACCGCGCGCACCATCGCTGCGAATTTCCGCCGCTGAACGGCGACAATCCCATCGCGATCGAGCAACTCCTCCTCGGCGAAAAAATAGGGCATACGACTCGCAAGGCAGGCGACCACGCAAACCAGGACGGCCGCAATTCTGAACAGGCGTGCGGCACCGCACCCTCGCGATGCCACCTGTTTCAACGAAACCGTCAGTATAGTTTCACGCGTGCGAGATAGCGAGAGTACGAGCCCGAGGCCCGTTCACGCCTCAGCGCAGACCCCTTGGGAACCGCCCGATCGAGAACATGTCCATCGGCGGCTGATCGGAACCCCGTACGACCATGTCGCAGAGCATCTGCCCGACGACGGGCGCGAATTTGAAGCCATGCCCGGAGAACCCGCCGGCTATCACCACATTCGCGCTGTCCGGATGACGATCGATGATGAAATGATCGTCCGGTGTATTCGTGTAAAGGCAGACCTTGGCCTCCATCAACGGGCCGTCGGCAAAAGGAAGATGCCGCTGGATGTAACAGCGGATGTCCGCTTCGTCGGCGGGCGTCACCGACCGATTGACCGTATCCGCGGTCGTGAACAACCCGCCGTGGTGCCGGGCGATTTTCACCCACGGACGTTCACCGGCCGGGATACCGTAATAGGAGCGATCGCCCAGGAAATGAATGAAGATCGGGAAATGACCGACGGCAAAGAGCTCGGGCCGCCTGGGATTGAACCACGTCTGTACCTGGCGCTCCACGCGCAGCGGAAGCCGCAGGTTCGCGGCCAGTTGAGGCAACCACGGTCCCGCCGTTATGACAAGATGACGGCATCGGTGCTCCCCGCCGTCCGTCTCGACGACGACCGAATCGCCATCGGGTCGCCATTGCATTACCTTTCGCCGAATCTCGAAACGGCATCCCTGCGATCGTGCGGCGGCGACCAGTGCCGCGATGCACTTTTCGGGATACAGAAATCCTGCGTCCTCCTCATAAACACCGACGTCGCCGGGATTCGGCTCCATGGCGGGCCAGCGTACGTGAATCTCCGCGGCGCTGAGCATTTCGAATGGGAGCCCGTGCTTTTCGGCGCTCGTGCGTACGCCCTGAACGCACGGATGCGCCGGCGGGCCGAGGTTCAGGCAGCCGGATGCGTGAAGGAGCTCTTCGCCCGATGCCGCCTCAAGCGCACGCCAGAGCGTGAAGGCCTGGCGCGCCATCGGCACGTATCGTGGATCCTCGAAGTACGCCTTGCGAATGACGCGAGTGTGACCGTGTGAGCTGCCGAACTCGTGCCCGATGTCGAACTGTTCGATCCCGAGCGTCGCCAGCCCCTGCCGCGCGAGGGCGCAACAGGCCGCGCTGCCCATGGCGCCCAAACCGACCACGATGACGTCGAACAGTTCCACGCGTGCTTCTCTCGGCGGGCCGGTTTTGACAAATCTCGGGGATCCGCCTCAGAGATTGCCGCGCCGCCGCTGCTCTTCTTCGATCGAGACGAAGAGCGCTTTGAAGTTGCCGACGCCAAAGCCCCGTGAGCCGTGTCTTTCGATGATTTCGTAAAAAAGCGTCGGCCGGTCTTCCACCGGTCGCGTGAAGATCTGGAGCAGGTAGCCCTCGTCGTCACGATCGGCAAGTATGCCCAGATCCTGCAACTCGCGGTAATCAGAGTCGATCTTGCCGACGCGGCCGGGCAGGCTCTCGTAATAAGTATCCGGCACGCGCAGAAACTGAACGCCGCGGTCGCGCAGTTCGCGAACGGTCTTGCAGATGTCCGCGGTGTTCATGGCGATGTGCTGCACGCCGGGGGTTTGGTAATAGTCGAGATACTCCTCGATCTGGCTCTTTTTCTTCCCTTCGGCGGGTTCATTGATGGGGAACTTGATGCGCCCGGTGCCGTTCTGCATCACCTTGCTCATGAGGGCACTGTATTCCGTGCTGATGTCGTCGTCGGTGAACTGCGCGAGCTGCGAAAAGCCGAGCACGTTCGCGTAGAAATTCACCCAGTGGTTCATCGCGCCGAGTTCGACGTTGCCCACGATGTGATCAATGGCCGCGAGTCCGACGGGCCGGGCCGCGGGGGCGGAGAATTTTACGAAGCCGGGCGCGAAGGGCCCCTTGTAATTCCGCCGCTCGACGAAACCGTGAAGCGTCTCGCCGTACGTGCGGATCGAGGCGCATTTCCATTCGCCATGCTCATCTTTCAACATCTGCGGAGGGGTAACCACTGTTGCGCCCCGCTGCTTCACCGCTGCAATCGACGCGTCCACGTCGTTGACCAGGAACGCGATGGACTTAACGCCGTCGCCGTGAAGCTGGCAATGCCGAGCGATCTCGTGGTCGGGCGTCAGGGCCGTGCTCAGCACAAAGCGTATCTTTCCCTGCTCCAGCACATAGCTCGTCTTCAGCCGGTCGCCGGTTTCGAGCCCCCGGTAGGCGACGATGTCGAACCCAAACATGAGCCGGTAGTAGTGCGCCGCCTGATGGGCATTGCCCACGTAAAACTCAACGTGGTCGATACCCTGAAGGGGAAGGAAATCCGCCGCCGGCGCGGGGGCCGACGCCTTCTGCTGAGCCGTGGTAGTCGCCATCCCTAGTTCCGCCTTTCGTGCCTCTCTCCGAACCAACGCAGTATAACGCGCGGCCGCGAACTCCATCCAGCATTGCACGCGCGGAAGGGCACAATGGCCCCCGGGCCGGCCCTATTTCCCAACGAATATGCGGCTCGCATTCAGGACCATGGCGCTATCCCCCGTTTTCTGGGCGATTCGGCCTTCCACCGTCACCTCGGCAAGCGGCCGGAGACCGCCCCGCGATTCCAGAGTAACTCTTAGGGGCGCGCCGGCCTCGTCGGCGACCTGCACCGTAATCGTGCCCTTCATCAGCTTGTCGACGGGTTCGCAGCAATAATCCCAGGGCGTGGCGCAGGCATCGTCGGGGTTGTCGCTGCAGGGTGGCAGGCTCATGTCTGCCAGCGTGAAGATCGCGCGGCCTTCGACGAAGGGCGACCGGCTTCCTCCAATCCTTCCGTGGACCACGATCGACTCTCCCGCCTGGGCCTGCTGTTTGGCGGGGATGACGTCACGCGCCCCGCTTGGAGCGGCATCGACAAAAAGCCCGGCCGGAACCGCGGCATCGTTTTGGGACGCGGTCGCATCGCCGCTGCTTGTCGCCGAGGATCGGTCGCAGGCGGCAAGCGATACACCGGCACATGCGACCGCAAGGAGGACAAGGCCTCGGGGCGCGCGCCGCGCCCCGCCGTCGACGGGCGGATTCACCCGATCACAATTGACGGATCTCATCGAAAACTCCTTTCACACGCACGCCGTTTCCTTTTCCGCTCCGCCGTGACAAACAAGGGCGAACGCTCTACTCGCTCCGCACGGCCACGGGCACAGGGAGCCGAAGACATCGCCACGCGGGCGGCAGCGCGCCGATCACACCCAGCAAAAAACCGGCCGCGAAGGCGAATGCCATCACCGGGGCATCCACCATCATTCCAAACGCGCCCATCGAAAACTTGACTGCCGCGCCTTGAAAGACCAATAGCCCCAGGCCCGCTGCCGCCAGCGCGCCGATCGCCGTAACGAGCACCGATTCCTGCACCAGGCTGATCACGATCGCCGTTCGGGAGAACCCGAGGGCCTGAAGCGTCCCCAGTTCGCGCACGCGGGCCGAAAACGCCGCGTACATGGTGTTCAGACCGCCAAATACACCAGCCATCGCGATCAGCGCGGCCGTGACCCACACCATCGCCCGCACGGGCCGGTAGAAATCGAGAAGCCTCGCGTAATAGTGCGTCTCGGGAATTGCCACCAGCTCCAGGTCAAGCCGCTGTTTGCAGAAGGCGTCGACATCCGCGAACTCCGCCTCGCCGAGCGTCAGCACGACACAGGAGAAACTGTCGCGCTTGGCCGCGATCTGCATGCCCCGGAGCGGCAGCCAGATTTCCGCGTCCATCACCGTGCGCGGCGCCGAAAACCGGCCGACGATCTCCCACGGCCTCCCGTCGAACCAGAGCGTCCGGCCGATCGCAAGATTCGAAGAAGAGACGCCGAGTCGCGTATGGGCCAGAGAGCCGACAATCATCTCATCCTCGCCCGGCGCCGGGGCCCGTCCCTCGATGATTCGTACGGCCGGGTGCACGAGGAACGCCGCGTTTGTGATTCCCCGCAGGACGCCAGGCAGTTCCGGCGAATCGGAGCGAAGCCGCAGGCTGACGGCCATGTGAACCTCTGGAGAGACGTATCCCATGCCCATCCGGCGGCGGATGCCGGGAATTGCCGCTTCGACGAGAGAAGCTGTCGCCCCGTCGATCTGGCTTCGCTCGATGCTCTCCTCGCTGCCCGCTCCCAGGAGAATGACGTTGTCCGGCTCGCCCGTGACCGCGAGGCTCTTCTCCAAGCCGCGCACGAACGCCGCGGCCGCAATGAGGATGAGCACGACGAGTCCGCTGCCCAATAGGCTCGCGGCCAGTCGCACGGGCGACCGCCCCAGGCTCCTCACCGCGTATTCGAAAGGTAGCAATCGCATCGCATTACCCAATCTCATCCATCGGCGGCCCGTCGGCCCTGCCTGGCCGGCGACATCAATTGGACACCATTGCTCACGTGGATCGCAGGCACGCGACAATGGATTGGCGCGAGGCCTGCCAGGCAGGAAACAGCCCCGCCGCGACCCCGAGAATCGCTGAAATCATCAGACCGCGCACGATAACGCCCGCGTCCGTCAGAATCGGCACGCTGAGTCCCTCGACCGATAGGTTCCACCCGCCCCACCACAGGATGGACCACGCCGCCAGCGTTCCGACAGCCCCTCCGACCAGGCTCAGGAAAAGGCCCTCGGCCACGATCAGCTGCGCCACCAGCCGCTCGGTAAAACCAAGCGTCTGAAGCACCGCGTTCTGGCGGACGCGATCCTGTACAGCCAGTACGATGGCATTTCCGATAAGGGCCAGTACGGCCAGCAGACAGCCCCAGCCGAGCCATCGGGTAAAGGAGACGATCTCGAGAACATCCGCGGCCGCCTGCTCGACGAATGCCTGTTCGCTCCGTGTGTGCGTTGGTTCCGGATCGGCCGCGAATTCCGCGTCGATTGCCTCAGCAACGCGCTCCAGCTGTTGCGGGTCGGCCACGCGGACGTCGAACTGCGTGACGTATCCGCCGCTGCGACTTCCGGAGGCGTATTGCAGAAAGTCAAGATGAACGTATCCCACGCTCTGGTGCTGCGGCTCACTGGATCGAAAACACCCCGCGACATATACCGTCACCCCGGCGGCATCGAACCGATCGCCCACGGACAGGCCGCGTCGCCGCGCAAGGGTCTCCCCAAGGAGCGCCGCATCGGAGCGCCGCTGCCACTCCTCCAGCGACCCGCTGGTGATCTCGAGCTCCGGTGCGATGTCGCGCACAAACGCGTCCGCCGGCACGCCGCGAAACGTGACCACGTCCAGGCTGGTTCGGCAGTTGCTTACCGCGATGCGCACGGGAACCACGCTGCCGACACCCTCGATGGCCGCGATCCGCGGCGCGTAGGATTGCGGCATTCGGCTCGTGAAGGGGCAGTATCGGTCCTTTCGATACACGACGAGCTTCGTGTCGCCGGCGCTGGTTTTCGTGGCCCGCTCGGCGCCGGCCTGCATCGCCTGCACTGCGCTGAACAGGAACATCGCGGCGGCGACACCTGAGGCCGTCAGCGCACTGCGCGTCCGGCTGCGCGTCGCCTGCCGGATGACAAAGGGGATAAAGCGTGAACGAAACATCATTCCGCACCTCTGCCGGGTCGATCAGGCCCGCGCCGGCTCCTGGCTCGCCGACTCGATAAGCCGCCCTTTTTCCAGATGAAGCACGCGCCCCGCGAAGGACGCGGTCCGGGGGTCGTGCGTCACCAGGATCAGCGTCTTGCCAAGGTCCCGATTCAGCCCGACGAGCAGTTCCATGATGGCGGTCGCGGAAGCCGCATCGAGATCCCCCGTCGGCTCGTCGGCCACGATGATCCTGGGATCGGTAACGATCGCCCGGGCAATGGCGACGCGCTGCTCCTGGCCGCCGGACAGTTGCCTCGGAAAGTGGTCGTGCCGGTCCGCCAGGCCGACGAGCGACAGCGAGAACGCGACCTTTTCGTGCCGCTCGCGGCGCGACAGCGGATGCAGTAGCAGCGGCAGCTCGACGTTTTCATACGCGGTCAACGTCGGAACGAGGTTGTAAAGCTGAAAAATGTAGCCGACATAATCGCTGCGCCAGGTGGCAAGTTGCCCGCGTGACATGCCCGTCAGCTCGCGACCGTCAATCCGCAGACTCCCGGAGGTCGGCGCGTCGATACCGGCGATAAGATTCAGAAGAGTGGACTTTCCGCTGCCCGAAGGACCCATCAGCGCGACAAACTCGCCCTGTTCGACGTCGAGATCCAGCCCGGCGAGCGGCGTGATCTCGAGGTCGCCCTTGAAATAGGACTTTGACAGGTTGCGGCATTCGATCAGGGCCATGTTCACTTTCCTCCATCCGCAGCGAGCCGCGCTTCGCCGATCACTTTGACGCGCGCCCCGTCGCTCAGGCTGTCGGTCTGGCCCGCGACGATCCGATCGCCGGGCTGGAGGCCCTCCGCCACTTCCACCCAGCCGGCGATTCGCGCGCCGCCGAGCGTTACCTCCCTCTCACTCACGGTCCGGCCGTCGGCGGTGACCAGAAAAAGCTTGGCGCGGCCGCCGGCGCCCGTGCGAACGATTTCTTCTGGAACAAAAACCCGCTCGCGTTCTATCGGGCCGCGCTCGGACGCGCTGCCCATGAACTTCACCCTCGCCAGCATCTCCGGTTTCACCTCGGGCGAGGGCGACTCGATCGAGACCTTGACCTGGATCGTGTTTTTCTGAATGTCCGCCTCGTGGACGAGCCGCGTCACGCGTCCGCGAAACGGCCTGTCGGGAAGGACGTTTACGGCGACCTCCGCCATTTGATCGATCGATATCGCCGCCGCGTCGGCCAGCGGAATGTCCACCCGGACCTGAAGCTTCGACGGATCGTAAAGCCGGATCACTTCCGCAGAGGCCGGATTGTCGGTGTTCATCACCAGCTTCGCGCCGGGTGACACCAATCTTCTGAGCACGACGCCGTCGGCCGGAGAGACAATGCACATCCGCTCCAGGCGAAGCCGGGCCTCATCGCGAAGCGCGCGGGACAAATCGCGCGCCGCTTCGGCCTCGGCCAGCCGCGCTGTGGATTCCTCAAGGGCGCGGCGCTCCGCGATGCGCAACTCAAGGTTTTCCCTAGCCGCCGCGACTTCCGCCTCCATCGCCGCGACCTGTGCTTTGAGGATCGCCTCCCGGCCCCGGGTCGATTCGACGACAGACTTCTGCCTTTCCCAGGCCTGTCGCGACCGAATGAACTCGATATCGCTGGACTGGTTTTCTTCGTGAAGCCGCTTGAGACGGTCGTATTCGGACTCCAGCTCCTTGAGGGTCGCCTCTTCGGCGGCGAGTTCGGACGGCCAGCGGGCCAGATCCGCGCGCCGCTCGGAAAGCATCGCTTCGGCCGTACCCAGCGCGCGCGTCAGCTCCGTCGGATGATCCCATGTATTCTTCGCCGCGTTCAGGATCGCCCGCGCCGTTTCCACCGCGGCCTCGCGCTGGGCCAGTTCCGCCTCGGCTCGCGCCAGCATGAGCCGGGCATCGGCGTCCACGAGTCGCGCGACGACCTGCCCGGCCCTGACGGCCTCGCCCTCGAGCACGAGAACCTCCTGCACAACGCCATCGGCGAGGGCCGGAACGGAAATCGCGAAGGGATCCGGCTCCACCCAGCCCGGGGCCTGTACCGTCACGGGCGCGGCGGATTCACCGGACATCTGCTTTGACATCACCGGCACGACGCGCACTTCATGTGCCGGCGCTACGGCATCCCATCCGGCGGCGGCCAGCAAACTCAGCGCCGCGGCAAGAATGACGAATGGAACGACCGCGCGCGTCACCCACCGCCGGCGCGGTTCGGGAACGTGCGCGACCGCGGGCGCTGATTTCCTGTCCGCGCCCCCCGGGCCGCGCCGCGAGAGCAATGAAAGATCCGAGATAGTCTTTTCCATGGCTGGTTACTCTGTGTCTTGTCAGATCCGTGCCCCTGCGGGCCGCCTGCGGAGTTTCCACGTGACCCGCGCGCGGCCGAACCGGCGCAGCTCACGCGTCAGCGAAAAGCCGGACACGATTAAGAGTGATCAGCGGGGAATTCGCGGAGGATGAAAGGGGCTGTCAAGCGAAAGGCTGTCGGGAATGTGCACAAACGAACTCGCGGCCGCCCGGACGACGACCATGCAGAAACCGGACAAGGGCCGCAAGGGCGCTGCCGTAACCTTGGCACAACATACGGCCGAGCAGCCTTTGCAGTCATCGGACGGGTGCATGGGAGCCTGCGGGGAATCGTCGGCCGGGAAACTTCCCGATACTTCGACGACTTCGCCGGCGCATGAATTGCAACATGCAGAGGCGATCGTGCTCGCGGATTCCGATTCAGCACCCGCGCCGGCGCAGCAGGGCATGGCCACGTCCGGCCCTGCCAGTGTCAGGCAGAAGGCAAGACTGAGCATGATCCGGAATAGCGGATGGCGCGTCATCCTGTGCTCACATTGACCAGGAACGAAATACCCGGCACGGAACGGCTCCTGCTAAGTCTAGCATCGGAAACGGCTTCCGGTCAATTCAGTGAATACGCGTCAGGGGGACCCCGCGCAACCGACCATATCGGACGGAAAGCCCGGCAGTTGATCAGCTTAACGCGATGCGGGTTGCAGCCCCAGCAGGGCTCGCAACAAGGCCATTACATCATGTTCCAGAAGCGCGCCGACTGCCCCCATCGCCGCATATTCAATCGGCAGCGCCCGGACAACCGGACGCAACGTGATGTAAGAGCCGGTCTTGCGCGCTGCATCGATGGTCGCGGAGTCCGGACCGGCGAAGATATATGCCGCCGACGCCACCAGCGCCACGGCGCACAGCAACCAGGCCCGCGAATGCAATTGAAAGAGCCAGTTGGCGACCATGGACCCGATCAGGAAACCAAGAGCGATGGCAAAATAAATCTGCCCCTTGAGCAGAGGAGTCTCATCTCCGCCGATGGCATAGGAAATCACCATCCACGCCACGAGCGAAACCACCGCGACGGCGCCCAGTCCCTGCCGGACGTCCGGAGCCCGGTCCACAGGCTGAAGCACCGCCCGCGCCGCGTTGGAGTCATACCAGCTGTCGACCCATCGACCGACGATGAATCCGACGGAGATCAGCGCGAGCCATAGCCACGTCTCCGCGACCAATGCCGCCGTCGGAAACGCCGCCACGGGGCCGGAAGGAGTAATCAGATCCAGGCGGTAGAGAATAAGCTTGTCGATCTGCGAACCGCGCATGCCCAGGGCCGCCAGGCCGATGGCAATGGCCAGCGCCCCGCGCTCGACGGAATTCGGGCCGCAGATCGCGACCGCAAGCCCGCTCGCCACGACGGCAAGTCCCAGAAGTTCGGCCATGGCGATGACGCCCTGGTCCACGTTGACTAGCGTAATCGGGGCCAGCGGGTCGTTGGATCGCGCCGCCCAGAACCCTACGTACCAGAAAATAACTACCGCGACCGCCATGCCCGAGAGGAAGCGAAGCCGGCGGACCAGCGCCTGTCCCTCGCTCAAGTGTGTTCCTTCGGGGTATTCGGTGGATGTCATAGCGCCGGTCTGCATCACGCGGTCCTGCCGGCGGCGGCTGCCGACGAAAACGGATTGATCACCGAACGAAGCTTGTCTTTCTTCGCGGCGTCCATGCCGCACATCGGCAGCCTGAACTCCTCCGCGATCATCCCACGCAGCGCGAGCGCCGTCTTGATGGGAATCGGGTTAATGTCCAGCTTCAACAGGTCCCGGCAAACGGGGTAGAGCTTTCGATGCCATGCCCGGGCAGATTCCCAGTCTCCCTTGAGCGCGGCGCCTGTCAATGCGGACATCTCGCGCGGGAGCAGATTGGCGACGACGCTGACGACGCCGGTCGCGCCGACGCTCATGAGCGGAAGGGTGAGCGGGTCGTCGCCGCTGAGGATCGTAATGTCGCTGGCCGCCGCCAGTTCGCACGCGCCGTCCACCGAACCCGTGGCATGCTTCACCGCGACGATATTGCGATGATCGGCATGCAGCCGCGCGATCGTTTCGACGGATATCTCGACGCCCGTGCGGCCGGGTATGTTGTAAAGCATGATCGGAAGCGGTACGGCCTGGGCAACAAACGAGAAATGCTCGTAAAGCCCCCGCTGGTTCGGGCGGTTGTAGTACGGCGCGACGAGCATGAGCCCGTCAGCGCCCGCCCGGGCGGCCGCCTGCGATAGCTCAAGCGTCTTTTCGGTGCAGTTGGTGCCGGTGCCGGCCACGACCGGAACCCGCTTCCGCGCTCGCTTCACCACTGCCGCGATAATGGCGTTGTGCTCGTCCTGCGTCAGCGCGGGAGACTCGCCCGTCGTGCCGCACGGAACAATCCCGCCGACGCCGCCGTCGATGATGTAATCGACGAGTTCATCGAGCGCCGGGAAATCCACGGCGCCATCGCGAAACGGCGTCACGTTCGCCACGAAACAGCCTTTGAACATCCCGGTATCCAATCTTCACTCCTGCCTCGCGGCGAGGCCGCACAAATCGCTTGATCTCTCACCGCCGCACGTGCGCTTCCTGAGGTCACGCGCTCGCCGGGGCTCCGTGGCGGTCGAGCAAGTCCTTCATCTCGCGCACGGCCGCGCGAAGGCCGACAAACACCGCCCGGGCAATGATGCTATGGCCGATGTTGAATTCCGAAAAGCCCGGCATGGCGGCGACCGGGGCCACGTTTCGATAGGTCAGTCCGTGCCCGCCGTGAACTTCAAGACCGCATTGAATCGCCGTCCGCACCCCTTCGTGCAGCGTCTTGAGCGCCTTTTCGCGTTCCGGCGGCGTTCGGGCATGGGCATACCCGCCGGTCCAAAGCTCGACGACGTCAAACCCGAGTTGGGCACTCTTTTCAATATGGCCGGCCTGCGGTTCGATGAAGGCGCTCACCACGATCCCGGCGTCCTTCAACCGTCGAACCGCCTCGCTGACGCGGTCGGCGAGGCGAACCACATCGAGCCCGCCCTCGGTCGTGACCTCCTCGCGCTTCTCGGGCACAAGGCAGCACTGCGTCGGCTTCGTGCGAACGGCAATCTCGACGATCTCTGGTGCAATCGCCATCTCCATGTTCAGCTTGCAGACGACGACCTCCTTAAGAAGCGGAACATCGCGGTCGGTAATGTGCCGCCGGTCTTCGCGTAGATGAAATGTGATACATGATGCCCCGCCAAGCTGCGCCTCGGCCGCCGCCCAGACGGGATCGGGCTCGTCCGTCCGCCGGGCCTGCCGAACGGTCGCCACATGGTCAATATTCACGCCCAGGGTCGGCAAAGAAGGGTCTCCCGTCGTCAGGCGGCAGATTATAAACGGTTGCGCCCGGTGCTGGAAGATGCCGGGCTTGTCACTCTCCCCCGTCTGGCCCATTATGATTCGAAGTTGTCATTCGGGCCGCTGGGATACTCAATTCGGAAGGAAGATCGCATGCGTCCTGTTCGCGCCAGACTTATGACTCTCGCCCTGTGCCTGACCGCCGGCAGCCTCAAGGCTCACGCTGACGCGGGAACCACGACGCCCGGCGCAAAGCTGACCGGTGGATACATGGCGATGATCGACCGCGCCGTCGAGTCCGCGCTACCCGAATGGCGTTCCTTTTACAAGGTGTGCCATGAGAATCCCGAACTCTCGTCACAAGAAAAGGAATCGGCGGCCCGGCTGGCCGGCATCTTTCGGGATGCCGGCATCACCGTGACGGAAAAAGTTGGCGGCCACGGCGTCGTCGGCGTCCTCAGGAATGGCCAGGGGCCGACGGTCCTCATCCGAGGAGACATGGACGCGCTGCCGATCGTCGAGGAGACCGGCCTGCCTTATGCCAGCAGGAAGACAGTCACCCTGCCCGACGGCCACACCGTCGGCGTCATGCACGCCTGTGGGCATGACATGCACCAGACCGTCCTCGCCGCCACCGCGCAGACGCTCGGGGCGTTAAAGGACCAATGGAAGGGCACTGTGCTATTCATCGCCCAGCCCGCGGAGGAAATTGGAACAGGCGCGCGCCTGATGATCGAGGATGGATTGTTCGAGAAGTTTCCGAAGCCGGACTACTGCATCGCGCTCCACGTTAATCACGAACTCATGACCGGCACCGTCGGCTACACACCCGGCTCCGTTTGGGCGAACGTCGATAGCGTCGATATCACTGTGTACGGAAAGGGAGGCCACGGCGCCTACCCCCACGCTTCCATTGACCCAGTCGTCACGGCGGCGCACATCATCACTTCGCTCCAGACCATCGTGAGCCGCCGCATCAATCCTCTTCAAGAGGCCGTGGTCACCGTCGGGGCCGTCCACGCCGGCACGAAACACAACATTATCCCCGACACCGCCCGGCTCCAGATTACCGTGCGCACTTTCACGGACGACGTCCGCAAGGAAGTTCTGGACTCAATCAAACGGATCGCCGTCCATACCGCTCGGGCAATGGGCTGCCCGAAGGATCCGGATGTAGTCGTGCTCGACAAGGAATTCACCCCGGCATGCTTCAACGACCCGGAACTCACGGCCCACGGCGTGAAGGTCTTCAGCGAGATTCTGGGCGAGGACAAGGTGCTTCTGCGTCCGCCGAGCATGGGGGGCGAAGACTTCGGGCGCTTCGGAAAGCACCTCGGTGTGCCGAGCTTCATGTTTGTTCTTGGAGTCGTGGATGAAGCCCGATACAAGGCTTCGCTCGAGCCCGGCGGACCGGCACTTCCAACCGTCCACTCCCCGATGTTTCAGACCGATCCGGAACCGACCATCCGCACGGGCGTCCGGTGCATGACCGCCCTGGCAATGTCCCTCCTCAATGGAGCTCATCGCTGACACACGGCCGCGCCATCGCTAATATGATCACTTCAGAAGCGCACGGTGGGCGGCTCGAACATTGACAAGCACCCGAAAAATTATCACGCATTGAAGACGAATCCAAAATGACCATCTCACACATCAAGGACCTTCATCACAACGTCGGCAAGACCGTCACCCTCCAGGGTTGGCTCTACAACCGCCGCGACAGCGGCAAGATCGCCTTTCTCGTCCTTCGCGACGGCACCGGCCTCTGCCAGTGCGTCGTGGCGAAGAACGAGCAGACTGAGCCCTTCTTCGAGACGGCCCGCCGCCTTGGCCAGGAAAGCTCCCTCCGCGTCACCGGCGTTGTCCGGGCGAACGAAAAGCAGATCGGCGGGCACGAGCTCGACGTGACCGGTCTGGAAGTCGTCGGCGAAAGCGTCGACTACCCCATCACGCCAAAGCCCCACGGCATCGAATTCCTCATGAAGAACCGCCACCTGCACTTCCGCAGCAGAAGGCAGTGGCACATCCTCCGCGTCCGAGCCACGCTCGTCGACGAGATTCGCGGCTACTTCAACCGAAACGGCTACACACTGATCGACACGCCCATCTTCGCCCCCGCCGCAGGCGAAGGCGCCCAGACCCTGTTCACCGTCGACTACTTTGGCGAGCCCGTCTACCTCGCCCAGACCGGGCAGCTCTACGTTGAGGCCGCCTGCATGGCCTTCGGCAAGGTGTATTGCTTCGGTCCCACCTTCCGCGCCGAAAAGAGCAAGACCCGCCGCCACCTCACCGAGTTCTGGATGGTCGAACCCGAGATCGCCTATGCCGATCTCAACGGCGTGATTGACGTCGCCGAGGACTTCATCTGCTCGATTGTCCGGCGCGTCCTCCGCGACCATCGCGCAGACCTGGAATTCCTCGGCCGCGACATCGCTTCTCTCGAAAAGGTGCAGAAGCCCTTCTACCGCATAACCCACAAGGATGCCGCGGACATCCTCCGCGGGCCGAGGGCGAAGGAACTGCTTGAGAAAGACCTGTCAACCAAGACCGCCCGGCTGGAGGAAGTGAAAAAGCGCATCGTTGAAAAGGAGGCGAAGGAGAAGGGCCAGGGCATCAAGCAATGGGAACGCGACAAACTCATCGCCGAGCTTCACGAGCTGCGCGAGGAACAGGGCGATCTTGAAGTTGACCTGCAGAACATCCCTCACCACATGCAGCTCGCCGCGAACTTCGATCCCGGCGGCGACCTTGGCGGCAGCGACGAAACCATCATCAGCCGTCTGCACGACCGACCGACCTTTGTCACCCACTACCCGCGCGAATGCAAGGCCTTCTACATGAAGCGAAACGCGCAGGACCCGACCCGCTGCAACAACGTCGACCTCCTCGCCCCGGACGGCTACGGGGAGATCATCGGCGGCTCCCAGCGCGAGGATGATCTGGACGTGCTGCTCGAGCGCATCCACGAAGAAGGCCTGAACCCCGCCGATTACGAGTGGTACCTCGACCTCCGCCGCTACGGCACCGTCCCCCACGGGGGCTTCGGCCTCGGCGTCGAGCGAACCCTCGCCTGGCTCTGCGGCCTCAAGCACATCCGCGAAACCATCCCCTTCCCCCGCATGATGGGGAGATTTTATCCGTGATGACTAAAATGAACTACTAATTTGAACCATCATAACTAGTTCATTGACAATATGATAATGATAGGTTCATTTTCATTTGACATTCGACTTCTTCGATGGTATGCTCTCTTTATCCGGAAGGCGATCAACGGGAGCAATGCGATGGTCCGAAAAACGCGGTCAACTGTAGCCGGTTACGTCACATGCGAACAGGTCGAACTGAGAGGTCCCACAGCGAAGCCGTTCTTTTGCGCCAGACTTGGGATCACTGAAGCCAAAAAGCTACTCGAACTCCTGACGAGGCTCGCCGGAAGCGAAACCCGTGATTGGTATTACTTAGTTTCAAGCACGCCCAACTTGGAACGGCTCCGCCTCGTCGATCTTGACCGTACTCCTGCGTTTGAACGCGCCGCCGCGCAGGACTACTTGCGTGGGGAATTGTTCCGAGTATCAGGTGGAAGCGATTCGTGCAACATCGAATTCTCTGCGCCGGTAGGCGCCCGTCTCCTTGCGGAGCGATTGCGATCCACATTGACCCGCGCACGATGCCATATCCATATTGTAGTGCCCAATCGCCACGGCAAGAAGGATCTTGTCGAACTCATTGCGGATACCGATTCTGCAGCGGATGACGGGGACGAGTTCGATAGGCTTGGTTCGGCTGGGGAGGAGCTGGCGGCGCAGACACTTCCTGCGGAAGACTTTTCCGACTGGGAGTAGATCATGGGCAAACCTAGGCATAGGGATATCTGGTGGGCAAATTTGCCGTCCCCTGCGGGTCGTCGTCCCGTCCTGATTCTGACACGCGACGACGCGATTGCACATCTGTCCAACGTCACCGTCGCACCGCTTACGCGGACGATTAGACACATCAAATCGGAAGTGATCTTGTCACCTGAATGTGGCGTTCCGACCCTCTGTGCCGTTTCGCTCGACAACATTCTCACGATGCCAAGAGTAACGCTTGATCGTAGAATCGTCCGCCTGGGTGATGAGACGATGAAAGCTGTATTCGAAGCGATTCGCTACGCATTCGCCATGCCCGACGAGTGACTGGAGTTCGATTCCCGGAGCCTGGCTGAGCACGCCAAGGACGGGGCGACCTCACTGATTCGTGTTCGAGGCAATCCGCCGATCCCACTTTCGGAGTTTCCTTCCCTGAGCCACTCGAACATCTCCCGCGAAACCCATTGCCTCGCTTCTTGATGTCCACTTCTACCGGGGAAGCCCACACACAGAGTAGATCGCATGCAAAGCGCAATAAAAAGGGACAGGAAGCCCGCAGACTTCCCGTCCCTGTGCAGTTCTCGAAGGGCCGGCGTTAGTAGCGTCGACCGCCGCCGTAGCCGCCGCGGCCGCCGCGGCCACCGCCGCCGCCGCCACCGGAGCGATTCTCCTTCGGCTTGGCTTCGTTCACCTTCAGCGCGCGACCGTCGTGCTGCTGGGAATCCAGAGCGCTGATCGCCGCCTCGGCTTCGCTGTCCGAGCTCATCTCGACAAAGCCGAAGCCCTTGCTGCGGCCCGTATCGCGGTCCATGATGACCTGGGCGCTGATGACGTTTCCATGAGCGGAAAACAACTCCTGCAGATCCGAGTCGCTCACGTTGAAGCTCAGATTGCCGACATAAAGTTTCTTGGCCATTTCTTTTTCCTTTTTATTGAGGCCAACCGACCCGTTCTTTTCCTTTCCGGGTGCGCGAGAAAGTGTCCTACGTTCTGGACCTTAAGGTGAAATGGCGAGAGAGAACGGAAAAGAAGCCGCCGATTTCGGCACTTGACTTGCCGGCTCGTTCGTCGAATCAACCGCCCGAAGTATAGGCGAAGACCCGCCGGCGGTCCACGGACAATTTTTCCCCCCGGGGATCCCCCTTTTTTGCCCCCTTAAAGGTCGAATGGGCCTTACCCAGGACGTGCGGCCGCGGCGCGCCCTCGCCCAGGCGTGAAATCTCCACAATTTCCGGGGACAACGTATAATCCACGCCGTCGCCGGGCACACGAGAACAGGGCTGTGAGTCACTGATTTGGCCTCGTTATTCGATAGCTCCATCAAGGCCATCATCGAACTGCTGGACGCCATTAACTGCGGCGCGCTCCTTGTGGACCGGGCCGGCGTCATCGAATACGCAAACGAACGCCTTTGCCAGATGCTCGGACGCCCGCGCGGCCACGTCGTCGGACACAGGGCCGAATCCCTCTACGGCGACACCGACGCCGCCGAGAAACTCCGACACCGCCTCAGCGCCTTTGATGAACCTTACGAAGGCGAGTTCTTCCTGCCTTCTGTCGATGGCAAGAAACTTGCCGTCATCATGTCCGGCAAGCCACTCGGCAAGTCGCCCCCCCTCTCCGATCACATGCTGATCACGGTCATCAACATTTCCGGACAGAAGGCGGCGGAGTCTCAGGCCCACGAGGAATTCGAAGTCATCTCCCGCCTCAGTGACACGGTCATCGCGCAGGCGCTGGAACTGAAGCGGTACAACGAGCGGCTGGAAGAAAAGGTCCGCGAGCGCACGCTGGAACTCAACGAAGCGAACATGGAGGCCATCTACATGCTCGCCGTGGCCAGCGAGGCAAAGGACGCCGACACCGGCGCCCATGTCCGTCGGATTCAGCACTACACGCACATACTCGCCCGGCAACTTGGCCTGTCCGAGGCGATCGCCGAACGGCTCGGCTATTCCGCGATCCTCCACGATGTCGGAAAGATGGTCGTGCCCGACCACATCCTCAAGAAGCCCGGGCCCCTCGACACCGGCGAGCGCCAGGCCATGCAGCTTCACTGCATCGCCGGCGAGCGAATTCTTTCGAAAAAACCGTTCTTCGACATCGCGCGCCAGGTCGCGCGCAGTCATCACGAAAACTGGGACGGCAGCGGATATCCCGACGGTCTCGCCGGGGAGGCCATTCCGCTCGGCGCTCGGATCGTCCATCTCGCGGATATCTACGATGCGCTGACGAGCGAGCGCGTGTACAAGCCCCCGTGGACGCCCGCGGCCGCGACCGAGCACATCCTCAAGGGAAGCGGAACACAGTTTGACCCCAACATCGTCGACGCATTCAGGTCCCTTCGTGAGACGGGGCGGTTCGCCGCGCCACGATTCGAAGACGAGCCCTGACGCAGGCCCTGGCGAACCAGAATGCGAAAAGCCCTCGACACGCCTGAAGTGCCGAGGGCTTCTTCATTCATGAAACGCCGGATGCGCCGGGCTACGAGTGCGTCGGCAGTTCGGGATGCGACTTACGCCCCTTGTCGCCCTTGCTTTCCGGCGCCGGCTTGTTTGCCTCGTGCGTCGTCAGGAGCGCCTGCGTGATCTGCTCCCCGACCTGGTTCATGCCGTCCGGGCTGTAGGGAATCATCATGATCGTGGCCTTGCTTCGCGCGCCGACCGAAGAAACCGTGTCATAGTGCTGGGTGAGAAGCACCATCTTGGTCGCTTCTTCGGGAGAAATCCCCGCCTCGGCGCACGCATCCACCGATTCCTTCAGGCCGCGGGCGATGGCCAGCCGCTGCCGGGCGATACCGACACCCTGTAGCTCCTTGGCGCGGGCCTCGGCCTCGGCCTCGGCGATGACCCGGATCTTCTTGGCCTCCGCCTCGTTCTTGGCGGCCTCGCGCATGCGGGCCGTGGCGTTCACATGGTTCATGGCCGTCTTGACTTCGGCATCCGGCTGGATGTCGTTCACCAGGCTCTGCATCATGGTGTAGCCGAAATGGGTCATGACGTGGTCCAGGCGCTCCTTGACGGCCGACGCGATCTTCTCCTTCTCCGCAAAGACATTGTCCACCGGCATCTCCGGTACAAGGGCCCGGACCGTGTCAAAGACGTACGACGCGATCTGCCGCTCGGGGTTCATGAGCTTGTAATGGGCCGAGATCACCGACTCGTCGCTCTCCTGAACAAAGAACTGAACGGCGATGAGCAGGTCGACGAAAACGTCGTCCTTCGTCTTGCTCTCCACCTTCACCTCCAGCTCCCGGACCCGGTGCGTGATCCGTCCCGCGACCTTGTCGATCAACGGGATCTTGAAGTTCAGGCCGGGATGGGCGACCTTGTTGAACTTGCCGAACCGCTCGACGATGGCCTTCGTCTGCTGCTCGACGGTGAAGAATCCGCTGAGGACGAACATCCCTCCGAAAACGACGAGCACTCCGAGGATGACGAAGGATCCCATGGCTGTCTCCTTTTCTGTCGCGGCGGCGACCTTCACTTATCGACATTCACTTCGGCGGATACAACCGATACGCTGAACTGCCTTGGGTCGTCCGGCAGATCATAACTGGCTATCTCGGTTCGAATCTCTCGACCTCGGGGGACTTCGGGAACGACCTGACGCACTGAAAACCGCCGGCCGTCCGCCCCGCCGATTCCCGAAAGCTCAATCGTCACTTCCCGCAGCGAATGACCTGTCGAATACAATGCGATCGCCACGGTTTCACTCGCCAGCAGCTTCTCCCCGCCCCACGCGGCCTCCTGCCGGTAATAGACATCCCGAAGCCCGCTGCACGGCAACATGCCCTCCGGAGCCGGCAGCGGGGACGGATGCATGAGTTCCGCCGCGCGATGGGACTCCGTCGACACCACTCCCAGAATCATCCCGCACCGGGCACAGAATCGCGAACCGATTCGGACCCGTTCGCGGCAACGTGGACAGACCGCCTGCTCCAAGGACCGATTCTCCCGCGATTCATCGCTTCCGCGCGAACTTGTCTCGCACACGTGCATTCAATATAAGTGTAGCTTTCCCACAGCCGGGGGCCACTATAAACCCTTGCTATCTCTATACCCAGCCGGGACTTGAACAAAACGAACCCAGAGTGCCGCCCTGCAATGTTCATTCCCTTCGATACTCGAAGACCGCGACCGGCGAAACCGAGCGTCCATGAATTGTCGCTACCGTCGTCGGAGACCGATGGACGAGGCGGATGCGCCGCAGCCCGGACATGGGTATGCAGCTTACGAACGGGCTTTCGGACGCGATGACCGTGTTCTCATCTCCGGTCTGTTCAACGAACGCACGGGCCGATTCGTACGTGTCAAATTCCCGCATGGAGGTCACCATCCGCAGATTCTCGCCGCGCCCGTCCCGCTTGCCGAGGGTGTAGACCTTCACGGGACGGCCGACCCTCACAGGCCCGCAGGAAAAGATAAACATCCGCACGAGGGCGGACTGGAAGTAAGGCGGGTAGTAAAGAAACACGCGGGCGATCCTGCCGTCCGGAGTCTTCATCACGACCCGCTCGTAGAAGGCATTGAGCGCGTCCCCAGTCCATACCGGGAGAGCCGAGAACTTGCCGCGAACCCGTCGGTCGCCGGGCTTCTCCCATCGAGGCAAGAGCCAGTCGAGCACAATGTAACGTGACCCCGCGTCATCAAGTATCCTCCATGCCTCTTCCTCAGTCTGTGCGAGGAGAAATCGAGCGGAAGGCACCGCGCCGGCCTGTGTCGGATTGCTGTTCGGCGGTCGACGGGCGATTCCGGAAATCCAGTAGCCGTAGTCCCACCAGCTCATCACGCCGTACGCGCGGCTGTAGTCCAGCCGCTCACGCGCCTCCCCCGCGCCGGCGCACGCCGCGAAGTACGCCTCTGCGTTTCCAAACGGTTCCGGCGAGTTCTTCCGCAGCCATGTCAGCGCTTCGGACCATTCGGCCGACGGCCCGTCATAAAATGAAACAACCTCGGGAAGTCGTCGCGCGTTTGGCACGAACGCAATGGCAAGTGACGCGACGGCCACTGCGCCGGTGCACCAGATGTTTCCCCTCACCCGTTCAGAATCGCCCTTGCTTTCGCCCGCTGTTTCGACGCGATTCTGCCGCCGCGCGCGCGGTACCGGTTCACGCCGATTCATGGCCCGCCTCGTCGTAAGCGACCAGGCCGCCGCCGTACAGGCCCGGCATGTCCACGCCACTAGGATCGCGATAACCGGTGCCGCGTAATACGAGAACCTTCCCTGGCCGAACATCGCGCCGATGACGATCGCGCTCCAGACCATGAACAGAACGCGCGGGGCCCTTGGACGCATGACCGCCCGGCAGCCCAGAAGCACCAGCCCAATCGCGGCAATCGGGAATGTCGTTCCGAACATCTCCCACAAGGGCATCCAGGAATACCCCTTGCTCGTCCAGATGATCGGCCGCGCCTCGGTGATTGTCCTCGCCGCGGCGCCAGGCGCGAGCCGGCCCAGCTCACTCCACGCATGTGAAACGACCCGCGGCGCGATCACGTAGGCAATCCCAACGCCCGCAATCACCAGGCCCAGAAGCATCGCGGAGTAAATGCCCGGGCGGAGCCGCCTTCGCCTCCGGAGATGGGCCATGACGTCAAGCAGCACAAACAACGCGATCCCCGCGATGATTCCGTGAATCTGAAACCGCCCCCACGCGTAATCCGGATAGAACGCCGCAACGGCAAGTGCCACGCAGAAGCAGGGCGCCATGACACGCGCAAGGCGCCCCCCCGGCCGATCGGCAAATTGGTCCCCAAGATGCTGTACGAACCCCCACGCGAACAGAACGGCGAGCAGAAAATTCCCGCCGACCCACGTCAACAGATAGCACCCGAGAGCCAGCCCGGCCGCGACCGGGCGAATGAGTGTCACGTTCCGCAAGGGACCTGTGAATGGCCCCCCTTCACCCCGTTCCAGCGCGGAGGCCAGGAGCCAGAGTACACAGGTGCTCAGCAGCACCTCCATCACATGATGATCAAGAAATCCCAGCGAGGAGCGAACAAAAAAAGTGCCGGGCAACAGCCCAAGCGCCGCCGCCGCGATCAATCCCGTCCATCGATCAAAGATCGCGCGGCCCGCGGCAAACGTCGCAAGACACGCCAGAACGGCCAGCGCGGGCGCATAGTAAGCCGCCCCCAGGTCGATCATTGCCTGCGACGGCGCGCCAAGGCCCACCGACCACAAGATGGCGGCCAGAGACGCGTCAAAAAAAGGCCCGACCGGCACACCCTGCCCACCGGGGTACACCGCATAGGGATCGAATGTAAACCGCCAGGGCAAATTCTTTACCTGCCACTGGAGCACCCTGTAGTGATACCAGGGATCATTATCCTGAAAGCAGACGATGTCGCCGCCATGCACGCGGTCTCGGAGAAACCAGGTGCGAAGGAAAAACGCCGCGGCGCAAATGACCAGGAGTGCCGCGGCAATGCCCCACGTCGCGGCCTCGAGCTTCCTTGTTGGAGAAATCACAGACGGTGTTTCGCTCATTACGCCGATGATCTTGCCGAAGTCATACGCTTTGCGTTCGGCAGTGAGCGTCGCCTGCCGCGAGGGTTCGGTCAAGTCGGGCTCATTCGGGCAGCCGCACGAATCTCATCCCCCACATGCACCGCGCGAAAAGACAGCCCGCGGCGCACCGTGTGAGTCCGCCGCGGGCCAACCTGAACGGGAGCGATTCTCCGCCCTACAGACTGAGCAGCAAGTCCACAAAAGGCGTGATATCGCCGACATTCACGACGAGATCTGAGTTCATTTCACCGCACCCACACCAGCACGGCCGGATCGTGTAGCCCATGATGCAGTCGGTGAAACACTGGATGTCCAGTGCGTTCACCAGGCCGTCGCGATTAACGTCACCGAGCGGCAGGCACCGGTCCGCATAAAGGATGAACGCCATGTCCACCTGCGGCGGTGGGGCCGTCAGGCACAGCCACGGCTGCTTCATCCAGTTGCCGTAGTTCCAGCAACCCTGCGGATACGGCGCGAGATTCACGATCTGGCCGACACATGCCCACGCCAGCGGTCCCTGCGGCATCACGTTGGCCGGGCTGGTATGCCAGCCCCAGAACTGACCATCCGGCTCGAGCTCCGACGGGATGTGACCCGTCAGGATGCGATCATCAAACGAGCAGGCCGGCGGGTTCCATGTCACGCCAACCACCGCCTGCACATCGAGCCAGTATCGGGCCGCCCCGCGCTCCCGGAAATCAAACGGTGTCGCCGGCGGTATATCCGTCGGGAACCGTGGATCGATCTCGCGGCAGAGCAGACAGCACCGCGACAAGTCCACCGTGTACACGTACACCGGGTCCTGGAAGCAATCCAGCATAGGCAGGCGTTCAATATGCACCGCCGCGGCCGGCGCGTAGTACACGCCGAGCACGGTCGGCGGAGGATCGAACATCACGTTTGGCGGGCAGTCAGCCACGCTCAATCCGGGGTGCGCCCAGTGGAAGCTGATAAACCAGCCGTCAAGCACATGCAGTTGGTCGGGCGTCGCCTCGGGCGCATAGCGATCGTCGAGGTAGCTGCCCCACCATCGCAGGATGCGAATCGGTCGGCCGTCCGAGATGAAATCGTCGGCGACCACGCGGTTCACCGGCGAAACCACTCCCTCGTTCCACCAGTAACTCGATGCGGCGTCGAATCCCTGACCCATGTCATGCGGCCGCTGGATCCATTTGGTCTCCACCGGCGGCGGCACATCCGGAACAAAGTAGTAATCCTCGGTTTCGCCATATTGATATCCGCTCAACGGTCCCGATCCACCATATCCGGCTCCCCCGGTCGCCGACCACGGCATTTCGGAGAGCGTAATGCGCATCCAGATCGGATCGGGCTGCGGCGTGGAAGCGGGATGCCATGAAACAAACGGCGGCGTCGTAAGGGTGTACGTACCCGGTCCGAATACCGCCGGTACCTGGTTTCGCACCGCCCATTCCGGCGCGGTGACGTTGTTCGGGCACTGCATCACGTCATCCCAGTCTCCGTCACGGTTCCAGTCGAACCAGACGTTCACAAACATTGGAATCGCCACCGGGCTCACAACGGTAATCGTGTACTGGAAGGTTGTCGGCATGCAGTGCGGAAGTGAGAGCGGCAGCACAACCGCGTCGTCGGAGAAGTCCATGTCGGGCTGGTCGGACGGCGGGTCGATGTTGTTGACGAAATCCTCATCCAGTCCGATGTCGGCTTCCTGCTCGAGCGTCACCCATGTGCCCAGATAGGCCATGTTTCGCGGCTGCCGATGAATCGGCCCGAAGGGCGGCGATCCCGCAAGATGTACCGTCGGATAGTGTGCGATGACGCCCGGCGGGCCGCCGGCCGGATAGGCCGTCATGGCCGCGCCGGAGTTGTTCGAGCTGTCCGGAGCGTCGCCAAGATCGGCGTCCGGCTCGATCTGCTCAATCGTCGTCAGGGCAAATGCCATGTCCCACGACTGATCGAACGTCGGCCACCAGATGGGCTCGCCGGCCTGATAAGTGATTTCGATCCCCGGTACCACCGGATCGAAGATTCGAACCGCATCATCGGGCGATTGCGCGTCGAGCCTCGGGGTGCTCTTCCAGCCCCAGGGATGTTCGACAATCATGCCCGGCGGATAGATCGCGGCAATGCTGATCCAGTAGATGTTGTACGGTCCACGCTGGTAGAACCAGCCCTCGTCCGGAAGCAACTGCTCGAACTTGTAGCATGCCTCGGGACATGCGAGCGGGTTGCGCGGGTCGAAATCCCAGCCGACAAACTCCGCCGTAAACGTATCGCAGTAGTTCTCCCAGATCACCGTGCCGGGGTGACTCCACGGTGTTCCACCTCCCGGATCCGCCGGAACATCGGTCCACACCGCAATATGGAACTGAACCGGCATATCGGGCGGTGCATACGGCTGATCCCAGCCAAGGAACGAACCCCACCAGTGAACATCCGTGACCGGCTGATCCGTCGTGCAGACCCAGTCGTCGGCGACGATCTGCGGCCCGCCGAACCAGCTCAACTCGTTCCAGCCGTTGAAGCCGTTCTCCGTCGTCCACGGCGTCGGTGGCTGAGACCATTTGAGCTCGGGCGGCTGCGGCATCACCGGGTCGCTCCCGATCATGAAGGCCAGATCGATCGACTCGGGGTGCAACGGATGCGGCGGGGGATAACGCAGCTCGTTCCAGATACCGAAATACGGCTCAATGCCGTTGACCCATGCGGCATCGTCGTTCCAGTGACACTGCGATGTCTTCCAGCCGAAGAAGGCCTGCGGATCCAGCGGCCGCGCCTGCACGTCCAGCCAGTACGTAATCGGCTGGGCAGGGCTGCCTTCCTGGTGGAAAGCCTCCATCGGCGGGATGACAAAGTCGTAGCGCCAGCAGGTAAAATCCCCCACCGGCACGAACTCACTCGGCGGATTGAACCAGCCTTCCGGCTCATTAAGCGGCACGGGGAATACGCCGTACGAGCCGGGCCCGAACTCCCGCATCCAGAGCAGGTTCCCTGGCATGCTCCACGGCTCCTGCTGGCCCGCCGGAACGTCCGCGTGAATGCTTAGCGTGAACTGAACGGCCAGGGGATCCCCGCCGAAGGGCAGGTAGTCGTTTCGCCACGAGCCCCAGACGCTGACCCGCGTAACGACGCCAGGCTGAATGCACTTGAAGTCATCGGCAAGGAGAACCGGCGGCGGAGGGAACATCATAGGTGCCGTACAATTGACATCAATCCCCAGCCCCGTCAGGTCCGGAGGCTGAACCCATTTGTCCACCGGGCCCGAGTAAAGCTCAAATGCCGTGTCCCACGACTCCGTCTCGACCGGCCACCAGATCGGATCGCCGGCGACGTATTGCATGCCGACTTGCGGGGCTACCGGTTCGAACACACGCACCGCGTCGTCCGGCGCGGGCGAGGTCGGATCACGCGGCCGCGTCTTCCAACCCCACGGATACTCGATCTGTGGGACATCCACATACGCCGCCGCGACGCTCAGCCAGAGAATCTGGTTCGTCGCCGGATTCTGGCAGAAGTACTTGTCGGGAGGCAAGTCTACGCGGTACTCAAAGCAGGACTCGAACTGCGCTGTCCGCGGGTCGTAGTCCCACCCCGCCAGGACCGGATCGATCCGCCCGGTCTGATACTGCCAAAGCACGACTCCGGGATGACTGAACGGCTCGCCCGCCGCGCCTCCAGGCACGTCAGTCCAGATGGTCAGCCAGAAAAAGTCGGGAAGCTGCGGCGGAGGCGCCGGCTCCCTCCAGCCCAAGTGCGATCCCCACCACCGAATCGTCGTCACCGGCTGATTGCCGATGCAGACCCAGTCGTCCGCGACGATCGGCCCGAAATAGAGAATGGAGGGTTCGTTCCAGCCGAAGTACACGTTCGACGGCGTGCCAGGCTGCGGCGGCTGATGCCACTTGTAGACGGCGCCGGACCGCAGCGTGCAGACCCCGAGCGTCGCGACATCGGTGCCCATCGTGCCCATTCCCAGATCGCTGACTCGTATCGTGTGCGTGCTGGACGCAAGACGTGTGACCAGTACGACGGCGTTCTGAGGCGGATTGGAACCCATGTCGAGCCGCGCGACTTCCGACCCATCGACCATGACCTGTGCGATACCGTCGTTTCCATCGCCGTGGAGGTGAATCGAGACGGCGTCGCTGATAACCGTGGTCGACGTCCAGATGGCATGCCCGTTCTGACGCATCCAGATCTCGTTGACGTTGCCGTCAATCGACCCCGGATGACTGACGGTCCAGTCGTCATACCACGCGGGGGACTGGTAGTCGGCGTCTCGCCACTCAAGAACGCGATAACCGTGGACCGTCTCCGATCCACTGAGCGGATTCTCAAACTCGATCGTGGTGTAATTGTCGTTGAGGAAAACCTGTGTGTTGGCTGATTGAGAGATGATGGTCACAGCTTCAGCGGGCGTACCCACTCCGATCAAGCCCGTCATGGCGATCAGAACTGTACACGCCCGTTGCACCGGCACGATCAGCCGTCGCGGTGTTTTTCTGTTTCTGTGCATGTCCTTCACTCCTGCGGCCGCGAGACCGCAATTGCAAACCTTCAGCAGGGCGCAGACCGAAAAAAAAAGGGACGCCCGCAGAAGCAAACGGCGGTCCGCGTGCCGGGTGGATCACGCGGCGAACAGCACGCGACGGCGAAGCTTTCCCGACGTCGCGACGAAGGGGATCGCGCGCAGCCTCACCGGCACTGGCGGAAATCCTTGCAGAGTACTTGAGGGGCCCGGACGCCTGCCCGGCGAGGTGACATTGCGAGGACATAGACTGTCCCCAACCCTCTCACCGGCGTGTCATCGAAATGCACATGCCTCCGCATGAATGCGGAGGCGACTGACAGATGAAGAAATGAATCTGCGGACTATTGGATTATATTATCCATTATCCACTCGGCCAGTCAAGGCCGAGCACAAGTCTGATATCTGCAACTAATCCCATTGCTCTTCGCATGTTACAGCGCATTCGCTCATGTCGTGCATCCGGGAAACGCCTTCGATTTGGCCGGTCGAGATGATTCCTCACGGCTCCTTTTCCCCTGCGGCCCCACAACCTCGAAAGGCGGCGGACTCTACAATCGCCGGTGCGCCCGTAATTCATTTTCGAACTCGGAGTCACCCGTGGATTTGAAACTCTACCAGGTAGATGCATTCACTTCTCGGCTTTTCGGCGGAAACCCCGCCGCTGTTGTCCCGCTCGAAGACTGGCTGCCCGACGAAACGCTTCAGGCGATCGCGATGGAGAACAACCTCGCCGAGACAGCCTTCTTTATCCCGCACAAGGGACCCGAAGCGGATTATCACCTTCGATGGTTTACCCCGACACTTGAAATGGACCTGTGCGGGCATGCCACGCTCGCCGCCGCGCATACGCTGAAGCGCCACCTGGGTTACAAGCCGGATTCGGTTCGATTCATGTCGCGCAGCGGGCTGCTGGCCGTACGCGCCGAAGGGGACCGCCTCGTGCTGGACTTTCCTGCGCGCCCGGGCCGCCGCACGGATTCAATTGCGGACGTATCTGCGGCGCTCGGGCGAACGCCGTCGGAAGTCTGGTCCGCCCGCGACCTCATGGCAGTCTTCGAAAGGGAAGAAGACGTCCGCGAACTTATCCCCGACATGGCGGCGATCGAAAAACTCGATGCATTCGCCCTCATCGTGACCGCGCCCGGCGCCCACTGCGACTTCGTGTCGCGCTTTTTTGCTCCGAGGGCCGGCGTGCCGGAAGACCCGGTCACCGGCTCGGCGCACTGCACGCTGATTCCTTACTGGGCGAACCGACTCGGAAAAAGCGAATTGCACGCGCGACAGGTCTCGCCGCGCGGGGGCGAACTGTTCTGCCGCCTCGCCGGCGACCGCGTCCAGATCGGCGGCCGATGCGTCACCTACCTCGAGGGGGCGATCCGCACCGCGTGATCCACGAGGTTCATTGCCATGTTTTTCGTTGCAGACCGCACAGCCGCGCGAAAGGATGAGTGCCGATTACCGCGGCTCAGAGCGGAGACTTGGCAATCAGCCGCAGGATGTCCGTGTGCGTGATGATGCCGACCAGTTGCTCGCCGGTGCAGACAGGCAGCGCGCCTACGTTCTGGGCCAGCATGCGCCGCGCCGCCTCGTGCAGCGATTCAGTCGGCTCGGCCGTGTACACGCGATGCGTCATCACGTCCATCACCCGCGCCGCGGTCGCGTACATCCTTCCCTGCGCCTCGGCCTGTTCGTCCTCGATGATCTCGCGCCCGCACGCCCGGCGCACGTCCCGGTCGGAGATGATTCCCACGAGCATTCCCAGGGTCGCGACGGGCAGGTGTCGGACATGCCGATCGTGCATGATTCGCGCCGCGGTATGCAGCGGGTCCTTCGGCCCGACCGTGAGCACGCTGGCTCGCATGTGGGCGGACACGGGCTCACTGAGCATGTCCACCCCTTGCGGGCGAGGATACATCTCACACAGCAGCCGCAGCAACCCGATCTTGGTCACGATTCCGACCAGCCGCTGCCCCGACAGAATCGGCAGCGCGCTGATCGAGCGCTCCATCATCACTTCCGCGGCGTGATGGACGCTGTCCTCCGGTGACACGGTCACGACCGGATGCGACATGACCTGTCCCACGCAGCGCGGCCCGGCGACCTCGTTGCGGTGCCCGTCGATGCGCCGCTGGTACTCCATCTTCCACCCCACCGCCAGCAGCAGATCGCGGTCCGACACCATCCCCACGACGCAGCCGTCCTCAACGACCGGGAGGTGGTGAAACCCGTGCTCCTCCATGAGCGTGATTGCTCGATCGAAGGAATCGCCGGGCCGGACGAAATGAACATTATGGGTCGCGATCGCGCCAATTTTCATGAGTCTGCTCCCGCACCGGGATGGCGTTGCACAACCTCCGTCGGCGGACTCCCCTTTTCCCTGGCAGGCCGTCCCGCCGGCATGGGATCTCCTAGCAAATCCCATGCCGCCGCGCGCCGCAACCCCTTTCCGTTGCACAGCCCCAGGGGAGGCTGAAATCCCGTTCCAACTCCGCACATTATGGCGGATTCCGTCCGTTTCTCTCAGAATACTCCGGCTTTGAACTGCCCGGGCGAATCCGCCGGTTGGGCGGCGCTGGCCGCGAACCCGAAGTTGCCGATCGTTGGATCGCTGATCGACGCCGGAGCAACCGCCCGGCGACAAGACATCGGATCGACTTGCTACACACAGGTTTACAGGGCCGGGTCAGGCGACAGTGTCATTTTTTCGACACGGTTCGATCTTTCCGTGTTGCATTCACCGTTGCCGCGATTGCCGCCCGTCATCCGGGGAGCGACACCCTTGGACTCCCGAAGCAATCCACTCCCGCCGTGGGGAATGCCGGCGGCAGCCCATAAGCGCGCGCAAATCTCAGATTCAAAGTCGCCAGGGGCAGGGCCCGGCGAGGCGAGCCTCGTCGCTAAAGTCTGGAGCCCCAACGTTTCCGGTAACGAACTGTCTACTTTGACGGCTGAAAGTTGATATTCTGCGCGGCCCCTACCTAGAATCGGACAAAGCCCGTGAGGACGCGACAGAAACATACGGGCTTGTCATGCGGGCGGGGGAGGATTAACCATGGCCCAGGGCAAGAAGGACGAGAAGTCCAACCAGAGACAGTGGAAAACGCCCGATACGGAGCTGGCTTTCAACTGGCTGACAGCTCCCGGCAGCGTTCAGGCCGAGCAACTCGAAGTGGCCATGCGCGACTATCCGCAGCCCCGGTATGACATCGTCGATATCGGTCGCGGCCTGATGAAAGTGCTCTCGTCTCCGAACGTAAAGTTCGGCGGTGTCGCCGCCCGAATCGACAGCCTCGTCCTCGCCGAAGCCGTTCTCGACCATGCCATCGCCAGCGGCTGGGACGTCATCGAGGAACGGACGCTTGCCGACCAGGGCCCGCGCGACGCGGAATGATCACACGATCACCGCCGCCAGCTCTCTTCGGCGGAAAATCATCACCGCGAGGATCATTACCAGCGAACTCTTGATCAGCACGTACTTCCACGTCGCGCGCCACAGCGCCGGCCAGCCGACCGCATGCCCCTCCATCAGCCGGTTGATCGGGTCCAGGTCGCCGATCGACAGCGCCCAGTCCATCGTCTCCACCGTCAGGCGCCGCACCTCCCACGCCAACTCGCGGTCATGCTCCGGGGGCGCATATTCTTTAGCCACGGCCAGCGCCTCGGCGACGAATCCCATCGAACTTGAAATGACGAACAGCGTCAGCACGATCAGCGAACCGACCGGGAAGCTCAGAAACGTCGATGCGCAGACGCCGAACGCCGCTAGGCAGCATAAGGGGATAAACCCCGCAAGAAGCGCCTGCACCAGGCCAAGCTCCCAAGGTCCGATCCGATACATCACCGAAAGCGCCCCGCCCGGCAGGTCGAAGATCGCCTCAATCCGACGGGGATCCACGTTCATGAACGAAAGGAGGATGGTCCCGTCCTTTTCGATTCCCTGCTGCGGAATCTCAAACTCATTGGCCGTGTTGATGGGATACTGCCCCGGCGGCGCGGGCAGGAAGTTCGACTTGCGCGGGTCGCCCAGGGCCCATTCGCACAGCAGTTGATCCGTCTCAAGCGTGATGTCCCCGACCTGCGTCGCAATCGGCTGGCGCGGCGCGCGCATCTTGAACCGAAGGCTCATCACCCAGTCCTTGCCCTCTTCCGGCGGCGGCCCCTTGATCTCCCACGTGCGGCCTTCGGCGTAACCGATCGAACAATACGAGAGCATCAGTTCTCTCGTTATCGAGTCGCGAATTCGCTTTTCCGACCAGTCGGTCGGGAGGCGTTCGTCGTTCTTGAGCGACTGGTAAATCTCCTCAATCTCTTTCGTGAAGTCCGGCACTTCCACGGGAATCATGGCTCGCGCGACCAGCACCTGGCGACGCAGCTCATCGAACCGACGAAGATTCACGCGCGTCGCCTCCGGCAGCCGGAGGAGGATGTCGCCGACCTCCTCGCGCGTCTTTCCAAGCATCTCGCAGATTGCCGTGACGACGGGGCTTTCCAGTCCCTTCCTGCCGACGCCCCTGACCTCGGCCAGCGCGGCGACCGCCGTCGCGGCCTGTCCCGGAGTCAGATTCCCGTATGTCACGAGCTCCTTTTCGAGGTCCTTCGTGAACGACGAAACGGTCATGCGCGTTCCGGTCCAGGTCATGACGCCGGCAAGAATGATCAGGACGAGATCGAGCAGGATGACGCCGAGCCATTTGCCCACGACAATCTGCCATCGCGGGATGGGCTTGGAGACGATTCCGTAAATTTGCCGGCTCGCAATCTCGACCGACAGACTGCGGCACGAAAACAGCACGGTCAGGATCGCCAGAAGGAACAGGCTGAATCCCAGGGAGTAGGTGAAGAACATCTGCACCTTCCCTTTGATTGTCCCGTCGCCTTCCGATGTCAGCCAGAAGACCGGAATGCTGATGAGAATAAGCGCGGCGAAGCCCGAGGCCACCTTTGCCCGAAGCCCCTCCGCCAGCGTCGTACGCAAGACCGCCCCGATGCGGCGACCCGCCCCGCGAAGCTCCCACCCGCCGACCTCCCCGGACTGGCGACTGAACGCCTGCCGGATCACGTAGCCCAGCGTGATCAGGCCCATGACGGACCCGAAGGCAAACATGATCATGAAGAAGGTGTTTTCGTTCATCTTTACGGCGGGAGCGGATCAACCCTCGGTGTTGGGCGGGCTGGCCGGTTTCGATTCGTCGCCGGCTGCGGCCCCGCCCGAGAGCAGGCGGTCGAGGACGGCCTTGTCGGGCTTGCGAGGCGGGATCGGCGCTTCGACCGGTTCAGTGCGCGGCTGCGCGACCGCGGGCGCCGCCACATCCTTTCTTAGCTTCTCAACGACATCGGCCTGAACGCGCGGCGCTTCGTGCGGCGCCTCCGGAGCGCCGGCGGGAGCTTCAACGACGTGCTGACCCGCCTGCACCAGTGAATCGATCAACGACGCCGATTCAACACCCTTGCCGCCAAGAAACTCCGATACCCCGCGCCCGCTCTCCGCCCCGCTCGTCTGAAGCTTTTCTCGCTGGGCCTGTGTCACCACTCGCAGGAACAGCGCCTCCAGTCGGTCGGTCGGATGGTGAACATCGATCACCTCGCTGCCGGCTTCCCGAACAACTTTGCGGACTTTCTCAATCGCCGCGTCGTCGATGTCTCGGACCGTAATCTCGGTCACGTCGCGGCGTTCCAGGAGTTCCGCCACCGCCCCCAGGGCCTGGCGGCGACCGCCGTACATGATCGCCACCCGGTCGCATACGTCTTCGACGTCCGCCAGGAGGTGGCTGCACAGCAGGATGGTCTTTCCACGCTGGCCGAGCGTCTCGATGACGTCCTTGATCTGCCGCGTGCCCACCGGATCGAGACCGGTCGTCGGTTCGTCAAGGATCAGCAAGTCAGGGTCATTGATCAGCGCCTGCGCGAGACCGATGCGCCGGGCCATGCCCTTCGAATAGGTACCGACCGAGCGCTTGCCGGCGCGCTTGAGCCCGACCATTTCGATCAACTGTTCCGTGCGCCGGCGCCGTTCGACCCGATCCAGCTTGAACAGCCGGCCGTAATAGTCGAGGGTCTCGTAGGCGTTCAAATACCGATACAGGTAGCTCTCTTCGGGCATGAAGCCGATGCGCGATTTGACCGCCGTGTCCGTCGGCGGACGCCCGAACACACGGGCTACGCCACTCGTGGGGTACAAGAGCCCCAGCAGCATCTTGATCGTCGTCGACTTGCCCGATCCGTTCGGCCCGAGCAGACCGAAGACTTCGCCCGGCTGAATCTCCATGTCGAGGCGATCGACGGCGAGGACCTTGTCCCGCCCCCAGAAGTCCTGGAAGACCTTGGTGAGCGCGACGCACTCGACGATCGGAACCCTGCTCTCAGTGCTGCTCATTACGGCCCCACGATGGTCGGTCTGGATCGGACGACATCGCCCTTGCCGAGGTCCCGGTCCCGGCCCCGCTGCGGCGCCGAGGACTTCGCATTCCCCGCCTCCTCCGGCATTGGCGCGGACGACCTCGGAATCTGGAGCCAGATGCGCCCGCCGCTGCCGCGCGGCGGCTCGGGTATGAACATCTTTGCGACTTTCGGATTGGCGAGCGCGTCGGCGTAGGTCTCGTCGCGGAAGCGCGACATGAAAATCTCGGGATGGCGAGCGTATTCCGGCAGCAACCGTTGAAACTGCTCGTAATCGCCGGACGCCTCCTTGACGATCTGATCGCGCGCGATCTGCGCGCTGGTCAGTACGGCCTGAACCTCGCCGCTGGCGCTTTTCAGCATGGCCTCCACGACCCGGCGCTTCTCCTCCAGCTCGGACCTCAGGCGGGCCACGGTCTCGGCATCGGCGGCGGTCGCCCTACCCTCTTCCTGCGAGAGACGGAGCATCAGCTCAAACTCCTCGTCGACCGCGGCGGCGATCCGTTCATGGTCCTGTCCCGCGGTCTCGAGGAGGCGCTGCTGCGCCTCGGCCCGGGCCTTGGTGATTCCCGCCGATTTTTCGCTTTGCGCCGCGAAAACGCGGTCGAAGACCTCCTGGACCTGACGGGGCGGCAGGATCGCTTCCACCGTGCCGCCCGCCTTGGGAGCGATGACGCCGGATTCGGGATCGACGGATATCCCGAGCGACTGGCCTTGCTTCTCCAGGTTCTTGAGCTTGTCGCTCAGGCACGTGGCGACCGCGACGAGAAACGCGCTTTGCCCCGTGCCGCGAATGTCCAGAGCCTCGCGCCGAGCGGCCGTTTCAATGGCCGCGTTTCGCGCCAGCGCCCGGAGCACCGTGTATTCTGGATAACGCTGATACTCCGGCGATCGGACGGTCGCCCGCGGCGCCGGCATCGGTAGAACGTTCGTCAGGTATGCCACCGCGTCGGTGACTCGATACTTCACGACGAGCGAGGCATGGAGAATGTTTACGTCGCCCGTGATGAGGAAATCATCCCGCATCGGACTGAGGCTCTCATAGCGGTAGCCCGATATGCCGCCGGTGCGCTCCTCGTCGGTCAGCATGAACATGAACTCGATCGGAAGCTCCCGCTCGCTCGTAGGCACCGTCACCCATCGTTCAAAGGGATAAGGCCACGACCAGTGCCAGCCCGGTTGAAGCACCGGGTTTGCCGAATTATCCCCCGCCCCGACGACACGGCCGTAGCGCAGCTTGAGACCGACCTCGTTGGGCTTCACCGCGAACAGCCCCGAGAGGAAGTAGAGCACCACCAGGACCAGCATGACTAGCTTCAGAATACGGAAGCTCTTGCTCAGCGCTTCCGCCAGGAACTGGTTCGCCGGATCCAGAGTGCCGATGTCGGGCCCCTGGGGCATGATGGGCTGCGGTTGCGATACATTCGTCGTCATCATCTACTCTCGGCGGCGGCGCATTTCGGTTCTCTGCAACCGGCACGGGCTCGGGCCTTCGGGGTCTAACGGTCCCGGGGCGGCCCAGCGGCTCCAAGCTTGTCATCCACGGCGTCGTTGCCCCGCGGCTTCTCGTCTTTTGGCGCCACGGCGTTCTTGAACGAGATCGCCGCGTCACGAAGCATCTTGAAAGGCTCCAACTGGCTCGCATCCAGAACTAGCGTCACCTGCCCGGCCTCGAGAATCTTCTGAAGCGTTTCGCGCTTCTTCAGGAAGTCACTCAGGGTTCGATTCTCGGCGAACTTCGCATAGTACTTGGCCGCCTCGGCCTCGCCCTGACCCTCGATCTGTTTCGCGTAGGCTTCGGCCCGGGCGATGATCTTGCTCGATATCTCCTCGGCCTCCACCCGAATCTGCTGGGCGATCGCCTGGCCCTCGGCCGTGTATTCCTTGATGGCTTTCTGGCGATCCTCCTTCATGCGTGCGAAGACTTCCCGCGTGACGGACTCGGGGATGCCCAGCCGCTGAATCCCTACGCTGACGATCTCAATCCCATAGGTGTCGATCGCGGGGCCTTTGACGCCTTCCAGGAACTCCCGCTCGATCTGCGAAAGTTTCATCTGGGCCGGATCCACGTTGACCAGGTTTCCCAGCGGATGCGTTCGCAACACGGTGGACACGCGGTTCTCCAGCAGGTCGCGAATCTTCTTGGCGGCGGCATCCTCGCGGCCCACGGCCTTCAAAAACTTCTCACCGTCCATGATCCGCCAGGTCGCGTAGGCCGTCATGACGACGGTCTTCTGGTCCTCCGTGCCGAGCTGACGAAACTCGGTGTCGAATGAGCGAAGCCGCGTGTCAAACCGGTGGACCCGGTCGATCGGCCATGGGGCCTTGAAGTGCAGCCCGGCTTCATCGGACGTGATGACCTTGTGAATCTTGTCAAACCGCGTGACGATCGCCGTTTCCGTGAAACGCACCTGAAAGGCGCACATCATGAACGCGATGATCACGACGAGCAGAAGCGCCACCAGCAGGGTCGGCATATTTCTGGACATGGCTATCGACCTCGTTTCAAACCATTTCGCTCGATCGTGTCCGGCGCCCCGGCCCGCGGGACAACAACCCGATGGCCGCCGGCGGCGCTGAACGAGACCGACGTCACTGCGCCCTTTTCTGTTCGGCGGCCGCCTGTTCGGCGCCGAGCAGATCGATCTCGGCCGGTGGACGCAGATCAATGTCGTACACAACGGAGTCCGGGTTCTCCAGCGCGATCACGAACTTGCGCACGCGCCGAAGGCCCTCCTCCATCATCCTCAGGTAATTGCGAAGGCTGTACACTTCGGGCGCCGCCCGATACGTCGCCAGCCGCGTCTCGAAGAGTTCCGCCTCCGACTTCTGCGAGAACAACCGCGCAAACGCGTTCTTCGAAGCTGTCGCCGCGCGAACACGGGCTTCTCCCCCGATCACCTTTCGGAGCATCTCTTCGACAACGGCTGTCTGTTCGGCCAGGCCGGGATCGTTCCGGCTGCGCAGATCGTCTTCCAGACGAATCGCCTCGTAGAGCGCCTTCCACTGGTCACCGGCGCTCTCGATCCGCCGCGTGGCCGCGTCCCCTTCGGCGCCCTTGATCGTCGCGTCGCGCGTCTCAATCGCGCTGACCACCTGCTCATAGGTCTTGGCGACGTCCTCGTCGGACGGAGGGTGTACGCCGCCGATTCCCACCATGACGATCTCGACGCCGAGGCCGCCGCCGTCGTATCCGGCGGCGTCGCAGCCGGCCTGAATGCGCCGACGAAGCTCGGCCGATGTCTCCACCCCACCGGACCCCATCAGCTTGAGAACGTCCGATTCGGCCGCGTATTGGGTCAGTTCGCGATAAGCGATGGCTTCAATGAGCTGCGCGGCGTCGGCGCTCTGCGAATAAAAGCGAATCACTTCCTTGTCATCATGCTTGACGCGCCAATGAACCGGCATGTTCAGGCTCAGCAGGTTGATCGGCACCTTGTCCGCCGCCGACGCCGAACGATCCGCCACAAGCAGCTGATATTCCTTCTTGTAGTGCTTGACCGTCCACAGGATGACCTGTGTCCGCGAGGAGTCCTCGTCGGTGGTCTGTTCTTCCTCGTAGCCGATCGCCATGCGCTGAATCCGGTCCACGGGGATGATCGCGGCGGTGTCGATGGGCCATGGCCACGTGAAATGGATGCCCGCCTTGGCCGTCGTCGGCCGCAACTGGCCAAGATGCAGAAGCACCGCCTGGTGGCCCGGCGGAACAACGACGATGCACGTCAGCGCCAGAATGATCACGACCTGCAACAGGAGCAGCGGAAGAACCGCCCGCCCCAGCAGCTTGTAGAACCACGTCTCGCTGACCTTGAAGCCGAACTGGTAGTCGATCGTGTTCGCGACGCTGCGGAGGATCCCGACCGGCTCGCTGAACATGCCCAGCAGCCGGTTGTCGTAAAATGGCCGCGGCTCCTCGCCCGGAACGCGCGGCCTGTAGAAGTCGAGAACATAGTTGATGAGCGTCTCAACGCCCATCCAGATCATGACGATGCCGATGGCGCGGCCCACCCAGACTTCCACCTGCGGCAGACCGCTGATGACACAAAGCAGCGCCAGCGCGACGGCAAGACAGAACGCGCTCGTGCCGAAAAGATAATTCCCGCCGGGCCGGAGCAGACTCCACTGGCGAATCCGGCTCAGCCCCAGGGCATAGCGCGACATCATGAAGCAAACAAATGCGATGCCCGCACAGAAAAACAGAAGCACCGATGCGTGCAGCACCGGCGCGTCGCCGACCGCACGGATCGGCGGAAACTGCAGGGCCCACGGAAAAACCGAGGCGCCGGCCGCGATGTGAAAAACCGCGAACAGGATCGCCAGGATGGGAACGAGAAACCGCTCGATGGCCCGCAGCCGGCGGCCCATCGCCAGCTTCTCCATCTGGTCGAGGTCCTGTTCCTCAAAGATGGTCTTCGCGCCGCCCAGCCGTTCGATTCGATCGCGCTCGATCGCCGCGAGTTCAAGCTTCTCCTCGGAGACCAGGCGTTGCTGGTGGAGTTGGATCACCGTGAGCAGCCAGATTCCGATCGCGCCGAACGACTGAAAGCAGACCGCCCACACGGCGCTGGAATCGGTCCAGATGGCGAGGATGGAGAGGACCACGCACGCCGACAGACTCAGAAGTCCGCCGACCACCGCCACCGCTTCGCCGCGTTTATCGACTGCTGCCATGAAACCTTTCGAGTACCGCCGCGCCCGAAGTGGCGGGCGACCGACGCCGGTCTGACACTCTCCGTCGCTGCGAAGGATAGCTTCGGCGACGGATTGATTCTCGCGTTACGTAGGACCGCCGGGCCGCCGCGAACCCGATGCACGGAAGCCTGGCCGCCGCCGGGACGCCAGGACCCTTTCGCGGGCCGTTTCAGTCCGCAGCGCGGGGAGCAACGTATTCTAGGGATAACCGGCCGGGTGCCAAGGACTACACTCCTGCCGATTCACCGCTTACCATGCCGGACGAAACCCTATGACACAACTCCTCGGCATCGCCAAAAACACCCTTCTCCAGACCATCCGGCAGCCTATTTATGGCATTATTGTGATGGTCACGCTCGGCGGAATGGCCCTGATGCCTTCGCTGACCGGCTGGACGCTCGACGACGACAATAAGCTCCTTCGCGATATAGGATTGTCTACGCTGCTGATCCAGGGGCTGTTCCTGGCCGTTTTCGCCGCTTCCAGCGTACTGGATACGGAAATCGAAGACAAAACCGTCCTCACCGTGGCGGCAAAACCGATTAGCCGCCCCGTGTTCATCCTCGGGAAGTTCATCGGGATGATCGGCGCCCTCGGCGTCGCTCACTACCTGGCATGCCTCGCGTTCTACATGGTCATGCGCCATGGCGTCCTCCAGACCGCGGCCGAGACATCCGACCCGACCGTCCTGGTGTTCGGACCCGGAATGATGCTCCTGGTCGTCGTCGCCGCCGTCGCGGTGAACTACCTGTATGACCGCCGATTCCTTCCGACTGTCATTGCACTGGCCCTGCCCGCCATGACGCTCAGCGCGGGCATTCTGCTGCTCGTCAACCGGGAGTGGAAACGCGATGCGTATGAAAGCGCTCAGCCCATCGAACGCCTTCCCAAGTCCTGTGAAGACCCCGCCGTTTTCCGGGGCCTGATTTTCTTCCGCCCCGCCGAGGGCCAGATGCACCTCGAAGGACACAGGGGAGAGCTGGTTCACAACGACTGGAAGGGACCGATCACGCAGGAAGAGCAGGAGTACCTGCGCGGGCTTCACGTAACGCCGAAGTGGCGGCAGGACGTTGACTTTCTCGTCGAAAAAACTCGAAAGCGCCAGGGGATCGAGATCAGCAAGGCATCCTTTCTCATCTTTTTCGCGGTCATCATGCTCGGCAGCTTTGCCCTGACCGCGTCCACCCGGTTCGGTCTCATGGCCACGTTCTTGATTTGCCTGTTGCTTCTGTGCGCCGGCCTGGCAAGCGACCAGGTCCTCAAACCTCTTGCCACGGGCGAAAGCGCGTCCGCCTGGGCGAAGGCTGCTTACTGGGTCCTTCCGAATTTTCAGGTGTTCTGGATGGTCGACGCCCTGAGCGAGATGCTCGTCATACCCTGGGATTACGTCTGGAGGGCCATCGGATACGGGCTGGCCTATACCTGCGCTGTCGTCACACTCGGAATGAGCCTCTTCGAAACCCGCGAAGTCGGCTGAGCGGGCGCGATTTCAGATCTTCGGCCCCGCCGCGCGAACGCCTTCAGACACGCCCTCTTCGTACTTGGCGAAATTCTGCCGGAACAGCCCCGCAAGTTTCTTTGCCTGCGCATCGAACGCCGGGCGGTCCTTCCACGCATTCCGCGGCACCATGACCTCCGGCGGCACATTCGGGCACTGGGTCACAACGTCAAACCCGAAGATCGGATCGGAAGCCACTGAAGCGCCGGCCAGCGCCCCGCAATGGATCGCGTCGATGATGGCCCGCGTGTGCGCCAGTTTCATGCGCGCCCCGACGCCGTACGGGCCGCCGCTCCACCCGGTGTTCACGAGCCAGACCCGGCTCCTGTGCTCCGCCATTTTCATCGCAAGCAATTCGGCGTATTTGCCGGGGTGCCAGACGAGAAACGGCCCCCCGAAACAGGGCGAGAAGGTCGCCGATGGCTCCGTGACTCCGACTTCCGTTCCCGCGACCTTTGCCGTGTATCCGCTGATGAAATGATACATCGCATGATCAGGCCCGAGTCGACTTACCGGCGGCAGCACCCCGAACGCGTCGCAGGTGAGAAAGATGATGTCCGTCGGATGCCCGGCGACGCACGGAATCTGTGCATTGCGGATGAACTCGATAGGATACGCGCCGCGCGTGTTCTCCGTAATGCTCGTATCTGAAAAATCAACCTCCCGGTCCTCGTCGTCGAACACGACGTTTTCCAGCACGGCGCCGAATCGCAGCGCCTGGAAAATGTCCGGTTCCGACTCGGGCGTGAGGTTGATCGCCTTCGCGTAGCAACCCCCCTCGATGTTGAATACCCCCTTGTTCGTCCAGCAGTGCTCGTCGTCGCCGATCAGCCTTCGCTTCGGATCGGCCGAGAGCGTCGTCTTGCCCGTCCCGGAAAGCCCGAACAGCAACGAGGACCGCCCGGTGGCCGGGTCCGCGGTCGCCGAGCAGTGCATCGATAGCACCCCCCGCCGGGGCATGAGATAGTTCATCACCGTGAAGACGCCCTTTTTCATCTCGCCGGCGTACTCCGTCCCGAGAATCACAAGTTCGGCATCCTCGAACGAAAGGTCGATGCTCGTTTTGCTTGTCATGCCCGTCGTATGCCGGTTCGCAGGAAATGCCCCCGCGTTGTAGATCACGAAGTCCGGCTTGCCGAACGCTTCAAGCTCCTCCGCCGTCGGGCGGATCAGCATCGTGTGCATGAACAGGGCGTGATAGGGCCGGGCACAGATGACGCGTATCTTGAGCCGATGTTCCGGGTCCCATCCCGCGAAGCCGTCGAAACAGTAAAGGGTGTCGCGTGTGTTGAGGTAATCCATCGCACGCTCGCGATTCACTTTGAAGCTCCCGTCGGCCAGCGGAAAGTTCACCGGCCCCCACCAGATGTCCTTTTCCGAGTTCGGATGCCGGACGACGTGCTTGTCCTTGGGTGATCGGCCGGTCTTATGGCCGCTGTAGGCAACGAGCGCCCCGCTCGCCGTGATGTGCGAGCCGGTGTCATGCAGTATGGCCTCTTCGTAAAGCGCGCTGGGCGGCGCATTGCGAAGAATCCGCTTTACGCTGATCCCGACATCGTCCAGGGAAAAAGCCGCCATGGATCACTCCTTCAGTTGCCCGGCCAGGCGGTCGCAACCCAAAGGCCGGGTTCGATCTGTCCGCGGCGGGGCATCATACCTGAATGTCACGATGGCCACGCAGTCCGGCCTCAATTCACACTTTGGCGCGAGGCAGGCGCTGGATCGCAACTAACGGAAAAAAAGAAAGTTACACTCACGGTCCAACGTGCTTCGTCGAATGCGGCACAAAGACCAGGGGCGGGAATCGAACAGAAGACGCGTCACACGACTCCGGCGGTTGCACGGATTTTTCAGGACAGCTTCTTTTCCAGTGCCTTGCAGATCGTCTGCAAGACGTGAACGCGGGCGAAGTACTTGTCCCGCGCCGGGACGATGGTCCAGGGGGCGTGCCGCGTGCTGGTGCGCGCGATCATCTCGTTGACCGCGATTTCGTAGTCGTGCCACTTCTCGCGATTGCGATAGTCCTCTTCCGTGATCTTGAACTGCTTGAAGGGCGTCTTTTCCCGCTCCTTGAAGCGCGCAAGCTGAGTGTCCGGGTCGATGTGCAGCCAGAATTTGACCAGCGCGGTTCGGCTCTCCGATATCTGCGACTCGAACTCGTTGATCTCGCCGTATGCCCGTTGCCATTGGCTTCGCGTCGCAAATCCCTCCACGCGCTCCACGAGAACGCGACCGTACCACGATCGATCGAAGATCAAAAAATGCCCATCCCGCGGCATGTGGCGCCAGAATCGCCAAAGGTAATGATGCGCCCTTTCTTCCTCGGTCGGCGCCGCGATGGACACCACGCGATAAACCGTGGCGTCCAGTGCCGCCGTGACACGTCGAATGCAGCCGCCCTTTCCCCCCGCGTCCCAGCCTTCAAAGACAAAAACCGCGGACACGCCCTTCCGAAAGGCCTTCGCCGAAAGATCGTTGAGCCGCGCCTGCGCGCGATCCAGGGCCTTTTCGTATTTCTCCTTCTCGAGGGCCTGCGTAAGGTCCACCGTGTCGAGGATGGTGTGTGCGTCCGTGGCCCGCTCGTTCACCGACGGCCCGGCCGGTACGGGCGACGGCGCATCGAGGCGCCGGCGAATCTCGTCCTGGATCGTCTCCACGACGGTCAGATTTCGATAATGGGAGTCCGTGCTTTCGATCAACTGCCACGGCACGTCCTCGGCGCTCGATTGCTCCAGCGCCTGCTCAATCACGCGCATGCCCCGCTGCTGATAAGCGCGCACGGCCGACGCTTTCATCCAGATCGGCTTCCAGAGGCCGTGCTTCCCGCCCCGCCGAGCCTGCTTCTTGAACTCGGCCGGCGACAGGTGCAGCCAGAACTTCAGCAGCAGTGCCCCCTCCGCACAAAGGCTTCGCTCGAAATGACGGACGTGCTGCATCCGCGCCGCAAATTCCCCCTTGCCGATTCGCCGGTCGAGCCGATCCACCACCGCCGCCATCGTCCACGCGCCCAGCATCACGCCCATTCGCCCGGCCGGTGGTAGCGCCCGCCAGTAACGCCAGTACTCCGGGCGTTCCGCTTCTTCCTGTGTCGGCGGCCCAAAGCCAGACACCTGGAGATACCGCGAATCAAACACCCCGGTCATGAACGTTATCAGCTCGTGCGCCCCGACGCGGTCGACACCCGCAATCAGGATGATGACGGGAAACTTCGCGCTGCGCAATTGATACTGCGTCGTAATGAGCTGTTCGCGAAGCGGTGTCAGGCGGGCGTTGAACTCTTCCTTCGACAGCTTATGGCCGATCTCGGCGGCTTCAAACATGGCTACCGCTCGCTTTCAAAAAAGGATCGGTTCGATCGGACAGAATGAGGCGAGTCGTACGGATCGCGGGTCGCGCCGTTCACGATGGCAATCGCTGGCCGTCAACGACCTTGTCCACGCCGTCGACCACGATCGACTGCCCGTCGGTTAAACCACTTAACACTTCGACCTGGCCGCCCACCTGACGCCCAACCGTTATCGCGGTCGCCTTCAATCGGCCATCCACCGCGACATAGGCGCGTCCTCGGGACTGATCCGACTCATCGCGCAGGCAGGCCGTCGCCGGAATCCAGATGGCCGCGGCCGATTGGACGCCGCTGTCCGACTGCTGAGCCAGAAACGCGACCTGGGCCGATCCCTCGACGCGAAGAAACTCATCCGGCTCGTCGATTCGCACCTTGACCTGCACCGTCGCCTTCGAATAGTTCGCGCCCGGGTCCAGCCACATCACGTGGCCCGTGTAGCGGCGATCCTTGTAGGCGTCGGGCGTCACGACGCACCGGATGTCCTTGTCGAGACGGGCAATATCCAGTTCGCTGATGTCGACTTCCACGCGCAGCTTGGTCATGTCGGCGATCGTGCAGAGCTGGGCGTTGGCGATGGCCCCCCGGCCGCCCTCGGCGGCCACGAAGTCGCCTACTTCCACGTTACGCTCCAGGATCACGCCGGCGATCGGCGCGAGGACCTCGCAGTCCGTCAGCGCCTTCTGCGCAAACGCGAGAGCCGCTTCCGACGCCGCCACCCGCGCAATGGCTTCGTCGTGATCGCGCCTGGCCTGGGCAAACTCGATTTCCGGCGCGGCATTGCGCTCGACCAGACTCCGGACGCGATCGTAGTTGACTTTCTGGTACGCAAGATTGGCCCGCGCTTCCTCCAGCTGCGCCACCGCCTCGTCGCGCCGGGCCCTGTAAAGCACGTCCTCGATGCGGGCAAGGACCTGCGCCTTTTCAACCCGGTCGCCCTGCTCGAACATCAACTCCACGATCTGGCCGGAGACCTTCGTGTTCACGAGTACTTTGTGATCCGAAACGATCTTCCCCGTCGCCGTCAGTACCGGCATCGGCTGGGACGCATCGCGGGCCGAAACCTTGATCAGCCGAATGCCAGAGGCCTCGGCCTTCTCCGTCCCCAGCGCGCCCAGCGAGCGAACCTTCGGCGCGCCGAGGTAAACCGCCCCCGCCACAACCGCAATGAACAGCAGCCCCATAATCCACTTGAGCGGACGCGCGCCCACGGCGGCCGAACCGGGCCGCGCCGACGACGCGGGTCTCTGGTCCTTGGGGATGCTCAGTGTTCGAAGTTGCGAACGAACGTCAGGTCGCGTGGACATATTGTCGCAATTCTAGCCGATCCGGCTTGGTCACACAGGTGCGCAGTCTACTATAGTTCATGGACACGCCCGAGCCTGTTCGGTAAGGCCCAATCCGCCCGTGTATCACGCCTTGCGCAGGGCATCAAGGATGCGGATTCGGGAAGCCTTGAGGGCCGGCGCCAGGCCCCCGACCAGACCGACCGCCGTCGAAAGGACAAGGGCCGAGACGAAAATCTCCGGCGTGACTCTTAGTTCATACGCCAATACCGTCCAAGTCGTGTCCGATAAGAAGTCCTGACGGGAACCATTCACGAACATGCTCGCGCCGACCCCCACAAGACACGCTGACACACAAATCAACAGCGATTCGAAAATAAATGAGAGGATGATCGACCTGCGCGCGAATCCAATCGTTCGGAGCATGGCGATCTCGCGCCGCCGGCTATCCACCGACGCGAACATGGTGTTCGCGACGGCGAAGGCCGCCCCGATGCCCATGATCGTAATCAGTATCGTCGTCAACATCACGATCTCGCGCGTCTTGGACGTCAGATCCTCGTAGTAATCCGTCTCCGTCTTGGCGTTGAGCCGGACCGAAGGCCCCTTGATGTAGCGAATGGCCTCAATGGCGGCCCGTCCGTCAGCCATGCGTAGCGCCGCGCTCGATACGAAACGCCGATCGAACGCATCGGAGATCGACGATCGACCTGCCCAAAGCTCGCTTTCCAGCGCCCCCCCGGCCGCCTCGAAAACGCCCACCACCTTGAAGAGCCGGCTGCCCGATCGCCCGAGGAGCACCTCGCCCCCGACCTCCAGGTTCTGGTAGCGATCGCGGGCCTGCTTGCCGACGATCACCTCGGGCTGGCCATGCTCAAACATCCGCCCCTCGATGAGCCGCACTTCCGTATGGACCTTGAAGGCCGCTTCATCGACGCCGCGCACCGCAACGTTGGCCGGCGTCGCGTCCGGCCCGCGACGCGGAATCGATGTCTGTACGCAAAGTTCCTGGCTTATCAGCGGACGTCCCGCGGCATCGACCGCCACGCCGGGCGTCTGCACCAGCCGGTTTGCCTCGTCCGGATCGATGATACTTGTGCTCTCGGCGGTGGCCCCCGTCTTGAGCACGAGTACGTTCAGAGGAGAACCCGAAGCCTTGAGCGATTCGCGGATGCCGGCGGCGAAAGATAGCAGGATGCACAGAACGGCCACGACGACCGTGACGACCGTAAACGTAAGCGATGTGCTGAGCTTCCGCACGAAGAGATTGCGCACGTTGTAGGAAAGCGGAATCGTCATGAATGCCGCACTCTCATCACTCCAGGCTGCGCAGGGCCGACACGACGCGCATGCGAACCGCCAGCCAGCTTGGCCAAAGCGCCGCGACAATCCCGATCAAAAGGGCGATGCCCATCGCCTTACCGCACGTGCGAAGCTGAATCTCAAGCGTCTGGATCACCGGAATCGTCATTTCGCGGAGCGGGCTGTAGGTGAAGGCGACGTAGGGCACGACCGCGCCCGCCAGCCCGCCCAGCAGGCACAGGAGCAGGCTCTCCGATTGAATCAATGCGAACGCAAATCCGGGGCCAAAGCCCATCGACTTCAGCGTGGCCACTTCGTTGCTCCGGTCGCGGAAGTTCTGGCTCATCGTGTTGGCCGCCGCCATGATCGCGACGAATACCGTCAGCGCGGCCAGAATGGTCAGGTTCCGCGGCAGGTTGAACTGCTGCGTCACAAACTCGTTCATGAACGTCTTTTCATCCTGCGTCTTCGTCTCATCGAGCGATCCGGCGAACAGCTTGTCGATCTCCACGCGGTAATGGTCCAGGTCGGCCTTGCTCGCGCATTTGACGAAATAGAACGTGACAAACCCCTCCGGCGCCCCGAACTTCTTCAGTTCCTCCTCGAGGTAATCCCGGCGGCACCAGTTGGTCACGAAGTCTTCCGCATTCTCAAGCGTCGAGACCACGTGGAACTCCATCGGCGAGTACGGGGGGACAGACGGGAATATCGTGATCCGGTCACCGACCTTCCATCCCATGTCCAGCGCCGTCCCGCGGCCGACCATGATCGCCTGCTTGTCCTTGTTCCACGCCTCCACCTCCTCCGCGCTCAGTCGATGCTCCGGAAACGACGTGGCAAACGTGTCGTGGTCCACCGCCAGCGTCGAAAGCGGCATGGGATCATCCTCACGCTGGCCCCCGATGTAGCGCAGCCCGCAGACCGAAATCAACCGACGCTTCGTCGGGTCGAGCGATTCAATCTTGCGCCGATGCCCTTCGGGAATGGGATTGATGATCGAGGTCTTCTGTGTTACCGCCAGCCTGAGTTGCTTCGCCGAGTTGTTCAGAAAATTCTCAAAACCGTCCACCACCGCCATGGACAGTACATATATGGTGATCGGCAGCGCCACCGCCGCGCACGTCAATACGGTCCGCACCGGATTGCGGGTCAGGTTGCGATAGAGATAGATAAACCGCAGCGGCAAGGATGGCTTCTCGGTGTGTCTTTAAGCAAGTATACGCACGACAACGGCCGGGGACACCCTCATTCCTTCACGCCTCACGAAGCGCCGTCACGACCCGCAGCCGCGACGCCCGGATGCCGGGCACCACCGCTCCGAGGATGCCGACCGCGCTGATTCCGGCGATCGCAATCAGCACGGTCCAGGGGGTCAGGCGTATCTCAAAGGCCATCGTCGTGAATGTCGACGCTCCAAACATGTCCTTCGTGTTGCCCGCCAGGCGAAGCCAGGCCAGGCACGCCGCGCAGCCCAGAGCCCCCCCCAGGAGCGAAAGAAAGATCGATTCGACGATAATGCTCGCGAGGATCTGCCGGCCCGAGAATCCGATCGTGCGGAGCATCGCGAACTCGCGCGATCGCGCCGCGACGGAGGAGAACATCGTGTTGGCGATCGAAAAGGCCGCCGCTGCGCACATGATTCCCACGAGAACGGACACAATCGTGAGATAGGTTCGGACGTTCTTGGCCTGCGCATCCCAGTATTGCGCCTCGGTCTGCGCCGTCAGCTCGATGGCCGGCCCTTCGATTCGTGAGATAACCTCCTTCGGATCCACTTCGTCGGTCAACCGCACGCTTACCGAGGAATACGCGTTCCGCAGGTAGGAATTCATCAGGGTCGTGAGCGGGCCCCAGATCTCGCTCTCCATCGGCCCTCCGTTCGCGGAGAAATGCCCCACGACACGGTACCCGCGATTTCCGCTGTAGCCCAGGTTGATCGTGTCGCCGATGTTCAGTCCGGCGAATTGCCTTGCCGCCTGCTCCCCCACGATCACCTCCAGCGCCCCCTGTTCAAACTTCCGACCCTGCGAAATGGCAATGTTCTTGTGGACCACGAACGCCTCGTCCGTCGCCCCGCGCACGGCTACGTTGGCGTTCGTGCTACCCCCGTCGCGGAGCCGCGGAAGCGACACCTGGACGATCATCTCCGGGCTTTTCTGCTGGTTCTTCGTCACCGGGTCGACGGCAAGCTCCTGGTTGAGTTGCGTCAGCTTGTTGAAGTCGTCCGGGGGGATGGCGCTGTTGGTCTCGGAGGTGGAGGCCTGGCGCAAGACGATCAGCTTTCGCTGGTCGCTTGCGAACGAAAGCGACCGGGTCAGGGCCTCCCGAAAACCCAGCAGCCAGGAGAAAACGGCCACGACCGCCGCAATCACCAGCACGGTCATCACCGTCGTCGTCTTTCGGACGAACAGGTTCTTCCAGTTGTACGAAAGGGGCAATGCCACGATAGGTACCCGAATTCCTCGACGGATCACTCACGCGAACGCACGGAGTTCGCCTCAGGCCGCACGGCGCAGCGCGTTCACCGTGTTCAGCCGCAGCGCCTGGTAGGCGGGCAGCACGCCGGCCGCCAGCCCCACCACCACCGCGATCGCCACCGACACACCCACGGCCGCCGGGGACACCTCGAGCTGGGCGATCGGCAGAAACCCCGGCAGCATCTTTCGCACCGGAAGGACGACCAGCAGCGCAACGGTCGGCACGATTCCGATCAGGGCGCCGATCAGCGCAAGCAGCAGGCTCTCGCCTAGGACAATTGTCATGACGCGCCGCCCCGGAAACCCGATCGCCTTGAACACCGCGAGCTCACGCGTCCGCTCGCGAAAACTCATCATCATCGTATTCCCCGCCACCAGCGCGATGATCGCCACCACCACGATCGCCATCATGCGCATCAGTCCGGGGATGTCGCCCGCCGCCTGCGCAAAGCCGGCCGCGAACGTCAGTTCGTCCTCCGATTTGGTCTCGTTCGGGCTGTTGGCAAAGACGCCGTCGATCTCCTTCTGGAGCTCCGCGAGCGACTTCGCGTCTTTGCATTTCACCCAGAAGATATTGCACTGGGCGTACCGGTCGTCGGCCGCTTCCTTGAGAGACTCCGAGAGATAGTCGCGACGGAAATACAGCACGTTCGCACGCGACTCCGTCTTCATGATCTTGACGATGTGAAACTCAAGCTGAAGGTACGGCGGCACCGAGCTCTCCAGCACGATTCGGTCCCCCAGCTTCCAGCCGTTGTTCTCTGCGACGCCGTATCCGACGACGCACGCCTGCCGGTCCTTCATCCATTCTTCGGTATCGCCCGGCGTCATGCCCGCGTCCGAATAGACAATCGGAAACGTGTCGGGATCGGCCGCCAGGCTTTGGATCACCCCCTGCGTATTCGGTACCCGCCCGCCGAACCATCGCATCCCGCAGACCGCCGTCAGGCGCCTGCGATCCGGATCCAGTGCCTCGATCTTCATCCGGTGCGATTCCGGCAGCATGTTGATCAGCGTCGTCTTGTGATGCACACCCAGCCGCATTTCCTTCTGATTCGCCTCGCTGATCTTCACCAGCGCGACGACGAACGATATGGCGACCACGAAGATCGCCATCGGCAGCGCGAAGGCCACCATCGTCAGCGCGGACCGCAGGGGGTTCCGCTTCAGGTTCTGCATGAGCACGTAACCGATGGTCATGATTCATCACCCTGCCGAATCAACGATCCGCCGCCGGTGTTCAGCGCGCGGCCGCCGCCGCGCGCCGCTCGGCGTTGAGTTCATCGCGTTCGAGAACGCCCTTCTCAAGGTGCAGCCGGCGATGGGCATGCAGCGCCGCCTTCGGATCGTGCGTCACCATGAGAATCGTCTTTCCGAAATCGGAGTTGAGCAGGTTGAGCAGCTCCAGAATCTCCTCGGAGGTCTTCGCGTCCAGGTCGCCCGTCGGCTCGTCCGCGAGAATCACGTCCGGGTCCGTCACGATCGCGCGCGCAATTGCCACGCGCTGCTCCTGGCCGCCGGAGAGCTGATTCGGCCGGTGGTCCATTCGATCCCCAAGACCCACGACCTCGAGGGCCGTGCGAACGCGCTCCTTGCGATCCTTGGACGCCATCTTGAAAAGCAGAAGTGGCAGTTCGACATTTTGTGCCGCCGTAAGGACCGGCACGAGGTGATACATCTGAAAGATGAAGCCGACGTGCCGGCTGCGCCACGACGTCAGCTCGCGCTCCGACATGTTCTCCAGATGCGCTTCGCCGACACGCACGCTCCCGCCCGTCGGCGAATCCAACCCCCCGATCAGGTGAAGCAGCGTCGATTTGCCCGAGCCGGACGGCCCCATCAGCGCGACGAAATCGCCCGCGTCGATCTTGAGGCTGAGCCCGTCCAAGACCGGAATCTGGAGACGATCCTTGAAATATACCTTCCGAACGTCACGAAGCTCGATGTCTACGGTGCTCATGCACGGCTCCCCGGGCACGACGCCCGTTCCGGCGCCGCGCACGCGGGGAGATTGTATCGCACAACCGTTGGGAATTCATTGCGACGAATCCGGCCCATTGATATTGCGCCAATGCGCATCTGTCCGGTTCGGACGTCCGTCTCAATGACAGACCTTCAGCCCCCGCTTCTCGAGGTACTGCTGGTGATAATCCTCCGCCCGCCAGAAGTCCGAAGCCTTTGTTATCTCCGTCACGATCGGGCGGCTGAACTTGCCGCTCCTGATCAGCCGCTCTTTGGAGGCCTTCGCCGCCGCCTCCTGCTCCGGAGAGAAGAAGAAAATCGCCGACCGATACTGTGACCCATGGTCCGGTCCCTGCCGATTGAGCTGCGTCGGATCATGATTCTCCCAGAAGACATCCAGCAGATCCTCGTAGCTCACCTGCGAAGGGTCGAACTCAACTCGCACCACTTCCGCGTGACCGGTATCATCCCCGCAGACGTCCTTGTATGTCGGGTTCTTCATCGAACCTCCGCTGTAGCCGACTTCAGTCTTGGTCACCCCCTTGACGCCCTGAAACGCCGCCTCCACACCCCAGAAGCACCCGGCACCGAACATCGCGACTTCCGTCTTCATCTTCGCGTTTCCTTTCATTGATCCGTTCTCGTCAACGCCGCCCATTCCCGGATTCTCGTCTGCCATCTTCGCCTTCACGGTCCGAACACCTCCGCCGCCCGGGCCCGGCGCCATCGTGCCCGCACCCCCCGCCGCACCGCCGCTCGAGTGCGCCGAATGGTCCGCGCAGCCGCACCACGAACTTAGGTTGGCGAGCATGGCAAGCGAGCAAAGTCCAAGTACGGTCGATTTCGCAGATGTCTTCATGGCTTCTCCGTGTGTCCTTCGTAAAACGTCCCGGCGCCCGGAACCGACCCGCCGGATGAGTCTAGGCAGGGCCCTGTCGCCGGGCCAATTGCACCCGGTATTCGATGGAAGGAAACCCCGCCAGGTTACGACTCGAATCCTCAAACCCAGGCCCCCTGCGTCCCGGAATCGATCACCGCATCGGCGCATAGCGGCGGATCAACAGTTCCGCCGTCGTGATGCCGTCCGCTGCCGCGGACATGATGCCTCCGGCATACCCCGCTCCCTCGCCGATCGGGTACAGACCGGCCGTTGATATGGACTCCCGCAATGCGGCGTCCCGCAGAATGCGCACCGGCGCGGATGCCCGCGTCTCGGGCCCCGTCACCAGTGCATCCGGCCCCGCAAAACCCGGCATCCGCCGGTCGAGATCCGCCAACGCGCGCTTGATCGATTCCGCCGCGAATGCGGGCAGTATCTCGCGAACGTCGGTCCACATTCCACCGAACGGATAACTGGTCTCCAGTCGTCCATCCGACCGCCGATCGGCGAGAAAGTCTGCCGCCCGCTGCGCCGGAACTTTGTACGTCGCGCCGGTCAGCTCGTACGCCGCTCGCTCCCACTTCCGAATGAACTCCAGCCCTTGGAGCGGGTCATTTCCCACCTCGTCCGTCCCCACCGTCAGCACGAGCCCGCTGTTTGCAAACGGCTTCGAACGATTGACCCCGGACGCGCCATTCGTCGCGATGATTCCCGCCGACTCGTTCGTCGGAAGGATCATCCCGCCCGGACACATGCAGAAGCTGTACACGTCGCCGCGCCTGCCCGCGGCGCTCTTGGCCACGAGATGGTATTCTGCCGGCGGGAGCCGGAGATGCCCGCACGACGGTCCATACTGCCAGCCATCGACCAGCGCCTGAGGATGTTCCACGCGAACGCCGATCTGAAACGGCTTTGCCACAACCGTGACACCCGCCGCGATCAGCGAGCGAATTGTGTCGTGCGCCGAGTGGCCGATTCCCAGGAGCAGCGCGCCGGGCGTCAGCACTTCTCCGCCGACGCGAACCCCCCGAACATGACCGTCCGCGATTATTATCTCATCGACGCGCGCGCCAAACCGCACCTCGCCGCCGAGCGATTCAATGGTCCTCCGGATTCGCCAGCAGATTGTCGGAATCCAGTCGCTTCCCAGGTGCGGGCGGCTGTCGATGAGAATATCAGGCTTGCCGCCATGATCGACGAACACCTGAAGGATGTCGCGCATGCGCGGGTCGTTCACCCGCGTGTACAGCTTTCCGTCGCTGTACGCTCCCGCGCCTCCCTCTCCGAATAGCAGATTGCTCTCGGGATCAAATTCGTGCAGCCGGTAGAAGCGATGCAGGATGTCACGGTGGCGAACCTTCACGCCCTGCCCGCGCTCCAGGACAATCGGCCGGAGCCCATGCCGCGCAAGCCACAGGGCCGCGAACATGCCCGCCGGTCCGAATCCGACGACGATTGGCCGCTCGTTCAGCGTCTCTGTGCCGTTTTCAAGAGGCACCCGTGGGTCGCCCGGCTGCTCCGAGACATCCGCGCGATGTAGACGCCGCAGCACGCGACGCTCCTCGCGCGGCCCGCCGCGAAGGGTCACTTCTACATTATAGATATACGCGATGCGATCCTTGAACCGGGCATCCAGCGCCCGGCGCAGCACGCTGTACCCTTGGATATCCGCCGGCGAGACGCGCAGGCGCTTCGCCGCCTTGAACGGCAAGGCATCTTCCGGTTCGTCCAGGGATAAAGACAGATTCCGCACGAACAGCGCCATGGACCCATTGTATCCGCCCGCGCGATGTCGTCATTTTCGTTGCCCATGCTGCACGAACAGCCTTGAGCAGACGACCCGCGAAGCACCCGTCCCCAAACTTCAATGACGAGTCATCCCCCGCGCACTCGGCGACTCCCCTCCAACACGCGCATTCTTCAGTCGCCCGCGCCCGTCAACATCTGCACAAACGGCCCGATGTCCTGCCCATCGACCCGGCCGTCGCCGTTCACGTCCGCATGTCCGATGTCACACCCGGCGCCGATTCCCGCCCCGTAGGCGGCCGCATCCACAAGCGCCACCACGAATGGCTCGATATCCGAGAGATCAACTGTCCCGCTGCAATTCAAATCTCCGGGCAAACCGAGAAACTCGGCCGCAAGGGCAAAGTACGCTTCACGCGGCTGAAGCTCGTCCGGCCCGGGACCGCTGTCCACCGCCCGCAAGAGGCCCCACCACTCCTCATTCGAATATCCGTCCGGGTGCGCCGCCGTCCCGTATCCTCCCAGGTCATGTGCCGAGGGATCGCCCGCCTTCCACCATTCATCGCTGTAGGCCATGACCGCGCCGCCGATCGACCTTGCCCGCAGCTCCCGCCACTGCGCCACAACATACTCTGCGTGCGTGGATTCGTATTCCACGCCCCCCTCCTGGTCGAAGGCATCGATGCCGTATTCCGTTATCACGATGGGCCGCGTCGAAAGGGTCTCGAAGTAGTCGAAGAAGCATTGAAACGACGCACCGGGGTATGCATTTGTCCCCCAGATGTCGATATGGGTCATCGCGGCGTCATCAGAGCCGCTTGCCGTGTCACCCAGATGCTGCAGCCCGCCGTTGACAATCACGCACGGATGATACGCCGCCCCCTCCTCCTCATACGCCGCCACGGCCAAATCGTTGGCCAGCGCATACCACTCCGCCAGCGGCCGCGCGTACGTAAAGTTGTTCTCATTGCCGATGCCCCACGCCAGAAGCGCCGGGTGCCCCTTGAACCGGTTTACCACCTCGCGAAACGCCAGCTCAATCGCCGCGGCTGTCCCGGGATGCGCGTAATTGACGCCGGGCTCCTGCGGAACCCAGAATCCGAGAATGACGCGAATGGGATCAACGCCACCGTTCCAACAGGCGTCGAGCAGCGTGGTATCGGGCGGCTGCGACCACGTGCGAATCGTGTTCACGCCCATTGCCCGCAAAATCGCCATGTCCCGTGACAGGATAGCGCCGTCGGTATAAACGAAATCGACCGCTGCGCCGCTGATCGACATGCCGATCGGAATCGGCTGGTATCCAACGCCTTTGACCGTGTACGGGGCACCATCCACGAGCAGCGACCTGCCCGATACGCGTACCGTGCCCGTGCTCGGCGGCTTTGCGACGGGCTGCGCGGAATATCGTCCAGCGGACACCACGAACTCGGCGTACACTTCGTCGTCGGACATGCGCCAGTCGCAGTAGCGAAGCTCGTCAATGCGAACGTTCGCGAGTCCGTAAAACCCCGTAAACCCGACCTGCATCTGCCCCGCGTTCAACGCCCAGGGCGCGGTAAGCCGCGTGAAGCCCGAATAGCGGCCGCCCACGAAAAGCCACAGATCGACTCCCACGCCAGAATCGCGCCACGTCGCAACCACGTGCCGCCATTCTGACAGAGACAGCGCGCTCTCCGCCAGGACGGCCGCCGACACGCCGCCCGCGCCGCGCGCCTCCAGGTACAGATCGTCATCGTTGCCATACACCAGCCCGACGCTGTGGGGCTGGCCGACGATGCCGATCTGAAATAGCCCCCCGCCGGCATCGGCCGCGTTCTTGCGCACCCACATCGCCACGCTGCCCGACGCCGCGTTGAAGATCGAGTTCGAATAGGTGATGAAGCCCGACCCCGATAGTGTCACGCCGCTGCCACTGACCGCCGGAGAAAAAGCGGCGCTGCCGCTGACAAACCCGCCCGCCGCGGCGATCGACGCCGCGCTCTCAAGCCCATCGGCAAACGGAACACACGGCGCCTCCCAGCGGGCAGGCACAATCGCGAACAGAAGAAATGCGCAAGGCAAGAAGCGCATGCCGCCTCCCTGCCTCATTATAAGTCAGCATCCCGCTCTCGACATTCGATTGGCCCCGCCCCACCGGGCCGTCTGCGCCCCGCTCTTCTTACCGGAACAAACGACCCAAGCGGAAGGCCCACGTCTACTGCTGCCGCGTTTTCGCCCGTCAAAACAGCCGCCGATCGGACTCGAACCGATGACCTGCGGTTTACAAAACCGCTGCTCTACCAACTGAGCTACGGCGGCAATTGCCTTCTCTATCTTACGCGTGCCGTTCGAAACGGCCAATAGACGCCGGGAGTGCGGTACTGTTCCCGTTTCAGTCGTGATCATGGACCCCAGCAACGTCCCAGCGGTCCATACCGCAGCGTCGCACCGGCGGGACGCCGATGCTCCCCAAACGATGCCGGTTCCAACAAGGCTAAGCCGCGACCTCCGTTTTGCCGATAGTGCGGTGCCCGGACCACCGGGGCCGCACTGGAACGGTATCGCCACGAGTGTCGCGCGCCATGAAAAGGGCGCACCCGCTCCGGCGCAGGCGAGGGCGAAATCGACGGCGGTGTGCCAAGCCCGCAGCGGCGTTGACGACCCCCGTGCGGGGGATACGATACCAAGCCTGTGCGAGGTTATCGGCGCGTCGCGGCCCTCGAAGCAACGACGCAAGCCCCGCGCGGGTCCGCGAATGCTCCGCCGCGGAACCGGGCGGCGCATGGCGCGAAACGCCGCGATTGTTCGCGGCCAGATACCCAAACCGGTCGCCCTGCCGCGCGGCCGCCCCGACGGTCGCAAAACGACCCCGCCGGACTGGACAAGGCCGGCAATTAGGCGTAGCTTGTACGGCTTGCAAAAAAGAGTGAATCCCCGATAGCTCAACGGTAGAGCGGCCGGCTGTTAACCGGTAGGTTGTAGGTTCGAATCCTACTCGGGGAGGTGAGCAAGCCACGGCAAATCGCCGTGGCTTTTTTCATTGGCGCAATGACCCGAACGGGCCGTACTCACCGCGCGGTGTAACCCGCAAACTTCCCCATGCGTGATGGCCGGGCGGACTTCCGCAGCGCTCTCGGCTCTTTCTTATTTCGCTCGACCGTCAATCGAATGGATCGGCGAGCCCACCAACCCCCCCTGCAAGTCACCGGGATTCCACGAACCGAGCACGCCGGCGATGCCCCGCCGCCGCCTTTCGCCCGCGCATCCCACGTCACGCCTGCGAGGCCCCCCTTCTGGTGTCTCACCCGAGACACTCTACCTCCCGGCGTCGCGCCCCTCGCCCCCCGGCTCGTTGTCCTCACCGTACTCCGGCGTCTTGTGCATCAGCCACACATCCTCCGTCGGCGTGGGTCTGCTCTTGCCGCGGAGGAGGAGCGCCCTGAACCGCTCCGAAAACCGCACAATCACCCCCGCGGCGACCACGAACACGATCAGGAGAACGACCGTCCAGAAAAAAACCAGCCGCCACTTCGCGAGGTGTCGCTCCCGCGCAGCTTCCGCCGATGATGTCGTCGGGAAAGGGCCCGCGTCCTCAACTACGGCCGCCCTGTCGGTTTCCTGCGCGATCGCCAAATCAACGGTCATCGCATGTGCGGCGAGCCACAGGATCGGCACGAGCCGGAGGGCCCGCGGAGGCAGACGAATACAACGCCCGTATATCTCCACGCAATTCTAGCTCCAGAGCCCGTCGCGCGGCGAGCCTTTCATCGTCGCCGCGAGTTGCTCCAACAGGCGCTTCTGTTCGTCCGTGATCCCGGCCGGGGGGACAATCTTGATGACCGCGTAAAAATCTCCGCGCCGGCCGTCCTTCGGGTTCGGCGCGCCCTGTCCCGCCAGCCGGAGCTTCGCCCCGCTTGCCGTGCCGGCCGGCAGTGTCACCGTCTGAACACCCGTCGGTGTCGGCACGTCGATCCGCGCTCCCAGCGACGCTTCCGTGAGGGTGACCGGCACCATGAGATAAACATCATCCTCGACCCGTTCCCAGTACCGATGCGGCGATATCCGGCACACCACGTAAAGATCACCGGCGTTTCGATGCCCGCGGCCCGGCTGGCCCTTGCCCCGCACGCGGATCTTCTGCCCGTCCCGAACGCCCGCGGGAATCCGCACCGAGATCGTTTCCGTGCCGCCCGGCCCATCGAGCCGCATGTTCAGGGACGTCCCCTGAAGCGCCTGATCGAACGTCAACGAGACCGGATGCTCGAGGTCGCCTGCCGGAGGCGCTTCCGATACGTGGTCCCCGTGAACGCCGCCCCCGCGCCGGGCTCGGCGCAGCAGTTCCTCCATGACGGACCCCATTCGCCCGCCGCCCCCGCGGCCACCAAAGTCAAAGAGATCGGCAATCGAGTCGAAGTCGAAAGAAGTCCCGTCCGCCGTGGACCATTGCGTCGGGCCGCCGCCCGCGAAGCGCGGGTCGATTCCGGCTTGCCCGAACTGGTCGTACTTCGCACGCTTCTCCCTGTCGGAAAGGACGTCATAGGCCTCCTGCACTTCCTTGAAACGGGCTTCGGCCTCCTTGTTTCCCTTGTTGTGGTCGGGATGATACTTCTTGGCGAGCCGCCGATACGCGTTCTTGATTTCTGTTTCGCCGGAGTTTCGAGATACGCCGAGGACTTCGTAATAGTCAGCTTTGGACATGGTTTGCGGCTGGCCGACCCGGGGGCAGCGATCGAATTCGTGTTTTTCCGCCGGTGCGTCTCTCCGCCGGCCGGGATATTTCTCCTTATTATAGAGGTACCGCCGGTTGCCAGGCAATCGCCCGGCTTACCCCCCGTACATGGACGTGCCGGCGGACGGCACTAAACTGGGGCAGGAGCGCGATGCGCTGAAGCGCCGACCAGCGCACGGCCTCACTCAAGAGGATCTCGAATGATCGTTGCATGCGGTCAGATGGAAGCGACAACAATGGAAAAGGCGCGCGACGTCTGGCCGATGGCCGACCGGCTCGCCGCCCAGGCCGGGCGGAAAGGCGCGGATCTCCTCGTCCTTCCCGAATGCACGTACCCCGCATACTGGCTCGAGTCCGCCGAGCGTTACATGCGCCCGGACATCGAGAGATCCGCCGCCGTCCTCGCCCGCTTTTCAAGCTGCGCGGCCGACAACAGGCTCTGGCTCGTCGCCGGATTCGTCGAAGAAGCTGACGGCAGGCTCTATAACAGCGCCGCCGTCTTCGATCGCAAGGGTCGCCAGGTCGGCATCTGCCGAAAAAACTTCATGTGGGACTGCGACAACTACTGGTTCTCCCCCGGCTCGGCCATGTCCGTCGTCGACTCCGAGTTCGGCCGGATGGGAGTCCTGATCTGCGCCGACGCCCGGACTCCCGAGATCACCGCCACCCTCGTGACCCAGGGCGCCGAGTTCATCGTCGAGCCGACCGCGTGGGTCAACGCCGACCGCACCGGGCGGCAGTACCTCAACGTACAGGCCGATTTCATGATCCGTGCCCGCGCGATGGAATTCGGCGTGCCGTTCGCCTGCGCCAGCAAAAGCGGCCGGGAGGAGGATAAGCTGCACTACGTCGGCCAGAGCCAGATCGTCGATGCCGCCGGACACACGCTCGCCAAAGCGCCGATTCACGGCGAACAGTTGATCCTCGCCGAGATCGCCCCCGCCCCCGGCCGCGCCCCGCTCCTCGAGCCCGAGCTGAGACAGCGGCTGCTGGGCGACAGACCCGCCGCGCGCCCCACCACCTCCGTCGAAAAGGCCGCATTGCGTCTTCGGGCAGACTTCGACTCCATCGCGTCAAACCTGAAGGCCGCGGGCGTGCGGGTCGCGACGTTCAGCGCCGCGCAGCTCGCCGCCTTTGCCCCCGCGAGGGTCGCCGCCCTCGACGGCGCACAGGTGCTGCTGTACCGCGGCCGCATCAGCGATGACGCCCTGCTTCGAACGCGCGCCGCCGAGAACCGCGTCTTCGCCGTCGTCGCGGCGGACGCCGTTCAACAGGTCGTCGCGCCCGACGGCGCGGTCGTCTGGCGACAATCCGACGGCGGTGAAAGCCTGGAACTCACCCCCACCCTCGCCGACGACAAGCGATTCACGCCCGACACCGACCTCTGGGAGCAGCGCCGGGCATCCTGTTTCCGCCTGCCCGAGGCGCGGCGGGCCGAGCCGATCACGAGGTGACGGACATGGTGCTTCGGCAGGCGATCTTCATTGGGGCGGCCGGGTTTGTGGGCGCGATCGCCCGGTATGCCGTCGGCCACACCGTCGCCGCCGTGGCGCCGCGCGGGTTCCCTTACGGCACCCTCACCGTGAACATCACCGGGTGCTTTCTTCTCGCCGTCTTCCTCACGCTCTTTCGCGACCGCCCCGCGGCCGATGGATTGCGTCTGGCCATCGCCGTCGGATTTCTCGGCGCGTACACGACATTCTCCACTTTCGCTTACGAAATCCACGACCTCTGGAAGTCGGGCCGATTCGCCGCCGTGAGTTATGCCACGGCGAGCGTCCTGCTCGGCGTCGGCGCGGTCTGGATCGGCGTCCGCGTCGCCCACGTCATCGAAAAGACATTCTGATTACGATGCCCGGATCGAGCGCGTCATCGACGGTCGCGCGTCAATAAAACGGGAGACCCGCCGCATGGGCGAGTCTCCCGTCTAAGTTTCACGTTCTTCGGTCACGACACGATCATGGGCACACGTTCGAAGCGCCCGCCGCGGCGGCAATCGCGTCGATGTCCGACTGCGTCACCTGCCCGTCGCAGTTGACGTCGCCCTGCGACCACGTCGCGTTCGTCTCTCCGAGGTTGGCGCACGCGATGGCCACGTCAGCCGCCGTCGTGCTGCCGCTCAAGTTGAGATCGGTCAGCGTCGTCTTCAGGATGCCGATCACGATCTCCGCCACGTCATCACAATCAACGTCGAGGTCGCCGTCCATGTCCGCCGACAGGTCCCGAATCCTTCCGCCGCTCGTAACGGCGTTCAGATCGCTCCAGTCGGAGATGAAGTTCCGGCTGACATAATCGACGTCCTGGGCATTCACAACGCCGTCCGCGCCCGTCGGCTTGGCACCGGGGCTGGGCGAATTACCCGCCACGTCGCCGCGCGAATCGCCCGCCGCGTACGCAGCGCCCGTTGCCAGCGTCGTGTTGAAAAAGTTGCTGTCTCCGGCGTGAATGGCCTGCCAGGCCGTGTCCACGCGGATGAAACCCTGCTTGCGGTTCAGCCGGCCCGTCACCGGATCGAGCGCCAGACCGTCGGCAAAGTACCTCGCATCGCGCATCTCGTTCGGCGTGATCGCGTTCGTGCCGACCGCGCCGCTCGTCGTGCTGTCGCCGAAGTTCCCGTCGCCGTCAAAATCGCCCATGATCTCGGGGACGATGTAATTGTTGGGGAAGAGTGCGGCATCGGCCGCCTCAAAAGCGAGCGGATTGTTCACCGCCTGCATGAGCGCGGGAATGTCATCCCAATCCCGCTTGCCGTCCGCGTTGAAGTCACCGGCAATCCGCATGCGGGTAAACGTCGCCGGAATCGTCGCCCCCGCCGTCCACGGCGCGCCGTGGTTTCCGTTCGGCAGTCGATACGACTGGTTTGCGACCGTGTTGTCGCTGTAGACCTCGCCCGACTTGCGTGTCGGAACGCGACCAGCGGCGTTGCGACTGCCATACGCCGGAGTGAACGTCACGTTGGTCGCCCGCACCGCGTCCTGAGCGCCCTGTGCGAAATTGGGGTTCGCATTGAACGTCAGCGGATCGGCAATCGACGGAATGCAGTCCACGGCGGCTTCGAGGACGAAGTTCCGGGTCAGCGCCTGTGCCGGAGTCGCGCTCGTATCCGTAAACGGCGCCGCCGAAAACTGCTGAATGCTCACAAACAAATTCCGCAGATAATCGCGCGCCGCCGGATTCGGCATCGGAGGATTCCCGGTAACATCGTCAAACGGATCGCCCAGCGTCGCCAGCGTCTGCGACGCCGTCACTTGGTAACCCGTGTTAATGTTGCAGTTATCAAGGATGCTGTTCAGCGTGGGCCGGACGAATTCCGTACCCCCCGCAACGTCCTTCTTGATGTTCAGAATCTCGTACCGACCCTGGAATGCGTCATCCGCAGCCCGACTGCCGCCGAAGTAGCCCGTGTACCCGATCGCCAGGCGGTTATACTCAACCACCTGCTCAATCAGGCCGGAACCACCGCAATTCGTCGGCTGAAACAGCGGCCCCAGTCGCGTCTCGTCGTTGACCGTGCTCTGGTTGCCGATGTTGTCGCCGCCGCCCCAGCTGGGGTCGATGCCCAGCGCATTATTGCACGCATTCCGCGTACCTGAACCCGCGTCGCGCGTCGCGGCAACCAGGTTCTCGCCATTCGGGAATCGCCCGGACACCCAGTGATGCTGGAGCTCACTGTACGTCACATTTCGCTTGCCCGTGCCGCGATTGGCAATCGCACACACCGGCGAAATCGCGATCGTGTTATCAAACACCGTCTGGCTGTCGGGCATAGTCACATTTACGTTGAGCGAAATCGGCCCCTCGACCGGGTGGGCGCGCTCAAGACTCACCAGCCTTTGATCAAATCCTGTTGTCGATTTGACAGGGTTGTTGCCGTAGCCTGCGGACGTCGGCTTCCGATTCCACGCCGGCGTGCCGGGCAATCGGACAACCCAGGCCATGGGAACATCCGTGCTGGCCATGTCGATTGTCTCAACGCAGACCGGCGTCGCGCTTTCAACCAGTGGGCTGGCCTTGTTCAGCACGCACTCAAGAAAGATGAACACGTCATCGATGTCGACGACTCCGTCCTGCGTGAATTCTCCATTCTCCGGCGCGGGGGCCGCGAGCCCGACAATCGCATCGGCCATGTCCTGAACATCCAGGGCATTCGTCATGCCGTCACCGTTCAGGTCCCCACAGGTGTCGGGGTGACAATTGGCCGGGCACGGGATAAGGCCCGTCGGGACACCACCGACGTCGCTGTAGCGAACCCGATTGAGTACGCCGCGCTCCGTCAGCGTCTTGTAGCCGGGAATGCCGAGAAGCTGATAGTCAATGAACTCATTGACCCCGTTGAGCGAACCCACCGACCGGTAGTTCACCAGCCACTGGCCCCACCAGATGCCCGGAGGGCAGATGTACGTCGGCGCAAGCTGCTGGATCGCATCGGCAAAGCAGTCGCCGTCCGAATCCCGGAAGCGATTGTACGGATAGCCCGTCGGGCGAATGACGTCCGGACTGACATTGATGAAATCGTTTGTCGAGCCGGCGATCGCCGAAAAGTCCGCAAAAAGCGTCGCGCCCGCCATGTTCACCTGTCCGCCGCCCGGCAGATAGTAGGGTCCCTCGGTCGGACAGGACGTGCCCGGACCAATCCAATAAGTCGGCGCGCCGGTTCCTGTGTAAAGTGCGGACCGCTCGCAATCGACCTTGTTCATCACCGAACAGACGCCCAGCGGCTGGAGACACGCGCCCGTCACCGCCGTACACCCCGCCGACCCGCAGTCGACGCCCGACCCCTGGTAAGAGCCGCCGCCCGCGTCGCAGTCCGCCGGCGTCAATGAAAGACACGATCCATCGGTAAAGCAGCAGGCCCCGGCCTGCGGACAGTCCGGGCTGGTGCAGTCCGTGGCATATCCACGGAAAAAGCCGTCATTCGGCGCGTTGCAGCAATCGTTGTAGGTGACGCCCGTAATGCAGGAGCCATCCGGCAGACAGCACCCGCCCGTACAGACCGCCGTTGCGCAGGTCGTACCGACGCCGTTGAAGAAGCCATTGACAATCGTCTGGCACTCCTGAAGCGTCCGCACCTGGCACGATCCGTCGGGCGCACAGCACGCCCCGGTCAGCGCCGGACACGTATCTGGACCGCAGGCCGTGTTGTATCCCTGAAAGATGCCGTTTCCACGCACCTCGGGCGGCCCCACGCTGACGACATAGTCCGCCTCGCACGCGAGCTTCGTCGAATTCGCCGTGCAGGAGCCGAGGGCCAGCCGACAGCATGCGCCAAGGCACGCATTGGCCGGATTCCCCCCGCCCAGCGTGGTGCAATCCGTTCCATCGCCTCGATAATCGCCGCCGAGCGCCCCACATTCGCCTTCCGTAACGGCGTCCTGGCAGGTTCCGCCAACATCAATCAGACAGCATGCCCCGGTCGGCACGCCCGCCCGGGCCGGCCGCGCGGCGCCCACGGCACAGACCGCTGCGGCCAGTGCCACGATGATTCCACTTGTGAGTCTCCGCTTCTGCATTGCTTCTTCTCTCCCTGTAACTGGTTTCGAATCCGAGTCTTCAGTTCCACTCTCGCTGCCGAGCAATCTGGAACGCGTCATTGGCCTTGCGGCCTTCGTCCTTCCCATGGACAGGCACTGTCTGCGATTCACCTTCCCCGGCGAACCTCCTTTCGCCCACGCCGCCGCCGAACGATCCGCCCCGTGCGGACCCGCTCAGTTCCAGGGCGGGCCGATCTTGTTGTAGCCGGTCAGGCTGTAGTAGCGCCGGCCCCACTCCCACCGCTCGAGGGTCTGACGCACCGTCTTGCGATCCACGTGACCGTCCGCGTATAGAAAATTCGCGGTGCCGCCGAGCTTGTCACCACCGGGATGATGCCGGCCCACCGCGTTCGCCTGCGAATAGCCGCCCCCCGCGAGAATATCCCGCGCGGCGGACACAAGGCTCTCGCTCTGTAGCCCGAAGTTGTTGGCCCCGTTGCCGTACGTAAAGCCCGGCGGGCCGTCCGGCGCGTCGTACTCATTCGGCGACGTCGGGTGCATCATCGCGTTGATCGGCCGGTGGCTCTTGGAGAGCAGCCCCGAGTCGCCGCTGCCCTGGGCGACCAGCTTCCAGTTCTTGTTGAACTCGGTCGCCAGCACCACCCGCGCCGGGTCATCGATCGACTTCTCGTTCACGCACACATTCACGCGGCTGGATCCGCCGGTGCTCATGCCGAGTTGGAACTTGTTGCGCGGAAAGATCGCCGCATTCCCCGTGTACGCCATGCGTACCGCCTGCCGGTCCTCGATCGCGCCCGACGAGGGACCGCTGTTGCCCGATCCATCCGTCTGGCCCGGCTCCCAGCCCTCCGGCCCGGGATTCGTCCGAGGCAGGCCGCCGTTCGGTATCGTCGGACACTGAAACGACTCCTGCGGCGTGTTCTTCCCCGCATAGAGGAAGTACGACCAGTGAAGATACCCATAGGGAGCGTTGTCCGAGGAAAGCTGCTCGTTCAGGTCGTAATTCCCATCGGCATCCGAGCAGTACACATAGGACGGCGGATACACGCCCCCGTTGTCCGCAAGGTAGCCGCCCATCGCCTGCGAAACGTGATGCAGGTTCGTGGCGCATTTCACGGCCTGCCCGTGCTTTCGCGCCGCCGAAAGCGCGGGGAGCAGGATGCCGATCAGCACCGCGATGATCGAGATAACAACCAGCAGTTCAATCAGGGTGAATGCCCCGGCGACAATGCGATCGGGATGGCGTGGGAACTTCATTGGGGGAGTCTCCTCGTAAAAGATCTGTGAGCCGTTGTGCAAGGACGGATTCGTCCCTGCCTTCCGCTGACACGACGAAACGAAAGAAGCACAACCAAACGATTCTCGGCTCCTCTGACCAACCCGGTCAGGTCTGAGAGCCTACGGCCCGATGGTTAAGTCCATTCGAGCCTCGTGTTAATTCCGTGTGTGATGTGGCGCTCCGGCGCAGGCGAACGAGCGTCTGAGACCTGATACGTAATGCGCACGCCGCCCGACCCGCGCGAATCGTACGCCGCTGAAATTAAGGACCGATGAGTCCCGCGCTAATGATGAATGCAGTTCGCGCTAAGCGCGACCCCTCTCAATCGACAGGCATGTATCCCCCGCCGAGCGCAAGCTCTTGAACTCCGCGCGGTTGCGGCGCGCGTAAAGATGCCGCTAAGAATGCGTAAAGACGCCTCGGCGCGCGCCCGCGCCGAACGTCGCCGATTCCCCGCCGAGAATCTCTTCATACCACTCCAGGTATCGCCGCGCCATGAGCCGGTGATCAAATCGACTCCGGGCATCCCTGGCCGCGCTTTCCGCCAGGCTCATGCGCAGCCGTCGATCCCCAAGCAGCCGCGACACCGCATGCGCCATCGCCTCGGAATCCCCCTCGCCCACCAGCCAACCCGTCGGCGCGGCGCTGCTGCTCCCCCGCGCGTCGATCCCCACAACCTGCTCACCGATTCCGCCGACCGCCGTCGCCACGACCGGCGTCCCGCATGCCAGCGCTTCCAGTACCGACGTGGGAAACGTGTCCGCCCGCGCCGCTTGGACGTAAAGGTCCGCCGCCCGGTGATAGCGCGCCACCTCCGCCGGATCATCAACCCTCCCCGCGAATCGAATCTCCGCGCCCGGCAGTGTCACCTCCTTGCCATTCTCCCCAAGGACCAGCACAAGAAGCGGCCTCCCCTTCTCCGCACGGTCCCGGCCCGCGCCGGCCCGGCGTGCCGAAAGCGCCTCCGCCGTCCCGCGGAGCGTCGCGAAGTCCTTGAAGCTGTTTCGCATTACTCCATACGCCGCGAAAAGCAGTACGTCCGCGTCCTGGGGCAGTCCCAGCGCGCCCCGCGCCTCCGCCCTGTCGCCGGGCATGAACACCGACAGGTCAATGCCGTTGGGAATGACGCGCGACCCGGCCAAGGCCGGCGCAAGCGCCGACTCCTCCACGCGTTCCATCAACCAACGGCACGGCGTCGCCGCAAACAACCTGCACTGCCGATAAATCTCCGCCTTCCGCCTTAGATTATGCGCAGTCGCGTCGCGTCGAACCGCCGGGTAAATCCCCAGGTCCGGACAGTTCCCGCATCCCGATCGCCAGCGCGCACAGCCCATGCTGTGCGCGCAGTGACCCGCCAAGAGCCACGCGTCATGCAGTGTCAGAACCAGCGGCGCGGCCCGGCAGAGCGCCGGCAGCGCTCGAAGATCGAAGTAATTCCCATGCAGGTTATGCAAATGGACGATCTGCGGCCGGCGCGGCGCAAGCACCGGCAGGCGCCATGCCGCCGGAAAGTGAAAATCCTCCACCCCGCGCCACCGGTCCAGCACGCCCGCCGGTTCGGCCATCGACTGGAAAAACCGCGCCATCGTCCGTGCCGCCGGTATCCGCGGAAAATTCGGCTGAAGCCGTGCGTGCAGGCCCCACCAGAATCGCCGCCACGGCCCCGCCCCCTCGCCATGTGTCATCAACAGGACACCCGCATCGGTCGTCCGCTTCCGCCCGACCGCAAGATACGAGCGGTGTCCCCGCGCGCGGTATTCCTGAAACAGTGTCCGGGCGATGCGCTCCGCCCCGCCCAGGACATCGGCCGTGCTGACCTGGAGAATGTCACGCGCCGGCGCCGACATGGCGGGGCCTCTCCTGAACGTCCGCCAACTTCCATGCCTCGCGCAGATGCCGCTCGAACGTGTCGCCGTCCCAGTCGCGCACGAGAACGCGCGGCAGCCGATAGGGGTCGCTGTCCTTCGTCACGCGCCCCCCGGAATGCGGCGGCCTTCCGGTGTTCGCGCATGCATATGCAAGCCCCGCGTTCTTCACCATGGCCGCCGTCGCCGGGCCGAAGTCGCCGCGGCACCCGTAGGGATACGCGAAGCCCCGGACCGGCCGCCCAAGTTCCTGCTCAAGCCTCTGCCGGCTGCCCATGATCTCCGCAAACTGATCCGCCACCGGCAGTTCCGAGAGCACCGGGTGCGACACCGTATGCGCCCCGATCTCGATCAGCGCGTCGTCGGCGAGTTCCCGCCATTCATCCGGCATCATCACCCGATGGCTCGAGCGCCCCTGCCGCGAGACGCCTGCCCAGGCGCACAACGCGTCCAGGATCTCGCGTCGTTCGCAATCGCCCAGGACGCGGAGCAGTCGGCACAGGTGCAGGTAAAGCGCCTGCCGCTCCGTGGGGGGATCGCCCATTTGGACATTCCACTCCGGTGCGCACGGCGCTTCGCGGCTCCCGTCGGTCAGGTTCCATTCGTGCCGGACCCCCGATGCGGCCATCTCCAACCGGCGCGGCAGCGACCGTGTCCGGAGAATGATCCGCTCGAGATCATCCCACCAAAACTCGCGATCACGCCCCTCGTCGCGCGTCGCAACAAAGACCGTCGCGGGCACGCCCTGTTCCCGCAGCAGCGGCGCGGCCACCGTCAGGTTGTCGGCGTAGCCGTCGTCGAAGGTAATGGCCACCCCGCCCGCCGGCACCTCGCCCTCGAGCACGTGGTCAACGCAGTGCGAAAGCGCGCAGGGCCGGCAGCGGCGGCGCAGAATCTCGAGATGCTCGCGAAAGTGCTTCGGCGACACGCACAGGAGCTGCGGATCGCGCTCCGCGTCGGCGACGCGATGATACAGGAGCACCAGGGCTCCCGCTTCCGCCGGGTAAGTGCCAATGTTTTGGCATTCTCGGTGTACGTTCATGACGTCCTAGTTCGCCCTTCGCGCGCGAATCGTGATGACAAGTTCGTAATCGGCATCGCGGTGTTCCAGTTCGCGCGCCGTCAGCTCCTCGGCCGCCATGCCCTGCAGAAAGCCCGTCGCCGCGAGTACGTTGCCGAAAGCCTCGACGGCGACATTCCCCGCGCCGAACGCCGACTCAAACAGCCGCCGCGCCGATAGCGTCGTAAACCGCCACCAGTCTCCCCAGCGATCCATGTCGTATCGGCTGACCTGGCTGATGCCCGGCACGGTCGCCAGCACCACGCCCTCCGGCGCCAGCGCACGGGCACAGTTCGCGATCGCCGAGCGTACATCCTCAATGCACAAGAGGGTCTGCGTCAGGATGATGCAGTCAAAAGCCTCGCGCGGAATGCCCGCGCCCGTGGCGAGGTCTCCGACGAGCGTCGCCTGCCGATTGCCCGGCGCGGCGTGCAGTACGTCGGACCGCGACACCCCCTCCCCGCCGAACCGGCGCGTGTAGCCGCAGTCGCCGATCTCCAGCACCCGCCCGCAAATGTCGGAGGCGTGCGCGGCGAGAAACGTCTCGATGTAGTGCCGGTCGATCGCCGTTCCCCGATCCAGCCCGAAGACGCGGCTCACCGGGGTCACGCGCCGCAGGCCGCCCATCTCCACGATCGGCGGCGCTTTCGAATGGGGCGGCCGCGAAGTACCGGAATCCACCGCCGCGCGCTCCGCATACACCAGGCAGAACCACGGCGCGTGGTTCCGGATTCGAAACGGCGGCTTCGTGGCCGGGTTCGTCTCCCGGTCAAAGTCGTGAACGATGTACTGGTACCCCGCGCGGTCCAGCAGGTTCAGAATGTCTCCCAGGCTTTGCCGCCCGCCCGGCCAGCCGTGGTACTCGAGAATGATCCGCCGGACAAGTCCGAGCCGCCCGGCCTGCTCGAGGTCGCTCAGGACGGGCCACTCCTGCCCCTCGATGTTCAGCTTGAGCAGCTCCACCGGCTCGCGCACATGATCCGAGAGCCGCGCCGTCGGCACGCGCCAGTCCGCATCGCCCCCGGCCTCGGTCACGAGCCTCCCCCCGTCCGAGCCGTCGGCGCAGAAAGCCGCCTCACCCGCCGCCGCCGCCAGCCCCGCCTCGATCACCTCCACGCCCGTGAGCCCGTTCACCGAGAGGTTCTTCCGCAACAGCGCGGCGATCCCGCCATCCGGCTCAAAGCACACGATCCGCGCCGCCGGCATCACCCGCTTCCAGTACATGGCCGCCATCCCGACGTGCGCGCCACCGTCGATAATGAGCGGGCTCGGAGTCGCCGGCTCAAAGTGATAGATGCGCTGCTCGAAAATGTCCTTCCGGGCCGTCCGGAGCGAGGCTTCATCGGTATAGGCAACGGTCAAGCCCTCAATCGTTGTCCACTTCGGCGCGGGCGCGGCGCCCTTCTCCGCGGAACCGCGCCGCGCCGCCCGTACGATCACGTCGGATGACCCGGAACTCATCGCCATGCGCCCTCGGCGACCCGCTCCGGCGGAGACACGAAACTCCGCCGCTCAAGAATGCAATCGACAATTCCGTTGAAAACCGGCATCGACTCCGGGAATCCTTCAAACGTTTCAATCGCGATCCGCGGCTGTTGCGGGTGGCCGTGTATCCCCCGGAAAAACTCCGGCCGCTTCACCAGCTTGAAGACGACGAGGTACAGCAGCTTCTTGAGGCCGACCACGTCCACGCCCGGCCCCTCCTCCTTGCTGTCAAGGATTCGAAAGTACTGCTCCGCGCTCTCAATATCCCGCGTCACGCCGCGACCGGAGTAAAAGGGCGTTCCGCAGATCAGCGGCCGGGCCCCCATCAGCGTCAGCTCCGCACCCAGCGTCGACGTGTACACGGCGCAGCAGCGCGAGTGCGCCGCGATCTCATACGAGCTGAAGTCCGATTCCGGCCCGATGATCCGCACGTTCGGCGGCAGTCCCCCGGCGTAGTGATCGCGGATCACGGCCTCGATCGGCGTCCGCGTCTTGAAGACCAGCCGCGACTCGCCGGGATGCGCCCGAATGACCAGGTACTCGTTTCGCCGCCCCGCCGCCCAGTCAATTGTGCGGCGGATCCAGTCAAACATGCTCGCGAACGCCCGGTCCTTCCCGAGGGCGTTTGTGTCCCAGATGATGTTGGTAAAGAGGGACACGAGGCCGGCATCCGGTGGGATGTCCAGCGCGCGGCGAATCCGGTCGATGTCCCGCTCCTCCCGGCCGTAATACTTGTAGAACCGCGCCTCCTGCTTGCGCCACCGGGCGAAGTACCCTTCTACCGACGCCGCCTCCGCCGGCGACAGCGGCCGTCGCCGAGCCGCCTGCCAGCTTGCATCGTCGATCGGGAAGTCGATCGCCCGGTCGTCGTTGGCCAGAACGACCGACGCGTCGAAATAGCCTCCTTCCTCCCAGGTCGTCACCGCGCAACCGCGCAGCCGCGCCAGTTCGTACATGTAGGAGTACATCACCGACTTGCCGTTCACGAGGACGACGATGTCCGGCCGCTCCGCGTCAAGAATCGTCCGTGCCAGTTCGACGCTCATCACCGCGTGCACGAGATGCCGCCGGAACGTCAGGTAGTCCTCCGCCCTCCGGGGGACAAACGAGCCGAGCGAATACTGCGTCAGGTCGCGAAGCGCGATCCGCCCGACCGGCAAACCGCCGAATCGCATCTCCTCGAGTTCCGGGTCGCGCACGCCTGCGACAACGGCCTCGGCTCGCGAACGCGCCGATTCTTCGTCCAGGTACGTCGATATTCCCCGCGAGGCAATGCCCATGCAGCCGTGCATGAACGCGAACCGCCCGCGCAGCTTGTCACGCGGCGGAGGCGCGACTTCAAAATTCTCCCACGCACACAGCGGCAGCAGCCCGTCGAAATAAACAGTGACGGCCTCGTGGCCCTTCCGCTCGATTGCCAGGTGAAGAAACTGTTCGAACGCGCTCAGCTGCCACGGGTCCATGCTGTAGATCAGCACGCGGCGGCGCCCGGCCGCAATCGGCGCATTCTCGAACACCCATGCCTCCCGCTCCCGCAGCTCGCGGATCGGATGCCAGTCGTTGAGCGACATCTCAGCGGTCTCTCCTCTCCGGGCCGACGTGTCCCCCGGGGCCCGGTTCGGCGCAGATCAGCTCGCACAGCCGGAAATCCCACGCCGTGTCGATCTGCATCGATCGCTCCGGCGGCATCTCGTAGCCGCGCGCCCCCGCCGGCTCAAAGGTCCGTTCGCGCTCCAGCGCGTCGCGGCGGCACAGGTAAATCGCGCCGTTCAGCGCGTACGCCTTCGGAAGATCCTGCCGCCGAGGATAGGCCAGCTCCGTCCTCACAAATGACTCAAGTACGCCGTCCGGACCGATCCGCCGCGCCAGGTATGGGTGGTCGTGTGTCTCTACCACGCTCACCACCGCCGCCGCCCCGGTCGCGATTGCCACGCGCCACGCACTGTCAATATCGTCGGATGTACGGAATGGAGATGTCGGCTGAAGCAGCATAACCCAGTCCGGCACGTATCCCTGCCTCTCCGCCAGCCATCCGAGGGCATGCAGCACCACGTCGATATGCGGCGAGGCATCGCCTGCAAGCTCAGCCGGGCGCAAAAACGGCGCGTCCCCGCCCCATTCGCGCGACGCCTCCGCGATCACCGGATCGTCCGTCGATACCACCACCCGCGAGATGCACCGCGACGCCCGTGCGGCACTCAATGTCCACGCGATCAGCGGCCGCCCGCCCAGCGGGCGCAGGTTCTTTCCCGGAAGCCCCTTTGAGCCTCCGCGCGCCGTGACAAGTCCAAGCACCTCGACCAACGCCACACTCCCCTGAGGCCGCGAAGGCAAACATCCGTCGCGCCGCCGGCATGTCCTATTGCACATCGCCGCGAGCTCGGATCGACGCGCCGCCCGCGCCGGGCCTTTTATCCGCCCACGCCTCCGCGCAGCCGCCCTAATTGCTTGTGGGCCGGAATGTTATCGGTGGGCGGCGCGACCGCCCTTTAAGCCCAGCCGCCGCAGGCGACCTGCGGGCCTGGGCCCCCCGCGCATATCAGCACTGCGCAGCAAGCCGAGCGCGCATCAACACCAGCAGGTCCCGCGCAAGCGCGTCGTAGGTAAATCGCGAAAGGACCATCTCCCGCATGGGCGCGGCCGCCGCGCGCCGCGCGTCGGCGTCCGGCAGGTATCGCTCGGCCAGCGCTTCGAACCGCGCGCGGTCGGCAAACCACACCCGATCGTAGTCCTCACCGAACACCGCCCCGGCAAAGCGCCGCCCGCGCTGTTCAAATGCGCTGCGCACCGTTGCGACATCCTCCTCGCTCAGCGCGATCGTCGTGCCGCGCGGGCGAACCCCGACGAGCACCGTGACATCGCATATCGCCGCCGCCACGTCCGGATGTGCAGCGATCTCATAGCTCCGCCCCGGCTCCAGCATCCCCGCATCCACCAGACCCAGGACGCGCGCACACGCCTCGTGCACGCGATCGACGGCCGCCGCCCGCACCAGGAAAAACCCGCCCGCCGCAAGGCCGTCCAGCAGCCGCTGATGCACCGCCCCGCTGCCGATGATCTGAAGATTGATCCGGCTCGCCTGGTACAACCCGCGCAGCGGCTCGCCGTTCTCAATCACCCCGCGCGAATACCGCGCAAAGCGCGGGTGCTTCTCCCACCCGTGCCCGTAAAGGTGCAGCACCCGGCCCGTCCGGTCGCAGAAGTCGGCCACCCACTCCAGCGTCCGCTGCCGGAAGAAAAGCTCGGACAGCGGGTGAATGTAGGTCCGGCAGAGATGATCTCGCCGCCCTGCGCTCGACGGCGCCAGCCCGGTGTCGCGCTCAAGATCCGCGATCAGTTCCCCCGCGACGATCGATCCATCGCCCCCGCCGCGCTTCTCAGATAGCTCCCGCAGGCGCTCGTAAAGGTATTCATAGACCACCCTTCCCGACGGCCCGCCACCCGAAGCCGCGACATATTCGCGATGAAACGCCTCCGGCACCGTGGACTGGTTGCTGACAAACGAAAAATCACACCGATACGCCGCGAGCCGCTCCTCTGAAACCGGCTCCGCCGAGAACAGCCGCGCGTTCGTCGCCAGCGACCAGCCCAGCCCGCGCTCCCGCGGATACCCGTAACACCGCACCAGTTCATCCGGATCCGCCGAGATGAAAAAGTCCAGCGGCCCCAGCGACCGCCCCGCCTCGCGCGATGTCAGGTTCGGCAGCGCATCCTGCACCCAGCACACGAACGGAACATCCGCCGGCATCGTCTGCGCGTATTCGCGCCGATGATGATCGATGACGAACAGCATGTCCGGCCGGGCGCGCTCGATGCACTCCGCCATGCCCGGCGCGGTCGGCAGATCGTACTCCGTGGGCTCCATGTATATCTCAAACGCGTGCCCCAGCCGCTCGAACGCCGCCTTCACGTCGCGCATCGAGTATTGAAGCACCGTCGTAAACCGGCTCGTTATCCCAAGGATCCGCAGCGGCCGCCCGTCACCCAGCCGCGCCCCCCACGCCCGCGCGTCCAGGCCGCTGTACTTCTCTTTCATCCGCTCCATCGCCGCGCCGGCCCGCGCCAGCCCCGCCGATGTACACCGGCGAATCGACCCGATCACTTCGCCCGACCGGTCCGTTGACGCGTACGGCAGCCGCAGGCAGTATTCCGGCGGCGACCGATCCGGATGCGCGAGCAGGTGCGCCTCGAGACGCGCCGCCGCCTCCCCCCCGGTAAACACGCTGACGCGCTCGTGACACCACCGCGCGACGTCCTCTTCCACGTACAGGCAGAGCCCGATCGCCTCCGGCTCCGCCTCGACGACATAAACGCGCGGCGCGAACGTCATGAACAGCCCCGCCGTCGCGTCAAATACCCTGCGAAACAGCCCGCCGAGGTAGTCTCCGGTGATCGCGTACGGGGGGCAGAACAGCGTCTTCGGATCGTGCGGCAGCCGCACCGCCGCCAGCACCCCCGCATGATCGCACAGCGCCGACAGCCAGCGCCGCGCCCCGCCGTCCCCCCGCTCCGATATGTGCACGTTCCCGTCCGCCGCCCAGAACACTTCCCGTCCGCGCGCCGCGGCGCGAAACGCTTCGTCGTACTCCCGAAGCTCGGGCCGCGCCGCGTACAGCCGCGCCGCATTGCGCTCGAAACGCTCGCTTAACCTCACCCACGGAATCTGCCCGGTCGGCATCGCCGCAAGCTGCCGGCGAAGCGGCTCAAACTCCGGCACGGCCGCGAGTGGGCTGAATGTACCCGACAGCAATTCAAGCGCCGGCCCGATCAGACCCAGCGCCACGTACGACTTCACCCCCAGCAGGGCCGCGTGAATCCGCTCCGGCTCGCCGATCGCCCCGCCGTGCGCCGAGATCATCGGCAGCACCGCCTGCAATACCCCGTAGTGATGGCCCGCCGCGAAGAGTTCATCCACCGACCGCGCCGGCGAAACGCCCGCCGCCGCGCCCGAGTTGACCGCAAGGCTCTGCGCTCCCGTTCCGTCGCTCGCCCCCGCTGCCGAATATGCAACCGCCGTTCGTCCGTCGCCTGACATGCCGCTCTCGCGCAATTTCCGCCGAACCGCCCCGCCGCCGTCACCGCATGTATCTATCGTCCCCCCTTCCGCCCCGCCGATACGTTTTGTGCGGCCGATCCTGCGCCCCGCCGCTTCGAACAACGCCGGGCGGCCGCGAACTTCGCCGCCCGCGAAAGCCCCTTATGAACACACCGCGCACCGACGCCCCGACCGTCAGCATCGTCATCGCCACCTATCACCGCTGCGCGCGCCTCCAGCGCTGCATCGCCCGCATCCGGGAGAATGTCCGCATCCCGCGCGAGATCATTGTCGTCGGCGGCAGCCGCGGAGACGGCACCGAGGAATGGGCCGCCGCCCAAGAGGATATCCGCTTCATCCGCGAGACCGCCCGCGAGGGCGCGACCAGGGCCTACAACAAGGGCTTCCGCGCCGCGGTCGGGCGCTACGTGATGTGGCTCAACGACGACTCATACCCGCTCCCCGGTGCGATCGAGGCGGCCGTGGGCATGATCGAGCGGCCCGAGCTGTCCGACGTCGGCATGATCGCCTTCTATCACAATGAGAACCGCCGGTGGAACAAGCTCGACACCATCGAGCGCGACGGGGAAAGCTACAGCATCTACAACGTGCGCGGACGCCCCTACGCCAATTTCGGCCTGCTGCGGCGAGACCTGCTCGCCCGCCTCGGCTATCTCGATGAGCGATACTACTTCTGCGCGTGGGATCCGGACCTCGCCCTGAAGGTACAGCTCGAAGCCGGGCTGCTCGTCGTCGGCTGCCGGGCAGCCCTTGTTTATCACGAGGAACTGATCGACGACCGCAAGAGCGCCGACATGGCCGTCATCGACCGCGACAACGAAAAGCTCTTCGCGAAATGGCCTCTGCCCGAGAAGTTCGCCTACTCCGATCCGGCCCCCGCCTATCGCGAACTCCTTGCCGCCCGCGGACTGACATGACGTTGAGCCGCTGCCGGCGCTCAGGCACTCACCGCCCCCGGCCGTCCGGCCCGGTCCGCCTCATCGGCCCCGGCCCGCTCCCGTGTCACATCGGGTTTTCCTTGGTGGACCCCGACACCGCGACCATCTCCAGCTTGTCGCAGACGCCGGAAGCGTCAAACCGGACGATGTAGTAGTCGGGGTCGGTCACACCCTGGATTTTTATCAGGCTCGCGTCGTAAAACTGGACAAGCTGCCCGCTCGAAACGCTTCGCAGGTTCAGCAGCGGCGCACGGCCCAGCTTCGCCTCGCACTGCGCCGGCGTCTTGCCGCGAACCTCCTCGAACGCGATCGCCTGCTGCGTCATCCCCACGGCCGGGTCGCCGTACTTCTTCGTCTTCGTGATCGCCAGCACCCGCCCGTCCCGCACTTCCACCACGTACCGCGAGAGTGCCAGCGGGTCCATCGACACCGGGTACACCCGCCACTCACGGGCGGAGTTCACGTCGCGAAACGTCTCCACGCGCGTGCCCAGCTCTTCATCGACCAGGCGTGCCGGCCCGCCGACGTACTTCTTCTTCTTTTCCTTGATGTCGAGGTCATCGACCGCCTCGCCCATCAGCCGCGTCGCCAGCCCTACCGGGGACGCCGAACATCCGACCCCGCACGCCCAGGCCAGGGACGCGCACACCGAAACCGCCAGGACGCGCTTCCATCTCGATCGGGCATCGGCCATCGGGTCACTCCCTGCCTCGCGCGGCGTGCCGTCGCCGGTAACGGCGCCGCTCGGGTCACCGGGCCGCGGCGGAAGTTCCGCACGTCGCGCCCGCGCGGACTTCCACGCCGGCGAAAGGAAAGATACCCAACCCACCGACCGGGGTCAAAGACATGTCCCCGCCCCCGCCGGGCCCCAGCCCCCCCAGGCCGCTCCCGCACCCGGTCCCGAGCCGCGAACTTCCGCAAACCGCAACGCGAACCGAGCCAAGCCGGAAATCGACCCCGCCCATGAAACTGCGCAAGCAGGAGAATTCAAGATTCCGCCAATGCCTTCCCGACGCGGCCGCGAGAACCAACCTTGATTCGGAACGACGAACAGTCTGATACCTACGGAAACATTGCAAGGGCCCGTCTGTATTATCGATTTCCTTTGGCCCGATTGTGGGTGATGCAGAGCATCTGGCAGTTCTTGGCCGAGCTATCGCCGCCCTTGCTCCAGGCGGCAACGTGGTCGGCGTCCATCTCGTCGAAGTCGTAGATTCGCGCCTTGTTCGCATTGTCGCCGACGGCGCACAGCGGGCAGTTGGATTTGTTTTTTCCCTTCACGGCCTGCGTCTGCTTCGCGTACGCAACTTTCTTCGTCTTCGTGTCGAACACCCGCACGGCAAGCAGCCTCTTGTCTTTCGAGCCGCCCAGCAGGTATTCAAAGGTGCCCTTGCCGTTGGTGACGTATTCATCGGCCTGCCAATTCCTGACCGATCACTTGTCACAAATCGTCGCGACCCGAGCCAGGAGTGGGGTAATGAACTTACGAAACGTCAATTCGGCATGTGGCTCGGTGTATTCACCTGTTTCAGACGATTCGGTCTGTGACAATAGGAAACAGGCACCATCGTAGAGGCGATCGCGAAGCATCTTCTCGATCAGGATGGCATATCGATCGCGGTAGGATGCTCCCTCAAACTCGGGGAAGACGGGAAAGTGCGGTGCGACCGTCTTCACGGCAGAACGGGAACGGTCACAATCTTCGAGAAGCATCAGATACCCGAGAAATGGCCGGCTCGACGGTTTGAACGCACCCTCGCGGTACGCGGCCCAAATATCGGTAGCGCTGCCAAGCGCTTCTTCCGTGCGGTTGTTGAAGTTGTTTCCGAACGACGGACCGATCTGGGACTTGAACTCGACTGCCGCAATGAGTTCCTGCTGATGCACGATCACCAAATCCCACTTCTTCTCCGCACGAAACCAGCCGGGAAGTTCGACACGCTTGTCAATCGCAATGCAAGACTCTGGGACTTTCGCCTCGATCAGAAGGCGTCGCACCAAACGGACAAAGCCATCCATCTGCTTTCCGCCCGTGACGGCTGCTCGGCTTCCCCGGTCACGTGCTTCGGCTAGAGTCTGCTTCGACGACTGGTCGGTTCGTGTGCGCCAAAAGTGCCGAACCGCGTTGCGAAGATCGGATTCAAGGTCGTCCATGGCCATTGATTCGCGTGTTGATTGTGGAACCGAGGAAGAGATCGGCCCCGTGGGCTGCGATGCGCGCACGCGCCATCTCGAAGTATTTGGGATCGACCTCGATCCCGATGCTGTTCCGGCCCCAACGAGCACATGCAAGGTTGGTGGAGCCAGTCCCCATGAATGGATCGAGTACGGTGTCGCCGACGAACGAGAACATGCGTACCAGCCGTTCCGCGAAATCGACAGAGTAAGGAGCGGGGTGTTTCGCCGTCGATGTTCCCTTTAGGTCAGACCAGATTTGGCGAAACCAAAGCTGGTAGTTTTCCGCGCTGATTACGCTGAGTAATCTTTCGGTCTTCGATGGGCTGCGGTACCCACCCGGCTTGCGCTGCATGAGAATGAACTCAATGTCATTCTTGATGACAGCGTTAGGCTCGTAGGGTTTACCGAGGAATCCGCCGCCGCCAGAAACTTCATAGTTGGCGTTGGCAATCTTGTGCCAGATGATCGGCGCGAGGTTGTCGAAACCGATCTGCTTGCAGTGTTCCTGTATTGTCGCGTGAAGAGGCACAACGGTGTGCCGACCATTGTTCTTTCTTCTCGAAAGGCAAACGTCACCCACGTTTATTACGAGCCTGCCGCCGGGCACGAGGGCGCGATAACAATGCTTCCAGACTTCATCGAGCGAATCAATAAACGCGTCATAGTCCGCGATGTGGCCGAGCTGATCGTCGCCTTCGTTGTAACGCTTGAGCGTCCAGTAAGGGGGCGACGTAACGACGAGATGTATCGAGTTCTCGGCTAGATTTGAGGCGCTTCGAGCGTCCTGCAAAAGCAGTTCGTGTGAGGTATGCCGACGTTGTGCGGCGCTCTCAATGCGGGCTATGGTCTGGGCCTCACGAGCAAGCTGCGGGATCAAATCGTCAAGGTTTCCCCGATCGATCAACTCATCGAGCAACGTCCGCTCATCGAGCTCCGCGCGATTGGATGACAGCAAGTTCGTCACGCACATATCCTACGGAAAAACGATGGGCTGCGGAAGTCGCCGCCGGGGTATTGGTCGTTGCCCTTGAGGGCGATGCGGTTGGCCTTATTTCTCTTGAGGAAGAACTTGACGTCTTCGATGTCGGCCGCGCCGTCGTTGTTCTCGTCCCGCACGTGGTCGACGATGACAGCGATGGCCTTGGGCTTCTTGCGGTGGCCGTTGCCCCCATTTTCACCGCCGCTGTATTCGTCGAAGAGCGTTCCTTGACCGGCGAGGGGCGAGCCGTCGTAGCTGGTGCAGATGAGCCGCTTGAGGACGAGCCTGTTGAAGTTGGCGGCGAAATACTTGAAGAACTTGCTCTCGAAGGGGTCGTCGGTCGCCTGAGGCGACCAGTAAACGACCTTGCCGCGGAAGGTGTCGGGGTCGAACTC
>QEVG01000038.1 GCA_003576905.1 Planctomycetota bacterium | reverse complement strand
GGGCGATGGGCGCGGGAGAATCCGCGCGATCGCCGGTCCGTTCTCGCGGGTTATGACCTTCCTCCTTGCTCACCGTGCGCAAGAAACGTCAAGACGAGGCTGCGCGATCGTGGTTGGGCAGACACGGTTCCGAGCGGCGGAGTGGATGCGGTGGTCCGCCCTATCCGAGCGTACTCATCGTGCGCGCTTTTTTTTGGAAGAGTGGTTTGGGATGCAGCGATCAAGGGATTGAAGGCGTGGGTGATTGATTGCGACGGCGTGAGCGGGGGCGGCGGTGGATGCGGCTGGGGAGTGCGGGGGAAGTGACACCATCGATATCGACAGGATTTCGGATGTTGCGTGTCAGGGTCGTACTTGTGGCACCTGCGGATTCGTCCATTTTCGTTGCGGCGTTTTCCGCGTGGGGTGAATCGTCCCGGCGGAATTAAGGTCTGTAAGCGGTACACCGACTTGTCATATGCGGAATGACGTATCGGACTCGATGGCATGATAATTGCCTGATACACGGTTAAGTAGTGCGACGGGGGGCGAGAGCTGGGAGGCAAAGCATTAAGAGGGTGTCATATTGGCGACGCCGGCTTTGAGGAATCGAATATCGTTGGGAAAGACCATGGGATTCCTTGCCTTTTTTCGCGGACGTGGGATAGGATGATGGGGGTTCGGGTCGGCGAAAAACGCAATAGGGGCCATGCCTCCTCACGCCTCACGCTGGTTGGCTGCAACTGGTGACGGAATGGTGACGCATCCATGAGTGCTAAAATACGCCAATTCGTTGTTGCCGCATGTATTGTGGCTGTTCTTTCCGTAGTTGCTCCAGCCGGGACCGTCTTCGAGCAGTTGCCGAACAGGACCGGTGGTCAGGCATCAGACACGGAATTTCTCCAGTTCGCGACAGGGACTCCTTTCTGGCAACTTGAGGCGGACAATGTTCAAGTCTCCGCATCTACGAGTATACGACACATTACATGGTGGGGGTTTTACGGTGACGATTTCGATGAGTCGCCCGACGCACACGACCCACCCTCCGGCGACGAGACCATGAGGATTCGATTCTATGCATCTCGCCCGACCGATGGGCTTCCTGACAGTTCAAGCATTCTGTTTGAAGAATCGTTCTTGAATCCTTCGCGATTGAGTACGGGATCCACTGTTGCCGTGGGTACCCGACCTCCAGAATATGAATACGAAGTTGACTTGGGCTCCACATTTCTACTGGAGGCTGACCTGCTCTACTGGCTTGAAATCGCCCAAATCGGGGATCACGAAAGTCATTATCGATGGGAAAGAGGAAATGGTGTGATTCCAGGTCGTTCATTCAGTAACCCGGTGGTTCCTGATTGGCGCGCCACTACAGGTAGCTTCGCATTCGCACTTTCCACGGTTCCCGAACCAGGAACCGGATCGTTGTTACTCTGTGTGTCGATGTTGTCCTTGATCAAGCGTCGGGGGAGGAAGGCTCGCCGCGCATGATGCACACTCTCGGTTCACGTAGTTTCATCGTTTGACGGGCCTTCCTCCGCGAGAGCGGGCCAGCCAGCTAACATCCAATTTCATCCAAGGAGAAAAACCATGTCGTCTCTCCCCGAGGGCTCCGCGCGCCCTAATCTGCGATTCCTGTCCTGTTTAATGCTGCCCCTGACATTCGTCAATGCAGGTATTTCCCCGACATTGCTCGCCCAATGCACGGACCCGGTGGCCAGTACCGCCGTGGAGGAACAATTCGCTCTCGACAGCCTCGAGAGTGGTGTAGCGATGCATGCCAGCGGTGATTTCGTCATCGCCTGGAAACAACGTATCAGTGGATTTCACAGCGAGATTCACGCCCAGCGAATCTGCAGGTCTGGCACGCCATTGGGGTCCTTCGTACCGCTGAGCGGAGAAGAGGGGTCCGTGAAGGCTCCGTCAATCGCCGCGAGCCGAGGCGGACATTATCATGTCACTTGGGTTGGAGTGGGGCCCAATTTCGGCATCGGCTTCTACCATTTGCTCGCCGTGCAGTCGGACTTTGACGATTTCGCATCGATTGATCGCATTCCCAACCCGGAACCCGATGAAGAGACTGGCGGGGATGAGACGCCGTCGGCGGGCGCATCCGACGCAGAGGACAATCAGGCGACGGTCGGGTGGACGAACTTCAGTGCAAACAAGGGTCTTCATACCGGAATCGATGGAATTCAGGCCGACACACTTCGGGAGTGCGACGACTATTGTTCGGCGCGAATCACTCAATGGTTGCCATGTGTGTCGACGCGATCTGAGGACGGCATTTTTGCGATCGCGTTTGCATATGATGAAGCCCCAGACGAAGAAGACTCGTCGCTGAACATCGCGCTGATGGTGTTTGACGCCGAAGGAAATCTTCTCGAACAACTTGCGGGGCCTGACGTACACGACCCAGACCAATGGGTAAACGACCCGTCGAAGGAAGACCCGTCATTGGAAGACCCGACCAGTCAGCTTTCCCCATCTGTCGCCTTTGTAGGAGACGACATTGTCGTTGCTTGGGCTGGTCCAGATATCGATACATGTCAGGGTACCGACGTGGATCATGTATACGCCCGCCGTTTCAAGTTCGACATCAGTGGACAGCCCGGCGAGCGCCTGCGCGACCCCGATCCACTTCAGGGCGAAGGGCGAGCTGGGATGTTTGTCGTTGATAGCGATCCTGATGCACGCATCTTTAATCCACTTGTCGCCCGTCCCGCCGTGGCGTTGACGCTGGCGACCGGAGCGGACGCCGGAAGGTTCGTTGTGGCGTGGAACAGTGAGAATACTGCTGATAATCGCAAGGAAATACATGCGCAATACTTCGACAACACAGGGCAGTCTCGCGGCCTCGAACTCCGCGTCAATCAAAGCACAGCCGCCACTGCAAACACAAATGAGCGTTTTCTGATGTTCAGCGGCCAGCATACGATCGCGTATGGAGCCAATGACCAGTTGGTCGCCGTATGGACAAGTCTTGTATACAACCAGTTTTTCCAGGCTGAGAATTCTTTGTCCTATACGCTCCTGCCTGCGGAATATGCCCAAACTTCTTTTCCCGACTGCGACATCTGCCAGACCAACCCCGAGATCTGCGACCCGTGCCGCAAGGGCGACGTCACCGGCGACTGCAAGGTGGACGGTCTCGACATTCAGGAATTCGTCGATCTGTTGCTCGCGGGCCCTGATCCGTGCATCGATGTTGTCACCCTCTGTCCGCGTGATACCAACAATGACGGAGCACACACGGTAGACGACATACCCTGCTTCGTCGCCACCCTGCTGGCGGGCGTAAACAATTGCGAAGTTACTCCGAGTCTGCGCGGACTGGACTGTAACGAAAACGGCACCGCCGACCTTGACGACATCATCGCCGAGACCAGCGAGGACCTGAACGATAACGGCGTGCCCGACGAATGCGAGCCGGACTGCAACACCAACGGGACGCTGGACGAGATCGACGTTCTCACCGAGACCAGTGCCGATTGCAACGGAAACCTTGTGCCCGATGAGTGCGAGAACGACTGCAACACCAACGGGGTGCCGGACGACTGTGACGTGGACCCGAGCGACCCGGACGGGGACGAGTGGGTCAGTCCGGACTGCAACGGGAATGAGTACCCGGACGAGTGCGACCTGGCGCTTCCGCCGGGCTTCGGGAGCCTGGACTGCAATGACAATGACATTCCCGACGAATGCGACATCGCCGAGTGCGAGAGCGATCCGGCATGTGCTGACTGCAATGAGAACGGCATACCCGATGGGTGCGACATCACCGCCGAGATCAGCGAAGACGCCGATACCAACGGCATCCCCGACGAGTGTGAGGAAGAGAGCCTCTTGGGTGGCGGCGGCGGCGAGTCGATGATGGGCGGGGGCGAGGGTTTGGAGGAGGGCGGCGACACGACCGGCGAGACGCAGATGTCACCCGGTGACGAAGAGGCCGCGTGGGAGGCGTTCTTTGAATGGTCGATGGCCCAGTGCTGGGGCGGTGACTGCGAGACGACCGGCGCGGAGCAGTTCGCGGCGATGGTCGCGAAGATGCGGGAACTGGGATTGACGGTCGGCGACTGTGCGCCATAGTTGTGGCACCTGCCGTGCGCGACAATGAAAAGGGTCGGGGGTGACCTGCCCGACTCCGGCCCTCTCGTCGCGGCGTCGATCGCCGTGACGCGCGGAGTCCTTGCCGGCGTGTGCATCTCACCCGATGATATCGCCCATGACGGCGAAGGCGACGGGCTGAAATATTACATGTGCCGGATGTCGTTCAGTGCGTGGCGGCCACCCATCGGTACGTGCGGAGCATCCATCGGTAGATGTCGGCCATCCATCGATGCGTGCCAGGAATCGCTCGGTGTGTGCCGGTCATCCTTCGATCTGAAACTCCGTTTTTGATTTGCCTCCGACGCGGACTGTCGTAGAATCCGCCCGCAGGGGTTCCGGGAGCGGAACCCGGCACCTTTCGAGGCCCCGCCATGAAGCATGGATGCACCGCGGCTCTGGTCCTGGCGCTGCACCTCGCCGCCGCAACCGCCGGCGCCGCTGACGACAAGCAGACCTATCAGGAGCGGCTCGAGTACGACCCCAAGACGGGGCAGTGGTCCGAGGTCGCGCCCCCGGTGCCCGGCACCGAGGAAGGCGATCTTGCCCTTGCGCGGTCGCTGCTGGCGCGCGGCGATTTCGCCGCGGCGCGGAAGGCGTTTGCGCAGTGGTTCAAGACCCATCCCGACTCGCCGCACTATCCTGAGGCGCTCTTCTACGCCGCCGAGACGGAGGTCTCCGCCGAGGACCAGAAGGCCAAGAGCGGGCATCTGATCCGGGCGTACGAGTGGCTGGAGGAACTGCTGGACGGCTGGCCCGGCACCGAACTGGCCGACCGGGCGATCCGCAAGGAGCTGATCATCGCGGAGCTGCTTCTCTTCAAGGGGCGGAAGCAGAAGGTCTGGAAAGGGACGCTCTGGCTGTCGGGCGAGGAGGAGGCGCTCAGCATGCTCGACCGCATCATTGACGACCGGGCCCGCGACACGCCGATCGCCGAGCAGGCGCTTCGTCTGAAGGCCGACTACCACTACATCAATGGCGACTTCGAAGACGCCGAAGAGGCCTATGCACGGATCATGCGCGAGTTTCCGCGCGGGCGGTATGCAAAGTTTTCGCTCCTGCGCGCGGGGGAATCGGCGCTGGCCCGTTTTCCCGGGGTCGAGTTTGACGACGCCGACCTGCTCGAGGCCGAAGTGTATCTCAAGGACTATCAGAACCGGTATCCGCAGGAGGCCGCCGAGGCGATGGTGCCGCAGCTTCTGACGCGCGTGAACGAGAGCCGCGCGGAGAAGGAGTTTCGCATTGCCCAGTACTACGAGCGGACGAACGCCGTCGACGCCGCCGCCTACTACTACCGCCTGGTCAGCCGCGACTGGGAAGCGACGACCTGGGGCGCTCAGGCCCGCCAGCGCCTGGTGGACATCGGCGCGATTCAGCCCGAGCCGGGCATGATCGACGGCGATGAGGAGACGGACCTTCCGGCAGAGACGTCGCAGCCGGCCGACGACGCGGCCTCGCCAGGAGCGCCGGCGGAGGCAACCGCGCCCGGAGCGCCGGCGGAGGCGACCGCGCCCCCGGCGCAAATGGAGGAAGTCCAACGAAATCTGATCGAATCCGAGGAGGATTGAGCGGAGGGCGGCCTACCGGGTGCGCGAAAATGCGCATCGGTGCTGCGGGCCCGCGGATCGGGACTGTTCATCCGTCTCGGACAATCCGGACACCGCCGTCGATTCGCCGGGCGTGCCATCCATACGGCACAACTATCGTCGTATCCGGCTGCCGCAGCTCCGCCGGGCCCGCCAGCGGCCGGTCTTCGTCGAGCCCTTCCCATCGCCTGGGCGGCAGCGGCGGCTTGTTCGTGGTGATCGTCACGCGGAGGCCGATCTCGCGGACGACCGGCCCCCCCGCCGCGTCCGCTCCGCCCCCTTTCCTGAACCGCTCGACGAGCTGCGCTTCGTCACGCAGCACCTCGCAGCTTACCTCGACCGGCGCGCCGGCCGGGCCCGACATCACGGCGAAGCGCTCACAGACCGTGTCGTCCAGGTCGTAGCCCTCCAGGGTCACCGCGCGGCATGCCTGGTCCATGAGCCGTCCGAAGCCCTTTCGCAATTGCCGCACGTCCGGCGCTGCGTCTCCAAACGGCTCCCGCTGCTCCATTCCGATGTCGGCGAGAAGCAGTCCCACGGCACCGGCCGTTCCGGCGTAGTCGGGCACCGCCACGCGGCGCAGTCCGAGCGCGGCGGCAACCGCACAGGCCAGCGCCGGCCCGCGACCGCCGACAGCGACGAGCGCCGGGACGGCGGCGCCGCTCGGGCCGGTCGCGTCCGCAAGGCCCTTGGCCCATGCATCTGAACCGGCGCCCAGCTCGCTCAGGGGGCCATGCCGCTCCGCGCGGATCTGCCCGCGAGCGTCCATAAGGCCGGCGTGCCACCGTACCGCGCCGGCCTCGATAAAGGCGTGCGTAGCGGCCATTTCTTCGCTCGACGCGCCGCCGCCCGCTGCGCCGTCGCGCGCGGCGTTGTACGACGCGACCGACCCTTCTCCTCCCAGAGAATCACGGTGGCGTTCGCGTTCAATGGCCCAGCGCACCAGCGCCGGCACCGCACGGCGCGCCGCCGGTCCGGTCACCACGCGGACCCATCGCACACCCAGGGACGCGAACAGGTCGCGCACGGAAGCCCCCTGTATGTCCTCCGACTCGATTCGGATCACAACCTGATACGCGCGGCCCGGCGACAGGCGTGCATGCCAGGCGGACCATTCCCGGCGGATGAGATCCAACGCGTCGCCGCCGCCCGGTGCGGACGCCGTGCCCCGGCCTGCGTCCGGGCGTTCCACCTTGTCCGCGATCAGCGTGGCCCCGTCCCACCGGCAGAGGCCGACGTAGCGCGAGCCGATGTCTATGGCGATCGTGTCCAGCATGGCGGTACTCAAATGTCGCGGCAGCGGAACTGCGGCGTGCGGCCGGGCCTCGCGGCTTCGGGCCGAACCGCCACGCGGCGCCGATTCAAGCGCTCGTGCGCTTGCGACTTCGACCGGCGCGGGGATGATGGCTCCTGATGCACGACACTCCTGATACGCCGGGGGCCGCCACGCGGCCCGACCGAACTTCGGCCGACGCGGCCTCCGAAGAGGCGGCGCGGCCACGGCCGCGTCCCATGATAGCCGCAGACGCATCGGCGAACGGCCCGACGTCGCACGCCGTCGCGCTGCTGTTGTGCGCCGCGGGTCTTGCGGCTTCTCTCGCCTGCGGCCTTCGTCATCCTAACGGGATCGTGCATTTCGACGACCTGACGCACTACCTCTACGCCCGGTGGGCGTGGACGTGGCCGGCGTACCTGCTGGACGACTGGGGGCGTCCCGGCTTCACGGCGGCGTACTTCCTGCCAGCGCGACTTGGATGGGACGCGTGCCGGGCGCTTTCGGCAGTACTGAGCTCGGCGGCGGCGTTTTTCGCGTACCTTGTGGCGTCGAATCTCGGCCTTCGCCGGGCGTGGGCGGTGATCCCGCTGGCGTACCTGCAACCGCTGTACTTTCAGCTCTCGCAGACGACGCTGACCGAGACGCCGACGGCGTTTTATCTTGTGCTCGCGGTGTGGCTCGCGCAGCGGTCGCATTGGACGGCCTCTGCGGCGGTCGTGAGCCTGACCTTTGTCACTCGGCACGAGGCGGTGGTGCTGTTGCCGGTGTGGCTCGCCGCGGCCCGGCAGGCAAAGGTGCCGCTGCGATGGCTCTGGCCGATCGCGTGGGCGCCGGTGGTTGTGAACCTTCTCGCGCCGTTTGCGGACATGCGCCCGGCGGTCGCCCAATTCCTGGACCCGACACGCGCCGGTCAGTACGGCCGCGGCGGGTGGCTGACGTTCTTGAGCCGCTCGCTGGAGGCGTGGGGCCCGGCCGTCGCGATCCTCGCGCTGATCGGGCTGGTGGAGGCGGGTCACGGAAGCGGGGAACAGGAAAAAGGGGGCGGGAAGGCGGGCACCAACCGGGGCGCGAATCGGCTTGTCACGTTATCGATCGTTGTGTACTTCGCCGCACAGACGGTCGTCCGAGCGATGGGGCTCTACGACTCCGGCGGATACGCGCGGTTCCTGGTGCCGCTGTCGCCGCTGATCGCGGTGGCGGCCCTGGCAGGCTGGAATCGACTGATCTCGGCCGAGCCCGCCGAGCGGCAACGGGCATTGATCCTCATTGCTCTTGCGATGCTGCTGCTCTGGGCGGCAATGGAGCGCCAACTGGTCCTGCACGCGGCGCGGGCGGATGAGGCCGCGGAGGTTCCGGAACTGCACAAGGCGGTCTTTGCCATGCGCGTGGTCACGGCGGTTGTCGTGGGGCTGGCCATACTGCTCGCCGCGATACCGACGGGTCGAGATTCCTTAAGAAAGGGAACAGGGAGCAGGGAACGGGGAACAGGAGACAGCCGCACAGGCTCAGAGGGATCGGGAGCGGATGACGGCGCTGCGAGCGGCGTGTCGGCGCTCTTGCGCCAAGGGCGAGCCGGGCTAAGCGCACCTTCGGCTGGTGCGGCGCGCAGGGAGTCGGGAGTAGGTGCCGGACTGTTGCGCCTGGCAATGCCGGCGGCGCTCGTCGCGCTCATGGGCCTGGCGGCATACGCGCTGTGCGGGCCGCTCAAGCCGCCGCCGGAAGATCGCCTCATCGCGGAGGCGCGGAAGCGGCTTGCCGACGTGGGCCTCGGCGACCGCGATGTACTTTCGGCCAATGTGTGGATTGACTACGTGACGGGCCGGGCACAGCCGCCGTGGAGGCGACCGGTCCGGGAGCAGCTTCGCACGGCGGCGATCGGAACGCTTTTCGCGTGGGAACGGCAGTTCGCGGGTTCGCTGGACCACGGCATCGCGCTGGACGACCTTGCGAAAGACCCCGGCATGCGGCTCGTGCTTGTCACGCCGGCGCTACCGTATCAGACGTCGCCGTACCTGACGATCTTTGAGAAAGTCGCCGACTGGCCGAAGGAGGTGCGAGATGCCGCGGTGTCGAACCACGCCCCGAGGCCATGACGCCGAGAGTTCGCGGAGAGGCGCGTCGCGGGAGCGCCGGCAGACCGCGCCGCTTTTCGTTTTCGGGCCGGCGTGCTACAGTGTGGCCGGGAGCCAAGGCCATGGAGCCGGACCGTAAACAGTCGCACGAGAGCCAGGCCGAAGACTTCGCCCGCGCCGCCAGGCAGCAGCGGACCAGCCTGATCGCGGAGTTCTGGGATTTCCTGAAGCACAACAAGAAGTGGTGGCTCCTGCCGATCCTTTTTTTCCTGCTTGGCATCGGGCTGCTGATTGCCCTCGCGGGAACCGGCGCGGCGCCGTTCATCTATCCGCTGTTCTGATCGCGTGATCGTGGCGGACCGCCTTGGCGGCGGATAAAAGGCGACCCGTCGGATACGCGGCCCGGACGATCGCGACGGGCTCTCACGCAAAAACACCATGGACCCACACAACCATTCGCAAAGCAGTTCGAGTCCACCGACCGTCACCAACCGCCCGCTGGCCGTGCTGGTGCTGATTGCCGTCGCCATCTGGCTGATTCGCAGCCAGGGGGGCTGCGAGGGTGCCGGCGTCGAGCAGAGCGTTCGCCCGGGAATCAACGCGGAGTTCCTGTCCGGCACTGACGTATCGAAGTGGGTCGAGCGGTTCGAGGGCGAAAGCCGCGAAATCTTCCGGCACCGCATGCGCATCGTGGACGACGCGGACATCCTGACGGGCCAGAGCATTGCCGACGTCGGCGCCGGCACGGGGCTGTTTACGTTCCTCTTCGCACAGGCCGTCGGCCCATCGGGAACGGTCTACGCGGTCGATATCAGCGAGGAATTCACGACGCTCATCCGTGAGCGGGCAAAGGAGCTGGGGCTCACCCACGTCGTCACGGTGCGCAACAGCCAGAGGTCGGTGGACCTTCCGGCGGAGTCGGTCGACGTCGTGTTCATCTGCGACACCTACCATCATTTTGAGTATCCCGAGAGCACGCTCGCGTCGATCCACAAGGCGTTGCGGCCGGGCGGGCAACTGCTCGTCATCGACTTCAAGCGCATTGAGGACGTCAGCCGCGCGTGGGTTCTCGAACACGTCCGGGCCGGGCAGGAGGTGTTCTCCGACGAGATCATCGCGGCCGGCTTCGAGCCCGATGAGTCGCCTGACGCCGAGTACCTCGAGGAGAATTACTACCTCCGTTTCCGCAAACCCCACGAAAAGTAGGCGCCCCGGCGCATCCGCCCCGCCGGGCCTTCGGATCGCCTATCATCCATTATGAGACGTCCGCCCTTTTTGTCGCGGACCCTGGCGTCCCGCGTGCATCCGAGCCGCGCGCCGGCCCGAATAATAGGGGCGTGGCGGCGTGAATCGGCACGCAGGGTCGCGATAGGACCCCTGTGCGTGAACTGAGGACACGGCCTGACCGAATGTACCTTGGGATGATAAAGAGTATCCGACACCTTGCCGCCGCCGCCGTCTTCGGCGCCGCCGCCGCATTCATGGCCCTCCGTTTCGGCGGGGCGGACGTGCGCGCGCTCAAGGCGAAGGTCGACGAACTCGAACAGGAGCGGACACGCCTGGTCGAATATGCCCGCCGACTGACCGCCAGCCGCCGCGTGGCGCAGGTGGACGTCCTCGATCAGCGGACCATCGAGCCGGGCCGCAGCGTCACGACGCTGCGTTGGCAGGAGATCGGGCACGACGGATCGCTCGGCGTCCCGCAGACCGTCGACGTCTTCGGCACCACGGCCTACTTCGAGGCGATGGTGATCAAATTCGAGCACGACCGCGTCGGAAAGGCGGAGCCGGGACGCACCGAAAGCCTCGCGCTGTTTCGGCGCATCTTCGGCGATCAGCAGGAGCCGACGGGCGGATTCAAGCTGCCGGACGCCGCCAACCCGACGACGGCGGCGGCGAAGGAGGAGGACCCGATCGGCAACATGCTCTGGACGCGTTTCTGGGATTTCATCGAGGACCGGCGGATCGCCGAGCAGTTCGGCGTGCGCATCGCTCAACTTGAGGCGCCGGCCGTTCCGGTGCGGCCCGGACAGACGTGGCAGATCACCCTCGACGCCGCGGGCGGACTGAACATTCAGAAGGTCACCGAAACGCGACAACCTTCGCCGCGCCCCGCGGAAGGCCTCTCCGCGAACTGAGGAGCCGCCGGGGTCATTCCATTCGGATCGATTCCACGAGCTTACTGAAAGACTCCGTCTGGGCACTCATCGTCTTGAGCGGGCCGACCGCCTTCAGGAAATACGATCCGCCCGGCGTCTCGACAACGGCGGCCAGCATGCGGGCTTCGCCGTCGATCTTCGCGCCGCCGCTCTGCATCATCATCGGATCGTTGTAGATTCCAGAAACGTCCAGCGTGGTAACGTTCAGCCCGGCGACCTGCCGCTTTTCGACCTTGGCCACGTCGTCACCGGCGGGCTGGCCGTCCTTTCCGGTAAACATGGCCTTCCACCGCGCGATGTTCATGTCCGTCGGTCCGCCCTGGCCCGGGCCGAAGTGAAAGACGATCATCTGGCCGTCCTGTGCATCTCCCTCGGCCCTCGGGATGAGATACTGGGCGAGGCGCATCGAACTCTTGACCTGTTCGGATTTCCAGTCAGCCGGGGCGTCATACTTCAGCGTTCCCTTCGCCGCGGCCGGCGTTGCGCCGTCGACCGGAGGATGTCCCGCCGGCATGCCGCCGCCCGCCTGTGCGGGCGCGGAGCCGTCGAGCGGAGGATGCCCGGGCGGAAGCGCGGCCGTGCCGCCTGCCGCGGGCTGCTGGTCCTTTTTCAGGAACTCATTCAGGTCTTTGATGTCGGCGTCGCTGGGCTTTGCGGCGGTGTCCGTGGACTTTGCAGCCGCCGGCTCCTTGGCGACGTCGGTTTTGTTCTGATCGCATCCCGAAACTGTGACGGCGATTAACAGCGAAGCGACAATCAGGAACTCAAAGCGAAGCATGGAACACAACTCCAATCGGTTAACTCATTTGAGAACAAGAGGCAGTCGCACAGCACGATCCATTGCGGAGAGATTGTAACGGGGTCGGACGGCGTGGGCACGCCGAATGCCCGCCACGCGCGTTACCCGTCGTTTTCGGGGGCCCGGACGGCGGCGACCGAAGCGGTCCGGCGTCCGGCGTCATGGAAATAGAGAAATCTGCGGAGGGCGTCGGCGCCGTGACAGGCGGTGCAGAGATTGGGGGCGGTAAAGGGCCGGAGCATGAGCCGCTGGGCTCGAACCTCCTGCGTGGTCAATTCCGCGAGCCGGACCGATTCGTTCGCCTCCAGTTGTCTGCCATGGGGCAGATGGCATGTGCCGCAGGCGATTCTGCCGCTCGTTCCCGGTTTGCCTTCGGTGTCGTAAAGCGGGAGCGACGAATCCGCCACGGCGGCGGCGACTGTCTGCATCACGACCTCGGGGTGTGTCGCGATTCCCGGCGCGCGGGCCGCGCCGCCGGCGCGGTGGCAGGCCGTGCAATGCGCATCGGCAGCCCCGCCGCCCGGCGTACCGTTCGGCGCGCCGGTCTCTCCCGCCTCGCGGTGCGCAAACAGATCGCGCGGCATCAGGCGGTGCGGGTCGATCCGCGCCGCGTCGCCGTGCACCGCATGGCAAGGTCCGCAGGCGACCGCGTCGAATCCGGCGGCGGACAGGTCCATCTTGCCGTGGGCCGTATGGGCGAGGGCAGCCATCTCGGCGTGACAGGTCGTGCAGAGGGCGGACGCGGGACCGCCCGACGGAACGCGTAGCAGCGCGGGCGTACCGGCTCCGTCGTGCGGATCGTGGCAGGTGCGGCAGGAGATGCCACCTGCATGACCCTCGGCGGCGGCGGAGAGCGGTAGATCGCCGTGCGGCTGTCCGGGCTTCATGCCGGTCGGATGAACCGCCGCGAACGCCCCGCCCGAATTCCAGGAGTAATCGGCGTGGCACGCGCGGCACCCGGCGTCGGCTCCGCCGCTTGATCCGGCGATCCGGAAGAGCCCGGTCGTTTCGTCACCGTGGGGTCGATGGCAGGAAAGGCAGGGATCGGTGAACTTCTGCGCGACACCGGCCCATGTCGTTGCAGCCTTCGAACTGTCTCCATTCTCCTTCAGAAGCCGCGTGTAATCGTGCGGTCCGCCTGCCAGGAGCATCTGATCCTTGTGGCAGCCTGCGCACAGCGCGGCCGGCGCGTCCTTCAGAAAGGGCTTGTGGTGCGGATTGTGGGGATCGTGGCACTCGACGCACCGGGTGTCCGGATGATTCACCGGTCCCAGGGACTTCTCGCCGGCACAGCGTCCGGGCTGGTGGCACGTGATGCATTTGCCGCCGCCAGGGTCCAGCGTGCTGGGCTCCGGCGCGCGGGCGTAGCGGTGAAACATGTGACAGGAGCTGCACGGCCCGCCGGAAGTCGCGGTCATACCGAGCCGGTTCTTTTCCTCGGGGAAGTTCACGCGGAGATCATGGCTCGTGCCGAGCACCTGAGTTTTTTCCGCATGACAACTGAGGCAGAACCGGCCGTCCGTCAGGTCGCCCGCGAGGAGATAGTGCTCCCCCTTTCCGTGATGGAGCTTATGGCACGACAGGCAGATCAACTGCCCCTCGGGACCGACCTTTGTACCCAGGTTATCAATGGCGGCGGCCTGCCGCGCATCGACAAGCGGGCTTAGCGGATGTTCGGTGTGCGAACCGTCACGAAACATTCCGGGGCGCATCTGGTCGTGGCAGGTCATGCAGAGTTGATTCGAGGTCGTACCCATGACCAGCAGATGGTCGTTGTTCGAGCCATGCGGCGTGTGGCAGACCTGGCAGGTGAGCTCGCGCGGATTGGGGCCGACTTTCGCTCCGGCTGCCACGAGGGCCTGCGGCACGACCCAAGGCATGCCACCGATGGGGTGGGTGCCAACTTCCGGGCCCTTGGTCTTGTCCTGGTGACAACTGATACACAGCTCCGAGGCGACGTTCTGCATGCGCAGAAAGACCGCCGTGCGGAAGTCCGCGTCAAACCTACCCCCGGTGTGCGCCGAGTGGCACGTGCGACAGGCCACCTTTCCATCCACGAGCGGCAGGTGCGGCGGGATCGTCATTCCGGGAGGCGGCGCGATGCCTGTCTGGTGGCCGTGGTGCTGCCAGACACGGTCACGCGAATCAACCACTGACGCGTCGTGGCACGAAAGGCACATGTCCGCCCGGCTGACGGCCGGCTCCTGCGTTGTCGAGGGCGGCGGATCGGCAAGGGTCGAGGGCTGATTTCGTGAAAACGGCTCGATCCACTCGACGTGACATACGGTGCAGGCGCGGGCCTGTCCGCCGACGATCCTGACCGGGCGGCGGTCGGTCTGCGGAGGGGGCTTGGGTCCGCGCGTGACGCTCAGCTTCGTGACGCGATTTGCGCCCAGCTCCGTCACGTAAAGGTCGAACTTTCTTAGCACGTCGTCCGATCGCCCGGCGCCGGCGGACGGCTTGCTTGCGGCAAATTGCTGAAAGTCCAGCCCCATGGGCATGTTGAAGCGAAGCGGCTTGCCCGCCGCATCGCGGAGGACGTCGATCGTCACGCCGTCGTTGGAGAACACTTGAACAACACCCAGAACGCTGTCCGACACCCAGACATTCCCGATGTCGTCGCAGGCGACGCCCTTGGGGCGATAGGTCTGTCCGATGTCGATGCCGTATGCTCCGACCGGCTGGGAGGGCGCGCCGTTCCTTGTGAAGACCGCCACGCGTCCGTTGATCACGTCGGAGACGAAAGCATCGCCGTCGTCATCAACGGCGAGCATGAACGGGTGAATAAGCTGGCCCACCGACGAGCCGTACTCCCCCATTTCCTTCCGCGATCCCGTCGCCAGGTCGAGACGGATAACTCGGTTGTTGTCGTTGTCCGCCAGCCAGGCGACGCCGGCGTCTGAAGAAACTGCAACGTCGGTGATGTCGGCGGGATACTCGCCCTCCGCCGTCGGGAAGGGGATTTCCCGCTCAAGCGTTCCATCGGCGGTGAGGACGATCAATCCATGCCGCGCGGCATCGGCGATGAACAGCCTGCCGGCGCGATCGACATCCAATCCCGTCGGGTTGCCCAGTTCGACCGGGCCGCCCGGCCCCGGGATGGACCGCAACTCATCGGAGCGCGCGGCGGTCGAATCGAACACGACAACGCGCCGATTAACGCCGTCGGCGACGTATACGCGGCCGTCCGGTCCGACGGCGACATCGGTGGGCATGGTGAGTCCCGGAGGGTCCGAACGGACGAAGGTCGCCGTCGGGACCGCCTCGTAGGGATGCGCGGCGGAAAGGGAACCGGGGGCCGTCACCAATCCCGCCATCGCGACAAGCAACGCGCCGGCGATGTTGGTTGCAGGGCGAACCTCGGCGGGTGTTGGCCGTGAGAGATGCATGAGAATCGTGGAATCCGGTCCTGGCCGCGTCTGTCACGGCCCTTTTGTAGATCGCGGCCCGGGCACCGCCACACATTGTTCTGAATTATACTTTCCACCCGGTCTGCGTCGATTCACAATCCGGAGTGCGCAGCTCGCCGAGACCGGCACGGCGATTGCATAGCGCAACGACTTGAGATTACAGTCGCGCGCCGGGTGCGGCGTAATGCCCCGGTCGCGAATCGATCCGGGCAGCGCGCGTGGCGATCTGCGGCACGTGCCCGCGGGCACGAGGTGCCACGGGAAAGCCCGGTTCAACAGGTGAGGGTCTTGCATGTCCACTCCGAAAGCGGATTCGGTCCCCGGTTCGACACCCGATCCCGAATCCGGCAATCCCGGCCCGGTCAAGCCGCCTCGTCGCATCGCGCGCACGGTCGGAATCGTTCTTTTGTCGGGGCTGATCCTCGGCGCGGTCAGCATCGGCGGTGCGGAGTATTACACATCGCGGCCGGATTTTTGCGGCACCTGCCACATCATGGATCCCTATTACGAGTCCTGGTCCCAGGACAAGCACGGGGCCAAGCTCGACGTCTGGTGCGTGGAATGCCACTACGCCCCCGGCGAACAGCACACGATCAAGGCGAAGTTCAAAGGATTGTCGCAGCTCGCCAGCTATTTCAGCGGGCGCTACGGGGCGGGCCGCCCCCGGGCCCACGTGGACGACGCGAGCTGCATGCGGTCGAAGTGTCATGGCGACGGCGAGCACCTCGACAAGATGCTGCTGATCGGCGAACCGCGCAAGGAGAAGCGGCTGGTTTCGGGACATGAGACGGAAATCACGCGGTCACCGACGGTCCGATTCGTGCATTCCAAGCATATCGGCGAGGACGCCCGCCTGAAGGAAATCGAGAAAGAGATCGCCCAGGTCGCGAGCCGCCTGCGCGAAAAGCTCTCGCCCGAGGACTACGCAAAGGTCGAGGCGGCAAGCCGCTCGGTGAAGCCGGCGGTCGAACGCGAGACGGAAATCCGCTCACTGCTCGATCAGCTTGGGGCTCCGCACCTAGCGGATGACGCCACCCTGCTCATGCGCCAGGAGCACACGCGGCTGCGCCTGTCGCAGTTGGAAGGGCTGAACTGCTCGGCGTGTCATACCTACGATGCGACGTCGAAGAACCACTTCGCCGTTGATCAGCAGACTTGTTTCGTGTGTCACTTCACGAATCAGAGCTTCAACCGCGACACCGGCGAGTGCCTCAAGTGCCATGAGCCGCCGACGCGAAAAATTGCCGTTCACAGCATGCCGCCGCAGGAATCCCGGCTTACCGGCATGCCCGACACCGCGCCGGCAACCGCGGCGCTGATGGACCACATGGACATCGTCAACCGCGGCATCGATTGCGCGAGCTGCCACATGGACGTCATCCAGGGGGCGGCGACGGTGACCGCCCGGGAATGCACGCATTGCCACGACCAGCAGCGGTTTCTCGTCGATTTCGGTCGGCGGAATACGGAGATCGTCGCAGAGTATCACCGCGTTCACGTCGCCAACCAGCGCGCCCGGTGCAGCGACTGCCACCGTTCGGTGCAGCACAAGCTGATCGACGCCATGCACGTGGGCACCAGCCAGGATTTCCTCGCCCCGGTCATCAACGACTGCCAGCATTGCCATCCCAGCCACCACCGCGAACAGGTGCAACTGCTCATGGGCACCGGCGGCGAGGGGGCGGCGGTCGACATGCCCAACGCCATGTTCGGCTCGCGGCTGAACTGCCGCGCCTGTCACACGCAGTCGGGCAGCGACTTCAAGGGGGATCCGCTCGTGCAGGCGACCCAGGCGACCTGCGTGGCCTGCCACGGAGAGGACTATCGCAATCTGTTCGATCAGTGGGTGAACGAGATCGACAGCTCGGTCAAGGAAGTGGAAGCCTCGCTGGCGCGCGTGGAAACGCGCATCAAGGAGCTTCGCGAGGCCGGCCAGACGATCTCTCCGGAGGTCGAGCACCGGGTCGGACAGGCGCGTTCAAACCTTCACTTCGTGAAGTCCGGCAACGGCATTCACAACAAGAACTACGCCCTGCAACTGCTCGACATCAGCCTGCGCGACCTGGACGCCTCGATGGCCGCGCTGAGTCCCCAATAGGCGCGGGTGCATCAGCCGATCAGCTCGATTGCCTTTTCGAGCGGTATGAGGGCAGGCGGCACGCGGTCATTCGGCACATCATCGAGGTTGATCGCGTCTTCGGCCCGAAACGGCCCGACCGCCTCGCGGCGGAGCGTCTGGCAGACCGCGCCGCAGCCGAGCCGGATGCCGAGATCCCGGGCGATCGCCCGGATGTACGTTCCGCGGCCGCACTCGACGGCCAGATCGAGAACCGGCCACTCATACGCGTTAATTCGGATGTCGTAGATCGTGACCGGGCGCGGCGGCAGTTCGACGGGCCGGCCCCTTTTGGCAAGTTCGTAGCTCAGAACGCCCCCGATGCGCATGGCGCTGTAGATCGGAGGGATCTGTTTGATGCTCCCGACGAACCCGGCCACCGCGGACGCGACATCCTGCGCCGATACCGGCCGTGCGCCGGGCACAGGCTCAAGCGGCCGCTCGGTATCGAAGGTTTCGTTGGTCACGCCCAGGCGCATGGTCGTTCGGTAGCGCTTGGGGAGATTCATGATGCGCTCCACCAGCCGCGTGCCCTTGCCGACGCAGGCGACGAGCACGCCGTCGGCGAAGGGATCGAGCGTCCCGGCATGACCGACCTTCCGCACGCCGAGGATCGGCCGGAGCCGATACACGAACCTGGCCGACGACCGGCCGACCGGCTTGAACAGGTTCATCACGCCGGATTGTTCTGTGGGGGCGTCGGGCGTCATGGTTGTTCTCGACTGAATGAGCGATTCCCCGGACTCGGTCCGGCCATCTGAACCAGCACGGCCCGCCGAGTCAATCGGCGGCGCGGCGGCCGGCCCATCGGCGGCGCCGTTCGGGAGCCGCGCCACGCGGGGCCGCACGGCGGTGGGGTCTGGCGTATAATGCCGGGTACCTACCGGTCGGAGGGACGCATGCGCGGTCATGTCATCATCGCGGGGTACGGGGTCGGCGGACGATTCATTGCCGAGTATCTGAAGGCGTGCGGCGTACCGTTCGTCATCGTGGAGATGAACCCGAACACGTGCGCCGCGCAGCGGAACATCGGCAACCAAATCATTGAAGGGGATATCTCGTCTGAAGAGATCCTGCGCAAAGCGGGCATCGACACGGCGAGCGTGCTGGCGCTGGCGATTCCCGACGAGGACGCGGCGCTGCGGGCCACCGAGGCCGCCAACACGATCCGCCCGGAGATACACATCATCGCCAGCACGCGTTACACGAGCACGGGTCTCCAGGCCCTACAGCGCGGGGCGGACGAAGTCATCGTCGCCGAACAGGCGGTCGCGCAGGAGTTCTACCGGCGCATCGCGAACTACATGCGGGCCCACGCGGAAGCCGCAAGCCCGTAAGACGGCGGAGGAGTTCGGTCCATGGCGGAAGAAAAATGGCACGATCTTGGCCCCGCGGAGCGCTACAGGGGCGCCCCCCTCCAGGAGGTCCGCGTCGACAAGACCCGCTTTGCGCTCAGTTACGTCAACGGTGAGTTCCGGGCGATCTCGGGCGTCTGCAATCACGTCGCGGGACCGCTCGGCAAGGGACATCTCGACGGCGATTACGTAGTCTGCCCCTGGCACAACTGGAAGTTTCACCGGGCGACGGGGCTGGGCGAGCCGGGCTATGAGGCGGACGCCGTGCCCGTGCACGAGGTGAAGATCGAATCCGGCCGGCTGCTGATCAACCTCGCGCCGTCCACGCGGCGCACGCGGGCTCCGCACGACCCGCACCCGCTGGCGCGGAAGATCTCGCGGGAGGCCGGTCCGATCCGCGTGGTCGGCATTTCCACGACGGTCATGGACAACGCCCACCCGCGCTACTCGACGTCGGACGACCTGCTCGCCACGGCGATCCGCCATGCCGCCGAGAAGCTGGGTGCGGAGGCGCGGCACATCCACCTGCGCGAACTCTCCTTTCGCCCGTGCGAGGGGTATTATTCGAAGGCCGCGGAGGCCTGCACGTGGCCCTGCTCGATCACGCAGATGGACCCCACCGATCAACTCGACCGGGTGTATGAAGCGATCGTGCACTGGGCCGACGTGATCCTCGTTGCCACGCCGATCCGCTGGGGCGCGGCCAGCTCGCTCTATTACAAGATGGTCGAGCGGATGAACTGCATCCAGAACCAGGTCACCATCGCCAACAAGGTTCTCCTCCGCAACAAGGTCGCGGCCTTCATCATCACCGGGGGGCAGGATAACATCCAGGCGGTGGCGGGGCAGATGCTCGGCTTCTTCACGGAGATCGGCTGCGTCGTTCCGCAGTTTCCGTTCATCGCCCACTCGCGCGGCTGGTCGGCCGAGGACATGGAACGCAACACCGACTACGTTCAGCGGAGCCGCGAACTGCACGAAGGGGCCGAGGCCCTCGTCACCCGCGCCGTGGAGATGGCGAAGACCCTGCTGGGAAGCCAGGTATCCGACGCGCGCACGCCGCGCGGCGGGCGAAAGGCGCACCAGCTCGACGTCATCGCACAGTTGTAAAATGCCGCACGACCCGCCACTTTCCATTCGCGTTCGATGTCCGCGGCCCGAGTGCCGCGCCTGGGTGTCAGCGACGTTGGCATCGCCCGGCCCGGTGGAGGCGCGGTGTCCCGCGTGCGGAGACAGCCACGCGCTGGCTGCGTCCGCTGCGCTCGCGGCGCGGCGCGAGGTGACGGTCTGCCCGGCCTGCGGAGGCCGGGAGTTTTTCATCCGCAAGGACTTTCCGCAGCGGCTCGGGCTGCTGCTGGTGATCGCCTTCGGACTGGCGGCGTCGGTGTTTTATTACTTCGAGAACATCGTGGCGACGTTCGGCACGCTCTTCGCCCTCGTCGCGATTGACGCGGTGATCTACTTTTTCGTCGGCAGGGTCACCGTCTGCTACAAGTGCCGGGCCGAGTTCCGCGGGGCCGTCTATAATCCCGACCATCAGCCGTTCGACCTGGCGACTTCCGAGAAGTATGCCCATCCCTGACGCGGGGATCGTGCTTCGCGCGCCCGAGAGGGCTTTCAGGAAAGGGCCGGTGGCCGGCGACAGGGAGGCCCGTATGAAGGAAAGTAAGCTGCCTGCCAGGGACGTGGACCACGCGCGGATCGCGGCCGCCGTCCGCGAGATTCTGCTCGCCGTCGGCGAAGACCCGGACCGGGAGGGTCTGCGGGAGACCCCGCAGCGCGTGGCGCGGATGTACGCCGAGATGTTCGCCGGGCTGCGCATCGATCCGAAGGACCACCTCAAGACGTTCTTCCGCGAGAAGTATGATGAAATGGTCGTCCTGCGGGACGTTTCGTTCTATTCCATGTGCGAGCACCACCTCCTGCCCTTCGAGGGGCGGGCACACATCGCCTACCTGCCGGACGGAAAGGTGATCGGCCTGTCCAAGCTGGCGCGAATTGTGGACGCGTTCGCCCAGCGTCCGCAGGTTCAGGAGCGCCTGACCACGCAGATCGCCGACCTGCTGATGAGCGAGCTGAATGCCAAGGGGGTGGCGGTGGTGATGGAGGCGGAGCACAGCTGCATGACGTGCCGGGGCGTCAAGAAGCCGGGCAGCGTGATGATCACATCGGCGATCCGGGGCGAATGCTGCACCAGCCCGGCGACGCGGGCGGAGATCATGAGCCTGCTTCACAAATCGTAGCTTCGACTACCATCGCGCGGAGAGGGTCGTACGACGCGGCGGCGCCGGTCGGTTTATCCTGTGTGAAACGCCACGGCGCCCGACAATGACATCCTTGAGGCTCGACCCTCAGACTTTGCTGCTTGCTGGTAAAAATTCCGTGAATTGCGCTTGACCCGTCGGGCCGTAGCAACTATCCTCTCTTTCGGTCCCCCCAGATAGAGAGCCTCCTTTCTCTACTCTACTCTCCGGCCCGAGAGCGGGGGGACCACTTTTCTTTTTACGCTGTTCAACCCGACGCGAAGAGGACGCGCGGCGGTCCTCAGCGAGCTACCTGCGCGGAGAAAAACAACTCGCTTCGCGAGGAGATTCTCGCCATGCCGCGCGTGGGCAGTCTGATGGCACCTGGCGCAAGCATGCTGCTATTTCCCGTCCGCCGGCGCGGCGCCCCACCGAGCCACGGCATTCGCCCCCGCGCAGAATCGAAAATCCCGATAGATTCCGTCGAATATGCTCCGTATAATCGGAAAAACCCCACGCTCCGCGCAGTCCGGGGCCCCCGGCGGGCGGCGGCGGGAGAACAGCTACCCGGCGCCCCTTTGGCCGGTACCGGATTTGCCCGGATTTCGAGTCAGAATTACCCCCTATCCGCCCCCGTGGCCGCGTAGTCCGATGCTCCCCTCGAATGACGCACAGCTCGAAGCAGCCCTGAAGCCGCACCTGGCCCACCTCCAGGAGTTCATCCGCTACCGGATCCCCAAAAGCCTTAAGGGCACGGTCTCGGCGGAGGATATCGTCAATGAGACCGTTCTGGTCGTCCTTGCGCACGAACGGGAGACTTTCCTTGCCATTCCGCCGGAGGAGCGATCGGCCTGGCTCAAGACGGTCGCCGGGCACATCCTGATTAATCAAAAGAGGGCGGCCGAACGGAAGAAGCGCGGCGGTGGGGTCAAAACCCTTCGCGAAGGGGCCAGTGCGCGCTCGTCGCAGTCGTTCTGGGGCAACGCCGTTGCCGCCGAAAAAGGCCCGAGCAAGATCGCCGCCCTTCGCGAAGCGGACGGCCCGATCGCCGAGGCCCTGGCCACGCTGACGGAAAACCGCAGGCTGGCCGTGACCCTGCGACTGATAGAGGGCAAGACGCTGGCAGAAACCGCCAAGCTCATGAACAAGTCGCCCGAGGCTGTCCGCGACCTCGTCCGCGAGGGCCTCCGCGAACTCCGCAAACGGCTGGGCCGGGCCTCGCGCTTTCTTTCCGGCAGCACGATCCGCCGAAAGGACAAGCCGCCCCCTGAAAGCCAGGCGTGAACGATTTCAGGCTGTACCGGTTATGATGTCGGAATCATGGGCCAGGCACATTCTCATTCCAATCCAAACGATGAAGGCCGCATGGAGCGCATCCGGGCGGTGGTGGACGACGCGCTGGGCCGCTGGGAGGCGGGCGAGCCGGTCGATGAGTCGGCGGTTCTGGCGGCCCATCGCGAGCTGATGCCGGAACTGGCCGAGGCGCTGGCCACGGCGAAATCGATCTTCGAAGCCCGGCGCCGGCGCGAGACGTCGGCGAAGATCCCGGCGGCCGGAGACGCCCTCGACGCGGAGGATCGCGCGGAGCTTCGCGCTCTTCAGGAGCAGCTTCCGAACTACCAGTTGTTGTCGCGTCTTGAGCACGGCGGGCAGGGCATCGTGTACCAGGCGATCCAGCGCTCCACGGGTCGCCGCGTCGCGCTGAAGATCCTGCTCGAAGGACTGCTGAACAAGAAGCACCGCCGGGAACGGTTCGCCCGCGAGGTGGAGATCAACTCGCAGCTCAAGCACCCGAACATCGTCACGGTGTATGACAGCGGCGAGGTGAAGGGGCGGCCCTACTACGTCATGGAGTACGTGGAGGGGCTGCCGATCGACGAGTACGTCTATCTGAACGAACCGTCGGCCAAGGACTGCGTCCGGCTGATGATCAAGGTATGCCGCGCGGTGAACTACGCGCACCAGCGCGGGATCATTCACCGCGATCTGAAGCCGATGAACATCCTCGTCGACGTCGAGGACCAGCCGCGCATCCTGGACTTCGGGCTTGCCAAGCTGCTCGACGACGGGGGGAAGGAAGGGCTGACCCTCTCGCAGGCCGACCAGGTCATCGGGACGCTGCACTACCTCAGCCCGGAACAGGCCGCCGGCCATTCGCGCGACGCCGACACGCTTTCGGACACCTACACGCTCGGGGTCATCCTCTACCGGCTGCTCACCGGGACGTTTCCCTACGACGTCGACGTCGCTCCGGGGATCGCACTTGAGAACATCCAGCGCCAGGATCCGCGGCCGTTCCGCAAGGCGATCGAGATCTCGGGCACGGGCAGCGTCATCAGCCGGGGCGGCACGCGGGACGACGACCTGGAGCGGATCACGCTCAAGGCCCTCTCGAAGGAAAAGGAGCGGCGGTACCAGTCGGCGGGCGAACTGGCCGATGACCTCCAGCGCTACCTGAATGGCGAGCCGGTGGTGGCCAAGGCGGCCAGCACGTTTTACGTGCTGCGCAAGAACCTCCGGCGGTATAAGCTTCAGACCGCCTTCGCCTCGATCCTGCTCGTCGTGCTGGTCGTCGCGTCGGTCGTGATTACCCTTCAATGGGCGCGGGCCGCCGACGAGCGCGACACCGCGCGGGCCGTCGCGACGCTGGCGCACGAACTGTTCAACACGGTGGCCGGCAAGATGGAGGAATCGGTAGCCACGCTGGCCGGGGGCACCAAGGTCCGCGACCGGCTGATGACCGGCATCGCGAAAAAACTCGATGACCTTCAAAACCTAGTCCGGGACGACGTATCGCTTGACGGGCTCTCCCGGCAAATCCTCGAAAAGCAGGGCGACGTGGCCGCGGCGCTCAATCGACCGTCGGACGCAACGGCGTTCTACCAGTCATTCAGAGATAAGAGCGTCCGCGGGGCTCGCAACATGAGTACCAACCCGGATGAACGATTGGCCGCCCATCTCGCCGTGGTCCGCGCCCATCGCAAGCTCGGTTCGATCCCATCGCCGGAACAGCGAAGTCACTTCGAGGCATCGCTGGCGGAAGTTCAGAAGGCGATGGGTGAGCTATCCGGCGGTGACGATGCCCTGTTCGAGGAAGCGTCCACGCTCATGGCCTTCGCCCAGTTCGAATCGAATCAGGGTTTTCACACGCGATCGCTGGAGCTGCTGAGCGAGTTCGAAAAACTCGGCATTCCTGAACACGAGGAACGGCATAGCGAGCTGCGGTGGGGTTCGCTGATCGCCGAGTACTGGTCGCTCAAGGGCCGAACGCTTGCATACTTATCTCAAGGCGCTGAATCCATCAGGTTGCTCAGGAAGGCGGTGGCCATTCGCGAACAGCTTTGTGCGGGTGGAACGACCAACGTCATTCTGCGGCATCAACTCTGGAAATCGCAAATCGAGCTGGCCAAGCGATATCGCTCGGAAAACATGATCGACGACGCCATTGCCACTCTCAAGCAGTCCATCTCGACCGGCGAATACCTGTGCAGTGTCGAGCCGGACCTCCTGGAATGGAAAGCAGCCCTGTTTGAGACGAATTCTCAGTTGGCAGGCACCTTTATGGACTTGAATGAAGACGACAGCCGGCCGCCTTATCTGGAGGCGGCCCATCGGATCGCGCAAGACATGATTCGGTTGAATCCGCGAAGCAAGCTGGCTAGAGGATGTATGGCCCGTTCGCACACGGCGCGCGGCCGCTACCTGCGTGAGTGTATGGACTGGTGGGCTGCGACGATTGAACTCGAAAAAGCCGTGAGCATTCAGGAGGAACTGGTCTTCGAGGAAGGCAGTCCTTCAACCTGGCTCGCCCTGGCCACGACGCTTAGCTCCCTTGGCTACGCACAACGCAGGTTGGATTTGCTCGACGACTCGCTGTGTACCTATCAGCGAATGTATGACATCACCTCGGAATTAGCGGCTAAGTACCCAAGTGCCGCCGAAATACAAACCGAGCACCTGACTGCTATCAGCAAGTTCGCGACGTGGGAGCTGGACTTCGATACGCAGGAGGGCGATCGAAAGGGTGCGTTGTACCTGGATCAGTGCGAAGCCGCACTCAAGGAAATCGAGGCACGCGGGATTCTTGCAAATGAACAGTATTGGAAGACGAAGTATCTCGATGTGATTCGACGGAACCGAAACCTTATCGCCCGCCGGGCAGCGCGCCGCGCCGGCACGCTGGTGACGACCAGCGCGCCGGCCACGGCTCGGCGATGACCCCAACCCAGTTGGCATCGACTCGCGATGACAGGCACTTCGACCCTGACTCTCATTCCATCTCGGTCGGCTCCTCCTCCGCTTGAACAATGATCTCCTGCGTCGATGCGTTCTTCATCGAGTGGTCGATGCCCGCCGTCGGGTCGAAGGGGGGCCCACCCGGCGGAGGCGTGTAGGCAACGCCTTCAAAATCGAAGGCCAGGTCCGCTCCGCTGCCGCTCTTGCGCTCCGCCGTGCCCGTCAGGTGCGGCGGCATGTCGAACTCATCCAGCGTCGGTGCTTCCGTGTTCGCGTGCGTCACCCACCAGAGGCCGTCGGAGCCCGGCACCGTCGGCAGGACCTTGGAGAACTCGCCGAGGACGGTCTGCCCGTCGTATTGGGTGAAGACGGCCTCGTCGATGCGCCACTTCACGGTCGAGCCGGTGGCCGACATGGCGTGCAGGATCAGCTCGATGCGAAAGACGACATCGCTCTCCGGATCCTCCGGATCTTCGCGTAGGTTGTAGAAGATCGACCGATCCGAAGGAAGGGCGAACGCGGCCTCCGGCGCGCCGGCATACGCAAAAAGGATGAAAAACGTGGCCGACAGTGTTCTCGCAATCATGGCAGACCTCAACTTTCGCGATGTGGCGGCTCCTAAGTTTGCTCCTCGCACGGATCCAAGTGCATGCACTTCGTGCCGTTTAACCAACAGAAAGACGTGTGCAGAAACCCAGGGGCTCGCCGATACTCGCGCGCCCGTTCGCCACGGCGCAACGCGCGCCAAGCGTGGGGGCGCCTGATCAACCGATGTCCCGATTTCCCATCATTGATTTCGAACCACAGTGGCCAGATTGTACCCCCCCCTACTCAGGTCAAGTCGACTTGGCTTGGCGAAGTTTGCGAAAGATCCCGCAACAATGCCGATTCCTTGGACCACACATCGAATTAGAGGAGGAATCTGATCTGTATGTCATTCGGACGGACAATCAGGATTGGGAACCGAGATATGCCACTGCGAATGAGTGTAATCGACGCAACTTCGCGCGCAGATCGGCGCGCCGGGCCGGCGCGCTGGACACAACCAGCGCACCGTCCACGGCGCAGCGATGAAAATTCGCGCGTACGGTGCGATTTACGAGTTACTGTCCTTCCATTTCCGCCGGCTCATCCTCGTCCTCGATGATGACCTCCAGCGTCGATGCATTCTGCATCTCGTGGTCGATCGCCGCCGTCGGGTCGAACGGAGGTCCGCCGGGCGGCGGCGTGTAGGCAACGCCTTCAAAATCGAAGGCCAGGTCCGCTCCGCTGCCGCTCTTGCGCTCCGCCGTGCCAATCAGGTGCGGCGGCATGTCGAACTCCTCGAGGGCCGGGGCGTCCGGGTCGGCGTGGGCAACCTCCCAAAGGCCGCTCTGGCCCGGCACGGTCGGGAGGGCCTTCGACCACTCTCCGACGACGGTCTGGCCGTCGAGCTGGGTGAAGACGGCCTCGTCGATGCGCCAGCTGACGGTCGATCCGGACTGGGACATGGCGTGCAGGACCAGCTCGATGCGGAAGACGACGTCGCTCTCCGGGTCCTCCGGGTCTTCGCGCAGGTTGTAGAAGACCGACCGATCGTCCGGCAGGCCGAGCGCGACCTCCGACGCGCCCGTCATCGCCATGCAGACACACAGTGCCGCGGCCAGTTTCTTCGTGAACATGCGAGGCCTCGCTTTCGTGCCGTGGCGGCCCCGGAACGCTCCGCGCGCGGAATCCCCGTCCGGCCGGGCATGGCCGTTTCGTTCGCGGTCTTCCGCGTGGGAGTCCGAAGGCTCGCCGTTACCCCTGCACCCCGTCCGTGCGGCGCGACGAGCGCCGGGGACGCGGACGCGTGATGAACCGATGCGGGTCGGCCGGAGCGCGCGTGGTGAACGGACGATCCGGACGCGAAGGCGCGACCGGGCCGGCGGCGACGAGGTTGACGGCGTGCGCGGGCCCGAGAGCGTGCCTCCGTCGACACGAGCGACGCGCGCGGAAGCGAGTCACGGGAATTTTCGGAAAAATCTTCGGCGCGGCCGGCGGCGGAGGCGTGAGTGCCAAACTTGTGTCACTCGGCGCGGGGCGGCGGCGCCCGGGCGCGCCGGCCCGCGACGGGCCGCCCTGCCGTCGTGCCCGTGCGGGGGCAAGAGCGCGGAGCGTGCGAAAGCCGCCCGGAAGCGGGCCGGCCGCTCGCGGCTGAGCCCGGCGGCCCGGACGAGCGCGGGGCACGGCGGCGTAAGTGCTTGAGGCCGGGCTGGTTAGAGACGCGCGAAAAATCCGTCGATTTTTCGTCCCCGGTCCGGGCGCGAAAAGGTGTTCATACCTGTAGGAGGCACGAGCCGAACGAAAACGAAATAGTCGCCTCGGGCTAAAGTTAGAGTAGAAATGCGTACGGGTCGGAAGGGTGCCAGGGCCAGCACCTTTCCGCCCGGCTTTTTACAAAGCTTCCACCCCCCAGAACCCCGGCCGCCGTGGCCGTCCGCTGGAACGATCTATTTGTTTGCACTCGGGTAGATCGGGACGAGGGCGTCACGCCGGCTGCGGGTTCGTTTTATTTTCGCCGGGCGCGGACTTGACGTTTCGCCGGGGGAGCCGGGCTTCCTTGGCCTGAAGGACCAGCCCGACCAGCCAGAGCCCGGCGATGATTCCCATGGAGACGAGCGGCTCCTGAAAGAGCCGGGGGCGCAGGTCCGGCCACTGGGCACAGAGGAGCGCCTCGGCCGCCAAGACGGCGATCAGCGCTCCGAACAGCCCCATCCACACGACGGAAAAGACGCGGAGCGCCCAGAAGGCCAGGGCGGCGCCGATCAGCGCGGCCGCGAAGGGGATGATCCAGCCGACCGGGCCGAGGGCCTTCAGCTCGGTCGAGACCTTTTCCTTGAACTTTTCGTACTGCACCGACGCCTGTTCGTGCAAGCTGCGCATCTGCTCGTCGGGGCCGGGGAGGGCGGTGATCATCCCGCCCTTGATGCGTTCGTTTGCCTGATCGAGGGTGGGGAGATAGCGCGAAAGGTCTCCGCGGCCGAGTTGAAACACGACGGCGGCGAGAAAGAGAACGACGACCGATCCGCCCGCGAGCCAGATGCGATAGGTGCGGTAGCTGATGACGGTGAGTATGACGCCGACGACGGCCATGGAGATCGGGCCGGGGGTTCCGATGAGTTCCGAGGCTTTCCAGCCGATCCACCCGCCGAGGAGGAAGGCGAAGCAGCAGACGACCATCCGCTCGGAGCGGGCACTTCGAAAGACGAGAAAGAGGCCGGCGGCAATCGCCGCGAGACAACCGACGACAAAGGGGGCGGAAGGCTCCAGGGGCGGCACGTAATAGTGGAGCAGATCCTGAAGGGTCGTCAGCCAGGATTTGGGATCGGCGGCTGGGTCCATGTGCATTCCCATCGGCCGCGCACGAAGGCGGCACGCAAGGGTATTGGCGGCGGCGGTCCGGAAGATTTTCAGCGGGGCCCGGTCCGCGATACGCGGGGCAGGCCCCGGCGCGGGCATCGTTCCGCCGGATAATAAGAATAGCTCGAAAACGGCCCATCCGCCAGCGGTGGCGGCGCGCCGCGAGGCGGAAATGGGCGGCCATCGGCCGAGGGGAAGAGGCCGGCATTCTCATGTCGGACAACGGCGGGAGTGGAAGCACGCACCGCGCCGAAGCGGGAGCCGGGCTGCTTCCCGCGTTCGCATAATCTCATGGCTCACTGTCCGCGCGGAATCCGGCGGTATGCCGGCGCGTTACCCGTCGGCGACGCGACGTCAATTTGTGGACGCGACGGACACCTGAATCGAAGCGGCGGACTGCGCCCCCATTTCATCGGTGACGGTGCACGTCAGCGCGTGGATGCCCTCGGCGAGAGCGACCTGCAACGTTCTGCCGACGCCCAGATCGCCGGTGAGGCTGGAATGCCAGCGAATTCGGGAATCAGGGAACGCGGCCTCGTCGACATCGGCGACCTCGGCGGCAAGGGTCGTCAGGCTGCCGGCGGAGAGGCTGTCGGTCGCAACCGGGGAGACGATCTGAGCCGCCGGGGGATGGTTGACGACGTTCACGGTGATCCGGGCGGTGTGATTCGTCCCGCCGGTGTCGTCGGCGTATGCGACCAGGTCATGCCGGCCCAGGGTGAGCGGGCGCGTCGTCCGGCACGATGCATTGACTCCGCCGGGTACGGAGAAGGCGCCGATTTTTCCGTCCCGGTCGGAATGAACACCGCCTGCGCCGGTGAACACACCGGCGAATGAGAAGTCGAGCGGCTGATCGGCCCGGTAGGAGATCGACCAGGCGTTCTGTGGCGCGGTCCATGCGTGCTTCGAAGGCAACTGGAATGCCGCGACCGGCGAGCCGCCAAAGGCCTGGAGGAACCCATCGTCGCTCAGGACGTACACGGTGCCCGAGGCATCGACGACGGGGTCTGAATGCCTGCTCATCTCGATCGGCACATGACTGATCGGATCGAGGGTGAGGGAGAAGGTGAAGAGGCCGGAGGGGTTGGCGACGAAAACATGGTCGAGGGTGACGGCGGGAGCGGAGAATCCGCCGTTTCCGATTGATTCGCTTCGCGCGATGGTGCCGTTTCCACGGACGCGCAGCAACTGGCCCAGCGTGGCGGCGTAGGCATCGCCCAGTCCGGCGGAGGGCGCGCCGATGATGCCGGAGTTCGCAACGGACCAGATGTGTTCGCCGGTGAGAATGTCAAAGGCGACGAGGTTGTCGGAGTTGTAGCCGACGAGGACGACGCCGCCGAGGACAATGGCGGGAGAGGTGAAGGAAGGGTTGTTGTCGTCGCAGACGTCGGTGTCGAGTTCGAAGGCCCACTGACGCTGGAGCGTATTGCCGACGAGCTTGAAGCAGACGAGGCCGGGGTAGTTGCAAACGACGATCAGGGGTTCGTCGGGGTTCGTAAGGTTCGCATCGGTGGTGATGGCGGGTGAGGGTTCGCGGGGTTGCTGACCGGGCTCGAGGACAAAATAGCAGAGGAAGTCTCCGGGAATACAGGTAAGCAGTCGGTCGAGGAAGTAGAAGCCAGTCGAGCCGCAGATGTCGCCGCCGCCGCCGGCAAACGCCCGCGTGATCTCCGCAAGGTCCCGATTGAGCACGATCAGCTCCGTCCGGGACGTGATGAAGATCATGTCATTCGCAATCTTGGGGGAAGACATGGTGACCGGGATCGGCGCCTCCCGGAGGATGTTGCCGTTCGGGGCGATGCGGAGGAGGCGGCAGGAGACGGCGTTGCCACTTGAGCCCTGCTCGATTCGATAGGCAATCAGATAGATGTCTCCGAAGCGATCGATGGCGGGCGAGGTCATGAAAATCTCGCCGGTGGCGAAGGACCTGCGCAGGGCGATCTGGCCGCCTGGCGTGACGCCGACGAGTTCGGAGAACGGCGTGGCGATGTAGATGTTTCCGTTGGGGTGCGTGACAGGCGAGGCGAGCGGGGCAACGCCCGTGAAGACGCTCCATTTCAGATTTGCGAGGGAGGCAGGGACGGAATGAGCGGAATTGAAACTGCTGTTTTTGGAACCGCTGTGGAGTTGCTGCCAACTCTGGGGCGCCAGCGGATCGACGCCCGGCGGGGCGCAGTTGCCGCCCATGACGCAGAAGCCGAAAGACAGCACGAGAAGTGCGCGATAGCCGTTTCCGTTCATGGATCTGCTCCCTGCAAACTGTGTCCGTGTGAGGAGGCCGCATCGAGAATGCGAAGACCGGGCGCCGGGAGCATCAAAAAAGGGGAGCGTCCAACGCGGGGTCCCGATTCAACGGATAAACGGATTGGATGATGAAGGCATGGCGAGGACGGAGGCTGCAACTAACCGCGGAGGAGGCGGCTCTGGGCGGGGGCCTGCATGACAGCGGGCATTGCGACCCGGTCGGGCCAGGTCATGACGTCGACGTATTTGCGGTGGGCGTCGATGCGGCCCATCTGGCGGTACATGGCCTCCATGAGGGTAACCTTCTGCTGAGCGGAGATCTCGGTGCCGAACTCTTCGCCCGGCGGGCGGCCCCACCAGATGCGGCTGTCGCCCTGCTCGGTGACGAGCTCGATGTGGGGGCGGGACATGTCGCGTCGGCCGCGGTAATTGTCAACGAGGATGCTGGAAATCTGATGGCGGAAGGGCCGGTCGGAGAGCATGGCGGAGAGCTTGAGCGCCGAGGCGAGATCTGCGCCGTCCCACGGCTCGCCCACCTCGGGCGGCGCGGCGGCGACGCCCTCGATCATGAGAAGCGACCCGCCACGGCAGTCGGCGATGTCGTAGCAGCCGGGCAGGCGAACGCCTTCGTCATCGACGAGGTAGCCGTAATGGCGGTGCCGTACCCATGCCACCGGAGTGCGGAAGCGGCACTTGATCGAGACCTCGCCGGACGGCTCGACGCGGACGCGCTCGACGGTCCTGACCCAGCCGACCCGGGGATCGGCCAGGGCCGAGCCGAGCCGCGCCGCCAGAGATGCGTCGAGGAGGCGGTCGGTGGACCGGAGATTGACCTGGCGGGCGAGGCTGTCGAGGACGTGGCGGTTGTCCGGCACGCGGAGCCACGCGGGAAGATCTTCCCACTTGAGCAGGAGCGCCCGGTCGTAGCGCGGCAGGCCGTGGACGTAGTTCTCCATCCGGCCGAAGCCGACGTACATGAGGGCGGGAACAAGGACGCCCGCGGCGAGCGCGAGCCACCGCGAGGCCGGCCACCCCGAGACGAAGGCGCGGACACGGGCTATCCCCCCCGCCAGTGCGGCGGCGAGGGCATTGTCCGAGTTCTTGTCGCTCTTTCGCGTCCTTGCCACGAGCGGCATGTCTCCGAGCCTGGAATCGGGCGGCTTTTCAGACGCCTTTCGAGAAGCGCCGCTTGATGGCCGAGTCGATGATGTACTGGCACATCTGCGGCAGGGCCGCACCCGCCCGCGCCGCGGCCTTGGGCAGCAGCGAATGACTGGTGAAGCCCGGTATGACGTTGACCTCGAGGATGTAGGGCTGCATGCGCGAGGTATCGACGCGCCAGTCGACGCGCGAGAAATCGCGACACCCCATCCCCTTGTGGGCCTCGAGACTCATCCGCTCCATGTGGGCGAGGAGGTCTTCGGGCAGGTCGATGTCGAACAAGTACTCCGTATCATCATCGACATATTTGGCCTGGTAGTCGTAGAAGTCGCGGCGCGTACGGATTTCGATGGGCGGCAGGGCCTGATCGCCGAGGACTCCGATGGTGATTTCACGGCCGGGGACGTAGTCTTCGATCATGGCGTCACCGTACGCGGCGATGACGGATTCGACGGCGGACCGGAACCCGGCGGCGTCGCGGACGAGGTGGCAGTTCAGGCTGCTGCCTTCTTTTACGGGCTTGACGAAGACGGGCATGCTCCAGCAGGCGACGGACTCGCAAAGCGTGGCGGCCGTGGCGACGGAATAGCGCGGCGTGGGGAGCTTCAGCTCTTCGAATTTTTTCTTGGAGAGATATTTGTTCATCGCGAGGGCGCAGGCATCGGGGCCGGAGCCGCAATAGGCGATGCCGCGGCGTTCGAGAATCTCCTGCACCTGGCCGTCTTCGCCGAAGGTTCCGTGCAGCGCGACGAACACGCAATCCACGTTTCGGGCGAGGGCGCCGAGGCTCTCCGGGCTGATGTCCTCGAGATAGACGTTGTGACCCAGGGACTCGAGGGCCGCGGCGACGGTCTTGCCGCTTACGAGACTGACGTCCCGTTCGCCGCTCGGACCACCGGCCAGAACGGTAATTGCGAGCTTCTGGTTGGCGGCCGCACGGTTGATGCGGCTGGCGTCAAAGCGGGTCCTGGTGAGGGTCACGTTCAGTCTCCTTCCATGGATGGGCAAAAAGCGATCGGAGGCCGAGCGTCGGCGCCGCCCTGCACGGGCCGGGCGCGGCGGTGATCCCTTCGCTCGGGGGCCGCACTGGCGGGGTCATAGGCGTCGGCATGGTCCGACCAGATTTTCACCTCCGGCTCAAGCCGGGTCCCGGTGGCATCCTCCACCCTTTCGGTGATCAGTCGAATGAGCTTGATAACGTCCGATGCCTTGCCGCCCTCGTCGGCGAGGACGAAGTTGGCATGGCGGTCGGAGACATAGGCGCTGCCGAGGCGAACGCCCTTGAGGCCGGCCTGATCGATGATCTGACCGGCGGAGCGGCCGTCGGGATTGCGGAAGATGCAACCCACGCTGTGCGCGCCGAGGGGCGGCTGGGTGTTCTGTTTGTAGAGGAGAATCTCGCGGAAGCGGCGTTCGAGGGCGGCGGGATCGGTCGGATCGAGGCAGAAGACGGCACCGACCACGCAATCTGCCCCGAGGGCGCTGTGGCGGTAGGAAAAGCAGAGGTCGTCGTGATCTCGGATGTACGCACGGCCGTCCGAACCAATCACGCGGACGCTCTCGACGGCGGTTCCGATCTCGCCGTAGCGGCCGCCGCAGTTCATGGTGATTCCGCCGCCGACGGTGCCGGGAATGCCGGCGAGATTTTCAAGCCCGGCAAGTCCCTGGCGGACGGTCCTGAGGACGAGGCGGGTCATGTCGACGCCGGCGCCGGCACTGACGCGCGGGCCATCCACGGAGACGGAAGTGAAGGCGGGGGCATCGAGGCGCAGGACAACGCCGGAGACGCCTTCGTCGGCGACGATGACGTTTGCGCCAAGGCCGAGGTAGCGCACGGGCGTGCCCGACTCGCGGCAGCGGCGGAGGATGGTGGCGAGTTCGTTTTCATCGCGCGGAGTGATCAGGTATTCCGCCGCGCCGCCGAGCTTGAACCAGGTCAACGGGGCGAGCGGGGCGTTTCGCCGACAGATGCTCTCCGGCAGATCATCGAACACAAGACACCCTCGGATCGAAATCCGCAGACTGAATCCTTCTCTTCATGCCAACCGGCGCGTCAACTCGTCGGCGATCTTCCAGACGTCGCCCGCGCCCATGGTGAGAACGATGTCTCCGGAACGGGCATGGGCCACCACGTGCTCGACGATGTCCTCGTGGCGCGGCAGGTACAGCGCGTCACCGCCGTTTGCCCGGACGCGCTCGACAAGGTGGCTGCTGGAGACCATGGCCTTGTCGGCGGCGGTGTCGCGGACGAAGTAGATATCCGGCACGAGCAGATGATCGGCCAGGCCGAAACTGCGGGCGAAGTCGTTGAGCAGGAAGCGCGTGCGTGAATGCTGATGGGGCTGGAAAACGACCCAGAGTTTTCGCGCGGCATAGTGCTCGCGGACGGCACGGAGCGTGACCTGGATCTCGGTCGGGTGATGGCCATAGTCATCGAGCAGGAGGATGCCGCCGACTTCTCCGCGGCGGGTGAGCCTTCGGTCGGCTCCGCTGAATCGCGGCAGTGCCGCGGCGATCTGCTCGGCCGATACGCCGGCATGTGCGGCCAGGGCGGTCGCCACGGTCGCGTTGGTGACCTGGTGCCGGCCGGGGAGGTTGTCCATCGAGGCGCGCAGGAAGAACTCGCCGCCGCGCATGATGTCGAAGCGATAACAGCCCTGGGTTTCCTCGATGTTGGCAGCGCGCCAATAGACGCCGGGCATGACGCCGAAGGTTTCGACCGGAGCGCGGCAGCTGCGGACGGCCTTTGCCACGACGGCGTCCTCGCCATTTGCGATGATGACTCCGTCCGAGGGCACAAGCCCGGCGAAGTCGGCAAATGCGCCGGCGATGTCGTCAATGCCGGAGAAATAGTCGAGGTGGTCTTCTTCGATATTCAGGATTGCGGCGAACTTGGGCGCAAGGTTCAGGAAGGAGCGGTCGTACTCGCAGGCCTCGACCACGAAATGCGGACCGTCGCCGACGCCGGATGAGCCGTCGAGCTGTCCTACCTCCGCGCCGACGACGAAAGTCGGGTCGCTCTTGGCATGGCGGAGAATAAACGCGGTCAGGGCGGTCGTCGTGCTCTTTCCGTGGGTGCCGCTGACGGCGATGCCGGTGCGGAGCTTCATGACCTCGCCAAGCATCTGGGCGTAGGTCATGAGCGGAAGCCCGCGCCGAGCCGCCTCGGCGTATTCGGGATTGTCCGATTTGACGGCGGCGGAGGCAACGACCAGGTTGCAATCGGAGGGAATGTTGATCGGGGCCTGGCCGAGGAAGATCGTCGCGCCAAGCTCCTCCAGCCGGGACTGGGCCTTGAAGGCCGCTCGGTCGGAACCGCTGACGATGGCCCCGCAGCGAAGGAGGACGCCGGCGAGGCCGCACATGCCCGAGCCTCCAATGCCGATCAGGTGGATTCGCTTCGCGGCATAGGGGCTGGTCCAATGTTGATGGCCCTGGCTGCGCGCGCGCCGGCCGGAGAGAAGCGCATCCGTCTCGTAGGCAATGCGTGGGGAACCAATGACGCTGGACATGCTGGGCTCACCTCCCTGTGAGGCCGGTGGTTCTGCGGCGTCGGCATCGTGCCTAGGCTGGCAAGTTGGAGCGGCGGTCGACAGGACTTGGCCCCTCCACCCCCCTGTTGCCAGAATCCCGACGACAGCGCCGACGGGTCGGGGAGCAAAAACTGCGCCTGGGTCCAGCACCCTGCGAACGCATCGTACCCGGATACGCAGCCGGATATCAAGCGGTTCGGGGGCGTTTTGAGCGAATCCGCCCGTCGTTTCAAGCCGCGTTGCCGAGGCTGAACCGTCAGCCGGTCGGCGGAAAATGCGCTCGCAGCACCGACTCAACTTAAAAGTATCGGGATGAGCGCGAACAACTCTTGAGAGCGGCGAACGTGGAAGATGTCAGGAATGGGTGTTGTAAATTTGCCGGCGCGGGCGGCGAGCCGCGCGGTCAGGCGTCGATCTGGACGCTGGCCAGGCCGCTGGGCACGTCGTCGCAGAATTCGAAGATCTTGTCGAGGCCGGTCACGAGGAACACGCCCCACGCGCTGGTGTTGATCCCGCAGAGACGAAGGCGGCCCTTGCCGGTGGACATGAGCTTCCGGAGCTTGAGCAGCTTTGCGATGTTGGATGAGTTCAGAAAGTTGACGCCGGAGAAATCCAGCACGACATGCGTGCCCGGCTGCCGCTCGACAGTCTCCTGGAGGGAGTTCAGGTCATCCGAGAAGAGCGGATCGTCCTGAAGCTCACCCAGGTAAATGTTGTCTGACCACTCTTTTACCGACATTGCGAATGGGCTTTCGGTTGCGGGCCGCGTGAACTCCGAAGGGGCGAAACACCCCTGTTGACGCCGAGCCAAGCTATCCTGCGGGTCCGGCCCTGTCAACCAAGCCGCCAGGGGCAACCGCCGGAAACCGCAGATACGGTGCGACTTCATGGATGGTCTGATCGCCGATGCCGGAAACGCGGCGCAGATCGCCGGGACTTGAGAAAATTGGGCGGTCGATGTCGCCGGATGCGCGGACGTTGTCGCGAAAGGCCACGATCCTGCGAGCGAGCGCCTCGCCGATGCCCGGCAACTGCGCCAATTCGTGCCAGTCGGCGGTGTTTGGGTCGATACCGAGTCTCGCGCGGGCGGAGTCGGGTGCACGGAGCGGTGCGACAAAGTCATCGTACATAGGGAGCGCGCACAGCATCGCGGCCGTTGCTGTCACGACGAGCGCCATACCGGTACGCTGACGCCGGAGGGCGTGCGGGGCTTCCGAAGCGGAATCATCGCGGGTTGAATCCGGTTGTACGCTCATGGGGCCACTCCAGGGCGGAGCAGCGATTAAGATAGATGAATCCGCAGTCCAGGGGAACTGTCCGAAATCGTCGTGGCCCACGGGGCAGCTTCTGCCCACCGGGGGACGATTCGGGCGTGCTGGCTAACCGCATGCAAAGTCGGAGGTCTAAATACTCCGATGGCTTACTTCGGACTCATTCGTTCGTATCCTTCGGCCCCGGACGTTGTGCCGGAAGGCGAAACGGACGTGCCCGCCTTGTTGCCCGCGGTGTGGAGTCGTATTATCGGCCTGCCATACCGCCGGGGGGCGGAGTCTCGCGGAAGTCATCCAATGCCAAGACTCTCCACGCACGCGCGCCGCACCAAGCACGACCCGGGGTATCGTGAGACCGACCGCCGGACCGTCATGCCCGTGTGCGGCGGGGACTCGCCATCGAGGGATACATCCCAACTTGCATTGGCGCCGGAATCGGTGACGGAGTCGTACGTCAAGGCGACGATTGCGATCGTGCTGGTTGTACTGGGCGTCGCCCTGACGCGAGAGGGACTCGGCCCAGCCCGGTGGCTTCGGCCGCCCGAGACGCATTGGGGCAGCCTGTTCTGGGTGCTGGCGTTCGTTTACGGCGGGCTGATGTACGCCGTCCTGGGCTGGCGGCTGTATCTCTGGCGGCGCTACCGTCCGATGGCGCGCGTCTCCGACGATCAACTGCCTTCCGTGACGGTCGTGATACCGTGTTTTAACGAGGGGCCACTGGTGCGGGAATCGATCCGGTCAGCGGTCGAGTGTCGCTATCCGCGCGACCGGCTGGAGGTCATCGTTGTCGATGATGGCAGCACGGACGACTCGTGGGAACACATCCTGCGGGCGGCGGCGGAGTTTCACGGCCGCGCGAAGATCCTGACGCTCCGGCATCCGAAAAATCTCGGAAAGCGTCACGCGCTGGGGCTGGGGTTCGAGGCGGGCCGAGGGGACGTATTCGTCACGCTGGACTCGGACAGCGTTCTCGACCCGGAGGCGCTTCGCAACGGCGTGGCACCGCTGGTGCGCGACCCGCGAATCGGCTGCGTGGCCGGATGCGTCCAGGTCCTCAACGCCCGGCAAAGCCTGTTCACGCGGTTTCTGAAGTGCTCATTCAGCCTGTCGTTCAAGTTCGTTCGGGCATACCAGAGCGAGATTCGCGGCGTGTTCTGTACGCCGGGAGCGCTGAGCATCTACCGCGCGTCGTTTGTCCGGCAAGTGTCGGATGAATGGCTCCATCAGCACTTTCTGGGGCTTCCGTGCATCACCGGCGAGGACCGGGCGATGACGAACCTGTTTCTGCGCGAGGGCTGGCTGACCGCCTACCAGGGCAACGCGGTCGTGCACAGCAAGGTTCCGCACACCTACGCGGGACTTTGCCGGATGTTCCTTCGCTGGGCGCGAAGCAACATCCGCGAGACGGTGTTCCTGCTCGGGTTTCTCTTCACGCGCTTTCGGAACGAGCATCTACAGGCGTTTCGGCTGAACATCTTTCTATCGATTCTGTCGCTCGTGCTGCCGCCCATGCTCATCGCCAACAGCTTTCTGCTGATCCTGACGCAGGACGACTACCTTGTTCAGCAGTTCAGCATGGTGTTCACCTATGGGCTGACCGTGGCGGCGATTTACTACGTCAATGAACGCGACAGCGACTGGCTCTGGCTGATCGTGTATGAGTTCTTCTGGGTCACTTGCCTGTGGTGGATTCTGCCTTACGCGTTTGCGACGCTTCGCAAAACCGGATGGCTGACCCGGTCCTGCGGACCGGCCCGCCGCCGGACGATCGGGCGGCCGAACGAATCCGCCGTTCCTTCGCAGGCGCTTTCCGCGCTGCGGCCGGGCCCGCCGGATTCGTCATTGGTACCCGCCAACTGTTAATCTGAATGACAATACGTGCGCCCCGGCAGCGGAGCGCCCCTCGCGCCGGCCGGGCATCATTTCTTCGCGGCTGTCGATTTTGTGAGGGGCCGACCGGCGTGCCGGCAGCCCTTCCGAAGCCCGGACCGGGAGCGGCACAGCCTGCGCGCTGATAACTTCAAAGCTTCCAAGGTGAAACAGGGCTGGACCAGCAGTCAGCGGGAGGGCGGCTCACGGCGATGCGCCGCCACAAGTGTTCCCGGCTCGTTAGCGGCGCCGGTGCGGTTCGTTTAAACTTTGGGCGGGTCGAGCAGGGTATCGTTCGGGTCGGGCCGCGCGCTGCCCCGGCGGCGCGTGCGAAAAACCTCCTGAACCCAGACACATGGCGGGGCCGATCGGCCCTCGAAAGGACGTGATGCGCGATGACTCCCACACGAAGTCTGCACCGAATCTCGCCTGGAATTCGCAGGGCCACGCTGATCGTCGGCGCGGCAATCGGGCTTGCAATTACGCCAGGGCGCTCCGAAGGGCAGTGGCCGCAGTTTGGCGGGGCACGGCAGGACTTCAAGGTGGAGTGCAAGGGGCTTGCCGAGGAATGGCCCGATGACGGCCCAAAGAAACTCTGGAACCGGGAACTCGGCGACGGCTACTCCGGGATCATCGTCGACGGCAACGTGCTGTACACCATGTACCGCACGAAGGAGGATAAGGAAGCCGTCATCGCGCTCGACGCCTCCACGGGCAAGACGATCTGGGAACATGCGTACGACTGCCCTGTTCGCGAGGGCCACGTGAAGGAATTCGGCACGGGCCCGCGCGCGACCCCAACGCTCGACGGCGACCGGCTCTACACGGCGGGCGTGTCCGGGCATCTGCACTGTCTCGACAAGAAGTCGGGCAAGGCGCTCTGGTCGCACGACCTTTGGAAAGAATACGAAGGCACTTTCCTCAACCACGGCTTTTCGACGAGCCCGTTTATTTACAAGGAAACGGTCGTCATGCTCGTGGGCGGCAAGGGACATGCGATCGTCGCCTTCGACAAGAAGGATGGCAAAGAACTCTGGAAAAAGCACGACTTCGGCAACAGTTATGCGACGCCGAAGCTGATCAACGTCGATGGCGAGGATCAGCTTGCGTGCCCGATGGCGGCGGAAGTCGTGGGAATCTGCGCGGCGACGGGCGAGCTGCGCTGGAGCGTTGAGCAGAAGAACCAGTGGGGCCAGAACATCTGCCAGCCGACCTACGACGGCAAGGATCATATGCTGTTTATCAGCTCGGTCGAGCCGGCCTGTTCGAAGGGCATTCGGCTGACGCGGAGTGGCGAAGAGACCAAGGCAGAAGAGGTGTGGACCAACCGCAAGGTGCGCGTGCATCACAGCAACGCGATCCGCGTGGACGACTGTGTGTTCACTTCAACCGGCGGGGACGGCCCGGGGCTCTACTTCGCCGTCGACGCGAAGACGGGCGATATGAAGTGGCGCAAGCGCGGCTTTGCCAAGGCGACCAGCCTGTATGCCGACGGAAAGTTCCTGGTGCTCGATGAGGATGGCAAGCTGGGGCTTGTCCGGGCGACGCCAGAGAAGTTCGAGATTCTCGCCCAGGCCAAGGTGCTTGAGAGCCAGGCGTGGACTGTTCCGACGCTCGTGGGGACGAAGGGCTACCTGCGCGATCGAAAGAACATCATGTCCATCGAGCTGGGCCGCGACGCCTATGCCTCCGCCGCCAACGGCGGGAAGGGGAAACGGGGATAAGACGAACCGCGTGCAGGCCCGACCGCCTTCACGAATGCAGCCAATCATCGCCACGGGCGGACCGCAATGAGGCGGACGCCCGTGGTTTTTTTGTCGGGCGATCTTCGGCCTGACGGATTCACGGCGTGGGCGCAATCAGCGTCGGCCGCATGGGTGCAACGCAGCTGCCCGCGACACGAACGGCGCGATGTCCCAGGCTTCGCCGGCCCGGCGCGGGGGCGGATCCCTTGAGGGGTTGCTTGAAAGGGTCTATCATGGCGAGCCTGTTTGGAGAGGTGTCCGAGTGGCTGAAGGAGCCGCATTCGAAATGCGGTCTGCGGGTAACTGCAGCGGGGGTTCGAATCCCTCCCTCTCCGTTACTATTTTTCCAGACGCCGAGCACGGCAAGCAAAGCCAGTATTTACAATGCCTTGCGCGACGGTCGCGCGGTAAAGCAAACGAAAGAGGCTGACATTCTCCGCTTCGGGTGATGTGTGTTTTGCAAATGGCTGGACCTGTTGGAGTTGCATCGAGTTTCTCGGTTGTTGACCGGCCAACTGCCCTCAAACTGCCCTCATGAGCGTCAAACTCGGTCGAGAATTCTGTGAATGCGCTGCTTATCCTCGTAAGGTAGCACACGGTATAGCCAATGGGGAGCTTTATTCGACCCCATGAGTGCCCATGATTAATTTGATCCGACTATTCACTTTGGCAGTGACGGGCTGTTTCGCAAGTGCGTGTGATGCTCCACCGCAAAACGGAGTTTCGCTGACGGGGCACCCAATTTCGAGGGCTGCCGGCGAATCGGAGCCAATCGACAGAATGCCCCCTTATGTGCACGCGCCTGCCGGTCAACTCACGCTGTTCGCCGACTACAAACATGCACACGACAACGGAATTCTCCTTTATCTCGTCAATCGCACCGACCGAAGTCTTGCATTCCGGCCGCAGGGCGACGGCGATCCCTGCATCCGGCTTGAATCCCAACGCGACGATGGCGCGTTCGAGCGGGCGCAACTTCACATTCCCTCTGACTGCGGCAACAGCTATTTCTACTGGCCCATCGTGAAGCGCGGTGAATTCAGCCGCATGCTTGGATACCAGCCAGCGAATGGCGAACGCCGACCCGTGCGCTATCGCATGTACCTCAATGATGTCTATGTCGTCGACGACAGCCAATCATCCAATCTCCTTTGGCGACAGGAAATGACACTGACAAAGATACCGATTGAGGTGGTCAGCAACCTCGGACAAGGCCTCGTGAATATTCTGGAGATCAAGACAGCCCGATACGATTCGCTCGCCCTTGGGTTCGGTGATTATGAAGCAGTGAAGGAGATGGCCTCTGGTCGAGTGAAGGCGACCGCGCCAAAGGCGCGCTGGAGCCGAAACGATGCGGTCGAAGCGCTCGCCCGTTTTGCAACGGATTCCGCCGCTGATCTCGTGCATTCGATGGTCGAAGACGAAGAGGTTTCTCAGTCGGCTGTTTATTCGCTTGCCAGATTAGGCCTGGTCAATGTAAAGGCTGAAGCCTACTTTCAGGCGTTGCTGCAAAAGAAGGACTCCAAGCTGCGCGCCACGGCCATTGCCGCACTGGCCTCGCGCCCGATTTCGCCGGCAATTATTGAGTTTGCGAAGGCTAGACTCACCGAGCAGGATCCAATCATACGTACTGGGGCCATCAGCCTGCTCGCCCAGATTGCCAATGATCATCCAGCCGCCAAACAGGCCGTCCTAGAGCACAACCATGATCCCGATCCAGCGATCCGGGAAGTTGTCGAGGGCGTCTGCAAGCAATGGAAACGCGTGAAGAAGCGGTAGTGGTGGATCGGGGGCATGGGAACAAAGGATGAATAGCATCGCCGCGTATCAATACAACACGGGCGAGGATGTTCAGACTGGTGACGTTGTCGTTACCGCCAACGGAAGGCATGGCGTTGTCAAAAAGGTGATAAGTCCGGGAACGCGAGACTATGACTGGGCATGTCCGAACGGCGGCATCCTTGTCGAAGAAGACTGGGATGGAACCCCAAGTTTGCTTTCGATCCCCGTCGGCGCGAAGGCCGAATGGGAAGATCTGAAGTTTGTGAGGCGAAGTACGACCACAACCATCAAATAGACGCAACCCGATGACTCAGACTTTATGCCCAGAATGTGGTGCTGCGATGTTTCCCGTGTTCGTGATCATGAGCGGAGGATGTAGTGTTTCACGCCAAATGAGATTTTTGGGCCGTCTGTTATAAGGAAGGTTTCTTCGGTATCCCTGAGGAGGAACCAGCTGCGCAGGTTCCTCCTCAGACTCCACCTCCTTGGGCTTCTTTCCCCTCCTGTGGGAAGATGTTCGAGGCGTGGCCCCGTCGGGCGGCGGGGTTGGCGGCACGGAGGACCCTGAAGATGTCGAATTGCAAGAAGCGGGTGTGGAAGCCGGCGGACAAGCTCCGCATCGTGCTGGAGTCGATGAACAGCGACGCGAAGCTGGCCGAGATCTGCCGGCGCGAAGGGCTGTCGCCGACCCTGGTCTATCAGTGGCGCAAGGCCCTGATGGGCTCGGCCGACCAGGTCTTCGCCCGCAAGACGCGGGAGCGCGGCCCCGACCCGAAGATCGAGAAGATGGCCGCCGAGAACGCCCGCATGAAGAACGTGATCGCCGAGGTGATCGCGGAGAACCTGGAACTAAAAAAAACGCTCTCGGACTGACCGACCATGCCCAGCTTCCGGCAGAACTTCAGCGCGAGGTGCAGACCGTGGTGACGCAGACCCAAACGCGCATCCGATGGCCGCTCCGGCGGATTCTCCGGCATCTGGAGATCGCCCCGGCCACCTATCACCGCTGGCGAGCACGGGCGGCGGCGAGTTCTCCGGCGGCGCGGGCTTCACCCGGCTCGCTCTACGAAGTGCTGCCGGCTGAGCGGCGGGCGATCGTCGACTACGCCCTGGCGCACTCCGAAGAGCGGCATCGCGAATTGGCCTGGAAAATGGTGGATGAGAACGTGGCCGCGGTCAGTCCATCGACCGTCTATCGCATTCTGGGTGAGGCGAACCTTGTGTGCCGCTGGATGCCGCGCGGACGACGGAAAGGCGCCGGTCGAGCAGCGCCGCCGACGAAGCCCGATCAGCGCTGGCAGACCGACATCCGCTACGTGAAGGTGAAGGACCGCAACTACTACCTGCTGGCCTTCCTGGACGTGTACTCCCGGTACATCGTCTATCACGAGCTGCTTCGCTTCATGGACGGCCGCAGCGTGGCCATCGCCGCGGCGGCGGCCCTCGGTAGACTTCCGGCGGGCGTTCGTCCGACGATTCAAAGCGACCACGGCTCATGCTTCATCGCCCGCGAGTTCGCCCAGACGCTGGACGCGATGGACGTGGGACATCACCTGATCCGACCGCACACGCCGACCGACAACGCCGAGATCGAGCGGTGCAATCGGACCATCGGCGAGCGGATCGACGA
>QEVG01000008.1 GCA_003576905.1 Planctomycetota bacterium | reverse complement strand
CACCGCAGGCCGCCGGGCGACCAACGACGAAGCGCAGCTTGCTTCCGCCACGCCGCGCCGGTCCTCCGGCACGGACGCCAGCGCCCCGCGCCGCGCAAACCGGGTCCGCCGCGTGAACATCAAGCTCAGCGGGCCGGTGATCGGAACGAGCCCGCACTACCTGGCCTACAGCGTCGACCTGCCGCGCGATGTGATCGAAGGGGCCGACTTTCTCTGGATGGACAACGGCGTGTGGATCGGCGACGAGCCGCGCGGCGTGAAGATCCTCGAGACGCCCGGCGTCCACCGCATTTCGGTGCTCGTCGTCACCCACGACAACATCGAGTACCGCGGCAGCGCGACGGTGCAGGTGCTCGACCGCGGACCGACGGCCGCGGCGAACTGAAACAGCCCTCGCGACGGGCCGCGGAACGTCGCGCCACGAAACGCCCTGTCTGGATTCAAGCCATGCCCGACCCGACACCCGCCCCCGACACGATCACTTTCGACGATTTCGCAAAGATTGACCTTCGCGTCGCCCGCGTGCTCGACGCCAAACCGCACCCCAACGCCGACAAGCTCCTCGTGCTTCAGATCGATATTGGCAGTGAGCAGCGCCAGATCGTCGCCGGCATCCGCGGCTACTACCAGCCCGAAGACCTCGTCGGAAAGTCGATCGTCGTCGCGAAGAACCTCGCCCCACGCACCATGCGCGGCGAGACCAGCAACGGAATGCTCCTTGCCGCTTCCAACGAAGACCGATCGCAGGTCATCCTGCTGACACCCATGTCCGACATCGCCCCCGGGGCGAAGGTGTCGTAGGTCTCGGCACGCCCCGCGCCTACTTTTCCCCCATGTTCAGCGGGGCGGCAATATACCTCCGGTGGCAGGCCGGGCACAGGTCGTACCGAAAGCTCCGATACACCTGATCTTCAATCTCGTCCGGCGAGCGTTTCTCTATGTCGGCGATCAGCTTGCGAATTTCCTCGGAATGGTCGCGCTCGACGTCCTGCCGGGTAAACTCCAGCTTGCCCGCCGCGGCGAAGGCCTCGATCCGGACGATGTAGTGATTTGAGCCGTCCCGCTCCAGATCGAGCCCGCAGCCGTCGCAACGATAGCGTATCATTTCCAGTCCCCTGCCGTTCCGCCGACCGATCCGATTCAGTTTGTGAGACGAACAAGGCCGTCAAGCACAGCCTGCGCCCTGCCGCTGTCGATTGACTCGGCGGCTTCCTTTGCGCCGTGTCGCAGATTCCCCGCGATGCCCGCCGCCATCAGCGCGATCGCCGCGTTCATCAGGGCATGATCCCGCCGCGGACCCCGTTGGCCTCGCAGTATCGCCCGGATGGCCTCGGCACTCTCGCCGGGTCCGCTTACGAGCAGTGACGACAGGGAGGATCGCGCCAGCCCCGCCTCCTCCGGAGCCACCTCGTATGTCCGGACGCGCCCGTCGCGGATCTCCGCGCAAAGGCTCGTCGTTGTGACGGTCAGATCGCACAGTCCGTCGCCGCCGTGCACCACGAACCCCTGCACAACTCCCAGTTCGCACAGCGCCGCGGCAATCTTGTCCACCAGTTCCTCGCGCGGCACGCCGATGATCTGCCGCCGCACCCGCGCCGGATTGGTCAGCGGGCCGACATAGTTGAAGATCGTGGGACGCCCGATCCTGCGCCGAATCGCGACGACGTTTCCCATCACAGGGTGGAGCTTCGCCGCGAAGAGAAAGCCGATGCGCACCTCGCGCAGGCAGCGCTCCACCACCTGCGACGGCGCGTCGATGTTCACACCCAAGGCCGTCAGCACCTCCGCCGATCCGCTCGCCCGCGTGTTTGTCCGGTTGCCGTGCTTGGCGACCGTCGCCCCGGCTCCGGCGGCGATGATCGCCGCGGCCGTGGATACATTGAACGTGCTGATGCCGTCGCCGCCGGTTCCGCAGGTGTCAATTGCATCCGGGTCCGGGCACAGGATATCCGTCACGTGGCGCCGCATGACCGTGGCCGCCCCAACGAGTTCGTCCACCGTCTCGCCCCGCGCGGACAATGCGACAAGAAACGCCTCCACCCTTTCGGGCGCAATGCCGCCGGTCACGAGGTCCTCGAAGACGCGGGCCATCTCCTCCCGCGATAGCGCGCGGCCGTCGAGAGCAATGTCAATCAAACTGTCACTCGATCGCTCCACCCTTCTCCTCGCACGCCGCGATACCGGCCCGTCGCCATGGGGACCGCGAGCCTTCCGGCCTGCGCCGCCCTCGCGGTTCTAAGGCAGCGCCGTCACCGTCGCGCCCTCGCCCGGAAGCGTCTCCCGCACCGTCGCGCGGACGCTGTATTTCTCATCGTACGCGCTTCGCAGCGCCGTTTCGACGCGCTCGGCCGCGCCGGCCTTTGCCACCGCCGCGACACACCCGCCAAACCCTCCGCCCGTCATTCGGGCGCCGTAAACACCGGGCACGGCCCGGACGATCGCCGCCAGGTCGTCCATCCGTGCTGACGACACGGCGTAATCAACCGCGAGCGATTCGTGGCTCTCATTCAAAAGCCCGCCCAGCGTCGCAAGATCACCCGCACGCAGGGCCTCGGCCGCGGCCCGGACCCGGGCACACTCGCTGACGACATGCCGCGCCCGGGCAGCCGGCGTGGAGGGCAACGTGGCGACGCAGTGGGACAGGTCGTCCGGGGAAACCTCGGCCAGGCAATCCGCCTGTATGCCCGGCACGGCGGATCGGATCGCTCGTAGCGCGTCAGCGCATTCGCGCACTCGGTCGGCGTATACGCTTGATGTCAATCGATGCGGTGAGCGGCTGTCCACGACGAGAATCCGCGCGCGATCACCCGGCCACGCGGCGTATTCGGCGCGCTCGCGCCGACAGTCGAGCAACAGGACCTGTCCCGCGCGGCTCAGGAGGCAGGCCCACGGATCCATGATGCCGCAGGGCACGCCGACGTACCGCCGCTCGGCCTCGCGGCACGAACGGGCCAGCTCCACGCGATCGACCACCGCGCCGGCCAGCGTGGCCAGCGCGAGTCCCGTTGATGCCGTTAGCGCGGCACTACTCGCCAGTCCCGCCTCGGGGGGCAGATCGCCGTCGATGAGAAGATCCGCGCCGCCGACGGGCACGCCGCGCTCGCGCAGCACGGCGACAATGCCGCCGATGTACGCCGCCCACCCCCGCGGCCACGCCGCGTCCGACCGCGCAATCTCGACGGCCTCATCCGCAAATCGGCTCCACGCGCGGATCAGGTGGTCATTCCGCCGCGCGGCCAGCGCCACGGTTGCCGGTCCGATCGCAACCGGCATGACCGGCCCGCCACAATAGTCCACGTGCTCGCCGATGAGGTTCACCCTGCCCGGCGCGCGGACCCGCACCTCCGGCGCGCGGCCGAACCGTTCGAGAAAGGCCCAATGCAGCGCGTCCGGATTGACCAGCGTTTCATCTCCCGGAATAATGGACATTCGTTCGCGGCACACGTCGAACACCGCGACGCCGTCGCGGGTCTTCGGCGCGGCCGGATCACCCTTCTTGCGAAGGGGTCGGCGCGAAGGAGGCGACTCCCACGATGGCCGTTCCCGTTCTCATCGACACCGACATGGGCATCGACGACGCCGTCGCCGCGTGTCTCGCCATGACCTCCGACCGCCTCGACGTTCGCGCCCTGGTCGCCGTCGGCGGAAACGTCCCTTCCAGCCAGGCCGTTGAGAACATCGGTCGCCTACTCGGTGCGATCCGTCCGCCCGTGCCGCCGCCCATCGGCCAGGGCCTCGACCAGACGGCGACCGGACTCATGGACCGCACGGCCCTTTTCGGCAGAGACGGCTTCGGCGAGTGCGACCTCGCGCCGGCCCGGAAAATCCGTCCCGCGAACTTTCGCGAAGTGTATAAGAAAGCGATCGACGATGCCGGGGGCGAGCTGGTCATTCTCGCGCTGGCTCCGCTGACCAACATTGCGGCGCTTCTGGACGAATCGCCGGACCTGCTCCGGGCGGCCCGGCACATCTACATCAGCGGCGGCGCTGTCTGGACGCAGGGCAACGCCACGCCCGCCGCGGAGTTCAATATGCGCCGCGATCCGGCGGCTGCCGCAAGGGTTTTTGCGAGCGGCCTGCCGATCACGGTCGCGCCGCTGGACGTGTCGGGCCTGGTCGCGCTTGATGAATCACACGTGGCCCATCTCGCGGCGAGCGGATACCGCACCGGCGAAGTGCTGGCTCGGTTGCTGCGTTTCGTCCTCGAACAGGACACCGAACCGGCCTATGGAAAGTGCCATGTGCATGACGCCCTGACCGCCGGCAGCCTGCTCTGGCCCGACCTCTTTCTTAAGACGCGCATGCGCCTCGATGTCGTCGCCGATGGTCCCCAGTCCGGGCGGACCAAGCCCGCCCTCGGCGGCGACGCCAGTCGGCGGATCGACCTCCTCACGGCAGTGAACGCCGTGGACTTCCTCGGAAACCTCCTCGAATCCCTCTGCCACGAGGCGTTCGTCGTGTAGCCGCCGTCTCCCGTTCGCGCCGCCTAGCGATCCATGAAGCGCCGGGCCCACGTCTCGACGAGTGCAATCCGCCACAGCACGAGTGCCGGCCCGTCATCTCCCGCATCGAAGCGGTCGGCCAGGGCCGCGACGCCTTTCTCAGAAAAGCAGCCCCGCTCGCGCAGCTTTTTCGACCGGACGGCTTCGCGCCACCAGTCGCCCAGCGCCCCGCGCATCCACGCCGCCGTCGGGGCCGCAAAACCGATCTTGTCGCGCCGCTCGCGCACCACCGAGGGCAGCAGCGGACCAGCCGCGTCGCGCAGCACGGATTTCAGCACGCCGTGGCGAATCTTCTCGCCCGGCTCCAGCGCCGCCGCGAAGGTCACCATCTGGCGGTCGAGAAAGGGCACGCGCGCCTCGATGGAATACGCCATCGAGTTGCGATCCTCAAACCGCAAAAGCGAGGGCAGGCTCTCCTGAAAGAGCTGCCGCCGCCAGAACTCCCCGAACAATCCCGATCCGCCCGGCTTTTCCAATGCCGCTCCACCCGTCAGTCGCAGGCCAAGCCCCTCTGCGATGCCCGGCGAAGGCCCGGCGTCGAAGAGCTCGCCCGCAAGCCAGCGGCACTGCCCGCGCAGGACGCCGTCGCGCCAGCGATCCCGCAGCCCTTGCGGCGCGAGCTGCGCCGCCGTATGCGAGGCCAGCGCCGCGCGGCCGAACCATCCTGCCCGGCGCGCGGCGGTCCACTCCCGAAAAAACGCCGCAACCTTGCCGCGCGCCAGCAGATCGGCCAGGAGCGCGGGGACATAGCCCTCGTATCCGCAGAAAAGCTCGTCGGCTCCCTGTCCGTCGAGCAACACCTTCACCCCCGCCGCCCGAGCGGCCCGCATCACCTCCCACTGAAGAAAAACGGACGGCGATCCGAAGGGCTGTTCCTGGTGCCATACAAGCGACATCATCTGTTCGGCGAGTTGCTCGGCGCGCGGTGCGACCATCGTGCCCGTCAGCCCCGGAAACCGGGCGAGAACCGCCTCGGCGTAGCGGCGCTCATCAAGTCCGGTGTCGGGAAGGACTGCGGTAAAAGTATGCTGGCTCCAGTGCGGCGCGGCCGCCGGGTCAGCCTGCCGGAGCCGGTACGCCAGCGCCACGATCGCCGAACTGTCGATGCCGCCCGAAAGGCACGACCCCACCGGTACGTCGCTGACGAGATGGGCGGCCACCGCCGCCTCCAGAAGCCCACGCAGCATATCCGCGCTGCCGGTCGCGCTCCCGCCGCGCGCCTCGTTTGAAGGGGCGCCACCCGCGTCGCGCTCGGCGTCGTATCGACCGATCGTCCCCGCCGCCCGGCCCTGGCCGCCACGAAGGTCAAACGCGAGCCAGCAGCCCGGCGGAACCGACCACATGCCCTCGAACATCGTCCGCTCGGTGTGGTCCACCAGCCCGCGCGTCAGGAAATCGCGCAGCAGGCTCGCCTCCGTATCGGGCATGAACCCCGGCACGGCGAGAAGCGCCTTGATCTCCGACGCAAAGGCGAGGCCCTTCCCGAGCCGGGCGACGTGCAGCGGCTTGATTCCCATGCGATCGCGGCAGAGCACGACGCGCCCGGCGGCCGGTTCATAGATCGCCAGGGCCCACATCCCCTCCAGCCGCGAAAAGGCGGCCGGGCCCCAATGGCGATAGGCCGCGAGCACGACTTCCGTATCGCCGCGCCCGATGAATGTCATGCCCGCGGCGCGCAGCTCGTCGCGCAGCGCGCCGTGGTTGTAGATCGCGCCGTTGAAGGCCAGCCAGGCCTGCCCGCCGCCGCCCGACATGGGCTGATGCCCGGCCTCGGTCAGATCCAGGATCGCCAGCCGCCGCGCGCCGAGGCCGACCTGCATCGGCAGGTAGTCCCATTGCACCAGCTCCTCGGGCCGACCGAGCCGCCGCTCCAGAACCGGACGCCCGCCCAACCCGAACGCAACGGCGCCGCCGCCGTCCGGCCCGCGATGAAACATCGACTGCGTCATGGCCGTCAGCCACGCAGGCCCGTCGGGTTGAAGCTCGTCAAAGATGAGTCCGGCAATTCCGCACATGGTACTGGTCGCCTGCCCAATCCTCGCCGCAGCCGCCCCGCGTCCGCTCGATCCGCTTGGGCCGGCACACCGCTCGCGCTCACAGGCAGCGGAAAATCTCACTGTACCGCCGCGCAATTGAATCGGCACTGAATCGCTCGACCGCCCGACGGCTGATCGCGTGCCAGTCCCAGGCCGCCGCCTCGGAGATCGTCGGGCGAATCGCCGCGGCCAGTCCCTTTGAATCGCCGATGTCGCACAGCACCCCGTCGCCGGGGCCGACAAGCGCCTCGATGCCCGTGCCGCGCGTGCCGACGACCGGCCGCCCGACGGCCAGCGCTTCGCACACCGCGAGCGGACAATTCTCGCCGTGACTCGGAAGCACCAGGAAATGCGCGGCCGCCACGCGCTGGGCCACCGTCGCCTTGTCGCAAAGCCCGTGGAGGACGACGCGGCCCGGAGGCAGGCCCGCCCTCAACCGCTCGACCTCCATTGCGAGCGGCCCATCGCCGACAAAGTGCCACTCGATCGACCCCGAACGCTCGGTCTCCAGTTCCAGCGCCGCCTCAATCAACTCGCCGACGCCCTTTTCAGGAGTAAGCCGGCCCACGAAGATGCCAACGGCCGGACCCGCATGCCGTTCCGGCGGCGCGGACCCCACGAACTCCGGCCCGACCGGGTTCCCGATGACGGCGATGTCCCGGCGCACGCCGGCGGCGAGCATTTCGCGCCGCAGATTCTGGCTGACCGCGACAACCGCCGCGGCGTCGCGCAGCGCCTCCAGCACAAACCGCGCCGCCGCCGGCGGCGTCAGCGCCAACGAAAAGGGCCCGGTGTGCTCTGTAACCACCACGCGCCGCGCTAGATAGCTGCCTAGTCGCGTCGCCGCCCAGCCCGAAGGAATCGCGCACATGGCGTGCAGCAGGTCAGGGCTTCCGTGGCGCCGCGAATACTCCTTAAGCCCCCGGCGAAGCCAGGACCGAAAGCGCCCCATCTGCCACGCCGGGCGACCCAGGGCCGTGTGCAGCCCCCGGACGCGCACCACGGGAATGCCGTCGAACCGCTCATGACAAACCCGCGGCGCAAGGGGCGGTGTCGTCCCCTTGCCGATGTGCCGCAGGCTGACCAGATCAGGATAGACGACGCCGACCTTCGCTCCGGCCGCCACAAAGGCGCGGGCATAGTCCTCAAAGAACACGCCGGCGATCGGCTGCTCCGGTGAGGGCCACCACGCCGGCACGATGACCACGTGCAGGCCCGAAAGCGGCTGGCTGTCTGCGGATGTTTCGTTCACGGCCGGTCATGTTAACCCGCGCCGCCGGTAATAAGGAATAATCGGGGTTCGCCCGGTTCAGGCGAATCGGCCAACGCGCCCAACGGCACCCTAGCGCGCCGGTATCGGGATGTTCAGCCGGGCCATGACCAGCTTGAGGTCCGACCAGGCCTTGGACTTCTCGGTCGGATCGCGCAACAGGTAGGCCGGATGAAAGGTCGGCATAACCGGGATCGGTTCGCCGATCGTCGATGTGCCGCTCGGGTAGAAGCTGTGCCATCGGGACCGCAGGCGGCCGATTCCTTCGCGCGTTCCGAGCAGGGTCTGCGCCGCCGGCGCGCCGAGGGCGATGATCACTTCGGGCCGGATCATCTCGATCTGCCGCCAGAGATAATCCTTGCAGGCTGCGATCTCGTCGGTGGCCGGCGTGCGGTTGTTGGGCGGGCGGCACTTGATCACGTTCGCGATGTACACGTCCTCGCGTTTCAGGCCCATGCCTTTTTCGATCATGGCCGTCAGGAGCTGCCCGGCGCGGCCGACGAACGGCTCGCCGGAGACGTCCTCATCGTGCCCGGGCGCCTCGCCGATGAACATGATCCGCGCCGCGGGATTGCCGACTCCGAAGACGGTCTTCGTCCGGGTCGCGTGCAACCCGCACCTGGTGCAGCCCATTACCTCGCGCGCGTCCATCACCTCCAGGGCCACGCGCCGACTCTCGCGTTCCTCGTCGCTCACCGGCGTCCGTGGCGGAAGCGGCGGCTCAGCCGGCGCGGCTGAGCTTTGAGCGCGCGTCGGCCGGTCGGCCGCCGTCGGCACCGGGATCGGCAACTCGCGTGCGCCGAGGATGGCGTCGGCCTCGAACCGGTCCCGGAGCGCCTGGACGATGGTATGTGTATTCGCTGCCATTTCGTCTCCGACTGATATCGCCCGCCGCGCCGAATGGCAAATCACAGGCCGCCGCCCCTCCGGTCTTACGCCGACTCGTCGCGGCGCCAGATCTTCGCCTCAACCGGACGGATGTCCGGAAACCGGTCGATCCGCCCTTCCGCCGAACGATCATCCATCAGCAGCCAGCCGCCCGGCCGCAGCGCCGAAACGACATTTGCCAGCCCCGCCGCCGGGTTTTCCAGCCGGCAGATGACATTGAACGCGACGAGCACATCCGCCTCCACCGGCGGCCGCTGAAACGAGATATCCACGCAATGGCACTCCGCCCGCGGAAGCTGCCGGCCGACCGCGCGGAGGATGCGCTGTGACCGGTCGATCACCACCAGCCGGTGCGGCAGGGTCAATACCGACTCCAGTTCGCGCGGTTCCAGCGAGCGGAGCGGCATACCGGGAATCCGCCGGAGCGCCTGATCGCCGTACCGCGCCGCGTCGCCGATCAGCTTGCGCAGTGTCGACGACCTCCGTTCGGCGTTGTTGAGCAGACGCGCCGCGATGGGCGTCACCGCCCCGGGGCCCACGATCGTCACCACCGGGTTTTCCGGACCGCGTTCGCGGAGAAGCTCCGCGAGCCGCCGGAAGCGGGCCAGGTGGCGATTGTGCCATGATGTGGAACCGACCGGGTCCAGCAACCCTGCGCCTCCCAGGCCCCGGACGGAATGCCGACCCTACGGCACCATCTTGAACTTCACGCTGTTGCCGTTCATCTTCCCGGCCAGAACATCCTCTACCTCGACCTTCATGACGTATTCCCCCGGGCCGAGGGTCTTGGGGATCGCCAGCGGGCCGATGGTCAGGAAGAAATCCGTCCGCCGCCGCCGGGCCAGGTCCTCGATGTTCTCGTCCTTCTTGGTCCAGAGCTCCTGTCCGGTGTGATCGAGCAGGCTCTGGCGCACCGAGAGCAGCGTGCGATACATGCCGCTCGAGGTCTCCTCGCACTTGAAATTGTCCACCTCGATGTAGAGCAGGACCAGGTTCTTCGCCCCCACCGTGAACTGCGCCGGAGTGATCGGCTCGTAGCGGCCGAACCCGTCGATCGCACTGCACAGTTCCAGCTTCGGCACGCGCAGATCGGCCTTCGACCGCACAAGGCTTCGCAGGTTTTCAATCGCGTCGAGCTGCCGGTTGGCCCATGTCGCCGGGTCGCGCTCCGACGTGCTCCGCGCCGTCAGCACCGAGTGAATGTGCCCCTGCATGATCTCCTGAATCTCCTCGTTCACGCCCGGCGTCGGGGCCAGGGCCCGATCATCCTGCCCGTTCACGAGGTACATCAGCCGCAACCGGAACTGCTCCTCCAGGTTGTTCGGATCGCGGGCGACGAGCTTCTCCTGCTCGGCGATCTTCTCGGCCGTCGCGTCCGCGGCCGTAATGACCGCCGATGGGGCGCTGTTGGTGCTGATCCGCTCCGGCGCGGCAGCCTCTGCCTTTGGCTTCGGCGGATCGGCCGGCGCAACTTTCACTTCCGAGATCACCGGCGGCCGCGCGGGCGCTTCTGTCGGCGCGGGCTTCGCGGCGATCTTCGTCTCCGCCGCCGGGATGGGCGCTTCCGCCAGCGACTCCTCTTCGGCCGGCATTATTCCCTGTTCGGGCGCGTTCTTCGCAATCGGCGGCTCGCTCGCCGCGGGTTTGGGCGGCGGGTTGTATAGAACATTGCCTGCGCCGGTATTCGTCGAGCGCGGCGGCGCATCGGCCGTCCGCGCGGTCGAATCGCCAGGCTCGCCGATGGGTGTCATCGTGTCGCCACCCTGATACAGACCCGGCTTGGGCCGCGCGGATCCCTGGGCCAGGTCGTCGCGACTCGGGGACGAGACGGACGGCGCCGGTTCTGATTGCGGTGCGGGTTCGGCGCGGCCGGCCTGGGCGGCGGTCGTGCCGCGCGCCGGGGGCGACGTCGGCTTCAGATCAATCTGCTGCGTCCGTGCCGGGCTCGCCGTGGCCGTCGGCGGAAAGTTGCCCCGCTCCATTGTCGCGCTCGCCCGGCCCGTATCGCCAGCGTCATACTCCGCGCCGGGTCCGCCCTTGGCCTTTGCGGCCGTCTGGCGGATGCGCGTCGAGCGGTTTGGATCGTTCTGGCGGTTGATCTTGGAGTTGAGGTCGTTGCCCGCGTAGCTCTGCCCGTCGCTTCGATCGACCGAGCGCGTGTAGCTGTCCACTTCGCCGTTCAGCCGGGCGGCCCGCGCGTCGTCCTCCGTCAGTTCGCGCGACGAGTTATCTGTGCCCCCCGCTTTTGCCGTGCGCGTCCGGGGGGGCGGTTCCCGCGCTGGAGCCGATGCGTCTTCGACTTCGGAATTGTCCTTCTTCAGTCCGAACCAGTCCCACTTCTTCCCGCTGCCCTCCTGACTGCAACCGGTGATGATGCCGACAGAAAAGGCCAGTGCCAGCAGAATCGCGCGAATATTGGAGTCCTTCCCGTTCATCGTCTTCCCTAACCTTTCATCGCGCTTCGTTCACCCCGCGCCCCCGGCCATCGCGGCCCGGGACCACGCGGCGAATCCCGCGTCAAACGCCCTTATTGAAAACGGGAACACCCGTTTCTTCCAGCAAAAAACGCCGCGCAGGCTCATCGCGCCCCGGCAAGCGAACCTATAAGCTTTTCGATCGCCAGTTGCGGCCCGCCCAGGCCGGTCTTATTGGCCAAGTCGATCTCCTGAAGCCGGACCATGAGGTCCTCCCACTGCCTCAGGCTGAAGCGCTTCAGCTCCCGCCCCAGCCGTGCGGCGTCGGTAAACGGCCCCATCTTCCGAGCGATGTCTTGAATCGCGGCCCCCTGCTCGACCTGGCGCTTGGCCTCGGCCAGCCTGCGGAACGCATAGGCCAGCCCGCCGACGGCCCTGTATTCCGCGTCGCGGTCATGTGAAATCACCTGGTCCCACAGCTCGAGGGCCCTTCGGGAATCCCCCGCGCAAACGGCATCGGCAATGCGAAACACGACCTCGGCCCGCGATTCGCCCACCAGTTCCTCGACGTCCGCCTCGGTGACCTGAGTGCGCGGCGCGACGTAGGTCGCCAGCTTGGAAAGCTCCATGTTGAGAAGCCCGAGCTGCGGCCCGACAAGGTCCACCAGGCGCCGCGCGGCCGCCGGCTCGACCCGGCACCCGTACGCCCGCTGACCGCGCTCAATGATCCACGACGCCATCGCCGCCGGCTTCGGCGAATCACAGGGGATGAGGCCCCCGACCTGCTCTACCGCCTTGTACAGGCGTGTCGTCTTCGGAAAGCTCCGACAGACGAGCACCAGCACCGAAGTCGGCGACGGGGCCTTGAAATACTTCTCCAAGTGTTCCCGGTGCGCCGAAACGAAATCATCCGCGTCGCGAACGATCACCAACCGCATCGCCGCCAGCAGCGACGCCGTTCGACATTCATCCAGCACGTCGCGCAGATCGGCCGAATCGCCGTCAAACTCCGCGAGGGCCATGCTGTCCCGGTCGCCCCCAAGGACCTCGTGCATCACCCGGCCCAGGGCTTCGGCGCGCAGAAAATCATCCGTGCCGAAAATCACGCGGATCGACGGGGACGGAGTTGTCCTGCTTTTTGATTGCGCGCCGGCCATGGCGGACACGTTTCCCTGTCAAACGACCGACAGGCGCCGTGCCGCGGCCATTGCCGCCACTACGGCGCCTTGTTGCCCTCTGCCGAATACATCTCCAGCCGAGTCCGCGCTCTGCTCTTGAGGGCTTCCGACACCGCCGGAAGTGCTCCGATCTTTTCCCACGCCTCGCGCGCCGCCGGTCGGTCTCCCCGGAAGAGCGACACGTCGCCCCTGTAGAGCCAGGCCTCGGCGTCCGCGGGCTCCAGCAGAAGCAACCGATCGAGGCATTCCGCCGCGGAACGGAAGTTCTTCTGCCGCGTATGCAGAAGGGCCATCGTCCGCAGCGCCGCGCGGTATTCCGGGTCTTCCTTGAGCAGGCGCGTTAATTCCAGCCGCGCCTCATCAACCTCGTTCAGCAGCAGCAGCAGCGCCGCAAGGTCGTGCCGCGCGGCGTGGTACATCGGCGACTCCTCCAGCGCCTCGCGATAGCGCTCCCGCGCAAGATCATACTCTCCGCGAAGCCGGTGCCACGTGCCCAGATCATACCGCTGCCGCGCCCTCGCTGTCGCCTTGTCGTCGATCAATTTCACCCCGGCATCCGGCTCGGAGTAACGTCTCTCCGCTGCGCTGTCTTCGTTGCCGGCAACAAGTGAACTTTCTGTGGATAACTCACCCGTGCCGTCGCGACTTCTCGCCTTGGAGCCGGCCGGCAGCCATCCCTCGCCCGCCTTTTCCGTTTCGCTGTGAATTTCCAGCGCGTCCGCGATGCTGTGCGACCGGTGTCCGGCCAGATCGATCGCCGACACTTTGAACTCCACGCGCCCGTCGACGTCCGGGGGCGCCGTCCACCGATATGCCGACCGCGCCGCCTGCGCATCGGCGATCAGCCGGTACGATTTTGTATCTACCGTTCGGTAATGCAGCGCCACGGGGCGGGCAGGCAGGTTTGAGTCCAGAACCTCCCAGCGAATCGCGACTTCGCGGGTTACGTCAAAGCGATCGTCCTTCCGGACGCTCAGAATGTTCACCGACGGCGGCGCGCGATCCACGCGGATCCACTGCTGCGGGGCCATGCCCGGCTCGGGCGGCGGCGACGACGCGCCGGCCTCGTTATGCAGCACAAGGAAAAAACCGTACAGGCCGTCCTTCTCGGGACGAAAGGGAACGCGTCCCTCTCCAGCGGCGCCATGTCGGCCCGCGCCAGCCCGAACCGCCGGCGACTTCGATTCGCGCCACGTCGCGCCTTCATCAGCCGTGTACCACAAGTTGACCCGCGTAATGGGCGAGTCGCCCGCTAGCTGATAGGCGATGGACAACTCGTCCGCCGCGATGATGGGCACGCTGCGCGCGTCGAACCCCGGTCCTGCCACCGTCGTATCCGCGAGGGAAGCGGTGGCGCCCCCGAGCGCGGTGAAAAGCGTAATCCCGCTGACAAACGCAATGCATGTGGGACTGCCCGATGACATGTGCCGGTCCTTTGAGAGGGATCGAGGCTCGCCCCCGATGACGATGCCAAGTCACTTCGACGCAACCGAGGCGCGACTTATCGGGCATATCGACGGCGCCGCGCCCGGGCCTGAATGGAAATGCCCGCCCGTGCGGACCAAGTGCCCTTTCAGTACTGCCAACACAGGCCTTACTGCTTGAGGGGCGATTTCGGACGTGAATTGGCATTATCCGAGAGGGTTTTCAATACTGAAAAGAGGGATATCTCACGCCGGTCGCGGCGCGGTTCGATAGTACCCACGCCGCTGGCCCGACGCGCGCGGCTGCGCGGCCGGAGGGGAAAGAAGCAACGCATTTTTCCAGGGGGGAAAGTGCCGTGACTCGTTTCAATGTACGCCGACGCCTGGGTCAACTTGCCGCAGCCGCCATCGTCCTCGCGGGCATGACCGGTTGCAGCCAGTCCGTCACCGATGCGCCATCCGCCACCCGGCCGGCCGCTCCGCGTCCGGTGCCCGCCAAGCCCGCACAGGTCGCGCCCTCGCCCGGGGACGACGCCAACACACCCGACGACGTTTCCGAGCGCGACCAGGACCGCCACCCGTCCCGGTGGAAGAAGAAGCTGAAGGCCCTGTACGCCTGAGTCGGTAGTCGGTCCGCAAAGAGATGCAATCAGGCCGGCACTAAATTCGAATGCCCTTGTTGTCGTCCTCCGTCTTGCTCGACATCGAGTAACCGTCCGTTTGCCGGGCATGGTTCACGGCGAGTTTCTGCTTGTACAGGTTGAGCACGTCCTCGGCCGACAGGCCGAGACACTGGGCCATTGAAATCCAGAAAAACAGCAGGTCGATCACCTCGACGCGGGCGTTCTGAAGATCGAACAGCTCGAAGCGCCGGCCCTCCTTGGCTTCCTTGCACCAGTGTTTCCAGTAAGTGCAGTCGCGCAGCTCCTCAAGTTCGTTCGAGGCCGCGGCGATGTAGTTGTTCAGCCATTCCCCCGCCTTTTTCGGGTCGAAGGTCTTCCGCAGCTCCTCGGGATCGAAACCGATCCGCCGATTAAGCTCCGCCTGATGCTCGAACATCTCCTTCAGCATGCCGCCGCTCCCATCCCGGAGGGATAAAAACACGATTCTACGTGCGCCGCCTGCACCGGACGACGGGCGGTCCGTGTTTGCGGTTCGCGTCCATTCCTCCGCGGCCGCCCAAAGCCCGTCCCGCCCTCCGCCGCCGCGCGTCATGGACCCAAGCGGCAGAGGCTGTAGAATACCCGGCTTGTTTCGCCGGCGGGCCAGTCGGCTTAGAATAATCTGGAAGTGGGACGGGAGTCGGGCCCGAAAAGGCCCTCAGGGACGTCATGCCGGACGATCAATCCATCGGCCAAGCCGCATCCGCGCTTCTGGCAGCGCTGCCCGCGGAGGGGGACTATTTCAGCCCCTTAAAAATCGCCGTCTACCTGCTGTGCATCCTGCTCTGGGCGCACAACTCGGCCTGGGTGCAGAAAGACACGCTCAAGATCAAGGTTCCGGCCGGCATGTGGGTCGCCCTCGTCTTCGGCGCGGGCGCATTCGCCCTCGTCACATGGCTGCTTGTTCCCATGTGGTGGCTCGGCCTGGTTCTCTTTGCCGTCATCTACGGCTCGGCAATCCTCATTTACGTCTTCTTCCGAAACAGCCGCGTCGCCCCCGGCCAGACCGTGCTTACCATCGCGCACATTCAGCGGATCGCGAAGGGCGGCAAGTCCGACGCCGGCGGCGAGGAACTCTTCACCAAGGATCGCGTACGCATCAAGGCCGCCGACGGAAAGACCCCCGCCTGGCCGACCGATGCCGACGAGAACGCCGCCTATGCCGCCCTCCAGGAGCTCGTTTTCGACGCCATCTGGCGACGGGCCAGCGACGTGCGCGTCGACATGGCTCCCGATCAGCCGCTCAAGGTCATCTATCGCGTCGACGGACTCGACCGCCTGCGCGAGCCCATCGACGGCCAGCACGGCCCGCGCCTCTTCGCCCATCTCAAGCGCATCGCCGGCATGAACCCCGAGGAAAAGCGCCGCCCGCAGTCGGGCCGATTCAAGGCCACCATCGGCGCGGGCGGCAAGGGCGACAAGTCCGTTGACGTCGAAGCCCGCACCTCGGGCAGCACCGCCGGTGAACGCCTCGCCCTCAAGATCGTCTCCGATGAATCCAAGTTCCGCCTCGCCGACATCGGGCTGACCCCCAAGCAGCTTCCCAAGCTCGTCGAGCTGGTAAAGGAGCCGCGCGGGCTCATCCTCGTGGGCGGCCCGAAGGGAAGCGGCGTCACCAGCACGCTTTACGCCATGCTCCGCGAACATGACGCCTTCCTGCAAAACATCCACTCGCTGGAGATGTCCAAGGACCAGGAAGTCGAAAACATTACCCAGCACGTCTTTGACAGCCAAGGCGGCGAACTGACCTTCGGCAAGCGTGCCCGGTCGATCCTCCGCATGGAGCCGGACGTGTGCATGATTTCCGATCTTGCAGATGTCGAGACGGCCCAGGTTGTCGCGACTTATAGCAAGGCCGGCAAGAAGCTGTACCTCGGCGTTCAGGCCAGGGATACCTTCAGCGCCCTCCAGAAGTACATGCAGGCCGTCGGCGAGCCGGCGACCGCCTCGGCCAACCTTCTCGCCGTGACCTCCCAGCGCCTCGTGCGCATCCTCTGCACGACCTGCCGCAAGGGCTACAAGCCCGATCCGGCGATCCTCAAGAAGGCGAATCTCCCGCTCGGAGAGAACCGGCCCTTCTACCGGCCGCCGAATCCGAACGAACTCGAAGTCGACAAGCAGGGCAACCCGATCATCTGCGCCGTGTGCCAGGGCTCCGGCTATTACGGACGCACCGGCGTCTTCGAAATGCTCGTCATCGACGAAGACCTGCGCGCCCTGCTCGCCAAGGGAACTCCGCTGGCCACGATCAAGACCGAGGCACGCAAGCGCGGCATGCTGTACCTTCAGGAAGTCGCGCTCCACAAGGTGTACGAAGGGCAAACCAGCATCAACGAAGTCCTGCGCGTGACCAAGGAGGAGCAGGCCCCCGCCGCTCCCGCACGCGCCTGATTCACGCGCGAGCCGTCTCACGCCCACCCACCGGGTGCATGGAGGTGCACGATGCTATTCTCGCTTGTCATCGCCATCATGGTCATCCTCGTAACGGCCTTCTGGGTCTATCAGGGGATGTTCTCGGCCATGATCATGTTCTTCCTCTCGGTCGTGTCCTGCCTGATCGCCTTCGGCTTCTACGAACAGGTCCATGCTCTTTGGGCCGGCTCTCTCGACGGCGGAATCGGCCTGCCGCTGGCCCTCATGCTCCTGTTTCTCGCTTCGCTGCTCGGCCTCCGATTCCTCGCCGACAAGCTCATTCCCGACAACATCCGGCTCCCGGTCATTCTCGATCGCGCCGGCGGCGGCGTCTGCGGCCTGTTCATCGGCCTGATCCTCGTCGGAACCTCCCTCACCGCGATACAGATGCTGCCCATCGGCGCGAGCGTCTTCGGCTTTGAACGGCTCGAAGCCCAGCCCGACGGAACCGTAAAGGCGAAGAGCTTTTCCTTTTTTAACCCCGACGGCTTCACGGTCGGACTTGCCACCATGCTTTCCAACAACCGATTCGGCGGGACCAATCGTCTTGCCGAATCCAAGCCCGACCTCCTGCTCGACCTCTACTCGGCAAGGGCCAACCCCCAGCCCGAAGAACGCGTCTTCCTTTCCGCCGATGCCATGACCGTGAAGGGCTGGTGGAAGGCGCAGCAGATCGACGTCGTGGACCAGCGGGTCGACGGCGAATCGCTCGCCCGTGAATTCCGAACCGAGGATGTCGTTCCCGGCAAGACATTGATCGTATGCCGGGTTCGGGTCGATGCCGGCGCGGCCAAGTCCGGCGCGGAGATTCGCTTCCGAACTTCGCAGTTCCGGCTCGTCGGGCCGCCGCCTTCCAATGATCCGGCTCTCTCCACGACGCCCGAAGTGATACTGGCCTGCGGCCTGAGCGATATCTACACCCACAAGGCACACGGCATGGGCGAGATGACCCGCGGCCAGGAAACCCGCTTGGTTCGCTTCGGCCCGCAGACCGACTTCATCCTCGGTCCCAACTCCTCCCGGCCGATCGCCCTCGCCCGCGGAAGCGGGGATCAGAAGATGATCACCGCGTACCAATTCGATGTTGCGTTCGAGGTTCCCGAGGGTTTCGACCCGTGGTACATCGAGTTCAAGCGCGGCGCCCGCGCGGAGCTGACCAAGGCCCTCTTCCAGGAAGAAGTTCCGACCTATGCATCGGTCGCCGGCGGAAAGGCCAAAGCACCGGCCGGCAAGCGCGATGCCCGGGACGGCGACAAGGCCGGGCGAGACGGCGACTCCGATTCAGACGGCGACACTGAAAAAAAGGATTCAACGGTCAAGGTCGGTAAGGGCACCGGCGGCGCAACCCACGTTGCCGACGCCATTGCCGCGCGCACCGGTGTGTTTACCGAGCTGCCCTTCCCGCTGAGCGGCGGAGACAGCGTCGTCCGCAACTCCCTCCGCGAAGGCAAGCTAGACGACTGTCACTTCTTCGTCGAAATCCCCGATCCGCCGCCCGAGGACTGGGATGTGCGAGAGTTCAAGGTGCCCGACGGCAAGAAACTTGTGCAGGTCGGCGCCGAGAAGAAGGACGCCCTTTCCCTGTTCGGACGCGCCCTAAACTACGCCACCAACGTCGCGGCGCAGATCAAGGTCACCGACGAGAACGGCAATGACTACTTCGCAATCGGCGTCTACTCGGCCGCGCCGGTGAACGGCAAGATGGTCCTCGAGATTCAGTACCACCCCGAGGCGGAAATGCCCGAACGATGCCTCGTCAAGGCCAAGAGGGTCACCTCGGCCATCCTCAGCGCCACTTCGCCCGACGAGAGAAAATTCGGCTATCTGTTCCTCGTCGACCCGGGCGTGAAGATCGTGAGCTTCTCGGCCGGCGCGCGGCAGAACGCACGGCAGGAGCTGATCATCGAGGTGCCGCAGTAGCGTCGCGTTCGTGCGCGGAGGGAGCCGGCACGATGAACAGATCCCTTCTTTTCAACCGCCCCGGCGTCCCGATCGGCGGCCGCTCTCGCCGAAGTACGCGATCGCCCGGTGTGCCCATAGCCTGGCTCGCGGCCCTGTCCGCCTCCGCGTGCCTCGCCGACGGGCCGATGAGCCTGCGGGGCGCGCCCGATCCGGCCGCGCGGCTGCAACGAATCCTCGAGGTCGGCGCGCCGCCGTCGCTTGCCGAACCGCGCGCAACCGCCCTGTCCGACCTTCAATCCGCAGTCACCGCGCTCGTCGGCCGTCTCAGCCCCTGCGTGGTGGCCATCGCCATCGACCGCAGCCCCGCCGCCATGGGTGAGTTCTCGCCCGCCGATCTCGGTGCATGGTCGGGCACCGGCAGCGGCACGATCATCCGCGCCGACGGCATGATTCTCACCAGCCAGCACGTCATCGAGGACGCCATTGCCATTCATGTGACACTTCACGATGGACACCGCCTGCGCGGACGCGTCATCGCCCAGGACCGCCGCGCTGATCTCGCCGTCCTGCAGATCGCCGCCGATTCACTCGATGTCGCCGCGCTCGGCGATGTGGCCGGCGTCCGCCGCGGACACGTCGTCTTCGCCATGGGAAACCCCCTCGGAATGGCAAGCGACGGACAGGCCGCCGTCAGCATGGGCGTCGTCAGCGCCATCGGCCGACCCCTGCCGGGCGCCTTCGGACAGGAAGAAGACCGCTACTACGGCGACATGATTCAGACGTCCGCGCCGATTCACCCGGGCCACTCCGGCGGGCCGCTGCTCGACGTCGAGGGACGCGTCGTCGGCGTCCTCACGGCGATCAGCATGGCGGCAAGCGGCGGCGAGGGCATCGCGTTCGCCGTACCCATAGGCGAACGCACTCGTCAGATCGTCGCCCGGCTCATGGAAGGCCGAGGAATTGAGTACGGCTATCTCGGCGTCGAAGTGGGCACGCTCACCGCGATGCAGTCCGAAGAGGCCGGACTCGCATCGGGGCGCGGCGTGCTCGTTGATTCGCTCGCTGCCGACGGCCCCGCCGCGAGGGCCGGCCTGCGGCGGGGGGACATCATCCTCACCGTCAACGAAGCCGCCGTCGGCTCGGCCGACGAGTTCATTCAGATCGTCGGCGCCATCGAGCCCGGCGCGCCCGTGGAGTTGACGTATCTCCGTGAGGGCCGCACGACGCGCACGGCGATGAGCGCCGTGAAGCGGCCCGATGCCGCCCGTACGGCCGCCCCGCCGGCCTCCGTCACCTTCCGCGGCGCCGTTCTCGGCGAAGTCGATCCCTCCCTCCGCCGCACCGCCAGCCTCCCGCCCTTTGCCCTGCTCGTCCTCATGGTCAGCGCCGATTCACCCGCCGGACGCGCGGGCCTCTCGCCCGGCGACATCATCGTGCAGATCGACGGCCAGCCTCTCGACGGAGACAGCGCCCTTCGCCTCGCCGAGCGCGCCGACGACTGCCTGCTGGGCATGGCAAATGGCGGATCGGTGCTCGTCCGCGCGAAATAGTCGCCTCGCCCGCGCGGTTTGGCGTGTCCGCGCGGGTGGGCGTACAATTCGCCCGGCGCAAAAATGCCGGACGAAGCCAGCGCTCGCCCGACGCCCGCCGGAGAATCGATTCATGGCGAACCACGCGAAACTCCCGATCCCGAGCGTCGACGGACTGTCGCGCATGCTGCGCGATGTCCAAGACTTTCCCAAGCCGGGCATCGTCTTCAAGGATATCACGCCACTGCTGGCCGATCCGGCGGCACTGTCGCTGGCCGTCGAGTTCCTGACCCAGCCGTTCCGCGACAAGCACGTTGACCTCGTCGTCGGCGCCGAGAGCCGCGGCTTCATCTTCGGTACAGCCGTGGCGCGGAACCTGTCCGCCGGCTTCGTCCCCATCCGCAAGCCCGGCAAACTTCCCTACAGGACAAAAAAGGTGGAGTACGCTCTCGAGTACGGCGCAGACGCCGTGGAGATTCACGAAGACGCCATCGGCCCCGGCGACCGTGTGCTGATGATCGACGACCTGCTGGCGACGGGCGGAACGATGGCCGCCTGCTGCGAACTGGTCCGTACCCTCGGCGGGGAGATCGTCGGCGTGGCCTTCCTGATCGAGCTGGTGTTCCTGAACGGACGGAAGAAGTTCCACGGCATGCCGATCCACTCGGTCATCCGCATCGGCGACGGCAAGGAGCCGGTCACGACGGATTTTTAGCTTTGGCATTCGCCCTGCCGAGCGCGCATCGTTCCTGGGCGGGGCTCACTTCTTTCGCTTCTTGCGCACGGGGTCTTCTCGAGGCTTTGCGTGTTCCAGCATGGAAACATCGAGCAAGTCCTGCGGACGACCCGACGCGAGCTTGTTCCTGATCAGATCTTCCTTGGAGAGGTAAAGAGTCGGCAATCCACCGAACGTACTCTCTACTCTGCGTTCCCAGGCATCTGCGAACTCAAGGCCGGCGACTCCGGTCAGCACATCTATTCGATTCGGCTCGACGCCAATCTGAATTACCTTGTTCACGCCGGTCAGATCCCGGAGGCTGAAGAGATGGCTTGGTACACCGAACTCCGCGAGCGCTCGCCATACGCGCTTTGCATTCGCCGGTGCTCGCTCGATCCAGATGTCGAGGTCGGCTGTGAATCGCGGGTTACTGTAATGACTGACCGCGTGTCCGCCGACGAGGAGGTACTTGACTCTTGAGGCGTTTAACAACGACAACAGATCGGTCCAGTCGGAGTTCACGGGGATCGCGACCTTTCATTTTCCAATAGTCCAGCACGAGTTGCCACATCGCCTCTTGTCTGCCCTCCGGTCCTACGCGCCGCCAGAACGCGTCATCAAAACTGCCGTCGTCCTCGCCAAGCTTGATCACGCGAGCCATCACCACACGGCGCTTCCCGGCGGCCTTCCTTTTCGCGATCTTCTTAGCCATTTGTCAACTCTCTCGACGCACCGTTTGAACCGTCGACTGAGCTGCGGGGCCCCGGCACACACTAATCTATCCAAGCTTCTGTCTGATCCACTGACCCGCCGTTGACACCGCCTCGGCCAGCCGCCCCGCGTCCGGGCCGCCGCCCTGGGCCATGTCCGGCCGGCCGCCGCCCTTGCCGCCGACGATCGGGGCGATATCCCGGATGAGGTCGCCCGCCTTCACGCCCCGGCCGACGACATCCGCGGTCATCGCCGCCATGAGCACCACCTTCCCATCGCTTTCACTCGCCAGAAGCACCGCCGCCGAGCCCGCCTTGGCGCGCAGCGAGTCGCAGGCCGCACGAAGCTGATCGGTCGTGGCTCCCGGCACCGCCCCGCAGACAATCGCCACGCTTCCGGCGCGCGGCGCGGTCGCCAGCAGCGCCTCGGCCTGCGAGAGCACCTCGCCCGCGCCGGCGCGGGCCTGCTCCTTCTGCACTTTCTTCGCCCGCTCCTGAAGATGCACCAGGTCGGCGCGGATGCGGGCCTTCTCCACGACGGGCATCTCCGCCTGGCTCATGATCGCGGTGATTTCGGCGATGCGCTGCGGCAGGGCCTGATCCGGCGCCTGGGCCGCGTCCTTGAGCATACGAAGAACGCCCGTCGCCTCATCCTCCGCCTTTCGCGCCCGCTCGCCGGTCACGCCGATCACGCGGCGGATGCCCTTGGCGACGGCGGACTCCTCAACAAGCCGGAAGCGCCCGATCTCACCGGTGCGCTTCACGTGCGTGCCGCCACAGAACTCGACGCTGTAGCGCATCCACTCGTCGTTCTTCGGGTCGGATAGCAACTGGTCGACCGGCACGCCGATGGAGACCACGCGCACCACGTCCGGGTACTTCTCGCCGAAGACGGCCCGAAGCGTGTTCACCTCTCGTGCTTTTCTCTGTTCAACCTCGGCGGTGAAGACCTCCAGGTCCTCCTCGATCTGGGAATTGACCAGCTCCTCGATGCGGGCCAGCTCCTCCTCCGTCACCTGCGCCGGGTGCGAGAAGTCAAACCGGGTCTTCTCGGGATCGACGAGGGAGCCCTTCTGCTGCACATGATCGCCCAGCACATCACGCAAGGCCCAATTGAGCACGTGCGTGGCAGTGTGGTTTTGCATAGTGAAAGCGCGATTAGATTGGTTGAGAACCAATTTCGCACTCTGTCCATGCTCTAGGTCTTCTTTGAGATTATCTAATTCAGTGTAATCGAATACGTGCAATACCTGATTGCCGCTTCGAATTGTCGAGGAGACATTAATGGTTCCCTGGTCGAACAGAATCTTTCCAGTATCCCCAATTTGTCCGCCTTGCTCGGCGTAGAAACATGTCTTGTCGAAAACGAAGGCCTTGCGACCGGCACCGACGGAAACTGAAAAGAGATACCTTGCCTCGAGAGGTACTTGAGGATCTGAGTATTTGAAGCGGTCGTCAGTTTCACTATTAAGGTGCTCTTCAGGAATTCCAAGTAGGAAGCTAATCTTCTTATTTCTGGATTTTTCCCTCGCCTCCTCCATCAACCGCTCATACTCCCCGATATTCACCGTCATCCCGCGCTCTTCCGCCATCAGCTCGGTCAGGTCAATCGGGAAGCCATATGTATCATGCAACTTGAAGGCGTCCTCCCCGCTGATGCGGCCGTGATGATGCTGCGCAGCGTAGGCGGCGGCCTCCTCGAAGAGCGCGATGCCCCGGTCCAGCGTCTTGATGAACGACGCCTCCTCATCGCGCAGCACCGCCGCGACGTGCTCCACGTTCCTCCCGCCGTGCGCCGTGCGCAGCTCCGGGAATGCCTCACCCATGGCATCGGCCACCGCGGGCACAATCCGACAGAGAAACGGCTCGCGCGTACCGAGATACTGCCGCCCGTACCGCACCGCCCGGCGCAGGATGCGCCGCAGCACGTACCCCCGTCCCTCATTCGACGGCATCGCCCCATCGGTGATCGCAAACGTCAGCGTGCGAATGTGATCGGCGATGACACGGTAGGCGACATCCTTCATGACGGCGCGTTGAGCAGGTTCGTGACCGTCGTCTTGATCCGAGCCGCGACCGCCGCCTTGAACAGAGCCGCGACCGTAAGGGAGCGGGCCAGCCAAGCCGCCCTCGTCGGAGGCCATCGGCAAATCACGACCCTGTGCATCGCGGACGTATTGGCATGCCTGCGCCACCGACTCGGACTTCCACAGGTATCGCGTACTTCCGTGCCGCGTCCAGACAACTCTATCGGCCCCCACCGCTCCAGCCTCCCGCATCCGCCTCGTCGCGTATGATTTGAAGTCATTCATTACTCGTTCCGGAGTGTCCGGCGCGCTCACGACGGCGTGGACATGATTCGTTCGCACGTTCAATTCCTGAAGCGTCCATCCCCGGTGGTTGCAGACCTCGCGAATCGTGCGATCCACGATTCCGCGATGACGTTCGTCAAGCGTTACCGGCGCGTGCTTCAGCAGTCGCGACTGGTCGTTTTCCCAATCGGCATCGGGCTCGAGAAACGGCTCCTCGGGTTGATTGTGAAGTCGATTCACAGAGCCCTTTTCCGATCCATGCAACCATGTCCCGTATGTTGAAAAAGTAATCAGGTAGGCGAGCGGAACGCCTTCCATTTGCCTGGGGGCTCTATCGTGAATTGGCGCTGCTGGTACCGCTCCCTTACGGTCGCGGCTCGGATCAAGACGGGCACTGTGCGAATCGTCGTCGCTCTCAAGCAATCCGGTATATGCCGGCGCGCCGGTCACGCCCCGAATCGTCGCGAAGATCGGCGTGAACACGTCCGTGTCGTAATTGCTCACCTGGCCGAGCCGCCCGGTCTCGATGCCGCGAATCACCGCGCAGATCCGCTCGAAGCCCATCCCCGTGTCCACGTGCTTTGCCGGCAGAGGCGAGAGCTTCCCGTCCGCCCCCCGGTTGAACTGGATGAAGACGAGATTCCATATTTCCATCACCCGCGCGTCGCCCGCATTCACCAGCCGTCCGCCGCTCTTGTCGGGCGTCAGGTCGATGTGGATCTCGCTGCACGGGCCGCAGGGGCCTGTATCGCCCATCTCCCAGAAGTTGTCCTTCTTGTTGCCGGGATGCACGCGCTCCGGCGGCAGGATCCTCAGCCACAATTCGCGCGCTTCGGTGTCAGGTGCAAGGCCCTCGGTCTCATCGCCCTGAAAGTACGTCGCGTGCAGCCGCTCCGGGTCGAGACTCCAGACCCTGGTGAGCAGGTCCCAGGCCCACTCGATCGCCTCTTTCTTGAAATAGTCCCCGAACGACCAGTTCCCCAGCATCTCGAAAAACGTATGGTGATACGTGTCGTGCCCCACGTCGTCCAGGTCGTTGTGCTTGCCGCCGGCCCGGATGCACTTCTGCGTATTCGCCGCGCGCGTCGGCATGCCCGGCGTCGCCCCCGGCCACTTGTCCACATCCGCCGCCTGCTGGCCGAGGAAAATCGGCTTGAATTGGTTCATGCCGGCGTTGGTGAACATGAGCGTCGGGTCGTCCGCCGGCACGCACGGCGACGACGGCACGAAGGTGTGTCCGCACCGGTGGACGAAATAATCAATGAACTCACGGCGTATCTGGGCGGCGGTTCGCATGGCGGTCTTCGCTGGTTAAAAAGGGGGTCCGGGATCGGCCCTGTCCGTCGTGGCAGCGCCGAACCGGGCATGATATCGCGGATACCGTGGCAGGTCACATGGGCCGGGACCTCGCCCCGACACGCCGCGAATGGAACCATCGGCGGCGATTTTCGCCTTCCCGGCGGGCTACGGCGTGTCAGTCCCGCGTGCGCGGGGGGCAGGTGGAGACCTGGTCGGGCGACTCGATGCTGATCTGCGGCTGCCCGGCCTCCAGCGAAACCGGCCCATCGAAATAGAGGTAGTTCGGCTTGTACTCGCCAAAGTGCTCGCGCGCAAGAAATGCGGCGTGGCGCTTCATGTCGGGCGGAAAGTAGGCGCAAAGCGGCTGACAGGGGCTGCCGATCTGAAGCAATGTCGCGCCGTCGGTCATTTCAAACGCGCCGCACACATCGCCGAAGACGACCGCCCGCGCCCGTGCTTCGGCGTGCTGGACGATCTCCCGATAGTGCAGCCGGCAGTCGAAGATGTCCTCGCCCATGTCCACGGCATGGCGGAAACCCTCGACCTGTCCGGCGCGAAGCTGCCACCAGCGCTTGAGCTCGCGGTACCGGCCGCGATCCGCCGAGCCCCACAGGCCGCGCCCTTCGCGGCGGGCCCACTGCTCGGCCCGCTCCATCTCATGACGGCGCATCAATGGGTGACCGTACTTCTCGAAGCAAGGGCTGAGACCCTCGCGGACAAGCCGGACGTTGTAGCTCTCGCCGCTCACGACGGCGTACGCGAGGAGGCTGCCCGAGTTGCTCGACAGCCAGTCGTCATTCGGAGTCTCAATCTCAAGATCGCGTACGCCGCAGAAGACCGTTGCGACCGCCCACTCGAGCGCCTCGCGGCCGAACTGCGTGGGGGTCTGTCCGGTGGCGGTGCTTCCGGCCTCCGGCGCGACGTCCATCAGCCGGAGCCGTCGCGGCCGGTCGTTCCACTGAACAAGAAGCGTATGCGTGTCAACGACTTCCACCAGCGCGCAGACACGGCGTTGGGGCATGCGCGCTTCCTCCCTCCGACGGCGAATTTCAGGTAACGACGTGTCGAGCGAGCCCGAGCCTCGCCCACGCAAACGGACCTTACCAAAAACAGCGGTCCAATTCAAGATTTGGCCCGCGCCGGCGTGGCGGATTTGACGCCCTGTTTGGGTTGAGCGGGCATTCCAACTCGGTCGATAGTATTGATAACGCAGGCTTTCGGCAGACGGACAGATATTCCGCGCGCCGATCGGGCCGCCCGCGCCGCCGGGGTCGGCGAGGCGGAGCGGCGACAGACCTTGCGGCGCAAAGCCGCGTTGGATGAAGCCCGGCGCGCAACGTCGCGCCCTGCCCATGAAATACCATGACGCCTCAACGCACTCTTCTTCTGCGAAACTTTCGAACCGTCGCCGCCGTCGCGCTCTGCGCCTTCGGCTGGGTAGCCGTTCTCACCTTTGATCCCAACGACTGGCCCAATCCCGCCGTCTGGCCCCAGCCGCACCCCGTCCTGAACGGGTGCGGCCGCGCCGGCGCGTGGATGTCGTATCAGCTCATGTACCACATCGGCGACGGGACCTACATGCTCATGGCGCTCCTGACGCTGGCCGCTATCACGCAGCTCGCTCGACGCAAGGTGACGCACCTGCCCCTTCGGCTTGCCGGCCTGTGCCTCGTGGTCACCGGAACCGCCGCCGCCGGCGCGCTGCTCGAGCCCGAGGCCGCCCAAGGTCTCGTCGAAGGCCGCGGCGGAATCCTCGGCATCTCCACCACCGCCCTCCTGCGCGACGCCTTTTCCATGTGGGGCGCGGCGCTGGTCATTACCGGCATGTTCCTGCTCGGCCTTATCTTCTCCGTGGACGACCTCCTGGTGAAAGTGCCCGCGCTGATCGCGTGGGTCATCGAGCGATATCGCGGCGTCTCGTCGGTCGTCCGCGCCGCCGGCGCGACGCGCCCCCGCCTGACGCCGGTGATGGCCGGAGCCGGCAACGCCGCGCCGAGCGTGCCGCCAAGGCCCGTGGCCGATGACGACGAGGACGACGAGCCCGAGGTTTCCGACGAAGAAACAGACGAGTCCGATCCTTCGGCGTCCGACGCACCGGCAGATGCAAAGGCTGCTTCACCCCAGGTTGCGTCCGAGACGGTCGCCGAAAAGCCCGCCAAGCGTCCTGAGCGCGAATTGATTATCCGCATGCTCGGTAAGGATCGCGCCCAGGGCAAACAGCCCGACAGCGCCTGGCCCGCGGAGCTTGGCGATTACGTCCTCCCACCGCTGTCGCTGCTGCGCGACCCGGAGGGCCGGTACTCGGCGATGCAGGAGATCGTGGTCCGCGAGCAGGCGAGCATTCTTGAACGCACCCTCTGCGAGTTCCGCATCGAGGTCAAAGTCGTCGAGATCGACACCGGCCCGGTCATCACCATGTTCGAGCTGGAACTGTCGGCCGGAACCAAGGTCAGCCAGATCAACTCGCTGGCCAACGACATCGCCCGGGCGCTCAAGGCCCCGGCGGTCCGCGTCGTCGCCCCGATCCCCGGCAAGAACACGATCGGCATCGAGGTTCCGAACACCAACAAAGAGAAGGTGCGCCTGAAAGAGCTGATCATGCTCGGCGGTGTCAAGCCGACAAAGATGGCCCTCCCCGTCTTCATCGGAAAGAACGCCAGCGGCGACCCGCTGATCATCGACATCGCCACCATGCCGCACATGCTCATCGCCGGTACAACCGGCAGCGGCAAGAGCGTGTGCATCAACACGCTCATCATGTCAATCCTGATGACCCAGCGGCCCGACCACGTCAAGCTCATCCTCGTCGACCCCAAGATGGTCGAGCTCTCCGTCTTCAAGGAAATCCCGCACCTGATGTGCCCGATCGTCACCGACATGCAGCGCGCCGAGATGATCCTGCAATGGGCCACGACGAAGATGGACGAGCGCTATGAGCTGCTCGCCGAGGCGGGCGTGCGCGACATCGGAAGCTTCAACCGACTGACCAAGGATCAGATCTACGACCGTTTCAAGCCGACCACCGACGAGGAGCGGGCGAAGATCCCGACCCACCTGCCCTACATTGTCATCGTCATTGACGAGCTGGCCGACCTGATGATGACCGCCGGCAAGGAAGTCGAGCATCACCTGTCGCGCCTGGCACAGAAGAGCCGCGCCGTCGGCATTCACCTCGTCGTGGCGACTCAGCGTCCGCAGGCCAACGTCGTGACCGGCCTCATCAAGAGCAACCTGCCCTGCCGCATCGCCTTCCGCGTCGCCAGCCGCATGGACTCGCGCATCGTGCTCGATCAGAACGGCGCCGAAGTGCTCATGGGCGAGGGCGACATGCTCCTGCTCCCGCCCGGATCGTCCAAGCTCGTACGCGCCCAGGGAACCTATATCGAGGACGACGAGCTGCGCGCCGTCCTGGTGGACCTCTCCGAGAAGGCCAGGCCGGTCTTTCATCACGAACTCCAGCGGCTTAAGCCGGCCGGAGAAGCGGACGACGGCGAGCGCGACCCGCTGTTTGACGAGGCGGTGTCGATCATCGTCGAAAGCCAGCGCGGCAGCGTAAGCCTGCTCCAGCGCCGCCTCGAGATCGGCTACTCGCGCGCCAGCCGCCTTGTGGACCAGATGGCCGCCGCCGGAATCGTCGGCGAATACAAGGGAAGCCAGGCCCGCGAGGTACTGCTCACGCAAAAGGAATGGAACGAGATCCGCGACCAGCGCGACGCCGAGGTCACCACGGGCGGGTACCGGGCCGACCTGAACGCCGACGAGGACGACAAGTACGGCACCGCCGACCTCGACGACGAGGCCGACGACGACGGCGTCCCCGACCTGATCGACGACCGCTCGGACCTCCGCGACTGACCAACGAGCTGACATTACTCACTTCCGACAGTCAGCTTCCGCTCGTTGCGGGCCTCAAGGTGAAGAACTGGCTCCTGCCATGACCCGGTCAATTGGCGGGCTTGACCGTTCTGAAATCGCTGCCGTGTACCGTTGTAAGCGCCTCTCACTGTGCATGTTACGACCTCCTGCCCCGTGCTGAGATTCTTCGCCCTCCTCCTCCGCGTTCGTCGCTTTCCCTTCCCAGACGTGTCAATCACGGCCTTTGGTCTCGCGTCTGAAACGGAGGCGTCGAATGTCCCTCGCGGATCGAAGATTCCTAGTCGCAATCGTCGCGTGCCTGCTCTGCCCGGTCGCCGCGCCGGCGGCCATTATCACCGTCAGCGTCAGCCCGCCGACCTGCACATCGCCCCAGCCACTTGACGTGCAGATCACCCGGCTCAACGGTTCAACGGCCCTCGTGCCGGTGCTGATCGACCCCGTGCTGCACGCGACGCCGGCCGCAAAGGCGGCTGCCATCGCCGCGGCCCTCACCGCCGCGGGCATTCCTGCCGAAGCCCTCCCGACGCCGGGACAACTAAAAATCGACGGTGGCCCAAACCTCCGGAAGATCGACTTCAGCACCGGCGCGACCGGGGAATCAGCAGACGTCATCACAACGCCGAACGCCACGCAGGCAACCACCGCGTTCACAGGACTCTTCGAACCAATCGGCCCGAACATGCAGCCCGCCATTTTCACCGCGGGCATCGTATCCGACGTCGGCGAACTCACTGCGCAGGTCTCCGCGCAGGAACTGAACTTCCAGACCGACGGCCCGATCATCTGCCAGGCGCTCTTTCAGCGCCTCGCCCCGCGCGCCCCTCAATACGGCGCGCAGATCAACTACGCCGGCGACCGGCTCGAAGTCTATTTCGACCCGGCGTACACCGTCACCCAGGGCGGGATCATCTTCGGCACCACTTCGCCCTCCCCCGGCTGCGCCGCGGATCTTGAACTGCCGCCCCCGCCGCCGATCATCTTCGGTTTCGACGATCCGACAAACACCAGCCCGCGCACCTTTACCCTTGAAATTACTCCGCCCGCCGCGCCGCCCCTTGGCGCCACGGTTCAGGTCCTTCCCATGCCCGGCATGACGGCCGAACACAAGCGAAACCTCGCGGCGGAGGCCCTTCAGACCGCCGGCATGAGCGTTGCGCCGGTGGCCGACCCCGCCATGTGCGGTGTCCACGCCGTTCTGCCCGGCTCGCAGGTTCGGTTCATCGACATGGGAACCGGCGAAGCAAAGGACCAGGTGCTCGGGCTCAACGTCGAATCGGGCCAGGCCATCTTCCCGGGTCATTTCGACCCATTCGCCGCCGACGGCCAGCCCGCCATCTTCACCGCAGGCATCGTGACCGACGTCGGCGAACTCACCGCGCAGATCTCCGCCCAGGAACTGAACTTCCAGACCGACGGGCCGATCATCTGTCAGGCGCTCTTCCAGCGCCTCGCGCCGCGCGCACCGCAATACGGCGCACAGATCAACTATGCCGGCGACCGGCTCGAAATCTACTTCGACCCGGCATACTCGGTCACGATGGGCGGCGTCATCTTCGGGACGACTTCCCTCTCGCCGGGCGCGACAGGCGCGATCATCATCAATCCGCCTCCACCGCCCTCTTTGCCGGGTGATATGAACTGCGATGGTGTAGTGAACGCTCTGGACATAGAGGGATTCATCCTCGCGCTCACGGATCGCGCCGTGTACGAAAGCCGCTTTCCGGATTGCAGCTACCTCAATGGCGACTTGGACGGCGACGGCCTGGTGACGCACCTCGATATGCAGGGGTTGCTTGATTTACTTATCCCTTAATGCCTTTCATCGCGGTGTCGACGGGGCCGACGCCGGCCCCGACCGCGTACGACGCGGAGAGAAGAGCCGGCACGATCCTTGTGCGAGCCGAGACAGGAGACTGCAATGATTCGCACACATCTACTCAGATGGTCCCACGTCCTTCTTCACCCTGCACTCGCCCTTGCCGCAACAGTCGGTTTCGCCGGAAGCGCCACGGCCGACCCCATCCCGGCATTCAAGCTTGAGACCACCGAGTGGTATGTCCAGGGCGGGCTCGAAATCAACCCGCTTGCCGGCGTTCACGACTTCATCGGTCTGGGCCCCCTGCCGCCCCCGGTTCCCGATCCCGACCCCGCGCCGTATCTCTGGGAAACGCACATGTTCAACCCGGCATGCTGGTGCCTGTCGGACTACTCGATGATCACACCGACGCGCATCATCGTGAATCCCGGGCTTGATGTCAGCGCGCGTGGCACGTCCCGCCATGTTTCCGCGCCCCACCCCACCGACGTCGTTACCTGGCCGCCCTGTCCGCCCAACCCGATCATTCCCGAGTGCTATACCTTCAACTTCGGCGTCTCGCTGATCGAACCGCCCTTCGGACCCTTCGGGGCACGCGCCCGCAGGATCTCCGGCATTCGCCACCACCCAGCCGGGCACATGGACATGTACGGCGCTGTCGTTGGCGTTTTCTCCGGAACAACGCCCGGCCCGCTCCTCGGTCCGCGCGTCGTGATCATGCACGGATCGATCGGGCGACACGTGGGCTCGCCCTCGGCGCGCGCATTCGGCGGTTCGCTCCTGCCGCCTTCCAATACGCCGAGCCCGGGCGACTTGGACTTCCCCTGCGGCGAGATGATGACCCTCGTCGATCCCCTGGAGGCCAGGCTCTCCATGCTGCTCATCGTGGAGGCCGTGCCGGCCGGAAGCATCACGCAGGTTCACCTCCGCGACGGCGAGTTCGGGCCGACGCTGATGGATCTTGCCCCGTCACTGGTCGCGCATTCGTCTGATCCGCATGCGACGGTAATGATCGCGGGCGACGTCGCGCTGCCTGCCATAGCGCTTCATGCCCTCATGACGGAGCGCGCGCACCTCGTCGTGCCGATTCCGAACCACCCGGACGGGAGGATCTCCGGCGCCGTCCGCGTCGCCTGGACCCCCGGAGACATGAACTGCGACGGCGTCTTGGACGGTCTCGACGTGGACGGATTTGTCCAGGCCCTCACCGACCGGCCGCAGTATGAAGCGATGCACCCCGAGTGCAGGTATGACAACGCCGATATCAACGGCGACGGACAGGTCACCGAACATGACGTGGCGGCCTTCGCCGACGCGATCGTCCAATGAACCCCGCCGCAACTCAGACGGACAGCAATGACAGGTCCACCTTTTCCCGGTCCGTCCGCGGCAGCCGCTCATAATACTGCCACACGTCAGGCACCATGTACGGCGGGAGACGCTCGCGGCAATGGGCAATCAGCTCCGCGTCCGTCAGCGTTCGTCCCGCCCGCGGCGCCACGCAGGCCTTGATCCGACTGCCGAAAACCGGGTCCGGCAGCGCCACGACCGCCGCCTCCTGCACGCCGGGATGCCCCGCCAGCGCCGCCTCGATCTCGCCCGGCTCGATCCGGTGTCCCCGGCTCTTGATCATGCGGTCAATCCGGCCCTCGAACATCAGCGCCCCGTCCCGCCGGACACGCACACGGTCGCCCGTCCGATACGCGACGCCGTCGCCACCGGGCGCGGGCACCAGTCTCCCTGCCGTCAATTCAGCGTCGCCCAGATACCCTGCGGTCACCGTCGGCCCCGCCACGAGCAGCTCCCCCGCCGAAGCGGACACCCCCTGCGCGCCCGACTCGGAACCGCCTACCGGCCGCAACGCCTCATCCACAATCCACACGCGCGTATCGGATATCGGCCGCCCGATCGGCACTGCGTCGTCACTCGCCAGGTCCTCCGGCGTCACCCGATGATATGTACAGGCATTCGTCTCCGTCGGGCCGTACAGGTTCGTCAGCGCCGCGCCGGGCAGATCACGGGCAATCGCCCGCAAGGCTGGCTTCGGCATGACCTCGCCCGCGAAGATGACATGTCGCAAAGCGGACATGTCGTGTTCGGCCAGTTTGCCTCGCTGCTGCATCATCATCAGCGCCGACGGCACCGAGTACCACACGCTGATCTTCTGCTCGGCGATGTACCGTGCCATCTCGAACGGAAACATTTTCACTCGCTCCGGCACCGGAACTACCGCCGCCCCCGCGCGGACCGCCGCGAAAATATCAAGCGTCGACAGGTCGAAATTGTACGGCGCGTGATTCGCCAGCCGATCGTCCGGACAAACCCCAAACGCATCCACCGCCCACATCGAGAAGTGAAGCAGGCTTCGCGTCGTGATCCGAACCCCTTTGGGACGCCCGGTTGAGCCGGACGTAAACAGGACATTCGCGACGCCGCCGTCGGGCGCAGGGGGCTCGCCGCTTATCGGCGAGGAGTCGCGCCACGCAGAGAGCGGAACGGTCCCTTCGGCGGGGGCCGCCGTAATCGCTGTCTGCACTCGCACCGGCGGCGGCGGCGCGGCCGCGCCGACCCAGAGGGCGATTCCCGCATCCTCGCAGATCATCGCGCAGCGTCCCGCAGGCCAGGTCGGGTCGAGCGGCACGTATGCCGCGCCGGTACGGATGATCCCGAACAGCGCGATCAGGGCGTCGATCGACTTGCGGAAACAGAACGCCACCTGCCGGCCCGGCTCCGCGCCGAACTCCGCCAGCAGAGAGGCCATCCGGTCGGCGCCCTCGCGCAACGCGCGGTACGTCATGCGCTGCCCGGCGAAGTCCACCGCCGTTCGATCCGGATAGCGCTCGGCCGACGCGGCCAGAAGTTGATACAGTGATTCGGCCATGATGCGCCCGCCGGCCAGCGCTCAGTTCCGGCGGTGTCGCCCCACAAACTCCACGATCGACCGGACCGTGCTCATGCGCTCGTGGGTCACTTCTTCGTCCGGAAGGTGCACGCCGACGTCCTGCTCGATGAAGACCAGTATCTGCATCAGCCGCAGCGAGTCCATGCCGTTTTCAAACAGATCGGCGTCGTCCGCGGGCCACGCCTCGCGCGGCGTCGGGATCAGCGTACCGAAGAGATAGTTGCGGATGCGGTCACGCGTGTCGGCCATCGTGGCAGGCATTCTTTCGTCCTCCCAACCGGCGTCCCGGCCCGAAACCGGGCGATATGTTTCAAGAATTGACGCGGTGGACGGCGGCGAATGTAGACATTGAATCGCGCGGTGTCAACCGGCGCAAGCGCGCCGGCCCGCGCCGTTACCGAACGAAGGCGGCCCCGCGAGGTGAACCCGCGAGGCCGCCGAAGGGAGCCTTGATGGAGCGTGGGCCTTACGTGCCCTCGCCGGCGCCGGCCAGCGCGGGCTCCTTCGTGTCTTCATCGACGCCTTCGAAGGCCAGACGCTTCTCAACCTTTTCGTCGCCGGAGAGTGCGCCTTCGCCCGCGCTCTCCGCCAGCGTCACGCGCACCTTCTTCTTGCCCTTGTAGGCGCCTCGGAGCAGATTCTCGCTGAGCGGATCCTCGAGATACTGCTCAATCGCCCGGCGCAGCGGTCGCGCGCCGAACTTTTCATCGGTGCCCTTCTGAAGCAGAAATTCCTTGGCGTCGTCGGCAATCTCAAGCTCAAGGCCCTGCTGGGCCAGCCGCTTGTACACCTTGCGGATTTCCAGCTCGACGATGCGCGTGAGATCCTTGTGCTGAAGCTTGTGGAACACCACGACTTCGTCCACGCGGTTGAGGAACTCGGGCCGGAAGTAGTTTTCCAGCTCCGTCTTGAGCGTGTTCTTCATCTTCTCGTACGTGATGTTCTCGTCGCGCTTCTCGAAGCCGAACGTCGTCTGATGCGTGATCTTGTCCGCCCCGATGTTGCTCGTCATGATCAGGATCACGTTGCGGAAGTCCACATGCCGGCCGAACGAATCGGTCAGCCGCCCTTCCTCCATGATCTGAAGCAGCATGTTGAAGCAGTCCGGGTGCGCCTTCTCGATCTCGTCGAGCAGCACGACCGCATACGGGCGACGGCGGATCCGCTCGGTGAGCTGCCCGCCCTCCTCGTAGCCGACGTAGCCGGGCGGCGCGCCGATCAGGCGGCTGACGTTGTGCTTCTCCATGTATTCCGACATGTCGATGGTGATCAGCGCTTCCTCGCTGCCGAACATGAATTCGGCAAGGCTCTTGGCCAGCAGCGTCTTTCCGACGCCGGACGGGCCGATGAAGATGAAGCTGCCCATCGGCCGGTTCGGGTCCTTCAGCCCGCTGCGGCTGCGGCGGACGCTTCGCGCCACGGCGCTGATCGCCTCTTCCTGGCTGATGACCTTCTTGTGCAGTTCGGTCTCGAGTTCGAGCAGGCGCTGCGCCTCTTCCTTCTCCAGACGGGTCAGCGGCACGCCGGTCATCTTGCTGACGACCTCGGCGATGATTTCGCCGTCGACGACGCCGTCGATCTCGTTGCGGTGCTCGTGCCACTCCCGCTCCATCCGGTCCTTTTCGGAGGCGAGCTGGAGGGCCTTGTCGCGCAGCGCCGCCGCCCGCTCGTAGTCCGCGTTGCGGACCGACTCGTCCTTCTCAATCGTCAGCTTCTTGATCTCTTCTTCGAGCTTGCTCAGCTCCTCGGGCTTGGTCATCGCCTTCAGCCGGACGCGCGCCCCGGCCTCGTCGATCACGTCGATGGCCTTGTCGGGCAGCACCCGCGACGGGATGTACCGCATCGACAGCTCGACGGCGGCCAGCAGGGCGTCATCGGTGATCTGGACGCGGTGGTGGGCCTCGTAGCGGTCGCGAAGACCCTTGAGAATGAGCAGCGTCTCCTCGCGCGAGGGCGACTCGACGATGATCTGCTGGAATCGGCGCTCCAGCGCGCCGTCCTTTTCGATGTACTTGCGGTATTCATCCAGCGTCGTCGCGCCGATGCACTGGATCTCGCCGCGCGACAGGGCCGGCTTCAGCACGTTCGATGCGTCGATCGCGCCCTCCGCGCCGCCCGCCCCGACCAGTGTGTGCAGCTCGTCGATGAACAGGATCACGTTCCGCGCCCGGCGGACTTCGTTCATCACCGCCTTGATGCGCTCCTCGAACTGGCCGCGGTACTTCGTTCCGGCCACCATCATCGCGAGATCCAGCACGACGATGCGCTTGTCGGCAAGCAGCTCCGGAACGTCGTTGTTGACGATCCGCTGGGCCAGGCCCTCGACGATCGCCGTCTTGCCCACGCCCGCCTCGCCGAGCAGCACGGGATTGTTCTTGTAACGCCGACAGAGCACGACGAGCAGCCGCTCGATCTCACTCTCCCGGCCGATCACCGGATCGAGCTTGCCGCTCTTGGCCATTTCCGTCAGATCGCGGCCGAACGAGTCCAGCGCCGGCGTCCGAGATTTCCCGCCCTTGCGACCCGTCGAAGCCGACGCGCCGGGCTCGCCGCCGGCCGATCCTGCATCTTCGTTTTCCACACCAGCACCCAGAAGGTTGAGGACTTCTTCACGGACTTCTTCAAGCTTGATGCCAAGGTTCATGAGCACCTGGGCCGCCACGCCGTCCTGTTCACGGAGCAGCCCCAGAAGCAGGTGTTCGGTCCCCACGTAATTGTGGTTCAGATTCCGCGCCTCTTCGATTGCGTACTCGATCACCTTCTTCGCGCGCGGCGTCTGTGGAAGCTTGCCCATCGTGACCATGTCCGGGCCGCTCTTGACCAGCTTCTCCACCTCCATTCGGACCTTGCGAAGGTCCACGTCGAGGTTCTTGAGAACGTTGGCCCCCACGCCCGACCCTTCCTTGACCAGGCCGAGCAGGATGTGCTCGGTCCCGATGTATTCATGATTGAAGCGCTGGGCTTCCTGATTGGCCAGGGCCATGACCTTCCGCGCTCGATCGGTGAATCGCTCGAACATGTGATGGGTTCCCTCTCTTTGAGCCCCCGGATCGGCCTGCGCCGCGCCGGGCTTTCTGCTCCGTGAGCCGTGGTCAGTCCTTTTTCGAAGGTCCGTCGGCCCGTCCGCCCCCGCGAACGGCCGACTCCGCCTTCGCCTCTGGTCGCGCGTACGTGACAAACCCCTTGTCACGCCGAACGCTTCGGACCTGGTGCGAGCCGCTCAAATCAACTCCCCAGGTCCTCCGCCCGAGCCGCGAGGCGCCCCCGCCCGCGCGAGTGTGCCGCGAGCGCTAGCCGGACGATTCTAGTCCCGCAAGCGCGAGGCTGCAAAGCGGGCCAATACCGGACCACGCCCGGCTGGCATTTATCCTGCTTACTATCGGTTGGTTAAAGGCGTCGATGAATTGTCAAACCGGCGTTTCCGTCGCCGGAATTACCGGCCTGCCGACCGACCGCGCCGGCGACCGAGAAGGGCAATGCCGCCAAGCGCAGCCAGGAGGCCGGACGCAGGCTCCGGCAGAATCGTGATTCTCAGATTGTGCTGGCCGGTATTGTCCGCGAACCAGTTGTCGAAGATCCCGATGTACAGGAACCCCTCCGACTGCGCGGTCGCCACGATGTCGAGATCGTGGTCATCGTACAGATTCGCGCGATCCTGCCGGAACAGGACGCTCTCCCCCGCCAGCGGAATCGGCTCAGCCGAAAAGTTTCCGCCCACGCCCCGGTAACTGCGAATGAGCTGGCTTGTGTTCGCGGGAGAGATCAGACCCATGTCGAAATTCGACATGACATAGTACGGCCCGCCGACATGAATCTGACCCGTTCCCACGATGTGAAGAATGTCGCCCGGCACGACCCGCACGCCCGTATTGAGAAGATGGGCCGCGTTGTTGTTCGCGTTGTCCCGCGTACTGACGTACGTGAAGTCGTAGATGGTCTCGGCCCGCGCTGCCGACGCGTGCATGCACAGCGCCGCCGCCGCAAGGATGGCCCCTCGAATCGCGTTCATGTTCTCCCCCCTCCGAATCTCACGCATGTCCGGGGGCTCGCCCCTCCCCGGACGCGCGGCTATCGCGCGCTCGGCCCGGTGAACCTGCCTGAGATTCGTCCCGACGGCGGCGGCCGGATGGCGCGCCGCCGGTGAAACCGACTCATTCGATATTACCGACGCACAATGAGCGGAGTAAAGCGCCGACATGCCAAAGAATCGCGCGGTGCGCGTGATCGGACGCGACTACAGCGGAGGGCCGTGGGATTATCGGCGCAGCTCGGCGGCCGCGCCCGGTGCCGCGGGCTCGGAACCCGCCAGCGCCCCGCGGGCCTCGCCCCGATAACCGCCGGCCCGGTCGAGTTCGAGGACCCGGCGCCAGTACCGCCGCGCCTCGACCTCGTCGCCCGTCCGCGCAAGCAGGCGCGCCCGGAGCACGTTGAGCTCCAGGTGTTCCTCGTCGATCGCCGCGGCCGCGCAGAGTGCCGCATTTGCGGCATCAACGTCCCCCCGCTCCAGCGCCGCCCGGCCCTCGTCCACCAGCCCGCGCACCGCCACCTCGCAGCGCGACAGGTGGCGGCATTGCCGCGCATAAAGAAACTGCGCCAAAAGCCACGTCAGCCCGGCCAGCGCGAACGCAACGTACGTTAGCCACGAGGGAAGCGCCTCCGGCGCGATGAGCCAGCTCGCCAGCCCCACGTTTCCGCAAATGCCGAAGAGAAGCGCAAGGGAGAAACCCAGCCACTCCCGGCGGCGGGCGATCAGGCCCGTGCCGGGAATAACGAGGTTCAGGATAAGGACCAGGATGGAAACCATTCCGACCGATCGCGCAAGAACCAGCGGGCGATGCGCGGCGTTACGGCGCGACGGATGCGGCCTGTGGCCCGCCGCGCGGAGCGACGATGACCGGCTCGCTGAGCTGAATCCACGCACCCATCAGAACGGGCGCGAGCGCGAGCACCAGCGCGCCCAGCGTCATGCCCAGCCACGACCGGCCATTCTTCGTGTTGCGCGCCTGGCCGAGGCTGCGGAAGCCCATGATCCCCCCCACCGCCCCGAACAGGATGCACAAGGGACCGACCGCGAACACCAGCGGCTTTCGATACTGCGACATGCCCGCTTTCTCGTTGTAGGGAATGACCCACTGCTTCGTGTCGATTCCCTTGAACACCACCACCGCCAGTCCCAGAATGAAGACCAGCCCCACGAGGGCCGCAAGCATCGCCGTCGTCGCCTGGGTGTCATACAAACGGAAATTCGGCATCTTCATGGCTGATTCATCCTATCGCGGCAGCACCGCCGGCCGCGCGCCGGCGGACACTCCGCCGCCCGCGATCCGCACGGTTCGACCCATTATAAACGGCACGCCGACCCTCGCCACTCCAGCGTGACGGGCCGCATTTCTTACGCGATTCGACGCGGCTGAACCGGCGCGGCGCCCACGGCACGCGCCGTCCCTTCACGCACGCTCCGCCGGTCGGGACGGTTCGATGCTACAATCCGCCCTGTTTGGTCCGATACCCCCTGCGGAGCAACTCTGCCATGCCCACCAGCCCGAAGGAAACACCGTCCGAGCCCGCCATTCGCGTCATGATGATGCCCCGCGACACCAACGCCCACGGAACCATCTTCGGCGGCGTTATCCTGAGCTACCTCGACCAGGCCGGCGCGATCGAAGCCCGGAAGCTCGGCTGCAACCGCGTCGTGACCGTCGCCATGGATTCCATCGAGTTTCATCAGCCCGTGTTCGTCGGCGACGTACTGAGCTTTCATACAGAAACGGTGAAAGTGGGGCGGACCTCGGCGCGCGTGCGCGTCGAAGTGATCGCCGAGCGGTTTGACAATCCGCGCGGGGCACACGTATCGGTCACGTCGGCCGAAATCGTCTATGTCGCCGTCGATGAAGACCGCCGTCCGATTCCCGTCCGCTGCGAATGACACCCCGAACTGTCAGCCGGGCAGGTCCGCGCCGTGTACCGTCTCGGCGAAGGACGCCGCGTGAGCCCCCTCGTTCGTGAAGACGACCCAGTCATCCTCGTCCTCGCCGATCGCGCCCCGGTCCACCGAGAAAAGAGCGCGCGCCGGAGGATTGAAATACGAGGTCAATAGCTCGAAGTCCTCGCGCTGCATGACCAGGCACACCGGCACGCGGCCCTTGAGCAGCGCAATGATGTCCAATGCCACCATCATGCGCAAATCGTCGCCGCTGGCCTTTTCATGATGCTCGGCGATCAGCTTGTAGGGATCCAGCACCTGCTTGAGCGGCTGCCCCGCGTAGAAAAGCACCCGCCCGTCGGGCCGGTTGCTCGCCCAGTACAGGTCCGCCTCCTTCGAGACCGGCGCCTGGCGCAGTTTTTCAACCAGTTCCAGCGGGTCGTCGTAATTCCCCAGCGCCGGGCCCATCAGGCACCATGCCGTCGCGAACGTCGCGAATCCGCTCGCCCCCACCGCGAAGAAACTCACCTGGCGCCGCGCGTTCACGAAAGACCATGCCGCCAGCCCCAGACCCCCCAGCGCAAGGACGCACAGCACGACGCCGATCACCGGAATCGTGCCGTGCCACTCCTCGGGATACATCCGCCCCAGCGTGAAATAACCCACGCCCGGTATCAGGCCCACGACGAGAAGGATTCCCGCGACCGCGAAAACCGCCCGGCGTCGATCGCGAATGACCGTTTCGAAGAAGAAGCGATGAAGCACCGGCGCAAGGAGCAGCACGCAGCCGGGCAGCACCGGAAGGATGTAATACGACTTCTTGAAGCTCATCGCCGACGCCCAGAGAAATGGAATCACGACCCAGCACCAGGCGTACACAAGTGGCTTGCGATAGGCGACATGCGCCCGCAGGAACGGCGCCGCGAGCGCCTCGGGCACCGAAAGCGCCCACGGTAGCATCAGCCCGAAAAGAATCGGAATGTAGTAATGCAGTTCGCCCCAGTGACAGCCGGGATACTTGCCGCGCGCCCGATCGAGAAACTCGTACTCCCAGAGCCGCCACGCGTACGGCTCCTGCCGCGCCACCGCGATCATCCACGGCAGAAACATGAGCAGAAAAACCGGCACGCCCCACCAGAGCCCCAGGTCCGTCACGGCCCGGCGCAGCCTCGGCAGAAAATCCGCCGCCGAAAACCGGACGACGCGCCCGATGCTTCGCGGCCCTCCCAGCGCGACAAGCCGCAGGCCGCGATCCGCCCACCACCAGAAGGCGATCGGCAGCGCGACCATCGGCATCGGCATCGGCCCCTTCGCCAGCATCGCCAGTCCCAGGGCCAGGTAGAAGCGGAGCATGTGAAACCGGGCGCGGCCGGCGTCCGCCGCCTGCCGCGACCACCAGAACTCCGCGAATGCCCACGTGCAGAAAAGCACGAGTAGTGCCTCCGCTGTGGCATTTACCGCGAAGAGCAGCAGGCCCAGGCTCGTCGCCGCGACATAACCCGCCAAGTGCGCGATAGGCCGCGGATACATGCTCCGCGCCAGCCGGTGCACCACGAACACCGTAAGAATCATCGCCAGCATCGACGGCAGCCGCGCCGTCAGGTCCGTCACCGGAAGTCCCGTCGCCGGATCCTTTCCGAAGAAAATCGATACGCCCGCCACCAGCCACGCCGGCAGCGGCGACTTCACGAGAAACGGCGTATCAAGGTAGCGCGGAATGACCCAGTTGCCGTCCTGGAGGATCTGCCGCGCCGTCTGCGCCACGATCACTTCGTGGTCTCCAAGGTGCGGGCCGCGCACCAGAAGCAGCCCGGCAACCGCGAGACCGATCGCGACACACGCCGCGTACACAGACGTCGGCACGGGACGAAACGAGGCGACACCCCCGCCGGTCAAAATGCCATCTCGTTCATTCTGCAATGGTCTTTCCTTGTTTGAAGAGAATCGGACGCGCACGCCCGGGCTTGGACACAACAAATCGCTGTGCGTTAGCGATGACGAGCCTGCCATTCCGCGAGTTCGCCAAGTTCCTGCGCGAGCTTCCGGTAGACGTCCAGCGTCAGCGACTGCTGCCCGTCGGAGAGGGCCTTGTCCGGTTCCGGGTGGGTTTCGACCATGACGCCGTCCGCCCCGGCGAGTACTGACGCCCGTGCAAGGGCCGGCACCGCCCAACTGATTCCTACCCCGTGCGAGGGATCGGCGATCACCGGAAGGTGCGAATAATGCTTGATCAGCACCACGGCGGAGAGGTCGAAAGTGTTGCGGGTCATCGTCTCAAAGGTGCGGATACCCCGCTCGCACAGCATCACCTGGTAATTGCCGAGCGAGAGGATGTACTCGGCGGCCATGAAGAGCTCCTGGAGCGTCGCGCTGATCCCGCGCTTCAGCAGCACGGGCATCCGCAGCCGACCGGCCGCCTCCAGCAGGGAGAAGTTCTGCATGTTCCGCGCGCCGATCTGAAGGACGTCGGCCACCTCGGCGACCACTCCGAGCGTCTCGGTATCCTTCACTTCCGTCACAATGCGCAGGTCGAAATTCCTCTTGACCTCGGCCAGCAGCGAAAGCCCTTCCTCCTTGAGGCCCTGAAAGGCGTAAGGGCTCGTCCGCGGTTTGAAGGCCCCGCCCCGAAGAAACTTCGCGCCGCTCTTCGCCACCGCCTCCGCCGTCCGGAAAATCTGGTCGCGCGACTCCACGCTGCACGGCCCCGCCATGAGCGACAGCGAACCTTCACCCACTTTCGCTCCGCGCACATCCACGATCGTCGGCTCCGGCTTCACTTCGCGCGAGACGAGCTTGTACGGCTTCGAAACCGGCACGCACTCCGCCACCCCCGGCAGGTGCATGAAGTTCTCCGGCGAAACCGCCCCCTGGTTGCCCGTGATGCCCACCGCCGTGCGGATGCTGCCGGGTATCTCGTGCGGCACAAAGCCGATCGCGCGCACCCGGTCGCAGACCGCCTGTATCTGGTCGCGCGTCGCGCCCTTTTCCATCAGGATAAGCATGCTGCCACTCTCACGGCGCCGTCGGCGGCGCGTGGTTCAAATCCCGCGCGGCGGGCCGCGACGTCGGCGCCGGCGTCATCGTATGAAGCCACTTGTCATACCCCTGAATATGCTCCCAGAGAAGCGCCTCTTTGGGGTCTTCCAGGTCAAGCCCGTGGGTCTCAAGCTCCGCGCGCACCTTGTCGAGTGACCACCGGCAGTATTTTAGCCGGTACGCCGCGAGAACCGCGTTCGAGCGCTGTTCGCCCGCCGCGCAGTGAAAAAACACGGGCCAGTTTACCGGGTTCGCCACCGCGGCCGCGGCGCGATCCATTATTTCATATTCACCGCGCCCGTCTCCCGGCATCTCGAAGCGAAAATGGCGCAGCCCCTCCTGCCGGGCTTCCTCCGCGAGCGTGGCGTCCTTTTCCCGCTTGAGGTCCTGCGTCAGGCTCACGACCGTGCGAATGCTCTTCTCCTGCTTCAGGCGCGACAGTTGCCCTGCCTCGGGAAAACCCCCTCGGTACATCCTCGCCGAGACGACCTCCTCAAAGCGCCGCGGATACCGCGCGCGGTCCATCAGGTGGGCGATGCCGACGCTCGCCGCCGGTGGCACGAGCAGCGCAAGGATCAGAAGTATCGTCCGTCGCATGAAGCCTGTGCCCCGGTCCGGCCCGGCGGGCGGGTTCGCCGGCGGCGAAGTGTCACTATACTGTCACTTCCGCCGGTATGTCCACCGTGTTGATGTAGTTGACCAGTTGCCGCAGCCGGCCGTGCGACCGCCGGTTGAAATTCATCACAAGCCGCGTCTTGTCCGGCGCGTCATCACCCTCCTCGGACAGCGGGCCGCACTGCTGAATCGTCCCCGTCCCCAGGATGTCCGTGAAGTGTTCGCGCACGTGCAGAAGCGCGTGCTCCGGCAGCGGCTCGTTGAGCCGCATCACCAGCGTGTCCTTGACGTACCGGTACGAGTGAAACCGCCGGTAAAACGTGAGGACCTCCCGCACCGCCTCGTCCACGCTGTCGGTCACCTTGATCAGGTTCATGTCTTCCGGACTGATCATCCCGGCGTGCAGCAGCTCCGCCTTCACGTAGGTCCGCCAGTGCTGCCAGTACGTGCCGCCCGGCGCGTCGATCAGCACGATCGGCACGAGGATCGCCTTGCCCGTCTGAACGAGCGTCAACACCTCGAAGCCCTCGTCCTGCGTTCCGAAGCCGCCCGGGAAGAGTGCCACCGCCTTGGCTTCCTTGGTGAACATCAGCTTCCGCGTGAAGAAATACTTGAAGTTCACCAGCTTCTTGTCGTCCGCGATGATGTCGTTCGTCTTCTGCTCGAACGGCAGGCGGATCGCCACACCAAAGCTCGCGTCCACCCCCGCCCCGCCGTGACCCGCCTTCATGATCCCGTCGCCCGCCCCCGTGATCACCATCCAGTTCCGCTCGCGCATCTTCTCCGCGAACTTCACCGCCTGGATGTACTCCGGGTCCGTCTCCTTCGTCCGCGCCGAACCAAAGATCGACACCTTGGGGATGTGCTCGTACGGGGCAAACGTCTTGAACGCGTACCGAAGCTCCGCCAGCGCGCGGTCCACCAGCTTCACCTCCGCACGGTCCGTCGCGTCACGCGACATCCGGCAGATGGTCTTGATCATGCTCGCGTACAGATCGGCGTCCGGGCCGGGGGCGTGCTGGCTGACAAACTCGGCAATCGCGGCGTCGCGGGCCGCCCGCTCGTCGGCGGTAAGGGGGCTGGATTCCATTCTCACTTCGAATTACCTCTGGGTCCTGCTTTTTAATGTCGAACCCGTTAGTATATCCCAGTTCACCAAAGTGTGCCAAAACCGGGCACGGCTGTACGCTAACTGCTTACGCCGGCGATACCTGTCGCGTTCGCGGGACGCTCGGGGCTCCGCCCGCATCCGGACCGCCACATGCCCACCGATTTCCTAAGTTTCGACGGACTTCGCGAGGGCACCCCGCGGCAGCGCCAGGCCTGCGCCGCGCTGTCTGATCTGCGAATTGCCGAAAAACTCGCGGCCTGCCGCCCTGTGTTGTGCGGAACAATTCCCATCGACATCGATATCGACTCAAGCGACCTCGACCTGATCTGCCAGGCCCCCGATCCCGGCGGTTTCATCGCCGACATGACCGACCATTTCGGCGACCGCCCCGCCTTTTCGGCCCGCACAGTGATCCGCGACGGGCTGCCGACCGCGATCGTTCGATTCCGTCACGGCGTTTTCGACGTCGAGCTGTTCGCACAGGACCGCCCAGCCGGGGAGCAGCGGGCCTCTCGACACATGATCATCGAGGCACGGCTGCTCGAACTCGGCGGGACGGACACCCGCACCGCGATCCGCGCATTGAAGCAGGGCGGCCTGAAGACCGAGCCTGCGTTCGGCGCGTACTTCAACCTGCCCGGCGATCCGTACGAGACGCTTCTGCGACTCTACAACCTCGATGACGCCGCGCTTCGAACGACTCTGAATGAACTCGCATAGCCAATTCCCGCGGGGTGCCGACATGCCGCCGATCAATGCAATCCTCGAAACCGTCCTTTACGGCGAAAATCTCGCCGCGATTGGCAGCTTCTACTCCGAAGTACTTGGTTTGCGCCGAGTCTCCGACTCTTATCCGCGCGGCATGGCCTTTCGTGTCGGCGCGGAGAGCATTCTGCTCCTGTTCGATCCGCGCGAAACGCGCCGGGATGGCGGGCAGGTGCCGACGCACGGCTCAACCGGACATGGCCACCTGGCCATGTCCGTCGAACCGGGTCAACTCGACGCCTGGCGCACGCATCTGACATCCCGCGGCATCGCCATTGAGCGCGAAGTCACCTGGCCGACCGGCGCGCGCTCGCTCTACTTCCGCGATCCCGCCGGAAACTCCGTCGAATTCATGGCCGGCGACTTCTGGCCGCGCTGACGCGTCTCCGGCGGCTGCGCCATGTCGAACCAGGAAATTCCCTACTGTTGACCCGCATCTCAGAAACGTCGCGATCACTCTTCCGTGGCCGCGCGCACCTCGAACCGGGCACCGCACCCGCGCTGCGGACAGCGCACCTCCGCCGCGCCCCCCTCGCCCGCCGCGACCACTGCCTCGATCACCGCCCGCGCCGCATACACACAGAGCCCCGCCGGAGTCACCGCGGTGAACGCGTATTTTGTTCCGGCGTTGCACGGCGCCGGGCACACCTCGACGTCCGGGGATTTCGTGCAGCGGGCCTCCACGCTCGCCTCGGCCGATGCAGCACGCCGGCCTCGCGACGCCGCCTTTGCCGCCACCGAGCCGGTGGACCCGGTGTCAATCACGATGACATCCTCTCCCGCGTCCATCGCCAGGTTGGCCAGTTCGTCCGCCCGGGCGTTTTGCTCGCGGCGCACATGCCGGACCCGCCACCGCTCAAACGGCTTGAGCAGCCCCAGTGCCTCGGTGTACAGCCCCTTGAGCTGCTCGTTCTTGACGCGGTACTCCCCGTTGATCTGCCGCACCAGAAGCTCGCTGTCGGAAACGACCTCCAGCCGGCGTCCGCCCAGCCGCGCCGCCGCCGAAAGGGCGCGGATCAGCCCCGTGTACTCCGCCTGGTTGTTGGTCATTCGGCCCAGGTAATAGCCCGCCTCCAGCAGCGCGACGCCGTCGTCGGTGTGCACGACGACTCCCGCCCCCGCCGGTCCCGGGTTGCCGCGAGCGCCGCCGTCAATGTGTATGCGAAGGTCCATTCAGCGGCCCATCCGCCTGACGCCTCGTCCCATCTCTGTCGCCCGCTGGGTTCCGGCCCGAGGCGCCCTCGCGAACGCGCCGTTACTTTCGAATGCCCGGCGCGACCGCCGGGTCGATGTACAGGATCCGTCCGCAGATGTTGCAGGTGATCGCTTCGTCCCGCGAGAGGATGGCGTTGACCTGTTCGATGGTGATCGACATGTTGCAGCCGTCGCAGGCAAACTCGGCCCGCTTCGGGTTCGTGCGGATGATCCGCGCCATCGCCTCGCCGTCGTTCTTGCGCGACACGCGCTCGAAGAACTCCAGCGCCGACGGCGGCACCGCCGCGGCCGCCTCCTGGCGCTCGGCGATCAGTGCGTCGAGTCGGGTCTTTGACCGCGCTTCGACTTCCTTCACCGCCCCCTGAAGCTCGGCCAGCCGGGCCTCCTCGGCCTGACGCTGCTGCCCCAGCGCGTCGATCTCCGCGCGCTTTTTGTCCAGATCGCCCATGAGGGCCAGAACGCGGTCCTCCACCTTGCTGCTGTCGGCTTTGAAGGTATTAAGCTGAGTCAGAATGGCCGAGTATTCCTTGTTGGTCTTGGCGAGTTGCAGGGCCGAGCGGAGCTTGGCGATCTCCGCCTCGCGCGTCTTGACGTCCAGGTCGAGGCGATCGGCCTCCATCTGACCCATTCGAAGGCTGTCGCGCTGTTGCTTGATCTTTGCATCGATCTCGGCGATGCGGCTCTCCTGCTGCTTCACCGCGCGGACCTTCCGGTCGATGCCCTTGCGAAGCTCCGCGATCTGCATCTCAACCTCCTGAAGGCGGTGCAGTGCGTCGAGCGTGGCTCCCATACGATGTCGGATCCTTTCTTCGCAATCGGTTCGGCGCTGATTCGCCGGAGTCGAGAATGACGTGACGTATTATGCGCCGAAATCACGCATCCATCAACGACGCAGGCCGCCGCGCGGCGTCTCTCGCTCCCGGACCCGCCGCGCGCCGCGCCCAAGAAACGGCAACGGGGCCGCCCCCCAGTGAGGACGGCCCCGTCGGTTCATTCTCCCCCGGAAGTCCGGCGCGACTATATCACGGCCTCCGCCAGTTTCTGGCGGCCGCCCAGCCCTTCGAGCGACTCCGCATCGCCGTGCCGCCCCTTACCGTGACCATTCCCGTTTCGATGCGTGGCGCAGCGCCCGCGCACCTTGATCTCGCCCGGCACAAGGACCTCAACCGGTCTCTGGCCCGGCTTCCATTCCGCCAGCAGCCGCGCCGCCCAACCCGCGATCTTGCCCGCATCGAACTCCATCGACGTTACGCCTGCGCGCTGAGCCGCATCGTCGCCCGGCTCAAGGACGCAGGCCACGGCGAGCGAATCCCGCGCAACCAATTCGTTGATCGTCCGATCGTGCTGCGCCGCCTCGAGCGCCCGAGATCCGACGCAGACAATTCCGACCGCCGGTGAAACCCGCGACTTGTCGGCGGCGGCCGACAGGCCGTCCCCCATTAGCCCGCCGACCCAGTCGGTCTGGCGCTCCAGGAAAACTTCCGTGACGGATCCACGATGCCGAATGGCGGCCGTCTGGCAGCCGCTGGTCACCATGTCGGCCTCGCGCCCCTCTGCGCGATCCCGAAGGACAACCATGCGCCCGCATCCGAGCAGGAACAGGTGCTCGGCCAGACGGAAACCGGCACTGATATAGTCGGGCATGACTGCGTTGACCTTCGCATTCGAGGCCGCAGCGCCGAGCAGCACGATCGGCAGATGCCGACGCCACGCCTCCGCCACCAGCGCGTCGCCCGGACGGGGGCCCCGGCCATCGAGCGGCGCGGCGGGATGCGCGATCAGCCCCGCCGCCAGGCGCCGCATATGCGCCGGCCACGCGGCCGAGGAAATCTCGCCGTCGCCGTCTCCCTCGTGCGGGATCAGGTCGAGCCGGTGACCCATCGCGGCCAGCGCATCGCGAAGTGCCGAAATAATGGCACCCCGGTGCGGCGGCTCGTTCTGCATGGCCGGACATATCCCGTGATATACCTGCGACGTCCGCGCCGCCGCCGACACGCCCGGCGTCTCGGCCACGAACGTGCCGCGTCCGATGATACGCACCAGCAGGCCCTCGCCCGCCAGGTCGCACAAGGCCTTGTTGATCGTCTTGGCGTTGGCCCGGAACCGGCGGCCCAGCTCCCTTTCGCCCGGCAATTGTTCGCCGAACTCTCCGCGAACGATCGCCTCGCGGATCTGCTCCCGAAGCCGCTGAAACTTGTAGCTCAACCGCGCTCCCGACGGCCGGGACGTTGACGGAGCGCACGGCGACGATTCCTGGTGCATGGCAACCTCTCCTGATCCCCTGCGAGGATTCCGACGCGAGCGATTCACCCCATGCGATTCAAACCGGGCGGCTGGACGGGCATGGCCGGTCACCGCGCGGACGAACTGCGCATAGGCGAAGACTCACGTAAGACCGGGTGAAGTGCTGCCGCGCCCGCGAAGAGGGAAAGCCTTCGCGGCCAGCGGTGGGAGATCGAAGGGGGGCGGGTTGAGCGGGGAAGTCAGACAACCCTTCGAGAGCCCCAGCCGGCTCACCTTTATTGTTCCCTTCCCGGACTGTCCGTCAAGTGAAAGAATAAAGCGGCTCAATAATCTTCTAACTGCCACGCAGCATGTTATTTAAGATCAGGTTTTGAATAATGTTATGAAATCAGCATGGGCATCACCCCAAGCCCGGGGCGGTCCGACAGGTGCAATTTCCCCTCCCCGCCGCCGATCCCGCCGAAGGGATCGGGGCTCACCAGAAGGTGTCCATCAAGGTCCAACCAGTCCGCCAAAGTGGCCAGTTGCAGCGCCGCGGAGATTCCCAGCGAGCTTTCAATCATGCAGCCCAGCATGATCTTCAGCCCGCAGGCTCTTCCCAGTCGGATCATTGTCAGCGCCTGCCGAATGCCGCCGCACTTGCTCAGCTTGATGTTGATGCCATCAACGCAGCCGCGGACCTTGAGCACATCCTCGCGCCGAACGCAACTCTCGTCCGCCACGATCGGTAGAATCGCCGCCTCCTTCAGCCGGCGCAGCCCGTCCAGGTCGTGCGCCGCAAGCGGCTGCTCCACGAACTCGACGCCCAGCTCCGCGAAAAGTGGAAGCAATCGAAGAGCGGTGTCAATCGTCCAGCCCATGTTCGCATCGACGCGAATCCGCTGTCGCGGCGCCTCGCATCGGACCAGCCGGATTATCTCTTCATCGCGCGGACTGCCGAGTTTGACCTTTAAAACCGGGTATTTCGCGGCACTCCGCACCCGCTCCGCCAGCGAGGAAAGGTCCTCCTCGATACCAAGCGAATACGATGTCAGTGGAAGTGGCCCTTGCGCAAGACCGAGGTACTTCCAGATCGGCAGATTCACGCGCTTGCCGATCCAGTCGTGCAGCGCGGCATCGATCGCCGCGACCGCCGCACACTGTTCCCCGAACCGCGCCAGGAGCGCCTCCGTCAGCCGTTCTGTCTCAAACGGCGAACCCCCCACAAATCGGGCCGCCTCTAAAACCGTCCGCTCCGAAGACTCCAAAGTCTGATGATACGTGTCGACGGGGGCCGCTTCTCCCCACCCTTCGACGCCGTCATGGGTGACTTTCACCCAAAGCGTCTCCTTGTCGGTCCGCACCGCCCGTGCCGTCCGGAACGGAACCGCCAGTTTCAGCGTCATTCTTTCGCAGGTCAGCTTCATGAACCTATTTCGGCGGCCCACCGCTTTGGGCACTCCCGACCCCCTGTTTTGCACCAGCGGCAGTGGCCAATGCGCCACCGCGCCGGTTTTCCCTTGTAACCAACCGCATATAACTACATGCCAAACAGGATGTAACAGCGAGATAGCCGCACATCTTGGCATTTAGGCGCGCCGCGCAACTCTTCAAGGCCGAGTCGTCTGCGACAGTTGGCATTGCCGATCTTTTCGAGTAAACATGTTGCTGCCCTTTTGGCGCGGGTCTTGCTAAGATACCCGGCTTGCTGTCCCGCGTGGCAGATCACCACGCGCGCAGATCGGGTATTGATTTGAGGCGACCGGCGACCTCGAAGGCGAATTGTTGATCAGGAGTGCTATGTCTTTCTTACCTGTAAAGATCGCGGGAACCGGGAGTTTCCTTCCCGGGCCGCCCGTCGGGAATGACCGGCTTGAGGCCGTCCTCGGCCCGCTGCCGAACGCACCGGCCAAGGTCAAGAGCTTCATCGACAATCTCGGCCCCAAGATGCTCGATCGCGGCGGCGTCAAGACGCGGCACTTCGCTGTCGACCCTGAAACAGGCGACATGACCTTCAACTTCAGCAGCCTTGCGGAAAAGGCGGCGCGTAATGCCCTCGAAATGGCCCAGATGCAGCCGCAGCAGATCGACCTGCTGATCATCTCCTGCCCCTCCTATGACCAGAGTACTCCGCCGACGAGCACCCTGCTTCAGGAGCGACTCGGCATTCAGCATTGCGCCGAGATGGAGATTCACTCCAACTGCACCGGTGTCGGAAAAGGCGTGCAGGTCGCCTACGACGCCCTGCGCACCGGGCGCTATCGCACCGCGCTGGTCGCATACAGCCAGCTCTCCTCGATCTATCTCCGAAGCTGCTATTTCAATCAGCCCAAAATGGACAAGGTTCACGCCGCCTTGCGGTGGATTCTCGCCGACGGCGCGGGCGCCATGGTCCTCCAGGCCGGCGACAACGGAAAGCCCGGCCGCGAAATCGTCGCCACCTTTGTCGAGTCCGTCGGCGCGGGACGCCCGGCCGGCATGACCGCCGGCGGCGCGGCAGCCGACCTGATGAACTCGAAGCATCAGATCCCCGAGCTGTACAACGACGGCACGCACCACCTCTGGCAGGACTTTTCCGCCGTGAACGACAATGCCGCGCCGCTCCTGCTTCAGGGCCTGTGCAACTTCACGACGCAGATGAAGATCGACCCCAGCACCGTCGATCATTACGTCGTCTCCATCCCGACGCTCCAGTTGTACGAGGATCACATCCCCGCCTTCCTGGATCGCCTCAACATCACCCGCGACAAGATCAAGTTCCGCAGCGGAAAGATCGGCTACTGCGGCGGCGCGGCGACCTTGCTCCACCTGGACGAGATGATCCGCACCGGCGAGCTCAAGTCCGGCCAACTGGCCATGGTCCATGCGGTCGAGTCGAGCAAGTGGATGACGGCGGGCTTTGCGGTAAGATGGTAAACGGCCCATCGCCCACGTCCGGGCCGCAAGAATCGTCACCGTCCGGCGTCGCGCCGCAAAAACCCTTCGCGCTCCGCGCCACGATCTACACGATCGGCTTTCTGGTCGTCGTCCTCGGCGTCATACCCTCCATCTTCCACATTCTGGGCAAAATGCCCGTGCGGGACCTGCCCATCGGCACGGAAATCCGGCTCTTCTGGACCGGCTTCCGCCACCTCGTCGGCATCGGGCTCTTCGCCGGCGGGCTCTTCACGTATGTCGCCTGCTCGGCCTGGCTGATCTACTGCGGCCGCGGCCCTCATGTCGAGTTTGACCCGCCGAAGGTCTTTGTCGCCACCGGGCCTTATCGCTGGGTTCGCAATCCGGTCGTCATCACCCTCATGATCTGCGTCCTTGGCGAGGCGATCTATTTCGGCTCGCTCGGCATGTTCGTCCTCATCGCCGTCGGCTGCTGTTTCGCGCAGTACCAGGTGACGAAGATCGAAGAGCCGCGCCTCCGCGAGCGATTCGGTGAGACCTATGTCGAATACTGCAACCGCGTTCACCGCTGGATCCCCCGCCCGCCCGCTGACGAGTCGTAACTCGCCGAATCATGCTCACACCTCCCGCGCGTGGCTATCCCCCTTACCGATTGCTGCTGCGCCCGCAACCGTGAATGCTTCAGTTTCGACACGACGCTGCCCCCCGCCTTACAATCGCGCCATGAAAGCACTCGTCACTGGCGGCACCGGGTTCGTCGGCAGCCATCTTATCGAGCAGCTTCGCGCGCGGGGCGACGATGTCGTGGCACTGTGCCGCCCAGGGAGCAATCGCGGGCTTCTCGAAGACATCGGCGCGGAGGTTCGCTACGGCGACCTTGATGACCTGGCCTCGCTCGAAGCCGCCTGTGCCGAATGCGATGTTGTTTACCACTGCGCCGCGCGCGTCGAGATCATCGGCGCATGGGACGCGTTCCGGCGCACCACGATTGACGGCACACGCCGGCTGGTCGACGCCGCCGTGAAGTGCGGCGTGAAGCGGTTCGTCTTTGTCAGCTCCTGCGGCGTCTATCACCCGCGCCTCATGGCCGCCGGGCAGACGATCAACGAATTCACCGAATCGCCCGACCCGCCCGAGTGGTTCCCCTATGCGAAGGCCAAGCTGGCCGCCGAGCGCGTCGTGCGCGAGCTCGCACCGCCGATGGAATGGACCATCATCCGCCTCGGCTACCTCTACGGACCGCGCAATCGGACGATGAAAAGCTACCTTGAACCGGTCATGAAGGGCGGGATCATGACCCTGCTGGGCGATGGCTCAAACCCCATGGCTCTTGTCTATGTGGCCGATGCCGCGAAGGCCATCCTCCTCGCCGGCGTGACCCCCGCCGCGGCCGGAAAGCTGCTCATTGCCGGGGGCCACGAGCATCTCACGCAGAAAGACTACTTCGACGCCATGGCCGACGGATTCAACCTCCCGCGCGTGACGAAGAAGGTGCCATACGGAGTGGCATTCTTCTTTGGATGGCTGGGTGAATACCTGTTCAAGAGCGGCCCGCGCGCCGCGGCAATGCGGCGGTGCGCCATCGCTTTGACCGGCCTGCCGCAGCGCATCAACTGCGACTACACGCAAAAGCTTCTGAACTGGAAGCCGGAGACGAGGTTTGCCGACGGCATGCACGAGGCTTTTCGCTGGTATCACGCGGAATACAACCGGCCGGCTGGCGCATCCACGTCACCGGTTCGACGATGATCCTGCAAACGCCGAACGCACTCCGGCCGGCTACATCCCCAGCATCGCATCCACGAACGGCCCGGCGTCGATCCCGTTTACCGTCCCGTCGTTCACCAGATCGCACCTCTGAAGCGGTCCGTTGTACGGCGTCTGCCCCAGCGCCACTTCGACGAAGCAGTCCACGTCCGCCATGTCCAGCACGCCGTCGCCGTTGCAGTCCCCCACGGGGTCGCACGGCTCCACGAGGTCACAGAATGTCATGGCGTCGAGCGTCGGCAGAATCGCCTCGTACACCGACCGCGTGTGAATCTCCATCCGCACGTCCGCCAGACCCCCGGAGCACAGGTGGCAGTAACTCATGATCGTCCCGTTCGGAACGATGCTGCAATCGCCAAAGGCGCACCCGTCAACCGGGGGGGCCATGTCGTGCGTGTGCGGAGCGCCGAAGTTGTGGCCCAGCTCGTGCGCCACGACCATCAGGTCCCAGTTCGCCCAGTGGTTGTTCTCGATCGGGTACGGAAAATACCCCGCAAGATTAGCCGACAGTCCGTAGTCATATTCCGGATAGCAGAGCCCCGGCAGGTATGCCACGCCGCCGCCCAGTCCACGACCCGACAGGAAATGCACCGCGTTGCGAACCTCGCCGGTCATGTTCGCATTCCAGTAATCCTGAAACTGAAAGAGCTGATCCAGCGTCCCCCCCTGGTCCCACGGGTCGACGTCGGCGTCCCACAATCGCAGAAACCCGATCGACAGCGACGCGTTGAAATCCCGCATGAATATCTCCGAGACCGCCCCGATCAGTGTCGCAGCATAGGCCCCCGATGCCTCGGTATCCCCGCCGAAAAGCCAGCCCGTGAATTCATAGTCGGTCTCAATCGCCAGGACCGCCGCGCGGCAGGCGCTTGGCCCGGTCGGCGTCCCGCGCGGACGCACCGCGCCGGCCTTTGCCACCCGCACCGGCAGCGCGAGCTTGTCCGCTTCGCATGTAAACGATGACGGCCGCCGTTTCCCCGGCGGCAGCCTGCGCGGTGAGTGAACCGCCAAGCCGCCCGCGCCGCCCTTCGGACCGCTCGACAAGATGAATGTCTCACCCCCGAGCGACACCCACCCCTGCACGCCGCCGGGCACAAAGCTCACAAACGCCGACGAATCCCCGCGCCCCGAGACATGCCCGGCGAACATTCGGATATCGGGCCGTGCCAGCGGCACATCGCCCTGCGCGGTGCCGAGGACAACTTTCGCATTCGGCGTGAAGACCTCGACGCGATGAAGACCCAGCTCGACCGAAAGACCCGGGGCAAGCGGCACATCGCGCATCACCACCCGGTCAGCGGTGGCGATCGCCGGGCGAAGCCCCGGCGATTCAACAATTCGCAACACCCCTTGTTCGGGCTGCGCCCCTTCCGCGAAGAAAGGCACGAGGTCCGCCTGGCCTGCGCCGATTGGCGGCGCCGCCATCGCCCTCGCGGAACAAAGAACCATGGAGACCGTAATGAGACACAAACAGGAATGGCTTGAAAGATTCATCAATGACTCCCGCTGTTTCGAACGCCGGTCCCACCCGCGATCCGGCTCGACTTTCGCGTGGGCCATCTATGGAGGCGGCTTCCCGTCTCCAGTATAAAGCGCACCCAGCGCCGACCGGGCACGCCTGATCCGGAAATTTCCGCCCGGCCGCGTAAAAATCCGGAGAATTTCCGTGAATCCACTCCATCGAGTCGCAGCGGTCCGTTTTGCAGTTTTGGCGACTTCTTTCCTCGGTGCAGGGTGCACGCCACCCGGGGGAATTCGCATCACCCCCGTTCCGCTGGACCAGACACTCCACGAGCAGATCGTCCTGCGTGATCCGGGATGGATCGCGGAGCGGATCGCGCTGATCGAGGTTTCGGGCGTGCTCATGAACGCCCACACCCCGGGCCTGTTTTCGGAAGGCGAGCACCCTGTCTCGCTCCTGGCCGAGAACCTCACCATTGCCGCCAATGACAGCCGCGTAAAAGGCGTCGTCCTCCGCATTAACTCCCCCGGCGGTACCGTCACCGCAAGCGACACGATCTACCACGAAATCAGGGAGTTCAAGCGGAAGACCGGAAAGCCCGTCATCGCGTATTTCCAGGATGTTGCGGCCAGCGGAGCGTATTACCTGGCCTGCGCCGCCGACGAGATCATCGCCCAGCGGACCACCGTGACCGGCTCGATCGGCGTCATTATGCAGATGATGGACGTCACCGGGACGCTTACGAAAATCGGGGTTACCGCCGACGCCATCAAGTCGGGCCCCAACAAGGACGCCGGCAGCCCGTTTCGACGGATGAAGGCAGAGGAACGCGAAATTTTTCAGGGGATGGTGAACGATTTTTACCAGCAATTCGTCAACGTCGTGACGGAAGGCCGCCCCAAGCTTTCCCGTGAAGAAATCATAAAATTATCCGACGGAAGGGTTTATGTCGCTAATCAGGCCCTTGAAAATGGCTTGATTGATCGCATCGGCACACTGGAGGATGCCATCTCCGCCGCCAAGGGCCGGGCTGGTATCCAGGCCGCCCTCACGGTGCGCTATATCCGCCCCCTCGACTGGGAACCGAACATCTACGCCCATTCGCCGGGGAAAATTGCCCACTCCGCGGGGTGCCCCACAATTAACCTTCTGAACATAAACATGCCTTTTTACTGGACAAAACAGCCGACATTCATGTATATTTGGGCCCCAGAGGGATAAGACCGTGGGCGTGAATCGTCTCAATCACGCTCAAAGTTGCGCCAGCGCGGCGACGAGCATCTAAATTGCCGCGTATACTCTCATGGCTGCACGCGTCTTTCGCGTGCAAGCGGTGCTTATCCCGGGTGGATTCTAGTCGGGAGCGGACCAAATGCCGCTGCACCTGAAGTGCGAGAATTGCCATCGGCTCCTTGTCCTCGAGGAGGCATTCGCCGGTGCGCACTGCCGGTGCCAGTACTGTCGCACTCTACTCTCCGTCCCCTCCGAAACATCTTCCTCTTCGGGCGTTCGACCTGCAACGCGACCCGCCCGTCCGGCTCTCAAGAGCGAGGTGAGTTCGCGCAGCCGCCCAAGCGCGGCCCAGCAGGCCCCACCCTTCCGCGCCCCCGCGTCGCCCGCCCGCCGGTCGTGGCATCGATTCCTCACACCGGCGCGGGTCTCGGCCGCACTGGCCGCCCTGGCGATCGCCGTTGTGCTGCCGGCGTGGTATCTCTCCGGCGAAGCCCGGTCCACCGCGCCGCTCGCAGTGACCGACGCCGGCGAACGGATCCATCTGCCCGCCGACGCCTCCGACGAAGCGATCGCGCTCGCGACCGCCGATCCGCTTACCCACTACTTCGGCCGCCCGCTGACCGGCACGACCATCGGCTACGTCGTCGATGGTGACAGCTCGATGGCCCCCTACATCGACAAGGTAGCCTACCTGACCAATTCAGTAAACGCTCAGATTGCCCTCGGCGCGAAGCGCTACGGCATCGCCCAGGCCATCGGCGAAGGAAACCAGGGCCTGGTCGAAGTGGCCGAGCCCGCGACCGATCTGGCCGGCGCCCGAAACATCCTCACCGCGCGGCTCGCCTCCGGAAAGACAAACCTCGCCCGCGCCCTCTCGGTCACCTCGAACTGGTACGCCGACGAACTCTTCCTCGTCCTTGCCAAGTCGGTCGATGACGACGAATTGAACGTCCTCCGCCAGACGGCCGAGCAGACCGGTGCCGTGGTCAACGTCATCGCCCTCGGCGATGCTGCCAGGCAGCCCGGGCTCGCCGAAGTCTCCACTGCGACGCGCGGCCGCTTCATCGCCGTCAGCGATGAGACGCTCGACAAGCTGGTCGAACGCCAGCGGCGGGCCGAACTCGCCGCCGCCGGCGAACAGGTCGCCTCGCGCTAAGCCCCTCAGCCGAATCCAGCCCGGATCGTACCGCAAGGCATATCCGCGCCGCCGCGCGCGACCATCCATCCGCCCCGCGCACAAAAATTCGGCGCGGGCCCGCGGGTCCGCGCCGATATCGACGATCGCCCTCGACGCTCGCGCGCCCGCCTTAATCCTTCTTGAACTTGTCGTGGCAGGCGCCGCAGGTCTGGCCGACGGCATTCAACTGCGTCATCGCCGCCTTCTCATCGCCCTTCTTGAGCGTCTGCGCCAGTTCAACGCACTGTTGCGATACCCGGACCGCCAACTCCCGATAGGCCGGATCTTCATTCTGATACTGGTTCGAGTTGGAAATCTCGGCCAGGATCCATGCCGACACCATCGCGTCCTTCAGCGCCTTGTCGATGATGCCCGCCTTGATCTCCTTCAGCAGCTTGTTCTGCCCTTCCATCATGTGGTGCAACGACTGAACCGGCTTGTACGGGCTACCCGGCGATCCCGCGGCGACCCCTCCCGGCTTCGGCTGTGCCTGTGCGGTCGCGATCAATCCCGCCGCCAGTAGCGATACGATCGCCACCGCTCCAATCGCTCGAACGCTTCCGATTCTTCTCATAAGTCATCTCCCAAAAAAAGTTCCCGAATTGCCCAGGGTCCCTTCGACCGGTCGGCTGGCCGGATTCTTGCCGGATACCATCCTCTGTCAACTCACAACAGATCAATACCTCGACTTATACACGAGCCGGGCACCCTCGTTACAATCATTCCGGGCCTCGCGACGCCGCCTGTGTCATCCTGCACGCCCCCTGCGTCCAAGGACCCCGGGATTCATTCATGACTCCGGTTTCACTCGCGGTCTGTGCGGACGATTTCCGGCTTGAGGTCAAGGCCGCACTTAATCGTGCGCGGGCACTTGGATTCCGCGCGGTCGATTTGAGCGCCGTCACCGGACCGATTTCACCCGCCGAGCTCTCCGCGACCGGGCGGCGTCATTTCGCGCGACACATGGAAGACATGGGGTTGCGCCTCGCCAGCCTGCGCGGCCCGGCGGATGGAGCGGGCTACGACGACCCGACGGCGGGTGAGCGCCGCCTCGATCAGATGCGCGGAATCGTCCGGCTCGCCTCCGAACTGCGCGTCCCGGTCGTATCCACGGCGATGGGCAGGCCCGTCCGGCAGCCGGAAGGCGTCATCGGGGATCGCGCTCGGGAGGCGCTCGCCGTCCTGGCCGACGACGCGGATCGGTTCGGCGTACGCGTCGCGCTTGAAACGGCGGGCATTTCCGCCTCGGCGCTGAATGAACTGCTGAGGGAACTCAACTGCCCGTACCTCGCGTCCTGCTGCGACGCGGGCGCGATGCTCATGCAGGGGGAGGACCCGCACCACGTCGCCGAGGCGCTGCCGGGCCGGATCGCCCTTGTCCGGGCACGCGATGCGGTCGCCGGCGCGGCCGGCGCGGTCGGCCACGAAACCGCCCTGGGCGAGGGCCAGCTCAACCCGGCGGCCTTCCTCGCCGCGCTGACCGAGGCGGGTTTCGGCGGTGACATGATTCTGACACGTACGACGGCGGCCCGCCCCGAACTGGAACTGGCCCGCGCCCGCGCGGAGTTCGAGAAGTACCTGCCCTGAACGCGCCCGGAAGATCGCGAAAGAAACTCGGCCGTGGTGGACTCCCGCGTCCCACCACGGCCGATTATGGAAGACCGCGTGATCTCTCCCCATTTCCCCCACGCGGTCTTCGCGTTAACGCAACCGGCGTCCACCCCTCACGGAAAGCACCAGCCGGGCCCGTCGGAGCGCGACGAGCCATACGGTCGCGCATCGGGCGCCGGCGGGCTTCTTTCATGCCGGCTGCGACATTCGCAGTCCTGAATGTGCACCCTGCAACCGACCCCCACCGGCCGAGGGAAGGCCGCGGCTCGCCGGCGGCAGGATGCACGCATGTTGCATTTGAAATAGGGCGCGGCGGGAGTCCCCCCAGTCGCTGCGCGACTCCCGGTCGCGAGTTCTGCTGAAATCGAAGTTCGGTCGTTCGATGGGCTTTCCGGTCGTCGGGGGCCGCGAAACGCCGCGATGCGCTCCGGCGGCATCCCACTCCACACGGCATCCGCCGGATGCGCCGTCGCCGGCGCCCCGCGACCGCCCGATCGGAGGAAAGCTCCGCGTGCAAACGGGTCGCGCCCCCGGAAGAGCCCTGATCCTGGCACTATTGTCAACCGGCGGCGCATAATCCTCACTCCACGGGGCGCACGCGCGCTCCCGCAACCGCGGCGCGCTGCGCCGCCGTCTGCCCATTTGCTCCCACATCCCGCGTCAATTGTGATGTTGCGCCGCTACGGCCGGAGTACCCGGCCTGGACGCCGTCGAGGAAACAAGCTGCGCTGACGAAGTGCGAGTTCCGCGCTGACTTGGCGGCGTTCTACGTGCACGCCGCGAGGCGACCCGCCGCCGGCTCGAAGTCCCGAGCCCGCGGTCGATCGACGCGCCCGTCCGCCGCGCTTCAGATATCTCGGCGTCGCGTAAGATCGTGCGACGCCTCGCGGCGTTCAGGCCCGTCCTCGGCCTCTCGTATCAATTCTTCCCACGAGTGAGACAAAGGCAAGTCTCTGGCACGAATTTTTGATCCGTTTTGCCCCGAATTCCGAGGGCCCGCGCGGCCCCCCGTCACCGCTGGCTCGTGCGGATAGTCGCCCGGGGTGCGTCGATGTGCCCGGTGTTGCGATTCCACACCAGCACCGGCCCGCGCCAGGTCATGAACCGCCCGCTCCGCTCCTCCTCGTCCATGATGGTCGCCTCGAATCCGGGGCCGCCCTCCACGCGAATCTCGCCGATATCGGCGAGGTATTGCAGGTGCTCGCCGGTCAGGCTCCGCGTGTTCTCGCGCATGTGCACGGCCTGCCGCGCGATAAGCCGCTGAAGATCGGTCGAGCGCACGGCATCCGTCGGCGAGCGCTGGCCATCGGACTTCTCCGTCTTCTGTGTCTTGAACTCCAGCAGCAGGTTGCCGCACCGCAGCGTGGCGATGCGCCCCTTGCCGATCCGCAGCAACTGGTCCGGATCGACTCCCATCGCCGTGGCCAGTTCGCCCTGCATGACCATCTCACGCCCGCTTCGATGCATCATGGTCACATCACGGTCGAACACCACGAGATTGCGGTCCACGAAGTAATCCATCGAGTTCTGCCACGTGACGGCCGTCTGGCTCGGCCCGTCGCTGCGCAGGCTGCTCATCATCGGAGACGCGCTGCGCGAGGCCATCGCCTGCGCTTGCCGCGCCCGCGGATCAAATTGGTAGTCCTCCAGCAGCAGCGTGCCCTTGCACGGTATGTTCATCTGCTGCGCATTCAGGTCGACCGCGATCTGATCCGCCGCGATCCGCGCCCGCGACAGGAGCCGGCCCCGCAGCCGAAGACCCGACCGCGGCGCGTGTTCCGTGCTGATCGCCTCCGCGTGGCCCTCGGCGACGACATAGACCGGCTTCTTGCGCTCGCCGCTGATCGCAGCGTACTCGATCGTCGCGCCCTCCGAATCGCCCCCGAGGGACGGCGCATAACGCCCCAGGACCCTTCCCTGCGGCAGGCCGTAAAGCAGCCGCGTCGCCGCGTACCCAACCACCGCCCCCGGCGAGAAGAACGTGCTGGCCATCGCCGCCTCCCGCCGCACGTCGGCGAGCAGCCGCAGCGGCGAGATTTCCTTCTCCTTTTCGCGCGGAGCCGCAGGCGGCGCCTTGGCGAACCGCACCGTCAGCTTGTCGCATTTCATCGTGAAATTGTCGGTCCGGCTCACGATGTCCCCGAGAAACACTCCGTAGTTCCTCTCCAGGTGAAACTGCATCCGGTCCGACCACTTCGTCCGCACGATCGTCGGTTCGCTCAGCTTCCGACCGCCGAAATCCTCCGTCGTCCGCATGAACGATTCACCCGGCCCGGGCACCTCAATCGACTGCCGCGTCATGTCGATCTCGATACGCTCCCCGTGCAGCGCCACGTCGCCGTACCGCGTCCGCGCAAAACGTCCCGGCGTACCGCTCAGGATCGATGCCCACGCCAGCTCGTTGCCGTTCCGCATCCGCGCCTTGAGCGAACGCGCCCGGCTGATCTTCAGATTCTGCCCCGGGTCGCGCACCAGCACTCGACCGGTCGCGTCCACGGTCTCAATCCCCGGACGCGACTTGCCCGGGATCGTCGTCTTGCCGTCCGGGGCCGTCCGCGGCTTGCCCGGTAGCGCCGTCATGTGGACGAGCATCTTGTCCGCGCGAATCTCGCGGGCTTCCTGCTTGGCGAGCACATCGCCGGCGGCGTCCACGATGCTTGGCAGGCTCCGGCCGTCCGGCGCGAGGGCCATCTGCACCTCGAGCCGGTCGCCCGCGAGCACGTCGTCGCCTCGCACCAGCCGCACGTTGCCGGTCATGCTCAAATGCGAAATGTGATCGGCGACGTCTTCGCCCGACATCGGCGCGCCGAACGTGACGGCGACCTCGTCGCCGGTCAGGCTGTCCTCGCCCTGGCGGATCGACACCTCGCCATGAAACCACGCGCGGCGCAGAAACTCCCGGTTCTTCTCCTCGGCCATCCCGGTCGCATCATTGATGACGGTCACCGTCCGCGCGCCCAGTTCAAAGTCGACCCCACGCGTCCAGCGAATCTCCACCGGATCGCGCGGCCGGCCCTGCGCCTTCGCGCCGTCGCCGCCCATCCCCGAGGCCGCCGCGAAGATCGGCGAGCCCTCGCCGTCCGGCGCATCTTCATCGCGGTCGTCGGTCATCAGACCGGGCCCGTCCACGTGACCCAGGCCGCGCTGCTGATCAAAAAACACTTCCCGCCCCGACAGCCCGCCTGATCCATCGACGTGAATCTTCACGGGCCGGGCGTCGCCGCCGGACATCCACACCTGCCGCCGCTCGTGCCGATAGACAAGCTGATCGCAGAAGGCCGTCGCCACCTTGTCCTTGCCCGCCTGTTCGCTGTAGATCTTCACCGGAGCGCCATTCGCAATGGCGTCAAACCGATCGCCCGTCTGCTCCGCCGGCTCTGCGATGATCGGCCGCATCTCCAGCGGGCCGTTCCAGATGAGCGTCAGCTTCGTCTTGTCCTCATCCGGCGGATTCTGCGACAGGCCCGTCTCCTCGGTTTCCAGCGGCGTGGCCTGCGCATCGGCAACACTGGCAGGCGCCTGCGGCCGCGGCCGCTCGGCCGCGATCTTCCGCTGTTTCTTGCCGAAATCGAAGTTCACCTCGAGCCGATCCGCCTCGATCTTGCCGATCGTGCGCAGTCCGTCCACCTGTTCCACGACGACCTCATTCGTGAAGATCGCCCGATAGGTCTGCACGCGGCTCCGCTCCTTCGCCAGCGCCTCGTCAATGACCGAGTGCACGAGCGGTTCGCCCGACTTGGCCGACCGCGCTTCGCTCTGCATTGCTCCGACCGCCGCGGCCAGTTCTTCCTTGCTGCGGACCTGCCCGGTCTGAAGAGTCGGAGAGGCCGTCGCCGCGCGAATGGACTTCGGCTGGTTCGTCGAGACGAGCCCGCTCTCCTCGCGTATCTCCGCCGCCGCCTCGGCCGCGGTGATCGCCGCGACCGACATGGGACGCATCGCCGCCGCCTTCGGAGCGCTGAACGCCGCTGCGCCGCTCTGCGCGCCCGCCGCCTTTGCCTTGTTCTTCTTTTTCGTGTCGCGCATCGCCCCCGGCATGGCGAAGTCCACCATCTTTCCGCCGCGGCGCAGCGTCATTCGCCCGCCGTGCTCGAAGCGAAGCAGGTCGATGCGGTTGTCCACCTGGTCCCACTGGACCGTCAGCCCGCGGCAGTTCTCGATCCGCGCCTCGCTGCTGTCGACGAACACCTCGCCGTCGGTCAGTAGTTCCGCCCGGTCCATGTCGAACCGCGCTTCCGAAAGCGTGATGTTGATCAGATCGTCCGGGTGGCTGAAGCGATCCGCCAAGTCGGGGTGCTCCTCGCGCCACTTCGCCGTCGTCCTGTCGATGGTCACTTTCACGTTGCCCCAGAGCCGCCCGCGCTTCGGATCGACCCGCGTTCCGCTCGTCCGCACCAGCGTGACCTCCGCCTGGTCGGAGTTGATATAGGTAATCTCGCCGCGCGGCATGTAAATCTGGATCGCCAGATCGCGCAACCGATAGTCCGACTCAGAGATCGGCTCCCAGCTCTTCGCCTCGAAGATGTACTTCAGCCGGCCGGTGACTTCGTCGTAGATTTTCACGCGTGTCTGGTCGCCCGGTGAAAACGACATGCCCGCGTCGCCGAGGGAGGTCACCGTCTGCTGCGTTGTCGGCGGCCGGCTGACGAACTTTCGAACCGCCTCCGGCGCCTCCGGATTGTCCTTGGGCTTGGCCGCGTGGTCCGCACTGGTAAAGAGCAGGTACGCCCCCACGGCCATGAGGAACGTCACACCCATCAGCATCAGCTTTTTATACAGGCCATTGTTCATCAGCTTTGTATCCGGGTCCTGGTCCGGTTCTCGTCTTCGCTAACAGCGTCCGCCGCCGCGCCGCGGCCTTAGCAGCACTTGTCGCGCGTCGCGTTGTGCCGCAGGAGCCGCCGCACCACTTCGCCGATCGCCCCCGCGCCCCCGCGCCGCTCGGTGACGTACCGGGCCTCGCGCTTCACCGCGGGAACCGCATTGGCCACCGCGATCGGGTATCCGCACCGCCGCATCGGCGGAATATCGAGCAGGTCATCGCCGACGAAGCTCGCCTCGGCAGCGCTCACCCCCGCCTCGCGGCAGAACTTCTCAAACACTGGCAACTTGTCGCCGACCCCCTGGGCGACCAGATCGATCTGAAGCTCCCGGGCACGCTCGGCCACTGCCGCGGATGTCCGGCCGCTGATGATCGCCACCCGTCCGCCGGCCTTCTGCCACGAACGAATCGCCCCGCCATCCTGCACATGAAAAGTCTTGGTCAGGCAGCCGCGCTCGTCATAGGTCAACTCGCCGCCGGTCAACACGCCGTCAACATCGAGAATCAGGAGCTTGATGACCGGCAAGGCGGGATATCCGGCGACGGCGCACGCGCCCGCGGGCACACCCGCACGGGCCAAAACGCCTGGACCTTTGGGATCGGGCCCATATTGTAGCCCGGCATGCACCCCCCTACAACCGGGGTCTCGCCATATCCCTTGGCAATATCAGAGGTTGGAAAAAACGCGATTCACTGCGCGCCGCAGGCCACCGTCAGCGCCTGGTACAAATCGGCCTTGAGGTCCTCAACCGACTCCAGGCCCACGCTCAGCCGGACGATCCACTTGCGACGCCCGTCGGCCGGATCGGGGACCTCCACCGGAATCGCCAGGCTCTCGTAGCCACCCCAGCTCACTGCGATTCCGAAGTACCGCAGGGCGTTTACGCAGGCAAAAGCCGCCTCGCGCCCCGGCTTCCGCAGCTCGAAGCTCAGCAGGCAGCCATGCCCGCGCATCTGGCGCTTCGCCAGCCGGACCTGCGGATGGGTCTCCAGCCCGGAATACCAGACTCGTGCCACGCGCATGTCGCTCTCAAGCAGCCGCGCGAGCTGCGTCGCGCTGCGCTCGTGGCGCTCCAGGCGGATCGCCAGTGTCCGAAGGCCGCGCAGCATCAGCCAGCTCGAGAACGGATCGGCGATGCCACCGAGCAGCTCGCCTTCCATCGTCGATAGGGCCGCAATCCGCTGTCGCGAGCCGACCAAAAGCCCGGCCACGATGTCGCTGTGGCCGCCGATGTACTTCGACGCCGTGTGCATCACCAGGTCCACCCCGAGCGCCAGCGGGTTCTGGTACAACGGCGTCGCGTTCGAATTGTCGCAGACGGTCGAGATTCCCCGCGACCGCGCCAAGGCCGCCACCGCCGCCAGGTCTTGAAGCTCAAAGAGCAGGCTCGACGGCGACTCGAGGTAGATCAGCTTCGTGTTCGGCCGGATGGCCCGTTCAAAGTCGCTCGCCTCGGTGCCGCGCACATACGTCGTCTCGATGTGGAACCGCGGCAGGTACTCCGACAGGAGCCGCCGTGTCGGCCCGTACACAGTGTCAATTGTGATGACATGCTCCCCGGCCCTCACGCACGAAAGCACCGCCGCCGAGATCGCCGCCATGCCTGAACCGAATGCCCGCGCCGCCTCGCCGCCCTCCAGTTCCGCCAACTTCTTCTCAAGAAGCGCCGTCGTCGGGTTACCGACGCGCGTGTAGTCGTACCGCCCGTTGCCGGGGGCGCGGCCAACGAACTGCTCGCAGTCGGGATAAGTAAATGTCGAGCATTGATAGAGCGGCGGCGCGGCCGCGCCGAAGTTGGCCTCGCGATCCTCGGCAAAGTGAATGCATTGTGTCTCGAAACCGGGGCCCTGGGCTGGCTTCACGTTGCACCCTCCAAATCGAAGACAGTCCCTCCTCACGGGACGTTCACACGGCGATAGTAACCGCGCGGCACCCCGCGGGCGACGACTGAACCGGATTCCGTCCCGCGCGTTCCGCATTATGATGTAAGAATGGCGGCTCAATGCCCAAACTGCACGGCGCCGGTGCCCACGGAGCGCAGGATCTTCAGGGCATGGCTGTTTGCCAGGTGGCGGTGCAGGCGATGTGGTTCCCTTCTTGGCTTCAACAAGGGGAGACGATTCGTCGCTGTGGCTGCCGTGGGGATCATCGCATTCCTTCTCTTGCGACTCATCGATTGGGTCGCCAGGCCCGCCGAATTCCCGCAACAGCTGATCCTTGTGGGTTGTCTTGCGATCTTCGCAGCGGTCTCGATGATGAGGTTGGAAGGCATCGTGGTCCTTAAGCGATGCGGGTTTTTCTGCCGACATTGCGGTTATGATCTGTCTGGCAGCCCGGCGCTACTATGCCCGGAGTGCGGCAATCCCGTACCCGATGACCGCGCGGTAAATACAACCAATCCCTGAAACAGGCCGGAATCATGCTCGTTATCATCGATAACTACGACTCCTTCACCTACAACCTCGTTCAGCGCTTCGGAGAGATCGGCCTCGACGACCCGGGCCTGCGCCACGAAATTGCCGTGTACCGCAACGACCAGGTCACGCTGGACGAACTCGACGCGCGAAAACCCACCCACCTCGTCATCTCGCCCGGCCCCTGCACCCCAAAGGAAGGCGGCATCAGCAACGACGCGATCCGTCACTTCTTCAAGCGCATTCCCGTCCTTGGCGTCTGCCTCGGCCACCAGTGCATTGGCCACAGCTTCGGCGCCGCCGTCGTCCGCGCGGGGCGGATCATGCACGGAAAAACCAGCGAGATTCACCACGACGGGAGGACCCTCTTCGCCGGTCTCTCCAACCCGTTCACCGCGACCCGTTATCACTCACTGATGGTCGAAGAAGCCACGCTTGGCTTGGACTTTGAAGTCTCCGCACGCTCGGAACAAAACGAGTGCATGGCCCTCCGCCACAAGTCCGCCCCGCTCGAAGGCGTGCAGTTCCACCCAGAGAGTTTTCTTACCACCGAAGGCACGAAGCTCCTCGCCAATTTTCTTCGCATGTAATCGGGTGTTCAGGCCGGGCGCCGCGCTGTAACAAACAAGTTGTCGCCGCTCTGAAAGGCCATCTGCCGCTCGCTGACCTGTCCCGCAAGAACGTGTACCAAGCGCTGCGCGGGCTCCAGGCCGGTCGGAGGATCGCGGCGCAGCAGCACCCACGGCCGGCGACTCGTAAGCTCATCGAGCAGCGCGCCGACCCGCCAGGCGGCAAAGCCCGGCAGCCGGTCCAGCCAGCGCCGCACCTCCGGCCGCGCCGGCCACGCTTCGTAGCGGCAATGCGTGTAGCTGCCGCAGCGATCCATCAAAAAGCCCTGCCGCGCAAGCAGCATTCGCAGCGAACTCGCGTCGAACAGGTTGATGTGATACCGATTCAATCCCAGCCAGCATCGACCGAAGACGCGCCGCCACCGGCTCGCCCAGTTCGGCGTGTCAATGCACACCACCCCGCCGGGCGTCAATACCTTTCGCAACTCCGCCATCAATGACGCCGGATCAAGCACGTGCTCAATCACGTCGCCGAGGAATATGACGTCGTACGGATGAAGCGTCGCCGCGTGCTGCGCAAGCGTGCCCGCGCGGACATCCAGGCCAAACCGCACAGCCGCCCGGCTCACCGCCTCGGCGGAAACGTCGATCCCCGTGTAGCGCCAACCCCGCGCCGCCGCCAGCGCTCCCAGCTGCCCCGTCGCACAGCCGATTTCCAGCAGCCGCGGCCCGCCAGGCCGCTCCAGACCGTGCAGGTGAATGACATATTGCTGCACCGCCCGGGCCCACCGATGCGCGTCCGACTCTTCGAACACATAGTAGTCGCGCCGATACAGCCGCGCCAGCTCTGCCGGTGAATATCTCGGCGACTGCTGCACCAGCCGGCACGCCGGGCATTCCACCAGCTCAAACGGCATGACGTCGGAAGCGCGCAGCACGACAGGCGGGCGTTCCCCACGATACGCACACGCCGCGCAGCCAAAGCCGCATTCCGACACAGCCAATGGAGTTGCAATCGGGCTGGAAATCGTGGTCATGTTGCTATGGAATATCGGCCGAGTCGCGGGTTGAACCTTGCGCCATTCCGGCGGAAACTGCCGCCGGCCGGTCGCCCACCCGCCCAATGGCCCCGCGGCCCGGCGGCCCCGCCGAACCGCAAAACATGAGCTTTCAACAGGTTACAGGAGCCGTTTCATGGCCACTGCCCGACACCGCACGCTGCTACAACATCTCGTGAATCTGCCCACGGCGCCCTTCTGCGAAGGGCACGTAGTCGCCTTCATCCGTCGGTTCGTCGCGGCGCGCACGGCACTGAAAATGTCCACCGACCGTTTCGGCAATCTACTTGTACGCTATGTGCCCCGGCGGAAAGGCCCGATGCGCGGCCGGCCCATTCTCTTCGCCGCGCACATGGACCATCCCGGGTTCTGTGCGACGAAGATGATCGCCCGCCACCGCGTCCACGCCGAATGGCGCGGCTGGGTCATGGGCTCCTACTTTCACAGCGAACGCATCCAGTTCCACTCCGGCGGCCGCTGGGTCCCAGGGCGGATCGTCGAGGTGATCCCCCAGAAGCCGACCAGCCCGCACCTCAAGCGCGCCGCGGCCAGCGCGCGATCGTTCGGCGCCGAAGCGCCGCCCGCCGCCGTCATCGCCCAGGTGCGCGGCGCGGTCGAGCCCGGCAGCCCCGGCATGTGGGGCATCGGCGACGCCGTGATCCGTGGGAACCAGATCCGCGCGCGGGTGTGCGACGACATCGCCGGCCTGGCCGGCATACTGGCCATGCTCGATGAAATCTGCCGGCGCGAGATTCGCGTGAAGTGCTGCGCCTTCTTCACGCGCGCCGAGGAAGTGGGCTTCGCCGGCGCGCTGGCGGCGGTCGAATCGAAAACCGTCCCGCGCAATGCGATCGTCGTGGCCGTCGAGTGCAGCAAGGCCGTCACCGGCGTCGCCCTGGGAGATGGCCCGGTCCTGCGTGTCGGCGACAAGGCATCGGTCTTCACGCCCGCGGCCACCGCTTACTGCCAGGTCGTCGCCGAGGCCCTCGCGGAGAAGGACAAAGGCTTCCGCTTTCAGCGCAAGCTCATGGACGGCGGCACCTGCGAATCGACCGCCTACTGCCACCACGGCTACGACGCGACGGGCATCTGCCTGCCCCTGGGCAACTATCACAACATGGACACCCAGCGAAGAAAGATCGGACCGGAATTCATCGACGTCCGCGACTTCGACAACCTGGTGAAGTGGTTCGTCGCCCTGGCCGAAAGCCCCGCGAAGATGAAGTTCGATGGCTCACACCCCGGCCTGAGCAAGCGCCTCGATGCCCTGCTCCGGCTGCACCGCCCGCGCCTGACCAAGACCGCCGCCGCCGTCTCCGGCGCTCGCGTGGGGGGAATGTCGGAAAGATGACTCGATTGCGATGGGGGCCGCGCGTCAGACGGGGTCGCCTGAAGTCGGGCTGCCGGCGGCGGGCTTGTCCGCTTTCTTCTGCGCCGGAACGAGAAAAAGCGTGCCGCAATTGTGGCACTTGACTTGCTGCCCGCGGTACCGCGCCGACACCTGAAGCACCTTTCGGCATTTCAGGTTCGGGCAGATCATCATCACGTTGTCGGCGGCGGCCGGCGCTTGCGGGTCCACGTGCGTGCCTCCCGAACGAACCGGGGCCGGGACGGACCATCCGCCCGGTTCGCGTCTGCCGTCCTATCGTCACATTGATGAAGTTTCGTTAGATGCCCGGAGCAAAGCCGCCCCCCGCCCGCGCGCCGCCCCGGATTATCGGCCCGCCGTCAGGCGGATTCCTTGCGGCGCTCCGTCTCGGGCAGAAGCGCCTTCGCTTCGCCGCGGATCACCGCGTCGGAGATGACGTATCGGCCCTGCATGCCCGGCTCGGGCAGGTGGAACATGATGTCCAGCATGACGTCCTCGATCACGCCGCGCAGGGCCCGCGCCCCGGTCTTGCGCTCGAGGGCCTTCTTCGAGATGGCGTGCAGCGCCGAATCGGTGAACTCGAGCGTGCTCCCCGCGATCTCGAACATCTTGCAATACTGACGGACGAGGGCGTTCTTCGGCTCGGTGAGGATCTTCACCATCGCCTTCTCGTCCAGCGGGCTGAGCACCGCCGTCACCGGCAACCGGCCCACAAACTCGGGAATCATGCCGTACTCGACGAGATCCTCCGGCGTCACCTGGTTCAGAATCTCGGTCCGCGCGTCGACGTCGTCGAGATCGCCCTTCGCCTCGGTGTCAAATCCTATGCACTTGCTGCCAATGCGGTGCTTGATCGTCTCCTCGATGCCCGAGAAGGTGCCGCCGCAGATGAACAGGATGTGCGTCGTGTCCATCTGGATGTACTGCTGCTCGGGGTGCTTCCGGCCGCCCTGCGGAGGGATGTTCGCCACCGTCCCCTCGAGCATCTTCAGCAGCGCCTGCTGCACGCCCTCGCCCGACACGTCGCGCGTGATGCTCACGTTCCCCGACGTCCGGGCGATCTTGTCGATCTCGTCGATATAGACGATCCCGCGCTGGGCCGCCTCCAGGTCGAAGTCGGCGCACTGGAGCAGTCGAAGCAGGACGTTCTCCACGTCCTCGCCGACGTAGCCCGCCTCGGTCAGCGTCGTGGCATCGCCGATCGCCAGGGGAACGTCCAGGATCCGTGCCAGGCTCCGGGCCAGCAGCGTCTTGCCGCTGCCGGTCGGGCCGATCAGCAGGATGTTGCTCTTTTCGATTTCGACGTCGTCAAGGTCCGACCGGTCCGTATAGGCCAGCCGCTGGTAGTGATTGTGCACCGCGACCGACAGCGCCTTCTTGGCGTGTTCCTGGCCCACGACGTACTGATCGAGAAACGACTTGATCTCCCCCGGCGTCGGAATCTTCTGAAACAGCGGCCGAAGACCGCTCGCCCGGCGCTTCTCCTGGCGGATGATGTTGTGGCACAGATCGACGCAGTTGGAGCAGATGAAGGTGTCATTCGGCCCCTCGACCATCGGCCCCACTTCGCGGTGCGTCTTACCGCAAAAGCTGCACGCGCTGGTCTTGCGCCGCTTCATCCCCCCCGTCGGAATCCCGCCGCGGTTGGAGTCATTGCCGGAACCGGAGCCGCCGTTGCCTTTCGATCCGTTCTTCAAGTGATGGATCCTCTTAAAAACGCCGCCGTCTCAGCCTGCGATCGCGACGCCGCGGCGCCGCGCCCGCCGCGGGGATTGTATCCCGCGGCACGCAACTTATCGACGGCCCCAGACACCCATCTTGATTTCATTCGGATTCCGCGCCGGCGCTGCGCCGCCCCCCGCTCGGCTCACCGCCCCCGCCCCCCGATTTCCGCGCGGATTTCAACAGATTGGCCCGCAGAATCTCGAACTCTTCCGGGCTGATCTGACCGCTCGCCCGCAGTTCGCGCAAATGCTGCAACGACCACGACTCCGGCGCTTCTTCGGTCCGGACGCCAAAGAGCCATCGGCGGATTCCCCACACCACCACGCCCAGCACCACGATGGCGACAATCAACACGCCCCCCCAGAGGATGGCCTGCGACTGTGCCGAACTCTGCGCGATCAAGGATTCCCGCCGATTGGATGAGGGCTCATTCTCAACGATCGGACCGCGACGCCGCCCCGCCCGCGCCGGGCCTCGCACGCCGCACCCGGAGCCGGAAGCGACCGGCACACGCCCCGCCGACCACCATGAGTGGCAGCAGCCCGGCACTCCCCGAGCCGCACAACCCGCCAAAGCCGGGCAGCGGCACGGGCTGATTGACGTAGGCCTCGCCCGTCGTGTCGACCCGTTCGTTCACCGCCGCGATCATTCGCTGGCCGCTGTCGTTCTTCTTTACGCGATCCAGTACCGAGCCGAGCCCCTCCGGCGGCGTGCCGAAGGTCGCCAGTCCGCCGACGCCGCCCGGAATCGTCCGCACGGTCGCCGTCACAAGCAGCTCCAGCTCGAACGGCTGATTCAGCGAGAAATCATACTCGTACGGAAACTCCGTGCCGGCGAAAACAATCGCCTTTGTCAGCGGCGCGTCCGGCACGACCGCGTTCAGATCGATGACCGGAATCACCACGTTGTTGAACGCGCCCACGCGACGCCCCACTTCCACCGTGCCGTTCGGCCCGCCGACCAGGGCGATCTCTCCCGCCAGGGGCGTCGTGTCGTCCCGGCCCGCCTGCCGGCGCACCACGGAAAACGTGAAGCTGATCTCCACCCCGCTCAGATCGCGACCGAGGTTCTCCGCCGTTACCAGCATTGCCCCGGAAAGCAGCACGCGGCTGCGCGTCCGCCCGTCGCCGAATCCGAACTGCGCGCCCGCCTCAGAGGGCGACAAGGTAAGCGATCGCGTCTGGCGTACCGTTGCCGTAGATTCCCACCGTGTCGAAGTATCCTGACCATCTGTGAACGCGCCGATATCCAGCCCCACGTCGCTGGGATTGCCGACGCCCGAGAGATTGGGCGGAAACATGATCGCAACGCCCTGCCCGGCGGCGATCACCTCGTTCGAACTGAGCAGGCGATCGATCCGCGCCCGCGCCACGGCCGGAGGCTCCGGCCGCGTCTGCGGCACCGTCTCGATGCTGAAGTCCGTCTGGACGGCATTCGGCCCGACGAACTGCGTCACCTTCACCTGTGCCTCGCCGGAGATTGAGTTCACGGCCGCACGTGCATCGAGGCCCGATAGCGAAGCCCACAGCGCGACAGCTATGCCTGCGGCCGACAGCCGAACTTGAGCCCTCTTCATGCGTGTCCTCTTAGGTAGGTGCGAGGCGGGACCGGACGACGGACGTGCGAGAAGCGCCAACCATCCAACCCACTTAACTGTAACCCATCAGGCCCCGTTGTCCAATCCACGGGGGCCAAACGGGCCGTATCTTCCTCAATCATAACTAGTTATCGGCACAGACGGACAAAACACACCACCCGGTCAATTGGGCAAATCGCCGCGAAAACGGGTTTCCCCACCCTGCGCAGTTGTTCGCCTCCCCCCGCCGCCCGGCGGCGACCGCTACCGCACGTTCTTCATCCAGCCGTCCCACGCATCCACCCATTTCTGGTCAATCTTTCCGAAGCACTTCTCGAAGTCAGCGATTTCCTTCGCGGGCTCCGGCTTGTAGTCCGCCGGCCGCTTGTTGACCAGTTCCACGTACTTCCGCAGCTTCGAGCGCTTCGTCCGGTTCAGATAGTGCACGATCGCCCACGCCTGCGGATAGGCCACGTCGATCGTCTGCGGCCCGAACCACCCGTGCGTTGCGATGAAATCCCGCACCGGGATCAGCCGCCCCGACTCGCGCAGCATCCGAAACTCCTTCAGCCGGTCCTCGTTCACCCGCCCGAAGTTCGCGCTGTTCCCGGTGCTGATCGGCTCAAACATCATCGCCGTTCCTTCCGCGAGCCAGCGCGGATTGGCGAAGAAGTTCTTCGGATTGTGAAAGCCGATGTTCCACAGCACCTGGTGCGCCACCTCGTGCTGCACGATCGACTCGCTGATGTCGCCGCCCACCACGTTGCTCCGATTCGCCATCCTCCGGGCATCGGCGATCTCCTGCCCGATGCGCTTTCGGTCCGCGGTGCTGAGCCCCGTCTGCTTAAGCTGTTCGCGCAGCTGGGCGATCTTTGACTCCGACTCTTCGCGCAGCTTTTTGAGGCTCTCCTGGTTGCGGAAGTTGTAGAACATGCTGCGGTTCAGGTCGGGAAAATACAGCCCCGGGGTGCTCTGCGGCTGCGGCCCCTTGCCGATCCGCTCGGCGTAATCGCTGTAGTCCTTGTGATGTTCGAAGTAATAGATGAGCAACTTCCGCTCGGGAGGATGGGCCGTAAACCCCAGCTTCTGCGTGTAGTTCATGCACGAGCGATAGGTCATCTCGATCGCCGCCGCGAATACCCTCAGGTCGTCTTCGCTCGTGTCGTAGAATACCGAGTAATGCGCCGTTCGCTTCAGATTGAACGACTCGCCGAGCGACGCCTTGTCCTTTTTCTCCGCCTTCGTGTCCGGCGGTATGTCGGACATGTCCACCTTGCCGCTGCCCGACGAAGTACCCCCCTTGCCGCCCCCGTTCGAATTCGACCCCTTCTTCGTCCGCTTCGGCTTCGGCTCATCCCCCTGACGCCAGTCTGACCCCCCGTCGCCCGCCGACGCCGCTCCCGGCCCGGTCGGGCACACCAGGACCCCTGCAAACAGGAACGCAACCAGCCACCCGGTAACCCGCGCCGGCCTCATCGCCATGTTGGCTCCTCACCGCAACAAGAATCGCTCGCCCGCCGAGAACAAAAACCCCGCGACACTCCATTCTAAGCCCCGCCCATTGCCCGGACAACGAACAGGGCCTCCCCAACTCATTCCTGCTCCGCCCGGTACGGCAGCCTCTTGACGAACTCCGCAACGGACGCGGCGAATGCATCGTCCACGTTGCCGAAGCACTTCTCGAAATCCGCCAGCTCCCGCTCCGCAGACACGGGCCTCGATGTCTTCCGACGCTTGATCAATTCCACGTATCGCGAAAGCTCCCGGCTTTTTCGCTTCACAAGGAAGTACGCCAGGGCCCACGACCGGGCATACCCTTCGTTCGAGAGCATCTGCCGCCCCGGGGACGCCGCGCCGATAAACCGGCGCCAGTCCTCCGCCGTGAATTCCGCGATCGACTCGCGAATGTCTCCCAGCCGACGCTGGTTGATGACGCCGGCCCCGGCGCCGTGCTTGCCGGGCGGAACCTCAAACAGCGTCGCCAGCCCCTCGACCAGCCATTGCGGGTTGGCCCACGACGACTCGAAATTGTGCACGCGGAAGTTGTAAAGAAGCTGATGAGCCACCTCGTGCTGGACGACGCTGCGGTTCTGCTCCTCCCGATAGACCTTTGACCGGTTCGTGTACCACTGCGCCTCGCGCACCTTCGCCTTTCGCGTGCCGGCGTCGATCTCCGTGCGGGCCTCGTCCCGAAGCTGCCGCGCCTTGTCCGCCCATTCCCTCATGAACGGGTTCTGCGACATGTCGTAAAATAGCGACACGTTCGCCCGCCCCGAGAGATACAAGCCCGCCGCCTCGTCCGGGGGCTCACCCCCGCGAATCGCCCGGAAGATCTCCCGAAACTCGTCGTGGTTCCTGCAAAAAATGATTGGCAGCTTGTCGGCGGTATAGTCGACCTTGATGTTGAGCCGTCTCGAAAAGCGATGCACCGAGTCAAAGGTCTTCTCGATGCGGTGGATGAAGTCCTTCACCACTTCTTCATCGGCGCTGTAAAAGACGACGAAGTGATCCGTGTGACGGACGCGAAAATCCTCGCCCAGGAGCTTGCGAAACTCCTTCTCGCGCCGGCCTTTCGGAAATGGCTCGTCGAGGCTGCGCCGCGCCGAGGCCGCCTTTCTCCCGATATTTTTTTTGACCTCGCCGCCGGTCTTCTTCTGAGCGTCGTCTCCCCGCGCCGCCGACGCACAGGGCTCCAGCCCGGTCGATCCGGTAAGGACGAACCCGATCGCCAGGAAACCCGCAATTCGGCAGAAACGGCCCGTCATTGCCTGACTCCCCACACTCCGGTCGGACGCGCCGGACCGCCTCCATTATAAGAAACGCGCCCCTCCGGTACAAGATTTGTGTCTTCAGATCGGCACTAACCCGCGCGCCTCCACGCTGCCGAACGCCGTCAGGCGTAGCTGTGAAGTCCGACAATATAGAAGTTGACAACCCACCAGTTGAACTGCATCGCTGCGAAGCCGACGACGCTCAGGACCGACGTCGCCAGCGCCTTGCGCCGCACGACAAACGGAAAATGAATGAGTATGGCATACACCAGCCACGTATTGAGGGCAAAGACCTCCTTCGGGTCCCACCCCCACGGCCGGCCCCACGAGTAATCCGCCCAGACCGCCCCGAGAACGATGCCGACGAACAGGGCCACCATCGCCGTGTACAGGAGCACGCGGTGCGACCGGTCGAACTCCTCGAGGACGGTCCGCCGCACCGGAAACAGCGCCGCATCCGGTCCCGATGCCTCCGCCGCGGCACCCCGCCGCAACAGCCCGCACAGCCCCACGCCCGTCAGTGCCCCGCCGGCCGTCGCCGACGCCATTGCCGCGACGAACAGCGCCGCCGACGTGTTGTCAAACACACCAAGCTTCGCCGCCACGAGACAGGCGATCGCTCCGGCCTGCGCGCCGATCGTCCCCTGCGCCAGCTTCACGCAGTCGCGAAAGGCCGAAACGAACAGGTAACAATTCGCCACGGCGTAGGCCAGCGTGATCACCGCGTAACTCGCGATGATCAGCACCGTATGAATGCGCAGCATGATGTCGTCGAGAATCGGCATCATCCCGCCGAGCTTGTTGTCAATCACCGTCGGCAGAAGCTCCGGCAGCGAAAGCGCGAAGAACCCCAGCATCGCCGACGCCAGCAGGTACACCCGCTTCCGCGAAAACAGCTCCAGCACAAGGCCGAAGACCGCGCCAAGCCATGTCGATGACACCACCGCCTCGTACATGTTGGCGACCGGCACCCGCCCGATCACCTTCCACCGCAGGCCCAGGTCGTATCCGTGCAGCCCGATCGCGACGACCAGCAGCGCGATCCCGACCCACCGCACCCAGCCGTACCGGCTCGCCACCGCGAAGATCGAAACGAAAAACGCGACGATGTACGCCACCCACCCCCACCAGATCAGGTCCATGCGCCGATAGCGGACCTCCGCCTGGCGCTGCTCCGCCGACGGATAGACCCCCTCCGGCGCAAGCTGCGGCAGCATCTGCTCCAGCTTCGCGATCCCCGCGTTGATGCCCTCGGCGTCCCGCGCCAGCCACGCCTTCTTCAGCCCCGCGTAAATGCTGAATATGTTCTCCGTGCCGGAGGTCGCGTGCGGGCCGTCCGCGTGCTGCGCGATCGTCGCCAGCGCGACCCACGGCGTATCGTGCGTGCCGTCGGGTGTCGGCACCATCGTGCACGTCGCGGCAATGTTGTCGTAATACCCCATCGCCATGCCGAGCCGGTCCATCGCCGTCTTGCGCAGCATGTCCATGTTCAGCGATTCAATCCGCTTCGACACGTCCGGAAGCGCCAGGAACGCCCGGCTTACCATACCCTCGCGCACGATGCGAAGCTGCTCCGCGTCGGAGATCGGCACCGGGTGCGCCGTTAGCTCCTTGCGCAGGGCGCGATCCTTGATAAAGATGATCGCCTCGTCGTCATAGGCGTGCGAATTGAACAGCAGCTCAAACGACGCCACGACCGGGTCAAGACCATACAGCGGCTTCGGCCCATGAATATTCTTGATCGCGTCGCGCGCCCATGAATCCACCGTCGCGTACCGCCAACTGTATTGCGTCGCCAGCGCGCCGAGCCGGGCCACGTCGATCCGGTCCTGAATCGCCCGAATGCCCTGCGCCGCCGCCGGAATCTCCCGCTCCGCCGCGCCCGCGCTCGCGCTCGCGCCCGGCACGCACAGCGCCGCAAGCAGCATGAGACGCGCCGCCGCCGCCGAGGCGCTTCCGGTCTTCCTGTTTGATGTCATGGGCGGTTCTCCGCTGGAGTCGTCCCGGTCCGGCGCGCGCCGCCCGCGATTGGCGGACTCGATCGCCTCGCGCCGGCGGCGCACAAGCACCGGCTTCACACAGAAAGCATAGATCATGCCGAGCGTGATCAGCACGCAGCCCCCGAGCATGCTCCACACACCCTCCCGATTGCCGACACCGAGTACGGTCCACGATTCGTGGTCGCCCGCCGCCTGCGACTGAAACAGCGTCCACTCGCCCACCCGCGCGGTGTTGTTAAGATACGCCCGGGCACGATGCACCTGCCCGTCGGAGGTCTGAAAGCGGAAGTAACTTGTCCACCCGCTGGGCTGCTGGCGGCCGGGATAAAAGTCGGTCTGGAGGTATTCCAGCGCCAGCCGCGCCGGCATCGGCCGCTCCGCCCGGCCGTAGACCAGCCGGACCTCGCCCATGCCCGGCACGTCGCGCACGACCGTCGCCTCGGTCCCGTCGTGCCGCGTGTTGTACATCGAGAAGGGCACCCAGACATGCCGCTCCCAATCGCCGTCCTTCGCGCGGAGATGAACGCGTACCAGCGATTCGCCGCGCCGCACCGTGCCGAACGCCCGGCGGCTGCGCTCGGGAATCACCACGGGCTTCATCTCGAACGAGGGCTTTTCGATGAAGCTCGCCAGCGCGAACGCCGCGCCGCTTTCCGATCGGGTCGTCTCGCCGCCGCGGGCGATTGAGACAGCGCGCTTCCCGCCGGGCGACGTGTGAATCAGCGTCGGCGACAATCCTTCGCCCGCGACGAGCATGAAATGATCGTGTGACGCGTCGAAGTAAGTCAGCTCAAGGTTGTCGTCGACGAGGTTCTTGTCCGGGCTGATCTTCTTTCCGGCGCGGTCGCGGTCCTGATTCAACTCGGGATAACGCTGAAGCACCGACCGCTGATAAGACTGTTCCGGCGTCTCGACCCATACCAGCGCGATCGGCGTCCGCGCGTTCTGAAATCCGGCGGTCATGAGCGGCCAGTTCTCGCGAAGCTCCTCGACCGTCAGCTTGTAGTCGGTCCCCTCGATTTTGATCTTCATCCCCTCCGAAACGTCGTAGCTCTTTCGCACGTCCTTGTCCTTGACGTACACCTCCAGGACGTGCCGCCCGGCAAGCGGGCGCGTCCAGTTCGGATCAAGCTCCCTCGCCGCGCCCAGCCAGCGGAACTCCGCCATCGGTCCGCCCGGCAGTTCCAGCGACGAGCGTTCCGGCAGGTGCGCGACCAGCCAGTCCTCCCGCGATTCACTCCCCGCCTCCAGCCGCACCTGCGCGATCGGCATGACGCGCGTGCCGCCCGCCGTCGGCTCCGGCTCGAGCCGGGCATAGGGCAGGTAACCGTCGATCGCAAGTGTAATCGGCCAGTCATCGTGAATGGCCCGGTGCGGATCGTCCAGGTCGATGGGCATGCGCCAGTGTTCGAACGGCCGGACCGCCGAGCAGCGGTCCGAGGCCACCAGCTTGCCGTGTGTGTCGACGATCGGCGGAGCGAGCTCGACGAAGCGCTCCTTGTAATACGGCAGCATCGGCAGCTCGAAGGTCTCGGCGTGCCCGCGGTTCTCAACCTGAAGCACCGGCGTCGACTCGTCGAAGAACACGTCGGAGACATTGGCCGGCACCAGCCAAAGGGCGAGCTTGTCGCCGAGCCGGGCGAATGCATTCTGCCGCTCGGACTGGTCAAGCTCGATCGTCTGCGGGGTTCCGTCGCCGACCCGGGCGGTCAGTTCCACGCGCTGCGCCGTGACCAGACCCTGGTGACTGACCTTCGTCACTTCCAGGCGGTGCCTCCCGCCGAGGGCCGGCATGTCCACTTCCCACTTGCGCCCCTCTACGGCGACGATCGAGCCGACCTGCGCCCGCTCCGGGTCGGACTGCATGCGATCGACCGAGATGATGCGGATGCGCGGAGCCTCGAGCCAGACATCGCCCTCGATCTTCCGGCCGAAGTAGATCACCGACGCGCCGCAGAGAATCAGCAGTCCCGCATGCACCGTCAGCACCCCAAGGTTGCGCAGGTTGAACGCGATCCGCCGGAGCGTCACGACCGCCAGGGTCACGCAGAACATGACGATGAGCGTGACGAACAGCCAATGATTGAAGAATGCGAACTCGGTCAGCTCGAACTCCTGCCGAAACACCGGCACGGCCGAGCCGACGGCACCGTAAACCAGTATCGCCGCGATCCAGAATATCCCCAGCCAGACGCTGTCAAAGGCATCAATCACGGCGCGGAAAGGGCCGGACTCCCTCGCGGCCTTTGACTGGGCGTGCAGATCCATTTCCATAAAGCGACGGATTCTAGCGCCCCCGTTCGGCGCCAACCGGAAGAAGCGGGCTTTTCAATTCCGGGGTTACCGCGCGTACTCCACCGCCCGGACTTCGCGCAGGAGCGTCACCTTCACCTCGCCGGGGTAGGTCATGTCCGCCTCCACCTTCTGGGCGATCTCCCGCGCGATGCGGAAAGCGTTCGCGTCGTCCACGCTGTTGGCGTCGACGATCACCCGCACCTCGCGCCCCGCCTGGATCGCATAGGCCTGGCGCACGCCGGAGAAGCCCATTGCGATACCCTCGAGCTGCTCCAGCCGCTTGATGTACCGCTCCAGGGCCTCACGCCGGCTCCCCGGTCGTGCCGCGCTGATGGCATCCGCCGCCGCCACCAGCGGCGTGTACGGGCTCGTCGACGGAACGTCTCCGTGGTGCCCCGCGATTGCATTGAGCACCTCCGGCCGCTCGCTGAACTTCCGGGCGATCTCCTCGCCGATCGCCGGATGCCCGCCCTCCATCTCATGATCCACGGCCTTGCCGATGTCGTGCAGCAGGCCGCAGCGCCGGGCCAGGGCGCCGTCGAGCTTCAGCTCGTCGGCCATGATCTGGCAGAGATAGGCGACCTCGATCGAGTGCCGCAGCACGTTCTGGCCGTAGCTGGTGCGGAAGCTGAGCCGCCCCAGCAGGTCGATCAGCTTGCGGTTCAGCCCCTGCACGTTCGCCTCGACCGCCGCCTTCTTGCCGATCTCCATCAGCTCCTTTTCCATGTTCGCCTGGATCTCGGCCACGACCTCCTCGATCCGCGTCGGGTGAATCCGCCCGTCATGGATGAGCTTGTTCAGCGCCTGCCGCGCGATCTCCCGCTTCACCGGGTCGAAACAGGTGATCTCGATCACCCCCGGCGTGTCGTCGACGATGATGTCCACCCCGGTGGCCTTCTCAAAGGCGCGGATGTTCCGCCCCTCGCGGCCGATGACCCGGCCCTTCATCTCATCATTGGGGATGTCGATGGTGCTGACCGTCGACGCGGACGTATGCCCCGCGGCGTACCGCTGAATGGCGGTCACCACGATCTCGCGCGAGCGCTCCTCGGCTTCGTCCTGGGCCTCGGTGATGCGCTTCTGAACAAGCTGGGCGCATTCCTGCTCCAGCTCGTGCTCGAGCTGGGTCAGCAGTTCGCGCCTGGCCTCATCGGCCGATAGCTGCGTCACGCGCAGGAGCTCGTTCCGCCGCTTGTTCAGCAACTCCTCGATCTCCACCTCCTGCTTCTCGATCTTCGCCTTCTTCTCGCGCAGGGCGGCTTCGCCCTTCTCGATGTTCTTCTCCTTGATGTTCAGGGCGTCCATCTGCCGCTCAAGCTGGTCCTCGCGCTTGTCGAGACGCTTCTCGGCCTCGCGGATTTCGTTCCGCGTGATGGATGCCTGCTTTTCGAACTCCTCCTTGCTGGCTAGAAACTTCGCCTTGGTCTCGACCTCGGCGGCCCGCACGATCTCCTGGCTCCTCGACTCCGCGTCGCGGATCGTACGAGCGGCCTGTGCCTCGGCATTCGCCCGGATGCTCCTGGCCTGAAGAGTCTGCACGAGCAGGACCAGCCCGCCGCCCGCCAGAAACGCCAGAATTGCCCAAAGGACCGTGCCGCCGGTCGAGACCTCCGCTGTCATCAGAGGTCCCATTGCTTTCTACCTTTCAATCTGAAGTAAACATCACACAAAACCCTGCGAGCCTGGCGCCTCGGGTTCCGGTCTTGCCGGCTGCGCGGGCGCGGACTCGCCTAACGGCAATTCGTTCGCTCGCCCGAAGATGCTGTGGATGAAAAGGGGCGCGGAAAGGACAGGGCTTATGCGGAAAACGACTCGAGTTCAGGCCTTGCAGGCCGCCGATCGTTTGAGCTCAGGTCAACAGGTAAATCCAGTGGCTATAAAAAGATGAATGTGTATGTATCCGGAATTACCCGCGCTCGCATCTGGCTATCACGGGCGCCGGCCCCATGGCCGAAACCCACCGTGCTGAACGCATTGATGACATTACTCCGATCGGCCCGCCGTCTAACTGATTGACGACCTCAGATATCAGGACCTGGCCGGATGGCCCCGCCCTTGCAAGGAACCAGGAATCGCGGTCGGTTCGTATAGTGACCCAAAGACCTTACAGCCGCCCCAATGGCTCCACGACATCGCGGGGAAGCTATTTGTCTCCTTATCCTCGCAGGCAACCCGGCTGCCGGGCACGCTCCAACCGCGTCGAATCCCGACCGACTTCACCTGCGACGACTTAAAACCGTCTGAAAACTCGATTGAGGGCTAACTACTCCGCCCTGCTTACGTTGGAGTATAAGGGGGTGTTCGTTTGCGTCAAGGAAAAGCCGCGGGGTGCCCCGCCGGAAGTTTTGCTAAAATAGCCGTTTAGAACGATGCCGGTCGCGGGGCAGTCGGGCGCCTGCCCGAAAAATGGCGTTGGACGCTCGCCCGCTCACTGATTAAATAGGGACTGGTTCAGACCTGTAACCACGCATTCGTCGCTGCATCTTAAGTGCATGCCAATGAATAGCTTAGACTTGCCATTTGAAGCCACTGACTCCCGATCCAACCTCCCGGCACGGACCCTGCGATTCCGCACCGCGTCCGCCTTGCGCGCATGGGCCATTCCCGCGGTTGCACTCCTGACCCTCGGACCGGCAGCCAACCAGGCGGCCGTCGCGCAGTCCGCCAGCCCGGTCAAAAAGGACGCCCATGTTTCCGCCCAGCTCTTCATAAACCTCGAAGCCGCCCAGCCCGGCGCTACCCTTCAGGCGGCCGTTGTCCTCACCCCCGAAAGGAACTGGCACATCTACTGGAAAAACCCTGGCGGCCTCTCCGGCATGCCGACCGAGTTTCGATGGAAAATCCCGAACGGCGCGTCGGTCGGGCAGACCCTCTATCCCGTGCCCCGCCTGAAGCACGACAAGCTGCTCAACGAGGACTCTTACATCCTCGAAGGGGAGTCCATCTTCCTTACCCCCGTCAAGGTCCCCGAGTCGGCGGCGGTCGGATCGAAGTTCCCGATCACGGTGAACGCAAGCTGGCTCGCGTGTAAGAAGGAGTGCATCCCGGGCGAGGTCGAGCTGGCCGTCGCGCTGCCCGTCATCGCACATACCGAGCCCGCGAAACCGGCGAACGAAGCCGTCTTAAAAAAGGCGACGGGCTCTTTCCCTGAGCCGCTTACGAAGGCCGAGTTCGTCAAGATCGGCGGCCGCGTCGACAAGACGCCGGTCCGGCCCGGCGACACGGCCGCGGCGGCGATCGTGCTCGACATCGCCGCGAAACACCATATGCAGTCGAACAAGCCGACGTCGGAGGACTTCATCCCGACGGTGTTCTTCGTCGAGCGCACCGAGGGGCTCGAGTTCGGCGAGATCAAGTACCCCAGGGCCCACCTGCGCGAAGACAAGTTCCTCGGCAAACTCAGCGAGTACGGCGGCAAGGTCGAGATCCGGATTCCCTTCACCGTCGCAGAGGACATCGACGCCGCGCCGAAGGCGCTCCGCGGTGTGCTTCAGTACCAGATATGCAACGACGCCGGCACCTGCTTCCCGCCGCAGTACATTGAGGTGAGCATCCCCGTGCAGGTCGAGGGCGGCGCAAAGGCCGGCGCATCTGCCGGCGTCCCGTCGCCTCCGCCCTCCGTCGAAGCCCCTGAGGCGCCCCGCCCAGCCGAACCCGTCGCCGGCGCGCCCGCGGCGCCCTCCGCCGGCGTGGACGGCGGCGTCCTCGACCGGGTGCAGCAGTGGTTCATCGCCCGCGGCTTCATCGGTGTCATCATCCTGGCAGCGCTCGGCGGGATGATCCTGAACCTCATGCCCTGCGTCCTGCCCGTCATCTCGCTCAAGATCCTCTCCTTCGTCCGCCAGGCACACGAGGACCGCGCCCGCATCTTCCTGCTCGGCCTGGCCTATTGTGCCGGCATCCTGACATTCTTCGGCGTCATCGCCTACCTCTTCGCCACGTCCGGCCGCGGCTGGGGCGAACACTTCCAGAATCCCGTGGTCATCCTCGTCCTCGCCGGACTCGTCACCGCATTCGCCCTGAGCCTCTTCGGCGTCTTCGCCGTCTTCACGCCCCAGGTCGTCAACAAGCTCGGCGAGAAGGCCGAGGCCCGCGAAGGACTGCCCTCCGCCTTTTTCACAGGCGTCCTCGCGACGATCCTCGGCACCGCATGCACCGCCCCTTTTCTCAGCGCCGCCGTCGGCGCGGCCAGCCGCTTCCCCGCCGCGCAGGGCGCGTGGATCTTCATGGCTGTGGGCGTAGGAATGGCACTCCCGTTCCTCGTCCTCGCCGCGAACCCCGCCTGGCTCCGTTTCGTCCCGCGGCCCGGACCGTGGATGGGCGTCTTCGAAGCCCTCATGGGCTTCCTGCTGCTCGGCACCGTCATCTGGCTCCTCTACCCCATAAGCGGACAGCTCGGCGACTGGGGCCTCTTCCTCACCCTGATCTACCTGCTGGGTGTCAGCATTGCGGCATGGATCAAGGGAAGGATCAAGTGGGGCGACCCGCCGGCCCGCCGGCTCGCCCTGCACGTCGCCGTCGTCGCGATGCTCGCCCTCGCCTGGCTCGTACCCTTCCGCTGGATCTCCACCATCGAAAAGCTCGAAACCGGGCACCGCGACCGGGCCAGGCTCCTCGCCCTGGCGGAACAGGCCCGCCTCACCGGCCCCTCCACCGGCGCGGTCACATGGGACCCCGCCGTCTGGGAAGAGAAAAACGGCGAAATCCCCTGGGTGCCCTACGACGAAGCGCTCGTCCGCCGCTTCGTCGAGGCCGGCTACACCGTCTTCGTCGACTTCACCGCCGACTGGTGCGCAAGCTGCAAGGCCAACCTCAAGTCTTCCATCGACATCGAAAACACGCGAAAGCTCCTGCGCGAACTCGGTGTCGTACCCTTCGAAGCCGACTACACGCGGCAGGACCCCGAACTGAAACGCGTGCTCGCCGGCCACGGCCGGGCGGGCGTGCCCCTCTATCTCGTCTACAGTCCCGGCCAGGCGGCTTCGCCCCAGGTCCTCCCGGAACTGCTCACGCCCGGCATCGTGGAAGAGGCCCTTCGCAAGGCCGGCCCGAGCAAACCCGCCAGCCGCCTTGCCTCCGCGCCCTCAAGCCCGGCCCCGCGATCCGCCACACCGTGACGCGCATCGCCTCATGCAACCCTATCGCATCGTGTCGTCGAAGTGCCGCAAGTACATCATGCTGACCGGGGGCGCATGACTCCACCGCCACTACACGCACGCCGCTGAGCCCCCATGAACGCGAAGGCGCGCGGGCGTCAGCGCCCGCTTAGCCGGCCGATGGTCTCTTCGACGAGCCGGCGGATCTCGAGCGTCCGGGCGTCCACGGCACGTTCGGTCCGGGCGAGGTATTCGCCGTAGAGTGCCAGGGCGCTGACGCGCTCGTCAACCTCCAGGTACAGTTCGGCCAGGTAATAGAGGCCCTGAATCACGGCGGGGTCGGCGCTGCCGTTCATCTCGGCGCGGATCGGCTCCAGCTCGGCGATCGCCTGCCGAGGGCGGTCCTCGAGCTTGTGCAGGACAGCGATGTTCACGGTATAGACCAGCCGCTTGTGAGGCAGGCGCTCCCGGCCCTCATCGAACAGGCGGATCGCCTCTCCGTAGCGGCCCTGAAGCTGCCGGCAGAGGGCGAGCTGTTCGCGGGCGACCGGGTCGTCGGGAAGGGCCTCGAGCACCCGGCCGAGCCGCTCCTCGGCCTCGCCGAAGCTTCGCTCCGCCAAGGCCACCATGCCGAGGGCGAGGTGGGGGGTCCGGGCGTCGGGGTTCAGGGTCAGGGCACGCTCGAGCTCGGCGCGGGCCTCGACGAGGTGGCCGGCCTTGCGGAGGGCCTCGCCGTACTCGCCCGCGGCATTGGCCGAGAGAGGGTCGGTGGCGGCGGCGCGCTGCCAGAGTGTCACTTCGTTGGCCCAGATTCGATTGTAGAGCGACGTGGCGACGGCAAAGGCGATCGCGGCGGCCGCGCCCAGCCGCAGAGAGATCGCCCGACCGGCGCGGGGGCTCGCCGCGAAGCGGCGCGCGATGTCGCCGACCGCCTCCGCCACGAAAAGCAAGCCTCCGAAGAGGGGAAGGTAAAGATAGCGGTCGTGGACGATCTCCTCCGGGAGAAAAACGCGGATATCGAGTGCGAGGGCGATGGCACATAAAAACCAGATTGCTCCCAGGCGATAGGCCGGAGCGCGGCCCCAAAGGGCGGCGACGACGCGGCCGAGCAGCACAAGGGCAGCGAGGGGCAGCCAGAAGTTGGCAAAGCCGTAATTCGCGCCGGAGACGGCGCGGACGCCGTACGCCATACCCAGCGTGACGGGCCAGAGCATCTGCTTGAGATAGAAGGTCAGAACGAGCGGCGCGGTGGCCACGACCCCTGCGATGCCCGGCGCGCCGGGGGCAAGGATGCGCATCGTTTCGAGGACGCGATACCGGACGCCGACAAAGAGCAGGGCGATGGCGAGGTAAGGTACCGCGCGCCGAATGGACAGGCGCAGGGTCGCAGCGCCGGCGCGCGGAGTCGAAGCGAGGGCGATTTCTGAGAGAAAGACGATGGCCGGGAAGGCGACCGCGCCTTCCTTGCTGAGCAGGGCGCAAAGGTAGAGCAGAGTGGCCGGCGCGTACCAGACGAGCCCGCCGCGCGCACGCCCGCGCAGGTGGCAGAGATACGCGGCGAACAGAAAGGCGGACATGAGCATGTTGGGAACGCCGGAGGCCCAGGTGACGGATTCGACGTGGGTGGGGTGAACGGCGAAGAGCCAGACGGCGACGGCGCGGACGACGGGACGGATGTCCAGGGCGCGGAGCACGAAACAGATCAGGACGACGACGGCGAAGTGGGCGACGATGTTCGCGACGTGCCAGCCGATGACTTGCAGGCCGAAGAGGCGGTAGTTGGCCGCCATCCAGGTGATGAAAAGCGGCCGCCAGTAGTTGCTCCAGGCCCGGCCGCGGTCGCCGTGAAAAGCCCAGACGTCGGAAGTCAGAGCCTTCACGAAGTACTGGTTCTGCTGGATGTAGGGGTTGGCGACGATTTCGTACTTGTCGTCGTAGACGAACTCGCAGCGCAGGGCATTGGCATATGCCGCGGCGACAAGGACGGCCGCGACGCCGAGGACGATCAGGCTCCAGCGGGCTTCAAATGTGCGGCGCGGGGTCACGCGGGCCGGGCACCTCTCTGGGATGGAATCGCGGCGTCCGCTCGCCGCGAGCTTGGAGAATATCACAATGGCCTGCGGGCGTCATTTCGGGCGGATCGGCCGAAATCGCTGTCCGGCCCGTTGCGGATTCTGCACCGGGCGACGCGTTAGATATTGGACGGGCATGCCGGGCCGGCATGCCGCGGTTCCTTTCATTCGCTCAGGCAGACACGGCCGCAGGCCGAGAGGTGTTGCGATGGCACTGTTCCGAAATCCCCCGGTGACGCACGAGCTGGAAGATGCGATGTGCTTTTTGGGCCGTTGGCACTTCTCGGCTTCCGCGAACGGGTGCCTCTGGATTGAAGCGCGGGCAGGCGAAGTGAAGCTGTCCGACTTCTGCGTGCTGGTCAAACGGGTTCGGCGGGCCGTTCAGCCGGGCCGCTACCGGGCGATTGTCTTTCATTTTGACAATGTGCTGGTGCCGGTGTCGCTGTGGCCGGTGTTTGTCGACATGGTGGCGGGGCTGGCGCGGACGATGCAGGGCACCCTCAAGCTCATTCATCAGGACAGGCCGGCGTCGCAGAGTGGCGGGCCGCCCGCGGCAAGAACGAACGCGGCGGCGCTTCGCCGGATCCGTCTTGAGGGCACGTGCATCGCAATCGAGCGATTTGGAAACCGGCAGGACGCTGCCGCTGCATAAGCGGACTATCTGAAATACGACGCGGCCGGGCGCCATGGATTGAAATGCCCGGTCGTGACAGGCCCTTTGCGGCCGCCCCGGTCCTACCCAAAGCGCCCAAGCCGGGGCGGCCGCTTCTCTTTCCCGCTTGAGTTTTCTCATTCCGAGCCGCAGAATTGCCCCTTGTGGCAAGGATTCCGAATTACCACGATGCGAAGCGGCTATGAGCGGGCAGCCGGCGAGCGACGCGACACAGATTCTCGCCGGCGCGGGGTCGGAAGACCCGTCGGTGGTGGCGGCGAAGCTCCTTCCGCTGGTCTATGACGAGCTGAGGCGGCTCGCGGCGGGCTACCTTCGCCGGGAGCGCAAGGGGCACACGCTCGATCCGACGGCGCTGGTTCACGAGGCGTTCATGCGGCTGGTGGATCAGTCGCGGGTGGACTGGCAGGGCAAGACGCATTTCTACGCGGTGTGCGCCGAGGCGATGCGCCGCATTCTCATCGATCATGCGCGGGCGCGGCGGCGGACGAAGCGCGGCAAGGACTGGCGGCGCGTGGCGTTCGACCAGGTCGTGTCGGAACTCGCGCTTCTGGACGTGGACCTGCTGGACTTCCGTGACGCCCTGGCGAAGCTGGCGCGGCTGGACGCGCGGCAGGCGCGCGTCGTGGAACTGCGCCTTTTCGCGGGCCTGAGCATGGAGGAAATCTGCACGGTGCTGGGCGTCTCGAAACGCACCGTCGAGGGAGACTGGACCTGCGCGCGGGCCTGGCTGCGGGGCGAGCTTGGGCCGGAAGGCGGATCGTGACCCCGGAAGAATACGCGCGAGTCAAGGAGGTCTTCCTGGCGGCCTGCGCCAAGTCGCCGGGCGATCGGGCGGCGTTCGTGGCCGAGGCCTGTGCCGGAGACGAGGCACTCCGCCGCGAGGTCGAGCGCATGCTCTCGCATCACCAGACGCGGCCGGCGGAGGCCCCAGTGCGGACCGACGGACGGGGGCTGGCGACGGCCGTGGCGCAGGGGGCCATTCTCGCGGCGAAGATGGACGAGGCCCCGGTCTTCACGGCCGGCCACGTCGTTGCCGATCGCTATCGCATTGTCGCCCTGGCCGGCGAGGGGGCGATGGGCCGCGTGTACCGGGCGGACGATCTGCGCCTTCGGCAGACCGTGGCGCTGAAGTTTCTGCCTCCCGACCGCTGCCGCGATCCGGTCTGGCGCGGCCGGTTCGAGGCCGAGGTGCGGCTCGCGCGGCAGATCGCCCATCCGAACATCTGCCGCGTATATGACATCGGCGAGGCGAACGGAGCGCTGTTCATCTCGATGGAGTACGTGGACGGGGAAGACCTTTCGTCGCTGCTTCGAAAGGTCGGCAGGCTGGCGGGCGACAAGGCGGTGGACGTCGCACGGCAGCTCTGCGTGGGGCTGGCGTCGGCGCACATCCGGGGGATTCTGCACCGCGATCTGAAGCCGGGGAACGTGATGCTGGATGCGCGGGGCCGCGTGTGCATCACCGACTTCGGGCTTGCCGGTCTTGCCGGGCAGGTACCCCAGTCGGAGATTCGCTCGGGTACGCCGCGGTACATGGCGCCCGAGCAACTGGCCGGATCGGCGGTGACGGAGCGCAGCGACATCTATTCACTCGGGCTTCTCCTCTACGAAATCTTCACAGGGCGCGCGGCGTTCGATGCCAAGGATCTTGCCGGATTCGCGGAGCAGCATGCCAGGATGATGCCGCCTTCGCCGGCGACCATCGTGCCGGACATCGATCGGGATGTGGACGCGATCATCATGCAGTGCCTGGCCAAAGATCCGGCGGCGCGGCCGGAGTCGGCACTGGCCGTTGCCGCGGCGCTTCCGGGAAATGACCTTTTGACAGCGGCGCTGGCGACGGGGCAGATACCGTCTCCGTCTCTGGTGGCCTCGGCGGCGGCCGGGATGCACATCTCCCGCGCGCGGATGACGGTGCTGCTTGCGGCATTCCTCGGATTGATGGCGGTGGCGGTCGGCGTCGGACGTGGGGCGCACCCGGTCATGCGGTCGGCGGCGGCGCGCACGCCGGACTGGCTGCGAGATCGGAGTCGCGAGGTGTGCGGCCTGGCGGGTTTCAATCAACCGGCCGTGGACACATGCGCGCGATTTGTCCAGGCCGAGGGGGGAATGGCCGCCGCGGAGCGGATGTACCGGTCGGGCGAGTGGGCGTTTCCGGGAGTAAACCGCACGGGGCTGCTTTTCGAGTATTGCGAGCGCTACGCGGGCGAGGCGGAGGAGCCTGTTTTCCCCTTGCCGTTCGTCGCGTCGCTGACCCGGGAGATCAACATTGGGCAGGCGCCGCCGGGGCAGGTGACGGCGGTGCTAAGCGCGGACGGGCGGCTGGTAATGCTCGAGGCGACGCCGACGTATTTCGAGGAGCGGGCGGCGGGCGAACCCGATCTTGCGGCCTTGGTCAAGACGTCGGGAATGGACCTGGAGGCGATGAGCCCCGCCCCGTCGAGGCTGCTGAAGGATGTCTACGCCGAACGGCGAGCAGCATATGCGGGGACGGCGGCGGACGGTTCCGCGGTGACGATTGAGGCCGCGATGCTCGGGGGGCGGGTGTACCAGTACGTCATGTGGCGGGAGTCGGCCGCCCCGGCGGCGGCAGGGGCGCGGAGCGCCGCGGATCGCCGGGCGATGGTCGTGTCGATTCGCAACACGGTGTTTCTGCTGCTGCTCGCGGCAGCGCTTCCGGCGGCGGTCTGGAGTTGGAGGTGCGGCGGAGACGTGCGCGGGGCGGTGCGGCTCTCGGCGGCGATACTGGCACTGCGGCTGGCGTCTAACTTTCTTTCCGCCGAGCACGTGCGCGGTTACGCGGAGGAAGTGGGAATCATCGCGGCCGCGGCGCTCGCGGCGCTGTGCGAGGCGCTGGTCATAGGCGTGCTGTACCTGGCGCTGGAGTCGCACGTACGGCGCATCTGGCCGCAGACGCTGATGGGATGGTCCCGGGCGCTGTCCGGCCGGCTGCGCGATCCCTTCGTCGGGCGAGATGTTCTGATCGGCGCGGTGTTCGGGGCGGGGTGGGCGGCGCTGGGCTTGTTGGACCGTCAGTTGCCGGCCTGGCTGGGCTGGCACGAGCGCGAACCGCTTCGGGTCCTGACGACGCCGGGGCTTCTCTTCGGGACTCGATTCGCGGTGGCGACGGGCATCGACCTGTTGCAGACGGCGGTGTACCAGGGATTGACGCTGCTGATCATTCTCGTGGCGGCCCGGCGTGTCGCGCGGCATGAGGCGGCGGCGGCGGCGATGGTGTGTCTTGTGGCGATTCCGATGTATGTGCCGGCCGGGTGTCATCCGCTTACCGCGTGGCTGTGCATCGGACTGGGCATCGTGGCGCTCGCGGCCGTGGTCATGGTGCGCTTCGGGCTGCTGGCCGCGGTGACCGGTGTCTTCATCGCCCACATGCTGTCGTCCTTTCCGCTGACGCTCGACTTGCAGCAGTGGTACGCGGGATTCGGCCTGTTTGCGATGGCAGCGACGCTGGCGGTCGCGCTGTTCGGATTCATGCACGCGGGCCGGGCGACCGCGTAAACCGTTCACTTCCACGGACCAACGGGCTCCGATAACCGGAATTTCGCGAAAATTGCGTGAAAAACCGCTGCGGGCGGGCCGGGAGGGCGTCGCGTTCATCCCGGGGTCCAAAGAGGCCGCACCCGGCGCATGAGTGAGTGAGGCATGTCGGAGAATGGTTCTTCGGCAGCGCCGGCGCGGCCCTGCGGACGCAACAAGGAGTCCGTTTTATGAAGCGAACGAATCGGTTGAAGAGTCTGATGCTTGCGGCGAGCGGTCTTTTCGCGTTCCAGGTGGCCGGCTGCAATTTTCTGGAGCAGATCCAGAGCCTGGTCCCGAACGTGACAAGCCTGATCCCCGGCTTCGGTGGCTGATGGCAGCGCCGCGGGGCGCCGGCGGCGGAGCGGCCGGCGCCCATACCCTTTCACTCAAACGCATTTTTTCATGAGCCGCGCGCACCGACTCTCCGGCGACGCGGACTCCATCCAGGTTGTTCACGCGGATCGAGGGGCGACTCGCCGACCCTCCGAAGGCGGGCGCCCCTTGCCGCGAGGAATCGGACACCACGCCCGCTGAATGGACGGACGGGCGGCAAGAGCCGCCGAGGAAAATACCTATGAGCGACAGAACGGTACATATCATCGGCACCGGGAGTTGCCTGCCGGGCAGGCCGGTCCCGAACGACAGGCTCGAATCAATCCTCGGGTCTCTCGAAGGGGCCCCGGCGAAGGTCCGGAGCTTCGTCGAGGTGATGGGGCCGCGCATGCTGGAGCGCAGCGGGATTCAGACGCGGCATTTCGCGATCGACCCCGACACCGGCGACATGACGCATTCGTTCAGCATGCTGGCGGAGGTCGCGTGCCGCAACGCCCTGGAGATGGCTCGGATCACGCCGCAGGAAGTTGATCTGCTCATTATCGCGTGCCCGTCCTATGACCAGAGCACGCCGCCGACAAGCGCGCTGCTGCAGGAGCGGCTGGGCATCCAGACCTGCGCGGAGATGGAGATTCACTCGAACTGTTCGGGTGTCGGCAAGGGTGTGCAGGTAGCGTTCGATGCGCTGCGCGGCGGACGGTACCGGACGGCGCTGGTGTGTTACAGCCAGCTTTCCTCGGTGTACCTGCGGAGCTGCTACTTCAACCAGGGCAAGATGGACAAGGTGAACGCGGCGCTGCGGTGGATTCTGGCCGACGGCTCGGGGGCGGTCGTGCTGCGAGCCTCTGAAAACGGGACCGCGGGGCATCGAATCCTCGATACGTTCGTGGAATCGGTCGGCGGCGGGCGGCATGCGGGCATGACGGCGGGCGGCGCGGCGGCGGACCTGATGCAGTCGAATCGCCAGATCCCGGAGCTGTACGGCGACGGAAAGCATCACCTGTGGCAGGACTTCAACGCGGTCAACGACTACGCAGCCCCCCTGCTGCTTGAAGGGTTGTACACCTTTGCAACGCGCGCGGGCATCGACACGTCGGCGGTGAATCACTACGTGGTGTCGATTCCGACGCAAAAGCTGTACGACGATCACATTCCGAAGTTTCTCGACAAGCTGCGGATCTCGCGCGAGCAGATTCAGTTCCGCTGTGCGCGTGTCGGCTACGTCGGCGGCGCCGCGACGCTGGTGCATCTCGATCAGATGGCGCGATCGGGCGAACTCAAGCCGGGCGAGCTCGTGATGGTGCACGCGGTCGAGTCAAGCAAGTGGATGACGGCGGGATTCGCCGTTCAGTGGTAAGGACGTAGCAGGTTCAGCGCGATGCGGGCGGTCGGGGGCGTCGTCAGGGAAGTGGGGCCCGATGATCATGGCAGAGCGGGAGGCAGCCCGAAGCGGCGGAAACGAATGGCCGGCGACGCTGGACGAGATTCGGCGGTTCCTGGAGACGTGGTCGTACGCGGTGTCGAGCCTGGGGCACGTCTACGTCGAGCCACGGCGGGACCAGGTGGAAATCGGGTCGCTGCGGTTCTTTCTGAATCGGCTGCGAATGATGCGCGAACCGGGATTCCCGCGATCGGTCACGTTCGACTTCACGCGGACCGCGTTTGTCGACGGAGACTGGGACGACGCGATGGAGGAACTCGACCGGTATGCGAGGGACGCCGAGGCGGCACTGATGCCCTGCAGCGACGATCGGGGCGGAAAGCGACTGATTTTTCTGCACCGGCGCGCGGCCGTTGAGCCCGAACTGCTGGTCAGCAAGACGTGAATAAGTTTCAGGCGGGCGGAGTTACGCCGGGCCGCGATGCAGCTTCCGCGAGTTGCATCCGGTACCGGCGGTTTTGCCTTGTTGTCAATCGACCGGCTCGCGCCGGCGGCGCTAGGATCGTGACGGACCGGCGCGCCGTTCAGGCGTGCCGCCGGGAGCGAGCGCCATGAACATCCGCATCTTGCGCGGGCTGTGCGTGTTGGGAATACTTGCGCTGGCAGGGTCATTCGTATGGGCCGGGCGAATCAAGGGTATCGACGACGGCCTGCGGGAGATGATGCGCGAGCCGTGGGCAGTGGTAACACTGCTCGATGCCTATGTCGGGCTGTTCGTGCTGGCCGCGTGGGTTTTTCACGTGGAGCGCAGGGCAGGCGTCGCGGCGGCATGGACGGTTGCCATGCTTCTCTTGGGAAATATCGTAGCGCTGGCGTACCTTCTGCGGCGGGCCACTCGGGCGCGGTCCATCGCCGAGATCGTATCAGGGGCCGGGCAGGAAGCCGCCTAACTGTCTCGTCGGACGAGACGGTAATGCGACACCATCCATTCCGTTCCATTTCGATAGCCGAAAAGTTCCGCGCAGGCCATGAAAAAGATGCGCCACCGCTGGAGCCAGATTCTGGCATCATCGGAGCCGTTGCAGGCGGCGAGGATCGGCAGAATCTCGGCGCGGCGGGCATCGAGGTTTTTCAGCCACGCTTCGGCCGTGAGGGCGTAGTGCCGACCGCTTTCGGACCAATGCGCCGCGCAGCGGAAGTGCGCATCGAATCGCGGAAGCAGATCGTCGGAGGGCATGATGCCCCCGGTGAAGAAGTGGCGGCCCATCCAGTCGTCTTCGCCGTCATCCTGGAACGCATAGGCGAACCGCCGGTGGGAGAAGACGTGAATGAACGCCCTCCCCTCGGGGGCCAGCCAAGCACGGACCCGCCGCAGCAGTTCGCGCCAGTTGCGCATGTGTTCGAACATTTCGACGGAAACGACGCGGTCGTAGATGCCCGGCGCGGCAAAGTCATTCATATCGGCGGTCAGGACGCGGACGTTTCGGAGGCCAAGGCGTCGGCACCGGTCTTCGATGAAGGCCCGCTGGGGAGCGGAGTTGGAGACGGCGGTGATGGCGCTTCCGGGGTATTTTTCGGCCATCCAGAGGGTGAGCGAGCCCCAGCCGCAGCCGAGTTCAAGGATGGACTGACCGTCGGCGATTTCGGCGCGGGCGCAGGTGAGGGCGAGCATAGCCTCCTCGGCCTCGCCGAGCGCGGCATTGTCGTTCGCGAAGTAGCAACTGCTGTACTTAAGCCGGGGACCGAGAACTCTCTCGAAAAAACCGGGCGGAACTTCGTAGTGCTGCGCATTCGCCTTCTCGGGGACGGGGGCGACAGGCCCGGCGCACATCTCCTCGATGAAGCGGAGTTTCTCCGCCTCGCGGGAAGCTTCGTCGCCGGCAGCGCACCGGGCGAGGCGGTCGGCGAGAAGGCGGCGGATGCCGGCGCGAATGAGAAAGTCGGGGACGAGTCCCCGTTCCATGGCGGAGATGGCGGTGGCGGTAGCGCTCATGCGAGATCCTTTTTCGGAAACCAGGGAAAGAACACGCTGGTGGTGCGCTGATAGGCGCGGTAGTCGTCGCCCCGGCCCGCGAGGGCGCGCTCCTCGGTCGGCGGGATTCCGGTGACCTTGAGAATGAGAAAAAGCATCAGCGCCGGACCGAGGAAGGCGAGCCATCCATACGGCACCGTGAGGCCGATCAGCACATACGTCCACCAGTGCAACCACTCGAAGAAGTAGTTCGGGTGGCGGGAGTATTTCCAGAGCCCGTCGCGGCAGGTACGGCCTCGGTTGGTGGAATCGGCGCGGAAGCGGGCAAGCTGGGCATCAGCGATCGATTCGCCGATCACGGAAACGAGCCAGACGGCGACGGCGACGTATTCAAGGGCGAGAAAGTCCGATCGCTTTTCGAACATCGGAGCGAGAAAACAGAGCGAGAGGATGACATCGAGCAGGCCCTGGGCCTGGAAGAACACGAAAAAGAAGGGCTGCACCCTCCCCCCCCAGTTCTTTCGCAGCGTCTGGTAGCGGCCGTCCTCCGGTTTTCCGACGACGCGATTGAAAAGCAGATAGATCGCGAGGCGGAAGGACCACGCGGCGACGAGCGCAGCGACCAGCGCGCGCCGGCCGGGATGCCCGTCGGCGAGGGCGGCATAGAGAATGGCGAGGATCCCAAGCCCGGCAGCCCAGCCGACATCGACGATCCCCGCGTCGTTGCGGGCGCGCTGGAAGATCCAGAGCAGGAGCATGACGGCGGCCATGATGAGCCAGCCGAGAAGCGCGAGGTTGACGGGTGTGGGCGTCATGATGCGGCGGCCTCGGCGAAGCGGGACGATGCGGTTCGGCCGCGGTCGGCGCGGGCGGCGAGAAGGAGCAGGATCGGCATGGCGACGGCCCATTCCACGGCGATGACGGCGAGGCTGACGGCGGCGCCTTCGGAAAGCGAGAGGGCGCCGAGACGCGAGCCGGCGTAATAACTGAGCGGCCCGGCGAAAAACCCGAGGAATGCGGCGAGAAGGAAGCGGCCTCGCAGCCACGCGAGGGAGACATTGAGAAGCGTGGCGAAGCCGATCCACAGCGCGGTCATCCAGAAGGGACAAAGCCACGGCACCCATGAACCGGCGGGAAAGGCGATCATGCCGGCGTACATCAGGAGGGTGTCGGCGGCCGTGCCGAATGCGCCGCAGGCGACGAGGAGCTCGAACTCGCGGTTCTTGTCGCGGGCGTGAAGCAGGTGGACGGCTACGATGGCCGCAAGTGCGGCGGGCGCGTACCAGCCTCGGTTCCATGCGCCGCCCAGGACGCAGGCGAACCAGAAGACATGGAAGGCGACGATGTTGATGGCCAGGGTTCCCATGAATGACTCCGGCAGTTATCGCGTACAGGCCGACAGGACGCGCCGGCGCGCGGCCGGGCTCGGGTCCAGGTTCGCCAGGATCGGCTCCCGCCGGCAGCGCGGCTTGGCGAAAAGCATCTGGTTGACGCCGATGTAGCGCTCGGCGAAGCCGCCCTCGCAATAGGAAAAGTAAAGCTCCCAGGCGCGAAGGAATTCGTCGCCGTAGCCGAGCGAACGGATGCGATCGCGGTTGGCGAGGAAGCGTTCGCGCCAGCAGGCGAGGGTCCGGGCGTAATGCGGGCCGAAGTCTTCGAGATGGGTGAGACGCAGGTCGGTCGTGCGCCGCACACAGTCGAGCATCCGCGCGATCGAGGGAATGCAGCTTCCCGGGAAAATATATTTCTTGATGAAGTCCGGCGCGCGGCGGGCGCGGTCGTAGACCTGGTCGCCGATGACGATGGACTGAAGAAGCATCATACCGCCGGGGCGCAGGAGGCGGCCGCACTGGCGGAAGAAGGCGTCAAGGTACTCGTGGCCGACGGCCTCGATCATCTCAATGGAAACGATCTTGTCGAACGCGCCGCGCAGGTCGCGGTAGTCCTGCATGACGACGGTGACACGATCGGCGAGGCCGGCATCTCTGATGCGGCGCAAGGCGAGGTCGAACTGTTCGCGCGAGATGGTCGTGGTGGTGATGCGACAGCCGCAGTGCGCCGCGGCGTGCAGGGCGAAGCCCCCCCACCCGGTGCCGATCTCGAGCAGGTGGTCATCGGGTTCGAGTTCGAGCTTTCTACAGATGCGGTCGATTTTCGCGATGGACGCTTCACGAAGGGTGGCGTCAGCGCGCTCGAAGATGCCGCTGGAGTACATCATCGTGTCGTCGAGAAACTCGGCGAAGAAGTCGTTGCCGAGGTCATAGTGGGCGGCGATGCAGGCACGGGCGCGGCGGCGGTTGTTTCGGCGCAGCGCCGAGACGAAGGACTGAAGGATCGTCGCCACCCGGGCGAAACCGCCGTCGGTGGCGCGCATCGCACTTATGTTGCGGACGAAGAGGCGAACAAGGGCGGTCAGGTCGTCGCACGTCCAGCGGCCCTCCATGAATGCTTCGAAGAGTTCGTTGCTGCCGCCGAAGGCGAGGCGGCGATAGACGCCAAGGTCGTCGATCCGGACGGTGACCGCGAGAGGGAAATCGGCGGACGGCCTGCCGAAGACGTGGCGGCCGGCGCGGTCAATGAGCGTGACCTCGCCCTCCTCGAGGCTGGCGAGCATGCGCAGGACGAGCTTGCGCGCGAGATTATCGACCAGGCCGATGCGCCGGCGGTCGGCGCGGGGGACCGACAGGGACTGAATCGCGTCGTTCACGTGGAACCAGCCTCCAGGGGGGGTTGACGATATTTCGGGTGTGCGAAGAACGGGACCTTCTTAAGGCGCAGGCGCAGGGCCTGCCAGTAAATGGCGGTGATGACACGGGCGGTCATCAGGGGATATCTGGCCAGGACGCGGGCCAGGGCGGGGCCGGAAATCGCGCGGCGCGTCATGGACATCGTGACATCGAGGAGGCTCTTCCCGCGGTCGTAGCTCTCCATGTGGACGGCGAGGCGGCGGCCCGGCTCGGTGAAGCGCCAGTCGTAGGCGAGGTTCATGTCCATGAACGGAGAGATGTGAAAGTCCTTGCGAAGTCGGAATCGATGATGCGCGCCGGCGGTCGCGGAGGACGAGACGGGCAGCACGTAGCAGTGCTGCTCGCCCCAGGGGGTGTTGTTGATCTCGGCGACGATGGTCTCGACGCGGCGGTCATCGGGATCGAAGCAGTAGTAGAAGCTGACCGGGTTGAAGACGTAGCCGAAGTAGCGCAGGTGCGTGAGGATGCGGATCGGGCCTGCCGGTCGTCGCCCGGTGCGCGCTTCGACGAGGCTCCGGATGGCAGTGTCGAGCGGGACGGCGGGGTCTCCGTGGTGATCGCCCCGGCGGAACTGGGCAAGATTGAATCGTTCAACGGACCACAGCGCGCGGCGTCGAAAAAGCGCGGGCAGTTCCGCCAGGTCGAGGTACATCAGGAACAGGCCGTAGTCGAACGCATGGCGCACAGGCGCATGGCGGCGGTGTCGGACCCTGCCTTCGTAGATACAGCTTTGCACGATTACTTACAGGCTTTTTCCAAAGTCGCGGCACACGGCGAGGGCGCTGTTCACGCCGTCCTCGTGGAACCCGTATCCCCAGTAGGCGCCGCAAAACCAGGTGCGGCGCACGCCGTTGATTTCGTCGCGCTTTTGCTGGGCTCTTACACCGCCCAGCGTGTAGACGGGGTGATGATAGGTCATCGCGCGCAGGGTTTCCGCGGGAGAGATGAGATCGTGACTGTTGAGGGACACACAGTATGTCTTGCGCGCCGGGAGTGTCTGCAAAACGTTCATGTTGTACGTAAGGGTCGCCCGTCCGCGAATGTTTTCCGGAATGAGATAGTTCCACGCGGCCCATGCCCTGCGTCGTTTCGGCAGGATCGATGTGTCGGTGTGCAGAACAGTTTCATTCGCCTGGTAGGGGATCGCGCCCAGGATTTCGCGCTCCATCTGCGATGGATCGCTCAGCAGGGCGAGCGCCTGATCGCTGTGACACGCGAGGATGACGGCGTCGAACCGTTCAGTGCCGAATCGTTCACCCCTGATCTCGACGTGATCATCGGCCCTCGTCACGGATCCGACCCGACATCCGAGACGAATTCGTTCACGGTACGGCGCGGTGAGGGGTTCGATGTAGCGACACGAGCCGCCCTGGATGACGCGCCATCGCGGGCGGTGCCGGATGTTGAGCATGCCGTGGTTCTTGTAGAACCCGGCCATGTACCGGGCGGGAAAATCGTTCAGCCCTGCGGGGTCGGCGGACCAGATGGCCGAGCCCATCGGCACAAGATAATTCTCGATGAACGCCCGGCCGTAGCGGTGGCGGCGGACGAACTCAGCCAGGGGCAGTTCATCGCCGGGGGCATCAGCGAGGGCTTTGGCGTGCCGGTTGAAGCGGAGGATGTCGGCGAGCATGCGATAAAAGGACGGCCGGAGGAGGTTGGCCCTCTGGGCGAAGAGGCCGCCGAGGGAGGAGCCCTGGTATTCGAGGCCGGACCTCCGGGACGTGACGGAGAAGCTCATGTCGCTGTATTGCCACGCGACACCGAGGCGGTCGATCAGCTTGCAGAAGTTGGGATAGGTCCAGTCGTTGAAGACGATGAAGCCGGTGTCGACGGGGAGGGCGCGGCCGCCCTCGCGGACGGTGACGGTGTGCGTGTGGCCGCCGATGCGGTCTTCGGACTCGAAGAGAGTAATGTCATGGTCTCGGCACAAAATGTAAGCCGCGACCATGCCGGAAATTCCGCCGCCGATGACGGCGATTCTCATGTGGGGCGTACGGCGGGCAGACGCGGCAGGGCGTCGACGAGGGAGCCGGAGGACTCGCCGGCGCGGTGGTCGCTTGTTTCGCGGGCGCCGTCGGAGTCGTCGGTCAGGCTTGCCGGGTTGTCGAGCCGCTTGAGGTTCAGGGCCGTCTCGGGAACCTTGTTCAGATCCCAGATGATACCCAGCTTCTCCATGCCTCGGAGAATGTAATAGGTCATGTCAATCTCCCACCAGTAGAAGCCCTGGCGGACCGCGCCGGGGTAATGGTGGTGATTGTTGTGCCAGCCCTCGCCCATGGTGATGATCGCGAGGAAGAGGCTGTTGCGGCTTTCATCCTTCGTCGCGAAGCGCCGGCGGCCGATCAGATGAGCAAGCGAGTTGATGGTACAGGTGCAGTGAAAGAGGACCACCGTGGAGATGAAGAAGCCCCAGATGAGCATCTGGGATCCGCTCGTCCCAAGCTGCGGCCAGAAGAAATTCAGCGCGACGCCGAAAAGGAAGATCGACGCGGCGAAGAGCACCGGGATGAGCAGGTCGAAGCGGTTGACGAAAACCAGCTCGGGGAATTTCGCCAGATCAGGCACGGCCTTGTAGTTCGTGGGGAACATCTTGCGCGATGTGATCCAGCCCATGTGGCTCCACCAGAGCCCGTGTGTGTGCGGCGAATGAACGTCTTCGGGATCGTCGGAGTGCCGGTGGTGGTGGCGATGGTGCGCCGCCCACCAGAGCGGACCCTTCTGCGTCGCCGTGCAGCCCAGAAGGCCGAACATGAACTGCCAGAAACGTGACGTCTTGAATGTGCGGTGCGAGAAATACCGGTGATAGAACCCGGTAATCGCAAACATGCGGACCCAGTACAGGGCGATGGCCACGCCGACGGCGACAGGGCTCCAGCCGACCCAGATCACGCCGAGGCACATCGCGTGCATGGCCAGAAAGGGGATGATGCGGACCCAGTCGGTGGTCAGCGGCTCATTGTCATCGACCGTGATATCTGCGGCCTGATTGTCAAACCAGCGCCAGACGGAAACGAGAGCGTGAGGGATTTTCATTCTGGGAATTGTCCATTCACATCAGCCGTCCGCGGACAGGCTATGCCGTGATGCCGGTCTACTGGCGGGGCTGCTTCTTAATGATCGGCCCGCCGGATGAGCGGACGATCGTAACTTAGCGGACACCGCGCCGGTCCGCACTTACTCCAGGTCACACAACCGCGGCAGGTTGGATGCACTCCGAAACCGCGATTCGGCGAGGCGGGATCGTAAGGCCCTGCGCTGGCCCGGTCAACCTGCGAGGCGGCCGCTGGCCCACACCCGGCCAAACCAGTCTGGGTGATTCAAGCGAGAACTTATAGCGCCGTGCAGTCGGGCGGGTTCAGGAATTCGCCCCGAACAGTGAAAAAACCATCTCCGCGGGCAGCCCGTGCTCGAATTTCGAGGAACCTCGGACAAGTGACACGAACTGCCGCCCGGCCGATTGTGCGCGGGCAACACGCCGCCGGACCCGATCCAAGGCCGCTGCGTAATTGCCGGGTACTCGATGGTGGCCGAGGCGGATGCCGCCTGGGATTTTTCGCCCCGGATTGCATAGATCTTTCGGAACCGCGTTGCGTGGCGGTAATCGAATCCCCGTGCCGCCGGCGGGCACGCGAGCGCATCCAAGCCGTCACAAAGGCGGCCCGCAAAAGCAACTTCGAAAGGAGTAAAAAAGGCGTGCGGCACCCCGTGGTATTGGCGCGGTCAAAGGGTGCCGCAGCGAGTGGAAGCTTATTTGTCTCCAGTGTGGCATCGGCCGGGGCTTGCGGCCGGTTGAACTCACGCTGGATATTTCATCGTATGCCGCAAAGGGCGCGATTTCTCTCTTCTCGCGCCAATCACAAACCGGATGAACCCCGCCCAACACACGCCCCGGGAGGATTCCCCCTAGGAAGGGACATATTCGCCCATCCTATGTTAACATTATATAGCGTTTAACCTTACGTGTCAATGGCTGGCGGGCCGGTTTCGCACCAACAATACAGACCTTCACGACGGGCCGACGGGCTCCCCAGGGCGCTCCGGTCTTGAGCGGGCGACATGTCTCTCGGTTGTGCGCCGAACGGCACGTTTGCCGGCAAGCCCGCCCCGTAAGGGCTAACTGTGGTCGGGCGATTGTCACGAGTCAAATGGAAAAGAGCAGCAACTGCCCGTCAAGGGGCGGTTGAACGGCATCCGGCAGGGGCTTGGGTGGCTGCGCCGATGGCTGGCGGGCCGCTTTCTCGACGGGCCTTGGAGAAATCCGTTGGCGCGCGGCCTGCCGGGCGGCGGCGACGAAGCCATCCAGATCCTGGAAGTCCCACGCCGCGCGGGGGACGGGCCGACCCGCGGAGTCACGGACGACAGCCCCGTACACGTCGACAAGGGCACGGGTGGCGAAACGGTCGCAGCGGCCCTCCTTCTGTCGGCCGTTGCGGCGGGCCTTGCGGATCAGCCAATGGTAGAACTCATGGAGGAAGATGAACAGCGTCAACTCGTAGGCATCGGCAAGCTCGACCGTGTAAAGCTCGCGCCACCAGCAGCGCCGGTCGGACCGTGCGGGGGCGATGTGCGTCGTGATCAGATAGGGGTAGCGGTTCCCGGCCCCGATGTTGACGTAAATACGCGGAGGGACGTAGCGGCACGTGCCGGAAAACTCGGCGCCGCGGCTCGGGCGGACCGTGACATCCAGCTCGTCATGGGGCCAGCCGGCGATATGCGGCTCGATCATGGCGAGGAGCCGATCAGTTCGAAGTTCCAGTTTGTTGGTGAAGATCATTTCCCTTCCCTGGGCTGATTCGGTCGGCGACGCGAGCCGTCAGCCGAGGCCGGCGCGAACCAGGTCCTGAAGCCGGATGATCCCTATGGGTATCGTCCCGTCTTCCGACAGAACAAGAACGGTGATTTCGCTTTCACGCATCATTTCGAGGCAGTCCACGGCGAGAGTGGACGGCTGAACGGTCGAGAAGCGGACGGGGGTTTCGCTCGGGTCGCGGCGACTGAGCCGCCAGGCCTCACCGGCGGTGAGCTTTCCAGGCGTCTCGCAGCGGGTCAGGAGGCGGCGGAGGTCGCCGTCGGTGAAGACGCCGATCAACGCGCCCTTCTCATCGACAATGCAGGTCATGCCGAGACGCTTGCCGGTCATCTCGAGAAGCAGGTCATTGAACGATGCGGCGCGCGGAACGCAGGGCATCTGATGCCCGGTATGCATGAGATCCGCGGCGCGAAGCAGGAGCCGTCTTCCGAGGCTTCCGTCGGGATGGTAGCGGGCGAATTCCTTCTCGGAGAAACCCCGCGCGTCAAGAAGGGCCATGGCGAGGGCATCTCCGAGGGCGAGCATGAGCAGGGTACTGGTGGTGGGGGCCAGAGCCAGCGGTCCGGCCTCGGGCCGGGCGGGGATCGGGAGCCAGATGTCGGCCGGCTCGGCGAGCGGGGCCGCGCCGGACTCGCAGACGGCGATGACGTGTCCGCCGATCCGTCGGAAGTGGCCGACGAAACGGACGAGCTCCTCGGTGTGGCCGCTTTTCGAGAGTGCCAGAAGTACGGCATTCGGCGAGACCGCGCCGAGGTCCCCGTGGAGGCCCTCCACGGGGTGCATGAAGATCGCCGGGGTTCCGGTACTGGCGAGCGTGGCGGCGATTTTCCGCGCGATAAGCCCGCTCTTGCCGATTCCCGAGACGACCACCTGGTCGCGCGTGGAAAGGATCAGCGAGACGGCCTTTCTGAGGGGTTCGCCGACGGCATCGGCGAGGGCCAGGACGGCCTGTGCCTGTTCCTTCAGCATGGTCCGGGCCAGTTCGACGGGGTCTCGCACGCGGGTCTCCGGTCGGGGCTGTGTCGGGTCAGAGGGGTAGCATAACCGGCGGCGGCGGCGGCGCGAATTGTGCGCTTCGGACGGGGAAGAATCAGGCGCGCGGGTTGGGCTCGTCGGGATTGCGCGGTTGCTCTTCGTCGCCGGCGAGGTTGATGTCGTCGTCGAGGATGCGCTCGCCGCCGAGGCTGGCGATCTCGGTGTCGATATCCGTTCCACCCCACTCGGCTTCGGCGCCTGCCGGGGTCTCCTCCGCGGACGTCGCGCCCCCCATCGCCGCCAGCGCGTCCCTTTCGGCCTGTGCGGCCGTCCCGGCGGAGTCCTGGGCCAGGGCCGGTGTCGCGCCGGAGGCTTCGCCGGACGGCGCTTCGCCGCCCTGTTCGAGTTGTTCGCCTGCCACTTCGCCCTCAATCTTCTTCGTCTCGTCCCCGCCACCTTCCTCGACGGGCTCGTGGTATTCGTAGAACTCGCGGTAGGCCTTTCGGAAGTATCCGCCGGCGCGCGTTTCGACCTTGTTGAGAACCGCTCCGAAGACGCGCGCGCTGATGGCCTCGAGCTGGTTCTGGGTGCGCTGGAGCGCCCCGCGCGAGGTGGCCCTGTACTGGCAGACGAGGATCACGCCATCGACGACGCCTGCCAGGACCATGGCATCACTTACAAGGAGAACCGGCGGCCCGTCGATGATGATCTGGTCATACCGCCCCCGGGCCTCGGCGAACATGTCGCGAAGGTAGCTGCCGCCGAGAAGTTCCGCCGGATTGGGGGGCAGCGGCCCGGACGCGAGGACATCCATGCCCGGAACCGATGACTGGGCGACGACATCGTCGAGATGCGCCTGGCCGATCAGGATGTTGCTGAGGCCGTTTGTGCCGAGACCGGGAAAGAGCCTGGGCAGGCTCGGCCTTCGGAAGTTGGCGTCGATCAGCAGGACGCGCCGGCCGGACAGCGCGATGGAAATCGCGAGGTTGACGGCGACGGTCGTCTTTCCATTCCCGGCGCTGGGGCTGGTGACCAGGAGAACGCCCTGCTGCTCGGCGGGGGCGCTGAAGAACAAATTGGCGCGGAGTGTGCGGAAGGCCTCGGCGGTAATGGAGTGCGGCGCGTCAAGGGCGGCGGTCTCGACGCGCGTGATCTCGATTTCCTCGTCTTCGGTGGCGGGGATGCTGGCCAGCACCGGCAGGGCGGCGCGCTGCACGTCCCGAACCGTCCGGACCGACTTGTCGGCCATCTCCAGAAGCAGCGCGAAGCCCACCGCCAGCGCCAAACCCAACAACGCGCCCGCCGGGATCCAGATGTAGTACTGCGGGCTCGCGCGGCTCTTCGGCTCGATCGCGCTGGACTGCACCGTGATCTGCACCGTCCGCTCCAGGCCCAGCGTCATCTGAAGCAGATTCCGCTGCTCCACCAACTGCTCGTACTGGGCCTTCAAGGTCTCCGCCTCCTGCTCCAGACGCAGGTACGCCGCGTACTTCTGGTCCTTGTCCTGCTGCTCCGCCCGGGCCTCCTGCAACCGCTCCTTCACCGCCACCAACTGCTGCTGCGACTCCAGGTAGTTCCGACGGCTCTGGTCGATCTGATCGGTGTGGTATTGAAGGGTCCGGACGTTGCGCTCCTCCTGCACGCGCTGGGCCGCGGCGTCCCGCGCGGCGCGAAGGGCCTTCACCTGACGGTGGTTCTCGCCGAAGCGCTCCTTGGCAAGGTTCAGCTCCGACTCGGACTGCTGGAGGGCGCCGTCGAGCTGGAGGATGCGCGGATCGGCGTTGAGCATGGCCTGGAGGTCGGGAGTGATCGGCAGATCCTCCGGCCGGGCGCCCTGTAGCTGCTCGTACTGGGTGCGCTTGCCGAGCATGTCCATTTGAAGCTCGGTCTCGAGCGCGGTGAGAGTGAGCAGCTTCTCCTTGAGCTCGTCGCGCGAGGTTCCAAGGACTTCCTCATTCTGCCGGTACGTGTCGATGTCCTTCTGCTTGGCCTCGTAAAGCGTCTTCGCGCGGTTGAGTTCCTCGCTGAGCTGATCGAAGGCCTTGCGGATCCGGTCCTTCTGCTGCCGTTCGATCATCGCCATGTACTTATCAACGGTCTCATTGACGAGCGTGGCGACCTCCGACTGCACCTTCCACGCCGCCGACACCGCGAGGTAGTTCGACTCGCGCACAGGCTCGGCGGAGATCAGCTCATCGAGCAGGTCGAGGGGGTCGTCGCGGTTGGCCAGCTTCGCCTCCTCGGCCTCCTTGAACCACACGGTCCCGCGGACTTCGGGGTCTTCGAGGACCTTGAGGAGCACTTCCGGACTCTTGACCGCGATGGCCTGGTCCTGGAGGAGGCGCTCGATCTCGTCCTGCCGGGTCTCCTGCGTCTGGAGAGGCTCCATCGGGTTGACGGGCGTGATGGACTGAACGCGGATATAGGCCGTAGCGCGGAACTTGGGGTAGTACTTGACCATCAGCCAGGTGACCACGGCGGTCACGATGGTGAAGAAGATCCAGAGAAAGAGGATGAGGACCAGCCGCTGCCGAATGACCCGAAGAAAATCCGCGCCGGTCATCCCGGTGCCGGCCGCGGCGGCCGCCAGTGCCGGACCGCGTCCCATGGGCGCAGGGAGCATCCCGCCCGTGGCCATGGGTGTTTGTGCGGGTGTGAGCGTGGTCATGCGATCACGTTCCTGGCGCTGACTCCTACTACAATCTTCGGCGACCCGCGCCCGGTAATGACGCAGAGGCGCAAAAACTGCCGACATCAATGCGAGGGTGGCCCGTCGTCGCCTAGTCCTTGGCGGCGCGGACCTCCTGCAGTGCCTTGTCTATATTCGACAGATATGGACTGCCGCCTTGGGCCTCAGCGGCCTTTTTTGCGGCGTCGAGGCGCCGCTCCGCTTCTTCATACTCCTTCCGACGCTGATGGAGCAGTCCAAGGTGATATAGCGTGACCACGTGCTCGCGGTTCACTTCAAGGCTTCGTAAAAAGACGCCAAGCGCTTCGCCTGTCCGGTCATTAAGCGTCAGAGCCCACCCAAGGGTGTCAAGAATGTCCTGATCGTTGGGACGCGCCTTGCGAGCCTTCTGGGCATAGGGAAGGGCCTCGGCCGGGCGGTTCAATTCATCGCAAAGCATTGACGCAAGGTTATTTAGAGCAAGCGGATTCTCCGGGGCGATCTTGAGAACGGCCTCGTACTTCTCCCTCGCGGCCTCGTACTCGCCCAGGCGCTGCTTGAGCATGCCTTGTCCGAGGAGGCTGAAAACGATGTCAGTGTCTTTTGTGGAAATCTGCCCGACCTTTTCGCAGGCGGCGAGGGCTTCGGGCACTTTGTCGTTCAGCTGGAGCAGGTGAACGAGGATTTTGAGGCGCTCCACGTTTTCGGGGTCGGCATCGGCCCGCTTCTGTTCTCGTTCGAGGGCCTTCTCCTTGCCGAAGGCACGGACAATTTCGCCGACGACGGCGGTGTAAACCGAGAAGTCGCGGTCGGCGGCGATGAGGGCCTGGTCGTAGAACTCGACCGCCTTGGCTTCGTCTCCGGTCTTGAGGTACGCCCACGCAACCGTGGCCAGAGCCGAGGGCATCGTGCTCAGGAGACGGGACGAGAGCTTCTCCGCGGCGTAATCGATGATGACTTTGGGCTGGTCGGCCGCGCGGCAGACACGGAAGAGGGCCTCCACGGAGTCGCGCGAGTAGCGGGAAAGTTCAGCAGCCTTCTGGTACGCCTGGATGGCCTTGTTGAGGTCTTTGGCGGATTCGGCGAGGCGCCCCAGGAGCATGGGCCATTTCTGGTCGCGCGGACGCTTCTGCATGTACGTGTAGATGAGGGTTTCGGCGTCAGGATAGCGTTGGGGCCCGATGCGGCGGTAGGTGTCGATGAGGGCTTCGGCGACGGGTTCTTCGTCGGGGTGTTCGTCGAGAATGGCGCGGAGTTCGGAGACGGCGGCTTCGGACTGGTTGATCTCCATGAGGGTGTCCGCGAGGGAGATTCGGTGCTGGTAGGAGAAGCCGTTGGGGTTGAAGGTCTTGGCCTTCTGGAGGTCTTCGATGGCTTTCTGCCACCGGCCCATGAGGCGGAAGAGTTCGCCGCGTTGCCAGAGGGCGACGGCGTTGTCGGGGTTTCGTTCGAGGTGGGAGTCGAAGGAGCGTTTCGCCTGCTGAACGTCTCCGGCGATGCGGTGGTAGGCGCCCTCATAGATCATGCCTTGTTGGTTTTCGGGGTATTTTTCGAGGAACTCGTCGATGGCGGAGCGGGCGCGGTCGAGGTCTCCGATGGCGAGGCAGAGGGCGATGATTCGGGAGCGGGTTTGTTCGGCGGATTTGGGGTCGGTGGGGTCGATTTGTTTGAGGGTGCGGTCGTAGTACTCGATGGCGTCCTGGAAGCGGTTGGTCCGGGCGTAGTATTCGCCGGCGGCGGTGAGGATATCCTGTGAGGGGTTGAGGGAGACGGCGAGTCGGAAGTGTCGGTCTGCGGTGGCGAGGATTTTCTGTGATTCGTAGAAGCGGCCGAGGTAGGTGGCGATGAGGGCCTTTTTGGATTTGTCTTCCTCGCGGGTCATGCGCTCGACGAGGAGGGCGTCTCCTTCGGAGGGTCTGTTGACGTCGGGTCGTCCGAGGAAGGAGGCGAGTTCGTAGGCGAGGGCGAGATCGTCGGGGGCCTGATCGAGGGCGGCGCGGTAGATTTCGGCGGCCTTGTCGAACTGGGCGACGTCGGGGAGGGCGTAGAGGCGGGCGAGGAGGACGAGGTTCTGGAGGTCCTTGGGGTTCTCCTGGCGGAGGCGTTCGCGGGAGGCGATGCCGTCGCGGGGGTTTTCCTTTTCCTGCATGATCTGGAGCTGGCGGCGGACGAAGGGGTCGTTGGGCAGGGCGCGCTCGGCGGCGGCGAGGTACTTTCGGGCGTCGGCCTCGTTGCCCTCGCGGAGGCAGATCTCGGCGAGGTTGCGGTTGGCGAAGCCGTTGGTGGGGTCGATGCGGAGGGCTTCGATCAGGACGTTCCTGGCTTCGGCGGCGCGGCCGGCCTGCTGGTAGGCCTCGGCGAGGATGGTCCAGCCGAGGGAATTGCTGGGGTACTTCTGGAGGCCGCCGCGGATGATGTCGATGGCCTTTTCGACTTCGCCCCTGGCGAGGGCGAGGCGGCCCAGGGCCAGGGCGCCCTCGGTGCCGTCGATGTTCTTTTCGCCGTTCTTCTTGGCGTAGGTCTCGGCGCGGGCCCAGTCCTTGGTGACCAGGGCGAGGCGGAACTGCCGCTCGATGACGGCGGGGTTTTCGGGCTGAAGCTTTTCGGCGGCGTCGATGGCCTTGCGGGCCTCGTCGTTGTTGTCGTTGTTGAAGTGGAAATCGAAGAGGGAGGTCGTGCGGACGAAGGCGTCCTTCTCCTCCTGGATGATCTCGAGGGCGCGCTGCTTGCGGGCGTCGGGGTCTCCGCCCTCCATGATGTCCAGCTCGGTGAGCTTGAGCATGCGGTTTTCGGGGTCGGCCTGGAGGGCGCTCTTGACGAGTGCCATGGCCTCGTCCCTGCGGTTCGTGTCGTGATATAACTTAGCGAGGGTGCGGACGACGAAGACGTTCTTCGGGTCCTTCTCGAGGAGGGCCTTGAGGCGGGCTTCGGCTTCGTCGAATTTCTCGCCCATGAGGAGTAGCTGGGCGGTGCGGAGCTCGTCATCGGGCGCGGCGCCGCCGGCGCGCTTCGTCTCTTCGAGGGCCTGCTCGTACTGGCCGAGCTGGCGCAGGGCCTCGACGCGGAGGCGCGCGGCCTGGGGATCGGTGCGGAGGTAATTGCTGCGCGCGCTGGCGTCGGTGGGCTTCAGCAGGACAAGGGCGTCGGTGGCCTTGTTCTGCTGGAGAAGGACCTGGGCGAGGCGAAGGTGAAGGCCGGGGGAGTCGGGATTCATGGAGATGGCCTTCTTGAGTGCCTGCTCCGAGGCACCCCACTGCTGCTGGCGGCCGTACAGCTCGGCGAGAAGGATCTGGATGCCCAGGTGCCCGCGCGTGCCGGCGGCGCGCTCCGCGGCCTCGGCCTCCTTCGTGGCGTCGACGAGATTGCCGCGGGCCGTGTGCAGATTGGCGACAAGGAAGCGGACTTCGACCGAGTCGGGGTCGGCTTCGTCCTTCATTTTCACGACCCAGGACTCGGCGTCGGCGAGGGCCTTGTCCTTCGCGGCCTGGTCGGAGGCCATGTCGAACCGGCCGAGGTCGGCGAGGAAAAGCTCGGTGAAGAAGGCGATGCGGGCGACGTTGTTGCGAAGCTTGCGGAAGTGCGTGCTGCGCGGGATGGCGTCGAGGCCCTGCTTATACACGGCGACTTCGGCCTGGCGATACTCGTCCTGTTTGGCGGAATCCGTTTCCTGATCGCGGAGCCGCTTGAAGATGCGCCCCAGTTCGAGGTAAACGTCGCCGGCCTCGGGGTCGACGCGGAGGGCCTTTTCGAGGGTTTCGCGGGCCTTCTGGAGGTCGGGCTTCACGCGGTCGCCCAGGGAGCCCGCATAGATTTGGGCAAGGAGACGGTGGGCCTCGGTGGCGCCGACTTCGGCGGCGGCGATTTCTTCCAGCTCCTTTATGCCCTCGTCGGTCTTGCCAGCGACGATCTTAAAGACGCACTGGAGCTGGCGGAGGATGTTGACCTGATCCGGGGCGGCGGAGCGGCACTTTTCGAGCGTGGCGGCGATGAGGGCGTCACGCTCGCTGATGATCTCTTCGGCTTCGTCGATGCGTCCGGCGGCGCGGTCGCGCTCGGCATTGGTCCAGAGCTGGCGCGCGAGGAGGTCGACGACCTTGGCGTTGGTCGGGTCAAGCTCGTGGGCCTTTTTCAGGGCCTCTTCGCCGAGGGCGCGGTTCGCCTCGTCCTCGCCCTGGAGGGCGAGATAGGCGGCGCCCATGGCGTGCTGGGCGAGGGCCGAGTTTTCATCGACGGTGGCGAGCTTGCGGGCTTCGGTGAGGACGCGGTTCCATTGAAGGCTGCTGCCGAACTTCTGGGCGATTTCAAACTCCAGGTCGGTCACCATCTGGAGAGCCGACTTGAGCGTGGTGTTGCGGAGGAGGGCGTTGCGAAGCAGCTCGCGAGCGCCACCGATCTTGCCGTCCTCAAGCGCGCAGTGGGCGGCCTTTACCAGGTACTCGGGGTTCTTCGCCGGGTCGCGCTGGTAGGCGCGAACGTACGTCTGCGCGGCGATGTCGTACTTCTTCTCGGCCTCGTGCTTGGCCGCGTCGGCGGCATAGATTTCAGGGTCGGACCCGGGCAGGTTCGCGAGCAGGGCGAACCCGGTGACCGCGAGAAGAATCATCCCCACCAATGTCAGAATACCGACCAGATTACGATTGAGTTTCTTCGCCATATCCAGACGCCTTTAGCTAATCGAGAGTCCCGGTGAAACGCCGAAAACAAACCGCGCCGGGCAGTCCGGCGCAGGGCGGGATTATACCGAAATCACAGGCTGCCGCCGACCGCCGGCGGCTTGTCGGGGGTCGAATCCTCCGGGCGGGGGCCGCCGCGTTCCCAGCCCTTTTTCGGCCAGTGCGATTTGAAGAGTTCGGTGACGACGGAATCAAGGGTATCCCGGGCCACGCGGTCCAGTTCCGAGCGGTCGGCGTTGGGCCGTGCCTTGAAGGAGATTTCGATCTTGGAGTAATACAGGTGCGTGTCGAAGAGGTCGGCATTGCGCCGCCGGACGCCGTTTCGCGTGGCGAAGAAATCGCCGTTGGATGAAAACGTGTAATACACGTAGGTTTGCAGGGTCATGTCGCGCGGCGGGTAGTAGGTCTGCACGTGCACCGGGATCTTCAGGCCGGCGGTCGGCAGCTCCATTTCCACGATCTCGTCGTCGTCGAGCGTGAAGGCCCCCTGGGTCATGCACTCTTCGGACACGTGGGGCACCTGGTCGACCACGCCCGTGTAATAGGTGATGGCGAGGTTGATCGCGCGGCCCTTGTACGGCGCGGACGTCGGCTCCTTGAGGATCCAGTTGATGTATTCCTCGGTGCCGAGTTCTTCGACAACCTCGGGGGGCAGCTTGTGCGAGCCAACGAAGCTCAGCGGCGCAAGCGCGCTGCGCTCCATGTCTTCGAGCTTCTTGCGGATCGGCAGGGGCTTCTTGACGAGTTGCAGCCACCCGCTCTTCTGTGACGCGTGCATGATGGCGGCGCTGGTGCCCAAGACGACCAGGGCGAGAACAAAATGAACACGCGATCGGGTCGAGGAGGTCATGCCGCGGCTCCTCCCGTCGGCGCGGATCGGGCCGAATCGTCGGTCTCTTCGACAAAAAGGTTATCCAGGGCCCAGAGAATGCCGCCGTAGATGGCAAAGCCGGTAGCGAACATGATCAGGCCGAGCAGGGTATGCGGTGTTCCGCTCGCGAGGTTTCCGTAGTCGTACATCTGAAAAGCCCCCGTGGCGATGACGCGGAGCACGTTGCACAGCAGGGCGACCGGCACGACGAAAAGGGCCATGGCCACCCGGTGCCAGGTCGGCCTTGGCGTGAAGTACGCCATGGCGAGGCCCAGGGCCACAAACGCCAGCAGCGAGCGCATGCCGCTGCACGCGCCGGCCACCGTAAACGCGCCGGAGTTTCCCCCGCGCATGTAATACGCAATGTTGATGCCCGCTTGTTCGACCTCGGCCCCGGGAAACATGTTGAGAAACTTCGTCGAAATCCACGCCGCCATCTGCTGAAGGGGCTGCGTAATGCTCTTGTAAACGTAGTCGGGCGGGGGAATTGCGAGCAGGAGGAAGCCGATCGGAAAAAGACAGTATCGGAGCACGCGCCACCCGCACATCAGGAGGATGAGGCCTCCGAGGACCATGAGCATGGACAGGTCCTGCGGGTATCCGATCTTGATACGGATGAAGTAGGCGTACGCGAGGATGCCCAGAATGATGACGGGCAGGCCCCAGAGGGACCCCTTGTGGCTGCCCGTGAGCAGCTCCGCCTTTCGGGTGTTGAGCATGTAAATGCAGAAGAAGGGAATCAGGAACCCATGCGACCAGTCGGGGTTCTGCCACATGCGGATGAGGCGGTAGCACTGGGCCTTGTAGAGCCAGATGAAAAGGGCGGCGAGGACGGCGACCTGTATGAAGCCGCCGATTCCGAGCGTTTCGCGCCACGTGGGCAGTTCGACGGTGGCACGGCGTCTGCGCGCGCCGGCACCTCCGGCCACGGTGGCGGCGCTGGTGCCGGTGCTGATTTGATTACCCAACTGCTCGCCGCTGACTTCCAAGCGACCACCCTCTGCGCTGGCATACTGGACTGCGTGCGTGAAACCGATCCGGGCCCTTATTGTAACGGGACGCCCCGGATCTGCGCCTCCTGGATGCGGCGTTGCTTGACCTGTTCCCGCGCGGCAAAGGTGTCGCTGTCCGCGAAATTCCGGTCGTACACGAAGCCGAATCCGTAGCTGAAGCGGAAGGCGTTTCGCAGGACGGCCAGGAAGAGAGCGGCGGGGGTGGTACCCACGTTTACGATGTCGTTGGGCTTCAGGTAGAAGTCCGGCGCGTTGCCGGCGAAGATCGAATCCAGATCGAGCTGGATGATCTGCTCTTCATCCTGGCTGACCCGGCGGATCAGATCCGCCCGGGAGGGCCAGGCCAGCGGGCCGAACCCCCCCGCCGACGCGATGGCTTCCTTGACCGTCAATCGCCGACCGGTCAGATCATAGGCGCCGGGACGGGAGACGTTGCCCATCATGTAAAACTCTCCGACCGCGCCGGGGGGTACGCTGATCATGTCGAAGGGCCGGATAACGACGTTGTAGCGGGGATCGCCCGCGAGGAGTTCCTTTGTCGGAATCTCGATGATGCGCTGTGGCGAGCCGGTTTCTTCCATGCCGGGCCACGGCTGGCTGGCAGGCATTGAACCGGTGGGCGCGGGCCGCGCGGCAGCCGGGGGCATGCTCTGCGTGGTCGCCGGAGCGGCCGGCTGCATGGGCTTGATGACCCAGCCCTGGTCGGGGTCCCAGGAGATGGACTGGGGTGCCGAGGTGGGCTTTCCCTCGAGGATGCGCAATTCGTCGATGCTCCCCGCGGGTGCCATCTGTCTGGCAGCCGCAGGAGAGGACGCCGCGGCGGCCATGGGCCGGGCGGCGGCGGAGCCCGGAGCCGAGGCCGGCGCGGTGGAGGGCCGCGTCGCCGGGGCCGACGCCGGCGCAGACGCCGGGCCCGAGGCGGTGTCCGAGAGGGTGAAGCTGGGCTGCGCGCCGAATCCGCCGCTCGGGTCATAGCCGCCGGGGCCGGAGGGCTGGGTGGTCATGCCGGGGTCGCCGAGCGCGCCGTCGCCGGGCCCGCGGCGGAAGACATAGACCTTTGGAATAATGGGTGACACCCCTCCGGCATCCGCGAGGGCCTGAAGGAGGCGGTACTCGGGCTGGGGGATCTCGTACGTGCCGGGGCGGCTGACGCTGCCGATGACCGTGAAGCGCGTTCCGCGCGTGGAGAGCAGCGAGACCTGGACTTCCGGATCAGGCAGGATGTCCTGCTCGCGCAGGATCTCCTTCAGCTCCATTTCCAGCTGGCTCAGGCTCAGGCCCGCGAGGCGAACCCGGCCGATCGACGGCAGCGACTCGAACCCCGACGTGCTGACCACGACCTGCTGGGAGGTGGCCTGGCCGGGGACAAGCAGTTCGAACACCGTGATATTGAGTACGTCGCCGGGCAGGATTGTGTGTTCGGCGTATTCCGGCTCGAGGTCCTGTGGACCGGGATCCTGCGCGTCCTGAATCCCGACCGGCTCCTCAAGGATACTGAGCGACGAGCGGATCTCGTTGCGCCGTGGCTCGAGGAACTGCCCGGACTGGGTCGGATCGAGGAAGCCGTTGAGAAGCCACTGAGCGCTCTCGCCGCCGGCCTTGCAGCCGCACAGCGGGAGTATCGCCCCGGCGAGAAGCGCGATCGCCGCGGATCGCAGCGTCGACTGTCCGGGTGTCTGCCAGTTCGGTCGTGCCATGTCATGTTCCCCACGGGTTTCGCGACTCTCGGGGCGCATCGCCGTCCGCGACCGGTCTGCGCGGCGGCAGCTCTTCGGGATCAGGTCGCCGCATGTCGCGCTCATATGCCGTGCTCCTTCGCTTTGCGCCGGGACCGAAAATGCGGCCCCACTTCGATCGCTGTTATCGACACTCAATCGCCGGAATTGCAGCATTTGGCGAGGTTTGACGGCGCTTTTAAGGATGCCCGCCGGCACGCAGGAATCGCCGGTCGCCCGAAGAAATCCGCCGCTTCGGCCGATAATCTCGCATCACCTCGCCGGGCTGCATGCGCCGAATCGGAAAGGCCCCGGCTGCCAATTCTGAAAGGCGGCGCGCCGGAGTTTTCCGCGCGAGGCGGCGCGGGCGCAAGGTACGCTCGGACTGGGGCCGGACGGTGTTCAGCGCGGCGGCCGTGCCCGCCGATAGGCAAGGTGAACCCGCCGCGGGTGAATCGATCGCCCGGGGTAGCGGTCGGAACAGCGCCGCGCGGACACGCGGGCTTTTTTGCGCGGCACGGGCGCGTGCAATGAGGCCTCCGGCCGGAGCGAACACATGATGGATATCGTGATACTGGGCGCCGGCGGACACGGGCGGGTCGTGCTGGACATCATTCAGCAGGCGCGCACGCATCGGGCCATCGGATTCCTCGACAACAACCCGGCCCTGCACGGGCGGCGCGTGGACGGCCTGCCGGTGCTCGGCGGAATCGATCAGTTGGATGAAGTACGGCAGCGCGGGGTGCGCGGCGCGGTGATCGCCATCGGGGACAACGGCGTGCGGCGCGCGCTGGGCGACCGCGTCGAAGCAGGGGAGCTTGAACTTGTCAGCGCGATTCATCCCTCCGCGCAGCTTGCGTCGAACGCCAGCGCGGGCAAGGGCGTGGTGATCGCCGCCGGGGCGCTGGTCTGTGCGCACTGCCAGATCGGCGACTATGCGATTCTGAACACCGGCTGCATCGTCGATCATGAATCCATGATCGGCACGAGCGTACACATCTGCCCCGGCGTTCGACTCGCGGGGCACGTTGTCGTGGAAAGCGGCGCATTCGTCGGCATCGGCGCCACGGTCGTGCAGAACGTCCGCATCGGCTTCGAGGCGATCGTCGGCGCGGGGGCAGTCGTGACGCAGGACGTGGACCCGATGACGACAGTGGTGGGCGTCCCGGCACGGGCAATCAAGGACGCGCCCACCGCCGCGGAATTTGCCTCGATGCTCGCACCGACGCAGCGGCCGATTGGGCTTGGGGATCCGCGCGATCCCATGCACGTCGCGCAGGCGTAGCGCATCGGGGACGCGCCCGGGCCATGGGGAATAACTCTTAATTGATCTGGCTGCCGCGGACACGGTCGCATGAAAGCGCGGCCGTGCATCCGGACGCGCTGGGAGGCTGCGGCATGGGCGTTGGGCCACACGGAGATCGCCTGCGGCTTGCTAGGAATACACATAGTGTGTATAATACAGTGGATGAGTAGCACGGATGTTATTCGACGGCTGAAACGAGAGGGCTGGCTGCTCGTCAGGACCAGGGGCAGCCATCAGCAGTTCAAACATCCGGAGAGGCCGGGATTGGTGACCGTTCCGCATCCTCGGAAGGATTTTCCGAAAGGCACTTTGAAGGCGATATTCCGGCAGGCCGGCTGGAACGAGGTGTAAAATGCACTATCCGATTGTCATTCACAAGGACCGGCGCAGTGATTACGGCGTGACGGTGCCCGACCTGCCGGGCTGTTTCTCCGCGGGCTCCACCCTCGACGAGGCCATTGCGATGGCACGGGAGGCGATCGAACTGCACATCGAGGGGCTGATCGAGGAGGGACAACCCGTTCCTCGTGCGGGGCGGGTCGAGGACCATGCGCGAGACCCGGCGAACACGGGCGGAACCTGGGCAGTCGTGTCGATTGATGCGTCGCGGCTTCGGACAAACGCGAAGCGGATCAACATCACGATCCCGGAACGCGTGCTGGACCAGGTAGACCGCTTCGCGCGCCAGACGGGCGATACGCGGTCCGGGTGCCTTGTGAAGGCGGTGACAGAATACGTTCGCCAGTCAAAGCCAAAACATGGTCCGAGCGAAAAAGCGCGAACCAGACGGCGAGCGGCCGCTCGGCGCAAGTGAGAACGGCCCTGACGCCTGAACATGGCCGCCCCAAGTCGGACCCGTGGCTGAAGGGGCCGCGGTCATGCCACCCGACCGCGGTTCACCGCGAGACCTTTTGCCCATTCAGATTCCACGCGACCGCCTACAAGCCGGCTAAGATAATGGGGAACGGGTCGCTTCATGCTTCATGATCCATCCGAGTTTGGACCGCGTCGGATCCTGCCGGTGGGCACGAAGGTTGTGATCCGCGCGGGGCAGTCGCGAGCCGGGGCGGTTGGCGTGATTGTCAACAGTCCGGTCGACCCGTTCCATGCGTATCGTATCAAGCTGGTGGACGATACCGAGCAGTCATTCCGCCGTGCCGAGTTCGCCGTGCTCAAGGAGATGCAGTCGACCGGATTGCACAGCCCGACGCAGCCTGCGCCGACAATCTCGCTGGATTCCCATGTGATCTTTCGATGTGTTATTGGCTCGCGCGCCTATGGCCTCGAACATGGCGAGTCTGATACGGACGTTCGCGGTGTTTTTTTGCCGCCGGCAGACGCCCACTGGTCGCTATTCGGCGTGCCGGAGCAACTGGAATCCGACGAGACGCAGGAGTGCTACTGGGAGCTGCAGAAGTTTCTGACGCTGGCGCTGAAGGCCAATCCGAACATCCTCGAGTGCCTGTATACACCGGACGTGCTTGAGGTCGCGCCGATTGCGCAGGAACTTCTCGACATGCGCTCGGCCTTTCTCTCACGGCTGATCTACCAGACTTACAACGGCTATGTGCTCTCGCAGTTCAAGCGACTGGAACAGGACATGCGCGCACAGGGGGCGCTTCGATGGAAACACGCGATGCACCTCATTCGCCTGCTGCTGGGGGGCATCATCGCTCTGCGCGATGGGCATGTACCGGTACGCGTTGAGGAGCATCGAGAGGAGTTGTTAGCCATCAATCGCGGCGAGATTGCCTGGAAGCAGGTGAACGCTTGGCGGCTTCGTCTCCATGCAGACTTTGAAGCGGCCTACACACGGACGAAACTCCCCGAGCGGCCTGACTACAATCGAGCAAACAAGCTACTGATCAAGGCCCGGCGCTGGAGGGCGGAACATGGCGGATGAACTGCTGCGCCGCGTGACAGCCCGCCAGCCGTATCCACTCATCTTCTCGACGCTCAGCGGGGCGCATCTGTACGGTTTCCCGTCACCCGATTCTGATTTCGATTTGCGGGGCGTACATATCTTGCCCGCAGAAGAAGTGCTCGGGCTACTGCCTCCGCGTGAGACGTTAGAAGAGTCGATTCGCGAAGAAGGCCGCGAGCTGGACATCGTCACACACGATGTGCGGAAGTTCTTCGTGATGCTGCTCAAGCGAAACGGATACGTTCTTGAGCAGCTCTATTCCCCGCTGATCGTGCATACGACGCCGGAGCACGCGGAACTGCGCGAGATCGCAAGAGGCTGCATCACGCGACACCATGGGAACCACTACCTGGGCTTTGTTCAAACACAGTGGAAGCTGTTCGAGCAGCAGCGCCGCGTCAAGCCATTGCTCTATGTTTATCGCGTCCTGCTCACTGGAATACACTTGATGCGTACCGGCGCAGTGGAGGCCAACCTCGTGACGCTCAACGAGTCATTCCGGCTCAGCCATGTCGCCGACCTTCTCGCCTTGAAGTCGGCAAGCCCGGAGCATTCGGAATTGCCGCATGCCGATATCGAGTTTCATCGCGGTGAACGAGACCGGCTGACCGATCTGCTTCTGCAGGCCCGCGTGGAGAGCGGGCTGCCCGACGAACCCACGGCTCGCCCGGCACTGAATGACCTGCTTATACGGCTTCGGCGATCGGTAGAGTGATCCGGAAAGGCGAGGAATTGACATCTACCGGGCCGCGATTGAGGCGTCGGTGCGGCACTTCGCGGCGATACCACTCCGACGATTGAATGACTATGCCTCCCCCACCGCCTGCCACAGCAGCTCCGCAACGTCGAACTGCTTCACATCCTCGCGCCCCCGACCGGCGAGGCCGTCGATCAGCATTCTCTGGCAGAACGGGCAGCTCGACGCCACCATGTCCGGCATTGTCTCCAGCAGCTGATCGGTCCGCTTCTCGTTGACACGCTCGCCCTTCGCGCCCTCCCGCGCGTGCTCCTCCTCCTTGAACATCTGCGCCCCGCCGGCCCCGCAGCACATGCCGCGGTCGCGCGTCGCCGTCGGCTCAAGGACGGTCAATCCCGGGATCGCCCGCAGGGTGTCGCGAGGCGGCTCGTAGATCTCGTTGTAGCGGCCGAGGTAGCACGAATCGTGATAGGCCACCTTCGCATCGATCCGATTCTTCGGCTTGAGCTTCCCCTCGGCCACGAGCTGGGCGAGAAACTCCGTGTGGTGCACCACGCGGAACCTCGCGCCGAAGTCGGGGTACTCATTCGCCAGCGTGTTGAAGCAGTGCGGGCAGCTCGCGACGATGGTCCTGGGCTTGTAGTTGTTGAGAATCTCGGCATTCGTCTGGGCCATCATCTGGAAGAGGAACTCGTTGCCGGCGCGGCGGGCCGGGTCTCCAGTGCAGCACTCCTCCTCGCCGAGGATCGCGTAATTGACCCCGGCGGCGGTGAGAAGTTGTGCCATCGCCCTGGCAATGCGGCGGGCGCGATCGTCAAACGAGGCCGAACATCCAACCCAGAAGAGCACATCGGCGTCGGGCTTCTCCGCCATGCGCGGGACATCCAGCCCCTCGGTCCACGCGGCCCGGTCCGACGCCGGGAAGCTCCACGGATTCGAATTCGTCTCCATGCCGCGAAACGCATTCTGCAACTCAGCCGGAAACTCCGACTTCTCCATGACGAGATTGCGCCGCATGTCCACGATCTTGTCGACATAGGTGATGAACACGGGGCATTCCGTCTCGCATGCGCCGCAGGTCGTGCAGGCCCAGAGCACCTCGGGCTTAATGATGTCGGGCACCAGTTCCGGCAATTCGCCGTTGCCGGAGACCGCGGCCATGCCACCCTCTGCTGCACCCTCGGCCCCCTGGCCGTTCGTTCCTTTGGCCCCTACCAGTGCCTTTTCGTGCTTGTACAGATAATCCCGCAGATCGAGCGTGAGCTGTTTGGGCGAAAGCAGCTTGCCGGTGCTGTTGGCCGGGCACTGATCCGTGCATCGCCCGCACTCGGTGCAGGTGTACAGATCGAGCACCGCCTTCCAGGAGAGCTGCTCGATGCGCTTCAGGCCGAGCGTTTCCTCGCGCTCCAGCTTCCCCTCGATGTCGGGCACATTGGGCAGCCGCCCGCGCGGGGAAAGATTCTGGAAGAAAACATTCGGGATGCCCGTGACGACGTGGAAGTGCTTCGACACCGGCAGGAGGTTCAGAAAAATCAGCACAAGCGCGCTGTGCGTCCAGAAACCCGCGTGGCGCAGAAAGTTGATCGCGCCGTCGGAAAGGCCGCCGAGCGCGAAGGCGGCGACGGACCCCGCCGGCTCGACGCCATGAAATGCGACCGCGCCGCCCTGTGCGCGCGCATCCCGCACGATCGACGCGCCGTCATAGACGATGTCCGCCACCATCATCGTTGAGATGATGAGCAGGATGAGGATGCCTTCAAAACCCTTCGAGAGCCGCGCGGGCTTCAGGACGAGTCGGTAGTAGAAGAAGACGAGCGTGCCTGCGATCACAAGAACGGCGAAGAGGTCTTTCAGGAAGGAATACACCTTGCCGAGGGGCTGGTCGAGCCCGAGGACCCAGAGGTTGAAGCCTTCGCTGTAGCCGCGGCCCCAGAGGACGAGCGTCCGCAGCAGCAGAACGACGAAACCGGTGAAGATGAGCTGGTGGGCGATTCCGGCCCACCAGTAGCGGCGCATGCGCTTCTGGGCAAAGGCGTATTCCCACGTCCGCCGAAGGCGCGTGCCGATCTGGTCGAAACGGTTTTCGCCCGGACCAATGGTCATCAACCGCCATCGGCGAAAAATCTGCCAGGCGAAGAGGCCCCAGGCGGCAGCCAGAAGCAGCGTCATGACAACCGGATTCATGCAGCGTCTCGCGGAATGGTCAATGAAATCGGCGTTCGGTCAGCGGGGGCACAGGCAGGAAGTCAGTGCGCGCGGACCTTCTTCACTTCCTCCGTAAGCAGCGGCACGAACGTGAAAAGGTCGGCGACGACGCCGTAGTCCGCCACCTTAAAGATCGGCGCCTCGGCGTCGGTGTTGACGGCCACGATGCAGCGGCTGCCGCGCATGCCGGCGAGGTGCTGAATTGCACCGCTGATCCCGCAGGCGAAATAAAGCTGCGGCGTGACGGTCTTGCCGGTCAGGCCGACCTGCCGCGAGTGCGGCTGATAGCCCGCGTCGCAGGCCGCGCGGCTGGCGCCCACCGCACCGTCGAGTGCATGGGCTAGGTCGTAGATGATCTTGAAATTCTCCTCGCTCTTCAGGCTGCGCCCGCCCGAAACCACGATTGATGCCTCGGTCACGTCCTTTTCATTTCCGCCGGTGCGCGCGATTTCCTTCGTGGTCTGGCGGTCGTCCGACGCGTCGGCGGCGAATGCGATTGCGACGCGCTCGGCCCTGGCGCCCCCGCCGGCCGGCGCGGCAAACGTGTTGGGCCGGACCGACGCCATCTGCACCCGGCCGGCGTTGAAGTGCACGCGGCTGAAGGCCTTTCCGTTGTAGATGGGCCGCCGGACCACCAGCGCGCCGCCTTCGAGGTCGAGCTCGGTGCAGTCAGTGGCGAGCCCGGCATGCAGGCGCATCGCGGCGCGCGGGGCGAGGTCGCGGCCCATGAACGACGCGGCAAGAAGGACGATCTGCGGATCGGCCTTCTGGATCATCGCCGTCAGGGCGCGCGTGTACCGGAGAGGGTTGTACATGGCGAGCGCAGCGTCGTCGGCAACAAGGATGGTCGCGACGCCGGTGCCGTCAATCCGGTCGGCGACGGGTCCAAGGTTGTGACCGATGATGCCGGCGACGGCCTTGCCGCCCGTCTTGACCGCCAGGTGCGTGGCGGCGGTGATGGCCTGAATCGCGGCCGGGAGAACCTGGCCGCCGCGCTGTTCGATGAAGACGAAGATGTCCTTGTTCATGGTGTCCTCGCTGTGGTTGAAAAACGGGCCATCATGATAAGGCGCTTGCGGAATAGGGCAAACCGGGGCACTTTCGAATGGGGGAGCCACATCCTTGACCACCGACCGGGCTGAAGGATGATTGCGGCGCGGGATCGGTGGTCCGCCAACGGGAGGAAAGCCATGGGTCGCGGTCGGTCTGCCAGGATCGTACTCGCTATCGTCTCAGTGACGGGAGTCCCGGGCCTGACTTCGGACGCAGGCGAGATCCTCAATGGGATCAAGTCACGCGGGAAGCTGCGATGCGGCGTCAGCGAGGGGATACCCGGTTTCTCCGTGCGGGATTCATCCGGCCGCTGGAGCGGGCTGGAGGTCGACTTTGCGCGCGCCGTAGCGGCGGCGGTGCTGGGTGATCCTGAGAAAGTCGAATTCATTCCGCTAAAAGCGTCGGGACGATTTCCGGCGCTTCAGGCGAGGCGAATCGATCTGCTCCTCCGGCAGACGTCCTGGACCCTGACGCGCGAGGCGCTGCTGAAGGTTCATTTCCCTGGAATCCTCTTCTACGACAGCCAGGCGTTCATGGTACCGAAGGATTCGCCGTACCAGAGCGGCGCCGATCTGGCCGGCGCGACGATTGCCGTGGAAAAAGGAAACACCGACGAGCAGAACCTTATCGACTACTTTCGACTTCGCGGCCTGACCGTCAAGCCGCTGGTCATTGACTCCGCCGACGGCGCAGCGGATGCCTTGTTCAACGGGCAATGCCAGGCGTATTCCTCCAACTCCTTCCAGCTGGCGATCATGCGATTGCGCGCGCCCGGCGGACCCGATGCCTATCGGATTCTGCCTGATCGCATATCGCATGATCCGCTGTGCCCGGCGGTGCTGCGAGGGGATGACGAATGGACCACGGTGGTGCGATGGGTGCTGTACGCGCTCCTTCTGGCAGAGGAAACAGGCGTAACGCAGGAAAACATCGACAAGATCGCAGTCGAGCGCGAAACCGCCGACTGGAAGCTTGTCCGGGGAGAAGAGGCCCTGTTCACCAGGGCCATGGGGGTTGATGCGGGCTGGGCGATCCGCGCGGTAAAGGCGGCGGGGAATTACGGCGAGATGTATGATCGCAATCTTGGCAGCAAGAGTCCGCTCAAGCTGGAGCGTGGACTCAACCGGCTCTGGAACCAGGGGGGGCTCATGTATGCTCCGCCGATTGATTAACAGGAAGGGATTCCACCCACCATGTCGCCCGCGCAGACCTACCTCACCTTGGGCATATTCGTTGCCGTGATCCTCGTGCTGGCCTTCGACGTCCTGGACATGGTCATCGCGGTCCTGGTCGGTGCATGCGCCTTGATCGTGCTGGGGATTCTCGATGAACATGACGTGGCCGAGTCGATGCAGAGCGCGGGCGGACCCCTCGCCCTGCTTTTCGGCGGCATGATCGTCGCGCGCGTGCTGTCGAAGACGGGGATGTTTGATCGAATCAGCGCGACTTACCTTCGATGCACGCGGGGCAGCGGGAAGCGCTATCTCCTGATTCTGGTCCTACTTGTCACACCGGTGTGCGCGCTTCTGCCCAATGCAACGACGGTGATTCTGCTTGCACCGGTGATCATCCAGGTCGCCAGGGCGCTGGACGTGGATTTTGCGGCTCCCATGGTGCTGGCGGCGATCGTTTCGAATTCGGCCGGCATGCTCACCCTGGTCGGCGACCCCGCGACGTTTCTGGTTGGAAGTTCGATCGGACTTTCGTTCACGGGCTATCTGAGAAAGGTTAGCCTCGGCGGGCTGCTCTCGGTGCTGATTATTCTCCCGATGCTGCCGCTCCTCATGAAGGATATCTGGCGGGCGCGGCGCCCCGAGGCGGCCGCGCCGCAGTCGCCGGCGCGGATCGACCGGCCGTGGTTCGCCGTGCTGGCGCTGGCGGATCTTGCGCTCATGGTCGTGCTGTTTCTCTTCGGGGAGGAACTGCCGGTGCGGATCGGCCCTCCGGCAGTGGCGATCATTGCCGCGACTCTGGCACTATTGGCGGTATACACGGCGCGGGTCGAACCGGTGGACGAAGTGCTGCGCGCGGTCGACTGGAAAACGCTGGTTTTTCTCGGGGGCGTGTTTGTCCTGGTGCGGGGATTGAGCAAGTCGGGGCTGCTCCAGGGGCTTTCGCTGAAGGTCTATGAGTGGTTCGGCGCGGACTTCGCAATGGTGGCGCTGGCCATGCTGCTTGGGATCGGTCTGCTCTCGAGTCTGATCGCAAACATCCCCGTCGTGGCCGCATCAATCCTGATGATTAAGGGCTACATGGTCGCGACCGAGGCGGTGCCAGAAATCGCCCTATCCGCCGAGTTCACCGACTGGCCGACGACGACGTTGCCGGTGTTCGTGGCGATGATGTTCGGGGCGACTCTGGGAGGAAACGCGACAATGGTCGGCGCGTCGGCGAACATCGTCAGTGTCGGTATCTGCGAGCGAAACGGCCATCGCGTCAATTTCATCGGCTTCATGCGATACGGCGTGCCGATCACGGTGGCGCAGCTTGCGGTGTCGGCCCTGTATGTGCTGGCGCTCGATCGGCTGTTGTCCTGATTCGCGCACCCTTCATGCGAAAAACGACCACCAGGTAAGCAGGGCGAACAGCGCGGGGAACACCGCGCGCGACCAGCGGTCGAGCCGCCGGGCGTCCGGGATCCGGTTGCGGCTGACGAGCGTGCCGGTTATGACGACCTGAAGGAGCGAAAGGAAGACGAGGGCCGTCGATCCGGAGATGAAATGATCGACGCGCGTGAGATAGGACACCGGGGGCAGCAGGCTGTCGAACGTAAAGCGATAGGCAATGAGCGTCAGGATGGCGGTCGCCGCCATGCCCACCTGCGCGTCCACCCGTTCCGGGTCCAGCCAGAACACGACCCAGGACATGAAAACGACCAGCCCAAGGGGGAGGAGAAGCTTCATGACGAAGAAGCCCGCGCGCCGCGCGGCCGTGAATTCGACTGAAAAAGACGGCCGGGCGAAACTCAGCATCCCCTCGGTAAAGGCCTCCTCGTGGGCCCTCCACGACGTGATGACCCAATCCACGACAAGCGGCTTTTCGGTTACGCCCGTTCGATCCTTAAAGACGTCGTTCACAAACTCCAGTTCGTCCATGCTGTATCGCCCCGAGACAAAGCGCACGTGAAAGCGGTGAGAGTCGAAGGGAAAATCGCCGACGTGGATCCGGTTCGAAAACTGACCGGAGAATCGCTGCCGATACAAGATGATTCCATCCGGGTTGACGTCGACCACATCCGGCAACAGCAAGGTCACGTTTCGCTGGTTGAGGACATACAAATCCGGATTCCAGACATCCGTTCGGTTCACGACCTTCACGGCCCCGCCGGGCGTCACCAGCCGGGGGTCGTGCCATCGCAGGACAAGCCCGACGTCGGCGGTAAACGTCTGGTCGGCGCTGTTAATGTTGCTGACGTCCAGAATGAATGCACCGAATTCCACGCGGGTGCGCGTGCCGGGCGGATCGGGACGGGGGATTCCGAATGAATCCGCCCGGGCGCTCGCCGGTGAAACGGCAAGGATTGCCGAAAAGGTCATCTGCGCCAGGTAAGTTCGCGTCGCACTCATTCAGCGAGGAAGCCTAATCGAGCGCCTCCGGTATCGTCTATAGCGGAGATATCCAGGGCCGGCGGGCACGATCCGCTGAGAGTTACCAGGGCTTGGGTGTGCCCGATCGGCGCGAAGGGCGGGGTGAGTCGGAAAGCGATCAGGGCATCCTGCACCCGGCAGGAGAATTCCGGTACGATGACGAAAGTGTGCCGCCGCCGTCGCGTTGCGGCACGGACCTTGCAGCCATTTCCATCGAAGGGAGTCGCCAACTATGCGCATCGCAGAACGTGCTATGTGCCTGGGCGCTGTGCTGCTGTGCGGAAGCTGCGGCACGGTACAGACCTATGTCATTCTCATCAACACAACCAATTATTCGGTGGACGGCCGACTGTTCTACGACGAGGAGCAGACGCTTCCGGCGTCGGGGCTCGAAGTGCTGGGGACCGAGGTGACGTTTTCGATTCCGGCCGGGCAGAGTTTCTCTTTCAACCGCGACTGCGAGGATTTGCAGGCAATCTTCATCAAGGATGCCGACATGCGGGTCGCCCCCGGCGTCAGTCCGGAGACGGAATCGGACGTCTATCGGGAGCCGGATGATTTCTCATGCGGGCGGACGATTACCTTTACGTTTTCGCAGAACCCGGCGGGAACGGAACTCAACGTAACCTTTGCCCTGGTACCATAAAGCGGTCAAATCGATCTTTACTTTCCAAACTGCCTGGTTCCGAAATGACCATGTACGAAATGACCCTGGTTGATCGAATACCCATCGGCCTTCTTTATCTCCTTTGTGTCGCCCTAGTCATGCTGTCGGTTCATGGCGGCGCGCTGATAGCCCGGGCAAGGGCCAGGCGGTATGGAGCGGACTCAGAGGGTCCGATCGGCTCGGTAGTAGGCGCAAGCATGGGTCTGCTGGCGTTCATACTGGCATTCACGTTCGGGATCGCTGCGTCGCGGCGCGAGTCGAAGCGGGACCTGCTTCTGGACGAGGTCAACGCCATCGGGACCACCTACCTTCGAGCCTCGCTGATTCCCGAGCCGCATCGCGGCGATGCGCGGAAACTGCTGCGGAGGTACGTGGACATTCGCGTGGAACTCGCCGGGAATCCGGGAAAACTGGACGCATCCATCCGCGAAGCGAAAGAGATACAGGATCGGCTATGGGCACATGCGACGGCGCTGGCGGACGCGGACCTCAGGAATCCGGACATCGTGTCGCTGTTCATCGATTCGCTCAACGAAATGATCGATCTCCAGACGAAACGGGTTGTGGTCGGGTTCTACCGCATCCCCGAAGTCATTTGGGTCGTCCTGGGAGCGCTGACAATCCTCTCGATGGCGGCGGTCGGATACCAGTTCGGGGCAAGCGGCAAGTCGAATCTCGTCGTCAACACGGGGCTCGCGCTCGCGTTCTCGCTGGTCATCCTCCTCATCGCCGACCTTGACCGGGTGACAAGCGGATGGCTCCGTGTGAGCAACGCCCCCATGATCGCCTTACAGGCGGAGATGGCGGATGCCTCGAAGGGCGCGGCGGCTGATCCGGTTACGACAGGATCAGCGCCGTGAAGGCCGCGATGTCGCGGCTATTGACCTGACCGTCGCCGTTCAGATCCGCGTTTCGGGAGTGGCATGTCGGTTCCACAGACTGGTACGCCGAAAAGTCGATCAGGCGCAGGACGAAGGGTTCGACGTCGTCGAGATTCCGCGCGCCGTCGCAGTTCAGATCGCCTGCGGCTTTGGCGCTTGTGAAGGCGGCGAGGACGAACTCGTGTGCGGCGGTCTGCGTCGCGGGCGGAAAGCCGCCGTGGCCCGCGTCGGCTACCTGCACATAGTGAACGGGGACGGACGCGGACGTAAGCGCGTCAGCCAGGCGCGTACTCTGCATGATCGGCACGGCGGTGTCATTCGTGCCGTGAGCGATGAATGTGGGCGGGGCGCCGGAAGCGACCCAGGTCACTGGATTAACCTGATTACAGAGCTGTACAAGTGCGGGGTATGGCGCGCTGGGGTTGGTGAGGTTGGCGCGAATGTCGCCAATGCCTTGCCCCGGCTGGTCCCAGCCGACAAGCCGGGACTCGGGTGAGTTCGGGTCGTCGTGGTTGAAGCCGCCCGGCGGGTTCGTGATGTCGAGATTGATGTTGAGTATGTCGGTCGGGCCGAAGTAATCGACGCAGACCTGAACCGCGCTGGAGAAGGCGAGGTTGCCCCCCGTCGCGCCTTCAAGAGCCGGGACTCCGGCGGACATGGCCAGCAGCGCGGAAAGATGGCCGCCTGCCGATGATCCCCACGAGGCAAAACGGGCGGGGTCGAGCTGAAATGCCGCAGCGTTGGCACGAAGGAATCGCACCGCGCCCTTCACGTCATGAATCTGTGCGGGAAAGATCGCCTCGCCGGAGAGGCGGTAACGCGCACTGGCCACGGCCACGCCGTCATTGAGCAGGGGCAATGCGAGACCGGCGGTATTGTTGTACGTTCCGCTCTGCCAGCCGCCGCCGTGAATCCACAGCACCAGCGGATACGGCGGATTGCCGACGGGCGGAACGTAGATGTCCATCATGAGAGTGACGCTGCCTCCGGCGTCGGTCGGCTCGACGGCAAAAACCACATCGTTGAAGGTGGGTTGAACCTGGGCAAAGGAACGAGAAACAGCAGCGAGCGCGAGGGCACACGTCAGAGCGGGGAAAAAGGATCGCGGCATCTGAGTTCCTCCCACGGTACGCCCCTCGCCAAACGACCGGCACGGGTGGATTATTGCGGACCCGTACATACAAGGGGCTCTGCTCTATCCGAGGAAAAACACCGGGGCCGGCCCGGGTGTGCCGGACCGGCCCCTTCAACCCTCTGCCCGAAAGGTGTGGTACGCAGCGAGAGTCGCGCCAATGGCCTAACGAACGCGGCGGCGCCTGTATGCGAAGCCCAGACCCCCAAGCCCGAGCAGCGCGAGCGTGCCCGGCTCCGGGATGGGTTGTCCGATGAACCGGAGGATCGGACTATCGACATTGACCGGCTCCGATCCGGCATTCATCTGGATCGCGAAGTCAACACCCGTGTACCCGGAACCGGCTCCCAGGGTCTCGGCGCCGGGTTGATTCGGAGGATCGATCCAGTTCACTCCGCTGCCGCCGGTTCCGCCGAACTGCGCCAGTCCCTGCTCCCAGCCCGACATGCCCAGGAAGTACGTCTGGCCGCCCGTCAGTGCCACCGAGTTGGCAAACGAGCCTCCGAGCCACGCACCGTCGACCGGCGTCGCGCCGTTCCATGCAAACGAGCCGAGCGCCGTCCCGCCGGCCGCGGGCCGATCGGTGTAAAGCGTGGTTGTGAACGTGAAGTTGTTGTTGATGTTGGAAAAGCCCGACGCGAGTTTGGTCTGAACACCGTGCAGTTCCATGTCGGTGGAGGGCGTCCAGTACCAGCCGATGTTCCCGGTCGGCGCAGCCCAGTAGAAGGGACCGGGATTCAGCAGCTCGTTGAAGTCTTCCAGGACAGCGCCGGCCTGTGCAGTACCGGGACTCATGATCGCGACGGCGCCAAGAGCCATGCACGCGGCCATCCATCTTCGATTGACACATGTCGTCATTCTCAAACCTCCTTCGACGGCCCGCGCGGGACGCGGGCGCCCGGCCCGGCGAAAGGCGCGGCGTACATCGCGGCCGGGCGGGTCGCGTTGCGCCGTCCGCGAACACCCATCCGCGAACGGGTAGATACGCGCCATTAAGCGATCGGAGGGGCCAGAAATCCGCAACTCATTGGGGATGTGGCGATTACACCGGTGCCGAGCGCGTACCCTGCGGGTCAATCTGCGGCTCCGGGCATCGAGGTAGTCGCAGGCTGCGTGGTGGCCTGGAGGGCACGCACGTTCCTCGCCCATTCTGCGGCCTTTTCGGAGTCCTTTCGAAACTCGTGAAGCTCGACCAGGCGCTTGGCAAGGCTGAGTTTGTCATCGAACGTGACATCAGGCGCGTTTCGAACGGCCTCGAAAGTCTCAGCCATCAGCGAATCCGCCTCGTCGTAGAGCCCGCGTGCGCCCACGACGCTGACAAGACTGTGAACGACGCGGACGACATCGGGGTGCGCGGGACCGTGGACGCGCCGAAAAATATCGAGCGATTCGCGGACGGCCTTTTCAGCGCCGGCACGGTCGCCGCGAATCCATAGAAGCGTGGCAATGTTGTGGAGACTGGCGGCGACGTCGGGATGGTCCGAACCGAAGAGTTCGCGGCGCATGGCGATCGCCTCGCGATAGTGCTTCTCGGCGCTGTCGAGATCCCCCTTGCCCTGGTAGGACTGTGCGAGGTTGTCGAGGTTGGTGGCAATGTTGGGGTGAAGCCGGCCGAGGAGGCGCTGATTGAGCCTGACGGCTTCATGAAAGAGCGGCTGCGCCGAGGTCCAGTTCTTTTGCAGAAGGTACACGAGGCCGAGATTGTTGACGACCTCGGGCAGGACCGATTCCCTTTCATTCTCGGCGCGACGCGAGATTTCAAGGGCCTCGGTGAGCATGGCGGCGGCTTCGTCGTAGCGGCCCTGGCTGGTGATCGTCGTCGCCAGGTCGTTGAGACAGGCGGCGACGGCCGCATGGCCCGCGGGACGGCGGGCGCGCTGAGCGGCGAGTGCCGCGCGGAAGTCTCTCTCGGCCTCTTCCAGACGGCCGGCAAGCGAGCGGACGCTCCCCCGAAGCTGAAGGGCCTCGGCGGAGTCGAAGCCCTCGTCGCCCTGCTTCGCGCGGTACAGGGCCAGCGCGCGTTCGACTTGCTCCTCGGCCTCGGCGTACTGTGCGAGGCCCATCCAGGCGCGGCCGATCGTCATGCGAATCGCGGCCTCGGTCTCGGGCTGCTCGCCCATCGAGCCTGCATCGAGCTTGGCGACGGCCTGGTTCAGCGCCTCGCGGACGGTCATGTCACGCCGGGCACTGACCTTGGGATCCGCTGCGGCGAGCGTTTCCTGGAGAAACTGGGTGACCGTCTCGGCTTTTCGAGCGGCGCGAAGGGCCTCTTCGGCGCTTTGAACAGCCAGAACCCGCTGGGCATCGGCGACGTCACGCGCGCGGCGGGCGGCGAGGAATCCCGCGATGGAGATGGCCAGTCCAACGAGCAGGGCGAGCGCGATGCCGGTGACCGCGATGAATGCGGCGCGGTTTCGCCGGGTGAACTTGCCGAGCCGGTAGGTCAGCGATGGCGGGCCGGCCTTCACGGGTTCGTGATTGAGATAGCGCTCGATTTCGAGGGCGACGTCGTTGGCCGTTTCGTAGCGCCGCGCGCGGTCCTTCTCGAGGCACTTCATCACGATCCAGTCGAGATCGCCGCGGAGGTGACGGATCAGCGACCGGGCGTCGGTCTGACGCTGCGCGGCGATCCGGCTCGGAGATGCCGGCGTATCGCCTCCGCCGTCCGGCTTATCCCGGAGGGTCGAAAGGCGCGTGCTCGGCCGGGGCGGATCGACCTCGCGGATGATCCGCTGAATCTCGGAGTGACTGCTGACCAGCAGACTGCGCGGATCGAAGGGCGGCGCGCCGGTGAGCAGCTCGTAGAGGAGAACGCCGAGGGAGTAGATGTCGGTACGGGTATCGATGTCGAGCGGGCCGACGCCGGCCTGTTCGGGGCTCATGTAGGCGGGCGTTCCGAGAAACATGCCCTGCTGCGTGTTGACCGTGTGCTCGGTCAGGCGCTGGTCGGTGGCCTTGGCGACGCCGAAGTCGATGACCTTGGCGCGGGCGGCGGAGCCCGAGTGTGTCGAATGTCCGGCACTGTGCTGCGGCGAGTCCGGAGCCGGCACGACGAGCACGTTGCTCGGCTTGATGTCGCGGTGAATGATGCCCTTCTGGTGGGCATGCTGCACGGCCTGGCAAACCTGGACGAAGAGCCCCAGGCGGTCCCCGATGGACAGGGCGTGGTCGTCGCAGTAGCGCGTGATCGGCTTGCCCGGTACATACTCCATGACAAAGTAGGGACGCCGGTCGGCCGTCGCGCCGGCGTCGAGCACGGCGGCAATGTGCGGGTGATTCATCATCGCGAGGGCCTGGCGCTCACCCTCGAACCGCGCAATGACCTCGCGCGAATCCATGCCGGGCTTGATGACCTTCAGTGCGACGACGCGGCGGACAGGCTCCTGCTGTTCCGCGCGGTAAACGGTTCCGAATCCGCCCTCGCCGATGACCTCCAGCAGGGTGTAGGGCCCGATCTGCGTCGGCGTCGGGCACTGCGGCGCGCCGGCAAGTGCGGCGAGGCGCTCTTCGCCCGCGGGATTCATCGTCGGAGCATGCAGGAACTCCCCGGCGCTGTCGTGGGCCGCGAGCAGATCGGAGACGGCGGCGCGCACGGCGGCGTCGCCTGAACAGAATCTCTCAAGTGCCGGTTCGCGCTCCGGCTCCGGCAGCTCGATGATCTCCTCAAAAATCGACTTGACGCGCTGCCAGTCGGACATGCGGAAAAGCGTCTCCGGTCGGGTCGGGCGGCCCGCGGCGGCCGCTCAGGTTGATTCGAGGGCGCGGTAGAGCCACGCCCTGGCAAAGGCCCATTCGCGCTTGACGGTTCGTTCGGACAGTTTCAGTGCCGCCGCAGTGTCCTCGACGCTGAGCCCGGCATAGAAACGAAGTTCGACGATGCTGGCGGCCCGCGGATCCTCGCGAGCCAGCCGGTCGAGTGCGGCATCGAGAGCGACAATCTGGTCTTCGTCGTCGGTCAGGGCCATGTCGATGGCGTCAAGGGGCTTTCGCTTCATGCCGCCGCCGCGCTTGTCGCGTCCGCGCCGCCGGGCATGGTCGATGAGAATGCGACGCATGGCCTTGGCGGCCGCGTGGAAAAAGTGTGCCCGGCTGGACCAGCTCATCGGCTCCGAGCCGACGAGGCGGATGTATGCTTCGTTGACAAGCGCTGTCGCCTGGAGCGTGTGGTTCGGGTTCTCGTGCTGCATGCGGTGCCGCGCGATGGCCAGGAGCTGGTCATAGACGAGCGGAAGCAGTTCGTTCGCGGCGGCCTGTCCTCCTCCGGCGGCGGCATGCAAGGCGCGCGTGACCGCCCCCGCAGGCGGCGGAGTCTGCTCGCTCGATTGTGCGGAGCCGGGCTGAGACAACGGACGCCTCCTTCGGCGCGGGATCGCTTCCGGCCATTATACTGGATGAATGGTGTCGCGGAGCGCGGGCGCACGCGGGCGCGCGGAATTCGCACCTTGGCATCGGGTGATTATTGGAATCGACGGGTGCGGGCTGACCGCCGGTGCTCGACCGGCGCAGGCCGACTCGACTAGGCCAGGTTCATCGTCATGAGGAATTCGGCGTTGGTGCGCACCTTTCGCAGGCGCGTCGTGAGGAGTTCCATGGCCTCAACCGGGTTCATGTCGACAAGGACGCGCCGCAGCTTGTAGATAAGCTCGAGTTCCTTCGGATCGAGCAGGAGCTCTTCCTTTCGCGTGCCGGACGCCGCGATGTCGATGGCCGGCCAGACGCGCTTATCGACCAGGCGGCGGTCAAGATGCAGCTCGCTGTTACCGGTGCCCTTGAACTCTTCAAAGATGACCTCGTCCATCTTCGAGCCGGTATCGACCAGGGCGGTGCCGATGATCGTGAGGCTTCCGCCTTCCTCGATGTTTCGGGCCGCGCCGAAAAATCGCTTGGGCTTCTGGAGCGCGTTGGCGTCCACACCGCCGGTGAGAATCTTGCCCGAGTGCGGCACCTCGGTGTTATACGCGCGGGCCAGACGGGTGATCGAATCGAGCAGGATGACCACGTCGCGGCCGTACTCGACGAGGCGCTTGGCCTTTTCGATGACCATTTCGGCGACCTGGACGTGCCGGCTGGCGGGCTCGTCGAAGGTGGACGACACGACTTCGGCCTTGGTGTGACGCTGCATTTCGGTCACTTCCTCCGGGCGTTCATCGACAAGGAGGATGATGACGTAGGAGTCCGGGTGGTTGGTCGTAATGGCGTTGGCCATCTTCTGAAGCAGGACGGTCTTGCCGGTGCGCGGCGGGGCCACGATGAGCATGCGCTGGCCGAAGCCGATCGGCGTGGTCAGGTCGATGACGCGCATGTTGATTTCGTCGGAAGCCGTCTCCATCACGATGCGCCGCGTGGGATGCAGCGGCGTGAGGTCCTCGAACACGGCCTTCTCGGTGACCTTGTCGGGGTCTTCGAAGCAGATCGCCTCGACGCGGAGGAGGGCGAAGTACTTTTCGCTCTCCTTGGGCGGTCGAATCTGCCCGGCAATGATATGGCCGCTGCGCAGGCCGAAGCGGCGTATCTGCGAGGGGCTGATGTAGATGTCATCGGGACACGGAACGTAATTGTATTCCGGGCTCCGCAGGAAACCGAAACCGTCGGGCAGTATCTCCAGAACGCCCTCGCCGTACATCAGGCCGTTCTTGTTGATGCGCTCCTTGAGGATCTTGAAGATGAGCTCCTGCTTCTTCAGGGCGGCGTAGTCGGTGACCCCCTCGGCCTTGGCGACCTCGTGAAGCTCGGGGATTCCCATGCGCTGAAGTTCGGTGATGTGGAGGTCGCCCTTCTTGATCTTCTCGTAACGCTCGTGCGTCTCGCGGTCGAAGCCGGCGGGCTTGTCGGCGCGCGGCGCCTGCCCCGCCTCGGCCGGCGCATCCTCGACGACGCCGGCGGCGAAGTCCTCCTGCTCGGGGGCGACCGTCGTCGCCACGGATTCGTTTTCTTCCTCGATCCGCCGGGCGCCGCCGCCGCCGTTGGAGGGTCTTCGGGGTTTCTTGTTGTACGGTCGCTGACTTCCCTGGGGCTTAGGCATGACTGGTGCCTCCAATACTCCGCTGCATGAACATAGGGTGATAAACCTTGAAGGCGATGCGCTGACGAGCGGTATGGCGATCAGCGTCGCACGAACCGGCGATTGCACGAGGCACCGACCGGCTCACATTTGTAACGATTGCGGGGGGACGATGCTTATTTTGCCTGACCGAACTCCGTAACGATTTGGGAGAAAATGTGTTCGACCTGCCTTCGCAGATCGGCCAGTGAGGACTTGTTCTCACAGATATAATCCGCTCTGGCACGCTTCATGTCCAGAGGTTGCTGCATTTTTTCGCGCCGGGCAAGCTCTCCTTCCGGCCATTTCCGTTCCCTCTCAACCCGGGCACGCCGATCCTCGAACGGCGCGTCAACGAATATCACCGCATCGCAGATGAGGTCAAGGTCCGTCTCATAAAGCAGCGGACTGTCGAGCACCACCATCCGGATGCGCGGGTTCGCTTCATACAACGCGACCTGGTCTATGCGGCGCACCGCGATGCGCGGATGAAGCAGGGCCTCAAGCCGGTGCCGCTGCGACGGGTCGGCGAAGACGATCGCCCCGACGCGCCGACGACTCACGTTGCCGTCGGCCGCGAGAACCTCGCTGCCCCACCAGCGGCACAGAGTCTCCTTGACCTCCGGATGGTTGATCTCCTGGTGACCCAGGGCGTCGGAATCAATGACACCCGCCCCAAGTTCGCTCAGGATCTTCGCAACACAGCTCTTGCCCGAACCGATCCCGCCCGCGAGACCGACAAGCGGCTTGGTTCGTTTCGCTCTCTTGATTTCGTGGATCGTGGGGCCAGACTCCGTAATGCCATCACCGGCGCGGCTGCCGAATCCCTTCGGCGTAAACTCGGCAAAAAACCTAAGTACCCTTTGACTGGAAGCTTAGGATTCACCGAACGGACGCCCGCCCGGATCGTTGCTGATGTGCGTCCAGAAACCGGAAAATAGGCGATTTTTTCAGGAATCCGCGTTCGTGTGACTCGTTTACGGAAATCGCCCCAAACCTGAATCTGCACATATTCTAACACCTCGCACGGCCTTTGTCACGGAAATTTTTTACCAGGCGCCGGCCGGTCCGGCCTGCCGAAAACCCCTGTTTTCCGGGGTCTCCGTTCGGCCCCTTCCGCGTCCGGCGCCAGGCCTCAGGCCCGGGGCCTGCCATCCCGACTGTCGATGAGGATGTTGATCGGCCCGTCGTTCTCGCTGGCGATCCGCATCGTCTCGCGGAAACGGCCGGTTTCAACCGCAAGCCCGAACGAACGCAGCTTCGCGCAGAACGACTCGTAATAGGCAAGGGCGGTCTCGGCCGGCGCGGCATCGACGAAGGCCGGGCGGCGCCCGGCGCGAGTGTCGGCGTGAAGGCTGAAGTTGCTGACGACGAGAAGCCCCCCGCCGACGGCGGAGACATCGAGGTTCATCTTGCCGGCCTCGTCCTCGAAGATGCGCAGCCACGCGACCTTGTTGGCAAGGTAATCGACGTCGGCGGGGCCGTCGTCTTTTGCAACGCCGAAGTAGACGAGCAGGCCGCGCTCGATGCGGCCGACGACCCGGCCCTCGACTGTCACAGATGCGGCACTGACGCGCTGGACGATGGCACGCATGGCAAACGTTCCCGGCGGGCGGTGGGCGGCGTTACGCGGCGCCGCCGAAGAAAGCGGACCCGTAGGCATTGTACAGGCTGCTCACGGCGGCGATCAGGAGCACGGCCCCAAGGACGAGCAGCGCCCTGCGGTGCTCGCGGCTTCCGGCGAAGGAATAAAGAGCTCCGAGCATGGCGAGCGTCAACGGCCGGATCCACTCGACAGGCTGGGCCGTCGGCGAAAGGAGCTTGAGCAGGGCCGCCGCCGGCAGAAGAAGCAGGCCGAGGAACCACAGGGGCGGCGCGAAGGAACGCCAGTTCGTCCTGGGCAGGGCCTCGGCGGCCACGAGGATCGGCATGGCGAGGAACGCGAGCACGACGGCGCGATACTGGATTAGCCAGCCGCGCAGCGGGGAAGCGGGCATTCGGACGAAGAGAAACGCGACGAGCGCGGCGAGCAGCGCGACACAGAGTGTCGCGGCCTGGGGCGAGTTCTCGCGCCGGGCGATTTTCGCGGTGATGACCATGAGCCAGGCAATGGCGAGCGAGCCGGAGACGACGCGACCCCACCGGTTGTCGTCGCTGCTGGCCGAAACCAGCTCGGGCCAGAGGGCCATCTGAAAGGCGGCAAGCATGGCGAGCGAGGCGATGACGAACGCGGCGCGCCGGGCGAAGGGAATGAGCCGTCCGGTCGTGGTCCACGGGACGCCGGCGAGGAGCTGCTGGTCCCAGACGCCGGCGAGCCATCGCCAGAGGACGGTCATGAGGGCGAGTGCAAACAGAATGGCATTAAACAGGACGGGGATGCGCTCGGCATAAGGCTCCGCCTGGGCGACGAGGCCGGCCACGGCGGCAAGGAAACAGGCGGCCAGGACGACGGCGAGCGTGAGAAGGGCGATGCCCAGGGACGCGGTGTTTCCGCTCCAGCGGCGATAGGTCATGAACATGCAGGTGTACCCGGCGACGAGGGCCGAGATGCAGCTTGCCAGGGCAAGCGGCCAGGTCATCGGCTCGCGCTGGACGACCTGGTACACGCCAAGGATCAGGATCGACGCGGCAAGGATGGCCTCGACCTGGATGAACATCGGCCAGCGCGCATAGGGTTCGAGCAGGTCGTCGAGCCGGTCGGGCCAGGCCGCTTTCCGACGCGAGCGATAGCGCAGGTCCTGAACGACTGCCGCGCCGAGAAGCAGGAACGAGAAACCCGCCTGCAACTGGAACTCCCAGTTCCACCAGCCCGGCCGGTGGTCGACCCATGCCCAGCCGGTGACAGGGTCCGCGCCCCGGACCGAGGGGATCATGAGCCCGGTCCACCAGGCGAACAGGGCGGCGAGGATGAGAACCATGACGGGCTGTTCGGGCCGGAGCCCGGCGGCCATGCGAAACGCCACGGCGATCGAAAGGGCGGCGAGGTCCCACCATTCCGCGCCGCCGGGCATCTGGATGTACATCGAAGAAGGGTTCAGGACGCGTGACAGAGTGAGTGTCACCAGCGTGTTGAACGACAGGACGGCGGCGGCCACGCCGGTGACAAGGGACCATGCAAAGAAAGTCTCCGACGACGTGGGCGAGCGCTGCCGCGCAGCGTGCGTGAAAAGCCCGGTGAACCAGCCGAATCCCGCCCATAAAACGCACAGGGTGGAAGTGATGTGAGCCGCGAAATAGAGATTCCAGACGCCGGGGCCGTGCGTCCACGCCCAGCGCCCGGCGGCCAGGCTCACCGCGCCGACGAATACCGACGTGCCAAGCCCCGGGGGCAGCCTGCGGTGAATCAACTGAAACACGAGCCCGCCGCCGATCAGGGCGAGTACGACGCCGTCGCGCGCGACGAACGTGTCCGACAGCGCTGCGAGCAGAGGCCAGTCGCCATGTGCGGCAAGGTGGTTCATGTCGGCGGGCAATCTTAATCAGCGACACGGGATATGCGACAGGCGCGGGGACGGGGCGCGGGGGGCGAACCGACGGAAAATCGATCATGGCTCCTGGGCGAGGATGACGTTGTTGTACTCGAGGAGGGTGCCCTTGGCCCGTTCGACGTCGACGATGCCCTGGTTGTACGCCACGAGGGAATTAAGGAGCTGGCGGCGGGCGCTGCCGAGGTTGACCTGGGCGTTGAGGATGGTGTCGAGTTCGGCGGGGCTTTTTCGCTCCTGGCGCTCCTGGAGCGATCGGAGGTTCTCGGAAGCGGCGTTGACGCCCTCGTGGCTCGTTCCGATCTGCTCGTAGTTCGTTTCGAGATTGCGCAGGGCGACGCGGCAGTCGGTGATTACGTCGTCGAGGGCCTTTTTGTAACGGTAAACCGCCTGCGACTGCTGAAGCTTGGCGATGCGGATACCGGCGCGTTCGGCACGCTCGCCGAAGTTCCATAGAAATTCGACGCCGACGAACTGGTCGATGAAGTTTCCGCCCGTCATCTGGTCGAAGCCCTGGTCGGCGCTCGCGCCAAGGCCGTTGAGTGTCATGCGCCAGATGACATCGAGCTGCGGCAGGGCCTGGTTCTTCGCGATCCCGAGCTGGAGGCGCGTGATGTCCACCGCGTAACGCGCCTGCATGACTTCGGGGCGCTTTTCGATCGCGGTCTTCACGGAACTGAACCGGTCGCGAACGACGGCGAGGGTCGTGGGCTCGTCGGTGGGGATGATCTCGAAGTCGCGCGACAGCGGAAGCTCGGGGTCGTTGATCAAGTTGAGGAGCTGGTCCTCGGCGTTTCGGACCCGGTTCTTGACGTCGATGAATTCAAACTCGCGCTGCTTGACCGCCGCCTGGGCACGGAAGAGCAGAGTCTGGTACGCGTCAAAATCCTTCCGGGCCTCGATCTGGGCGAGAGTCAGATCGGCCTCGGCGACGACTTCGGCGATGGTGACCACGTCGCGCCGCGCGCCCACCAGCGTCCAGTAGGCGCGCTCGACGTCGTTAAGCGTGGTGATGACGCGGGAGCGAAAGAGCTCCTCGTTGATCTTCTCTTCGTTCTTGCGGATGTTGATCTGGGCCCGGTTGAAGTCGATCCCGAAATTGCGCAGGATCGGCTGGCGCAGCTCGGTGACGAAGTTCTGGCTCCAGGCCGGGTTCAGAATCTGGAACGCGAATCCCGGATTGTCGATCCGGGTCATCTGCTGGCTGAAGCTGACCGTGGCGCCGTTGACAAGCAGCTTTCGGATCCCGCCGGCGACGATCGTCGTGTCGGTCTGCGACGCCTGAAGCTGCGAGGGCGTCGGCTGATCGGTGTTGTTTCGGCTGGCGTTGAAAAAGAATGCGAGATCGAAGGCGGCCTCCGCCTGCACGACCTGGGCCGTGCTGATCGCGGGGGCGTAGCCGTCAACCTTGATCTGGTAGTTATTCACCAGGGCGCGGCGAAGGGCCTCGCCAAGCGAGAGCCGAAGGACCTCGGGCCGGTTTATCTCGCCGATGCGCTTGAGCGCGTCGCGGTAGATGCGGATGTACTCGCGCTTGATCGTGTCGCTCAGACGCGTCGATTCGATGCGCTTCCGGAATGCCTCCTCCGCGCGCGTCGGATCGGGAAGCTGGGTCCAGATGGTCGTGTCAACCGAGTAGTCCATCGGCGAGCGGCGGCCGGCCAGCTCGACGGGAGCCGGTCGATCGACCGTCGTCAGGATCGGGGCGTCCTCCGCGAACGGCTTTTCCGAAACCATGCGCTGTTCGTACCGCTCCACCTGTGCAGGATCGACCGGGTTCTGGCCGTCGGCGCGCTGGCCGACGGCGAGGCCGGAGCAGGCGGCAACGAAGATCAGGGCGAGCCGTCGAACAAGACCGGGGCGTATTCGCATGGAATGATCCGAAGCGGAGCTAACAGCATTAAAAGCCGAGGCCGCCCCCGCCGCGCCAATGCCACCGAGGCGAGCCTGTGAATACTCGGAAGCGGTGTTTTAGACGGGCGCGGCACCCCTGTCAAACCCCGTTTCAACACTGGTACAACGGCAAACGACGCGCGATCTCTCGACCCGAACTTCGACGGGTGCGCCCCGCGGCCGGTGCCGACAGATGGGGGCGCAATTTCCGCCGATCGCGGCGAGCGCGACGACCGCCCGGTCACACCAGTTGAATCTGCACGACTTCGGCGGGGGCGTTGATCCGGACGGGAAACCAGTTGCCGACTCCGCTGTTCACGAAAAGACGTTGGCCGGCGTTGTCATAGAACCCGCGGATGTACCGAAAGAGAACGCGCCCGAATCCAAGGTCGTCCGGATTGTCGGGCGGCGTGAACATGATCTGCCCGCCATGCGTGTGTCCCGAGAGGGTAAGGGGCACGCCCTGTTCGCGGAGAACGTCCCACGCGTGCGGATGGTGTGCGAGGGCGATGACAGGGCCTTCGCGGTCGGAGTCGTGGCCCGCGAGCATGATTTCGGCGTTCGCGCGATCCCGCCGATTGTGCCCGTCGGGTCGCCGCGAGGAGGCATAGTCGAGGCCGGCAATGGTGAGCTTCTCGCCGCCGATGTCGAGGGTCCGGCGCTCGTTGATGAGCAGCGGCAGCCGAGCGCGCGTGTACTCAATGAAGGCGGCTTCGTCGTCGATGGTGTCGTGGTTGCCGATGCACAGGAAAACGCCGTGGCGGTGGGCAAGCTGGCGGATCGCGCCGACGGCGGCGGGGAGCATGTCGTTGGAATTGTCGATGATATCGCCGGTAACGACAACCAGGTCGCTGTCCAGGCGGTTCACGGCGTCGATCAGGCGGCCGAGCATGTGGGGCCGGTAGAGGCGTCCCACGTGAAAGTCGCTGATGTGCGTAAGGGTCAGGCCCCGGAGGCGGTCCGGGAGCCAGGGGGCCGGCACCTCGTGACGGCGGATGACGAAACGGCCCTCGGCGGCGCGGCTGGCGCCAATGGCTCCGGCGAGGGCGAGCATCGGCCCGGTGGCGACGGCGGTCTTGAGCAGCGCGCGGCGCGTGGAGAGCGGCCCGGTCGGCGGCGCGGACATGGGGCGGCGGCGAAGCCGATGTGACGCTGCCATGGCACCCAGCGCGACAAGGCGCACGCCAGCCGCGGCGGGCATGACCAGCACGAGGCCGATGTGCCAGATCGTGACGCCGGCGGCGACCCACGCCGGGCTTCCGAGAAACTGGGGGACGCGGGCGGTGGCGAGCATGTAGAAGATCGGCAGGTTGAGAGCGAGGGAAAACCCGCCGGCCGCAATACGCAGCCCGCGCGACCACCCTTCGGACGCGACAAACCGCGCGAAGCGCCGGTCGGCGATGCTCCACCAGAGGACATTGAAGCAGAGCATGTTGAGGATGAAGAGGCGGAACCCGACGCCGCGCGGTGTGGAGACAAGCCGGGACAGAACGAAACCGTGCAGCAGGATGAGGGCGATGACCCCCATGGCGATCCAGTGCAGGCGCGCATAAAAGCGATCGGCGGGTTTTCGCAGGTCGGGTGCGGGCATGTTCACATGGCTCGGACGCGGCGTCGCGAATTCGTCATGAAGGCGGCAGAGCGGGCCATAAGCCGAATTCTGTTCCCACGCTCGCGCGCGGGCGGCGACCATTTCTCTAGGCCGGCGGTTACCCGCCGGCTCCTGCACCCTACCCGCAACGATGCGCCCGGCCGACCTGCGGCGCGGACGCGCGAGACGGGCCGCCTCGCGAAGCGTGGCGGCGCCTGGGATCCCAGTGAATCCGGGTGCGCCGTCGCCTCTTCGTTGCCTACGCGGGCTTGCTGGCAGTGGGGTTTACCCTGCCGCGCCCGTCACCGGACGCGCGGTGCGCTCTTACCGCACCTTTTCACCCTTGCCTCCGCGGTCGGGCCGAAACCCTTCCCGCGGGCGGCGGTGTCTTTTCTGTGGCACTTTCCCTGGCATTGCTGCCGGTGGCCGTTAGCCATCACCGTGCCCTGGCCAGTTCGGACTTTCCTCCCGGAGATCATGCCCCGGGCGGCCGCCCGGCCCGCTCTGCTGCCGGCAATATCTTAGCATCGCCCACGCATCCGGGCGCGGCCCAGAGGAACTCGCCCCCCAAAGGACCCCGGTAACACCTCTGTAACGATCGCGGCGCGGCACGCCGGCCCGCGCAATCCCCGCGGTCGGTCGGCCGCCGCAGTATGCCGCCGCCGCGGCGGCGAGGTTTGGCCCGCCGTCCGGCCTGCCGCTATATTGATGTCCGGCGACCACCAAGCCGAAAATCGTATCCAAACGTCCGCCGCCGGGCGGGCCGGCACGCTGGAGTATCCGCATGTCAAAAGGCGCGTCGAAGCGTAGAAATCAGGAACAACACACAAAGAAGTCCGCCCCACGGGAAACAACGCGCGCCGCCGCGCCGGGCACAGGCCCAGACGCGGGCACGGCGATACCGGACGCACTCTTCTTTATCGGCCTCCTCTTGCTGCTCGCGGCCGTCGTTCTAACCGGCGTGCTCGTCGCCGGGCACCTGGGAAGTCTCAGCCTGCCGGGCTGCCGGCCGGGAGGCGCCTGCGACCAGGCCGCGGCGAGTTTCTGGGGCAAGGTGCCGGGCACGACGTGGCCGGTGTCCTTCGTCGGGCTGGCGTACTTCATCGGAATGCTCCTTGCATGGCTGACATCAAAGGGCGGAATCTCCGCGCAGTTGAAGATGCTCGTGCGACTCGGAGCCCTGATTTCCGTGATGTACCTGATCGTGCTCGTCGTCAACCGCCACGCCTGTTACTACTGCATCGGCACGCACGCGGCGAATCTGCTCTTCTGGATCGTCGTCGAGCGGCTGCGGCCGGTGTCGGCGGTCATGTGGCGCCCGGTCATGACGACGGCGGCCGTGTTCGTGCTGGCCTCTGCGGCCCTGGGCGCAACGGAGTGGCGCGGCAAGAAGGCCGAGAGCGCCAGGCAGGAGGCGCAGCTCGCCGAATCGACGAAGGAGATCATCGAGGCCGCGTCGCAGCCCGCCGCGAAGAGCGACACGAGCACCGTCGCAGTAACACCCGACGCCGCGCCGGACCGGCCGTGGAAGGGCGGTTTCACCGGACGATATCGCTGGGGCCCCGAAGTGGCCCCGATCCGCATCGTGATGATCACAGATTACCAGTGCCCCGACTGTGCCCGGTCGGAAAAAGACCTTATTCAGATGATGAACGCGCGCACCGACGTGTCGGTGAGCATAAAGCACTTCCCGTTCTGCACCGACTGCAACCCCGGGCTCAAGACAAACCTTCACCCGAACGCCTGCTGGGCCGCCCGCGCGGCCGAAACGGCGGGGATCCTTCGCGGCGCCGAAGGCTTCTGGGAAATGCACAAGCGCCTCTTCGAGATGCGCGGGAGCTTCACGAACGAGGAGTTCAACGAGCTTCTCAACCGTCTCCAGTACGACCGCAAACAGTTCGTGGACGTCATGCAGTCCAGGGCGACGCTCGACCTCGTCCAGCAGGACATCAAGGAGGCCGTGTGGCTCGGGCTGCACTACACGCCCATGATCTTCATCAACGGCAAGGAACTGAAGGGCGTCTTCGCGCACGAAGCCCTGAGCCGCGCCGTGGCGCAGATCGCCGCGACGAACCCCCCGGCGGCGACCTGCGATAACGACCAGCCCGGACCGGCCGCCGAAAAATACATCTCCGACTGGCAGGAGGGTGAAAAACAGCTTCCCGGCGAGGACCTGTACGGGTGGCCGATGGGTGACAACGGCTCGGCACTACACGTGGTCCTCTGGGGCGACTACCAGGAACCGAACACCGCCAAGGCCGACGCCGAGATCCGGAAGTTCATCTCCGGGCGGAAGAACGCCCAGTATCTCTTCCGCCATTACCCGGTTAACCAGCAGTGCAATCCCAAGTCGCAGCTCTCCAAGCACCCCAGCGCGTGCCGCATGGCCGCGGCGGCGGAGGCGGCGGGAATGCTCTTCGGCACCGACGCCTTCTGGCAGGTGCACACCTGGCTCATGCAGAACCAGGCCAACTACAGCGACGATGCCCTGCGCGAGGCGGTAAAGGGCATGGGCTACCTACCGGACGCCCTCTTCGTGAAGATGGACAGCCCCGAGGTGCAGGAGGGCATCCGCCACGACTGCGAAGCCGCGAAACTGCTCGGCCTCTCGGCCGTGCCATACATCTACGTCAACCAGCGCTATGTCCCGCGATGGTGGCGCGAAGGCGACAACATCCTCGACAAGATCATGGAGGCCGCCATCAAGGAGAGCGAAGCCGCGGGCCGGCCCCAGCAGGCCGCCGCTGCCCCCTAGCCCCCGCCTGGGCTGTGAATCACGCCCGCCTCAACCAGGGCGGCGCTCGCGCAATATCTTTTCCGATGAAAGGTTACCGGCGACCGCCCTTACCGGACGCTGGCCGCGTTCCCCGCGCGCCGGGTTGCGTTGACACGGTTTCTGAGCGTATTATCATGTAGGGTTCGCTGTCCGCGACACCGGCGAGGATTGTCGACACGCCGCCGGCCGGTGCCGCTTCGCCTGTACTGTAATCCGAGGGCGTACCGTGACTTGCATGGGACTTCGTCACACGATTCTCTGCGCGATCGTCGTCGCCGCCGTGGGACTGTCCGCCCGCGCGACGCCGGAGCCCAATCCGATCCCGTCGGCATGGGAGCTGAGCCTCGAACCGTCGCTCCCCATGCGGATCAACGTCGACGGACGCGACTACTGGTACATGCTCTACACCGTCACCAACAACACCGGCCAGGACATCGACTTCCTGCCCGAGATCGTCCGCGTTAATGAGATTGATACCGAGCTGCCCGAAGAAAAGGTCTCCCAGCAGCCCACCGCCGCCCCGACAGTGACGGTCGATCCGGCGATCGTCGGAGTCAGCGCGCGGGTGTATCAGGCGATTGCCCAGCGGCACGCAAAAACGCATCCCTTCCTGGTGACGCCCGTTCAGGCGATCGGCCGGCTCCTTCAAGGACGCGACAACGCGCGGTCGAGCGTGGCGGTCTTTCCGGCGTTGGATCCGCGCGTGAGCAACTTTACGTTCTACTTCGGCGGGTTGTCCGGCGAAAAAATCATCCGCCCGAACCCGGCCTACGACGCAACCAAAGCAGCGTCGCGCGGAGGCCAGAGCAACGGCCACGGCGGCGATGACGAGAGCAATCCGAAGCTGTTTGTGCTTCGAAAGACCCTGGCGATTCCATACACCCTGCCCGGCGACGTGCGTACGCGGGCCAATGCCCAGCCGGTGCTCGGGCGGATGACCTGGGTTATGCGTTAGACCGCGTCGACACGACGCAGACATGTTGAAAAGGACAGACGGTCATGGCACATAAAAAAGGACAAGGCTCGACACGGAACGGGCGGGACAGCAATCCTCAGTTTCTCGGCCTCAAGCGGCACGACGGCGAACTCGTGACCATCGGAACGATTCTCGTCCGCCAGAACGGCACGCCCTACAAGCCGGGCATGTACGTCGGCCGCGGCCGCGATGACACCTTGTTCGCCCTGCGCGACGGCAAGGTCATCTTCCAGGGCCGGAAAGTCTCGATCGAGCCCCTGGCGATCGAGGCGAAGTAAGCCCCCCGATCCGACGTGAATTGCGCAGATCAGCCGCGCGCGACCCTGGTCGCACGCGGCTTTCTTTCTGCGCCGCCCGCCCCGCGGCGCACCGCCGGCGCGCTACTTCTTCGACGCGACGAACAGCGTCAGGGCCATGACCTGAAACGCTATGCCCGCAAGGAGACGGATCGTCGCAGCCGTCGCGGCCGGGCCGATCTGGTCCGGCGCGGCATCGATCCACGCGAAAAGCCCCCAGCCGATGGCGCACAGCGCGAACGCCTGCGCGACGGCGGCGGCAAGCCGCGCGAACGAAAAGTCCTCGTGCTGCTGCTCGCGGCGAAGCATCCGCAGTTCATCGAGTACGTCGTCGAGCGTCGCCGAGGGGCCGGACGCCGGGCGGTGCGCCGCATCCGGCGTTCGCGGGTTTCGGGCGGGCGGTTCCATGACACTGGTGCGGCCGTCGTGATCCATCGGTCCATCTCCCGAGATGGTCAGACCCCCTGCGCGATAATGTACCCCACCGCCGCGGCGAGGTCTCGCGCCACCTGATCGGGCGGCGGCATGCCCGGCGGGAGGGGTCTTGCCTCTGCGGAAATGAGAATCGTCCGGCATCCGGCGGCGCGCCCGGCTTCGACGTCGCGCGGCGAGTCGCCGATCATCCACGAGTGCGGCAGATCGAGGCCGAGCTCCCTCGCGGCGAGCAGCAGCATGCCGGGCCGCGGCTTGCGCAGGTCGCTGTCGCGGCGATAGGCGGCGACGACGGCCTCCGGTCCGTCGAGATAGGGGCAGACGTAGATGGCGTCGAGTTCGGCGCGCTCGCCGCGAAGCAGCGCGCGAAGCCGCAGATGCACCGCCTCGAGCTGCGCCTCGGTGATGCGCCCCCGGGCGACCCCCGACTGGTTGGTCACGACCACGGCCCGATAGCCCGCCGCGCGAATGCGCCGAACAGCCTCCGCCGCACCGGGCAGCAGCCGCACATCGGCCGGGTCGCTGATATAGCCGGGGTCCGCAATCAGCGTGTTGTCGCGATCGAGAAACACGGCAGGGTGAAGTTCGTGCGGCATGGAGGAATTGTACCGCCGCCCGGCAACGCGGGGTTCGACCGACATCCGTCAATTGTACTCCCGCCCCCGCCCCGCCGGAAAAGCTCGCCGTCGCCAGGGCCGCTCATACACATTCGGCCTACACGGCGCGGCCGGACGGTAATGAGATGCGATTCGCGGCCCTTAGTCCCAACGCATACACTCCGCTCCAGAACTTGAAAGGAGCTATTAGGTAGACTGGGTGCGCTTCGTGATAGGAACAGGCGCTCGAGTTGTGATTAGGAATCATTTTGGTTGGCAATACCGCGGCCACAGGCTCAAGGCGCTATTCGCTCTTATGTTGATCTATCTTGCCGGGATTGCAGACCTTGCAGGGTTCCCTCTCCTCGTTATCCCCGCGGATCCGCTGGGATAGACTGAATTCAGTCGGCGCATCCACGCGAAGGCTTTGACAGCCAGGCCGATGGTAATACTGATCGGATGGCTGCATGGCGAAGCCCAGCTTCGACAGGTCAAGGTCAATGCGAATTGCGGCTCGTGGATCGAGGATTCCGACACCTGGGACCAGGCGCGATTCCGCGCGCACACCACCCTCCGCGCCTTTCTCGACCCCATTTGGGCGATTCAAGTAGGCGCGCACGGCGAGCAAGGAGGAAGGTCATAACCCGCGAGAGCCGCCCGGCGATCGCGCGGATGCCCCCGCGCCGCTCGCCCCGTCCTTTCCACGCCCGGAGGACGCCCCGATGCTTCTCTCTCGAAACCCGCAACTCAACGTTCGCGCCCCGCCCTGCCCCGAACCTGAACGCATTCAGGTTGTTCAGGTTTCATTCAGCCTTCCTGCGCAAGGAACGCGGTTTTTCAGGATAAAAAA
>QEVG01000037.1 GCA_003576905.1 Planctomycetota bacterium | reverse complement strand
TCCCTGTTCCCTGTTCCATTCTTGAATGTTCGACGTTTCGCGCCCGCGCGCACGCAACCCTGCGTGCCTTCGTGCCTCCGAGCCTCCGTGCCTTTCTTTAACCGCCATTTCGCCGTTTCGACGTTTCGACTTCTCGACGTTTCGAGAAGGCGCGCACGGCGAGCAAGGAGGAAGGTCATAACCCGCGAGAAGGGGCTGACGATCGCGCGGATTCCCCCGCGCCGCTCGCCCCGCTCGCTCCGCGCGCCGAGGACGCCCCTATGTCTTTCTCACGAAATCCGAGAATCACCGTTCGCGCCCCGCCCCGCACCAAACCTGAGCGCATTCAAATTTGTGCATGCCCCCATTCAGGTTTGCTTATCCGGACGCGGCAGCCGTCAGGTGAACATGCCGCCACAGGCGGCGCGGTACGCGTCGCCTCGCGCCGCCGAAATCTCACCCCGTACGCAACACCTGGAGTCACCTGGAGCCACCAAGAGACACCAAGAGACACCAGAATCGACGATTACGTCGCGCCGCCAACTGGCCGCACAGTCAACGCACCCAGCTCCCGCGGACTCGCGCCTAAACCACTTCTTCACCCGCACCCAACTGCCATCTTCTCTCTGCGCCACTGCGAGAGCACAGTCTTCTCTCCTCGCCCGCGCAGTCGAAATTTCGCCGCCGCCCCCCATTCGACTTCATCCGGCCTTATTCAGCTTCATCAGGCAAAAACGCTCCAAAACGTGCGCCACCCCTCGATCTGGCACGATCCCGGAGTCGACGCGCTCACCGCTGCACCGTCGCTCACAGAGTCGAAGTTCCGCCGCAGCGGACGCCCGCGCTGTCATTCAACCGCCATGACCGGTATCATGCAGCCCGAGAGTTTCAACAATGAATGCCGAAAAACCGGTCAGCCTGAACCTCAACGTCCGCGGACTCGGCCAGTCCGCCACGCTCGCCATCAAGGACAAATGCCGACAGCTGCGCCAGCAGGGGCGCAGCGTCTTCGACTTCGGCCTCGGTCAGTCCCCGTTTCCGGTGCCCACGAGCATCGTCGAGGCCCTGCGGCTCGCCGCGCCCGAAAAGGACTACCTTCCCGTGAAAGGACTGCTCGCCCTCCGCGAAGCCGTCTCCGAGTATCACCGGCGCAAGGATGGAATCGCGACCCATCCCGAGGGCGTGCTCGTCGGCCCCGGTTCCAAGGAACTGATGTTCCTGCTCCAGCTTGTCTTCTACGGCGAAATCCTGCTCACGCCTCCCTGCTGGGTGTCCTACTGGCCCCAGGCACGAATCCTCGGTCGGCGCATCAGCCTCATTCACACCAGTTGCGAATCCGGCTGGAAGATGACCGCCGAGCAGTTCGATCACAGCCTCGACGTCGTCGAAGACGACCATCGCCCGCGGCTGCTCGTCCTCAACTACCCCAGCAATCCGACCGGCGCGACCTACACTTCCGACGAACTGAAGGCCATTGCCGAAGTCGCCAGAAAATACCGTGTCATCGTGCTCTCCGACGAGATTTACGGTCAGCTTCATTTCCGCGGTGAGCACCTGTCCATCGCCCGGTTCTACCCGGAGGGAACGATCGTCAGTTCAGGTCTTTCAAAGTGGTGCGGCGCGGGCGGCTGGCGTCTGGGTACCTTCACCTTCCCGGCGGAACTCGACTGGCTCGTCGACGCCATGGCGGCCGTAGGCAGCGAAACCTATACGTCGGTCAGCGCCCCGATTCAGCATGCCGCGATACAGGCGTTCCACTGTGGCGTCGAGATCGAGCGCTATCTCTGGCATGCCCGGCGCATTCTCGAAGCCGTCGCCACCCGAAGCCTGGCCATCCTCCGCGACGCAGGCATCCGTGTGGTCAGCCCGGCCGGCGGCTTCTATCTCTTCCTCGACTTCACTCCCCATGCGGCGGCCCTTGCCGCGCGCGGCATCAAGACCGGCTCCGCCCTCTGCGATCAACTCCTGGCCGATACCGGCGTGGCGATCCTGCCCGGCTCGGCTTTCGGGCGGTCGCGTTCGGATCTGACCGCCCGGCTTGCCTTTGTCGACTTCGACGGCGCCAAGGCGCTTGCCGCGAGCGAAACCATCCCCCTCGACCGGGAACTGCCCGAAGAAATCACCATGCAGACCTGCGGCCGCCTGTTCGAGGGCATGAACCTGATCGCCGCCTGGATTCGCGGCATGCCGTGAATCATCCAATCACGTCACTCCGCATGAACGCGCCCGTCAGTCACCAAGGGCCCGAGCCAGCCACTCCACGAGATGCAGCGGCTTTCGGCCGGTGTGGTGCTCAATCTGGTGTCGACAGCTGAATCCCGAGACCGCGATCTCCGCCTCGCCACTGCGTCGAACGACGTCGAACAGCCGATCTTCGCCCACTGCCGCCGCCACGTCGTAATGCGCCCGCTCCATCCCGAACGATCCGGCCATGCCGCAGCATCCGCTCGGAATCTCCGCCGCCGACGCGCCGAAGCAAGCAGCCAGAACGCGCGCCGCATCCGCGGTGCCCGTCAACGCCTTCTGATGACAATGTGCGTGATACAGCAGCCGGGGCGGCACGGCGCCCACACCCCGCATGGACGTGCCGCCGAGTCCGGCGCCCGTCGATCGTTTCAAGACCGGCTCAAGCCGCGCGACTTCCGCGGCAAGGAAGCTTTCGATCATTCGCGCCCGAGCCGACGTGGCCCGCGCCGCGTCGGTTCGCACGAGCTGCGGCAACTCATCGATCAGCGCGGAAACGCAGCTTGGCTCCACTCCGACGACGGGTATTCCCGCGCGCGCGAGGGGTCCCAGCGCCTCGGTCGCGCCCCGTCCCTGACTTGCGGCCACGTCGAGCATGCCCTTGCTGATCGCCGGCCGGCCGCAGCAGACCCCCGGCGGTACGATCACGTCGTACCCCATCGAATCCAGGACGCGAACCGCCGCAATGCCCGCCTCCGGCGTGAAGTAATTGGTCCACGTATCGACAAACAACGCGACCGGCGACCGCGAAGTGTCGCCGCTTGCGCCGCCCGCCTCGTGCCGCGGACGCACGCGCCGAGTTCCCTCCGCGACCGGCGCCCCGGCGACCTCTCGAACAGGAAGCGATGCGCCCGCGAGCCACTCCCGAAACGTGCGCCGCGCGAATGTCGGCAGCGGCGCGCGCCGATCGATGCCCAGCCACGCGTCGAGGACCTCTCGAAACCACGCCCGGCCGGTCAGCCAGTTCGCCACCCGCGCAAAAGGGCGTCCTGCACGGCACAATTCCGCCGTCCGGGCGATCAGGCGGCTTCGCAGGGGCGCGCCCTCCCGCCGGTTCCGCTGATGAAGCCACTCGGCCTTGAGCTTCGCCATGTCCACCCCGGTCGGGCATTCGCTCTTGCACGCCTTGCACGACAGGCACAGGTCCATCACCTCGTCGAGGACCGGATCCGAAAGCCCCGAGACGATGTCCCGGTTTGAAAGTGCCAGTCGAAGAGCATTCGCCCGCGCCCGCGTCGTATGCGCCTCGTCGCCGGTGGCCATGTACGAGGGACACATGGTCCCGACAAGGCGCGAACGACACTGGCCGACGCCGCTGCACATTTCGGCCATTCCCGCCATGCCGCCGTGCGCCGAGAAATCCAGCACGGTCAGCGGCCTGGCCGCCTGGTACGCCGGGCCGTACCGGAAGTTCTCGAGCATCGGAAGCGGGTCCACGATCTTGCCGGGGTTGAGAACGCCCAGCGGATCGAAGGCCGATTTCACGAGACCAAATGCCTCCATGATCCGCAGCCCGTACATCTTCTCCAGCCAGCAGGACCGCAGGAGACCGTCGCCGTGCTCGCCGGTCATCGTCCCCCCGAACTCCAGCGCCAGCGAACTGACGCGATCGGCGATCCGGTGCATCTTCGCGATGTCGCCGGCGCTCTTGAGATTCAGCACCGGCTTCACGTGAAGGCACCCGACGCTCGCGTGCGCGTAATAGCTGGCCTCCGCGACCCCTTCCTCCTCCAGCACCCGCATGAACCGCGCGATGTAATCCCGCAACCGCGCGGGATCGACCGCCGTGTCCTCGACAAAGTCGTAGGTCTGCCGGTCGCCGGGCGTGGACATCAGCAGCCCGAGCCCGCTCTTTCGGATGTACCAGAGATCCTCCTGAAGGACCGGATCGGTCAGCACGGCGTGCGCGTAACCCATACCCCGCGACGACAGGTCGCCGGCCAGCGCCCGAAGTCTGCGTGCCAATGCCTCGGCATCATCGTCGTACAGCTCGATGATCAGGACGCCGCGCGGGTCACCCTCGATCAACCACTTTCGCCGCCGCATGACCGGGTTTCGACGCGCCGCGTCGAGGATCAGCTTGTCGATCAGCTCCACCGCCGCGGGCGCGTGCTCCAGGGCCGCGGGGGTCGCGGCGAGCGCATCCAGCAATTCGCCGAAATGCGCCGCGACGATCCCCTTGAACCTCGGAAGCGGCTCCAGGTTCAATACCGCCCCGACCACAATGGCAAGCGTCCCCTCGCTTCCGCAGATAATCGTCTCCACGTTGGCCCGGCCGTCGCGCCGCCTCACGCGGTCCAGCGCGTAGCCGCCGTTGCGGCGCAGGACTTTCGGAAAGCGGCGGGCGATCTCGTCGGCGTACCGAGCCGCGACGTCCGCGACCGCTTTCTCGCACGCGGCCCCGAACGGACTCTGGTGACGATCAAAGGGCATGCCCGCGACGCCGCGCCGGCCGCTTGCACCGATCGCGCCGACGCCGCCGGCTTCATCCGCCTCCATTCCCCAAGTCTGAAGGCTTCCGTCCGAAAGGACTACCGAAAGCGCCCGAACATGATCCACGGTCCGCCCATACCGGACGGAATGCGCCCCGCACGAGTTGTTCGCGATCATCCCCCCGATCGTCGCGCGGCTGCTCGTGGCCACATCCGGCGCGAAATGCAGCCCGAACGGACGCAACGCGGCATTCAATTCGTCCTCCACGACGCCCGGCTCCACGACCGCAAGCCGTGCGCCGGGATCCACGTGCAGGATCCGATTCAGATACCTCGAGCAATCCAGTTGCAGGCCGCGATTAACCGCCCCGCCCGCCAGCCCCGTGCCCGCGCCGCGCGCCGTCAGCGGCACCCCGTGCGCCGCGCAGACGCGCACCGCCTCCTGCACGTCCTCGACCCTGCGAGGAAACACCACGCCGTCCGGAACAATCTCGTAGATGCTCGCGTCCGTGGCGTACATCGCCCGCGCAAGCCGATCGTCCCGCACCTCGCCCGAGATACGCCGGCGCAGCGATTCAATGGCCGCGCGTGCGGCCGGGGACGAAGTCTTCATCATGGTGGGGCATGGTATCAGCGGGCGGGCCGCCGCGGGAACGGCTCGCGGACCCCTGTCACCGGCCCGCCGCCCTGTCAGGGCGCCTTCTTCTCGACGTCGGGCGGCGGAAGCGGCGCGCCGCCCAGCACGGCGGGCAGATTAAACGGCCGCCCGGCGTTGATATGCTCGATCATGGAAAACACGACCGGATCGATCAGGGAGCGTATTCGCGCCTCCGGATAACCCAACTTCGGAAAATCAATCAAGGACCCCTGGGTGCGGTGGCAGTCGGTGCAGGTCAGCGCGGACGCCCGGCGCATGGGATGAACCGCTTCGAGAAGTTTCGTCGCTTCCTCTCCCACCGCCGTATCCTTGCGGGCAAACCACTCCGCGACGGCCGGGCCGGTGTTCGGGTGCCCCAGGAGCGGTCGGCCCGTTCTCTCGTCCCGGAGCGCGAGTTTCGCGCCGTATTCCCCGCGAAAATGCCGCGCAAGCGCGGCGGGGCCGTCCGTGAGCATCTGGTCAAAGGCCTTGCTGCCCACGCGATAAGCCTCAAAGTGTTCCGCGAGCCGGGCAAGGGCCGGAACATCACCCGACTCCCTTGCGGCGGAGTTCAGGAGATGGACTAACTTCTTTTGCGCCGCGTCGCCGTCGCGCTTCCACATCGACGCCGCGTCCGGCGCGGTGAGCATGGCGTAGGCCTGAAGCAGCGAAGGCGGATCGCCCGGCTTACCTGCGTCCAGGCCGTACCACACCAGCGGACGGGGCACTCGGTCTCCTTCCATGTGACACACGCCGCAATGAATGCTTGTGGCGTGCATGTTCAGAAAGGCGCGTACTTCTTTCCGCTTCGCGTGCGGCAGTGGATTGTGGCACCCGCTGCGTGTGCAGTCGTTGAACGTGTCCGGCTGAACCCAGCCGCCCAAACGGTGATAGTGCGCCAGCGGCGAACGCGGGTGCTCGGCAGCGTCCAGCGCGGCGAATGCCGAGCGGCCCTCTCGAAGCGCGGCGCGGTCCAGCCGCGTGGGCAGCGCCACGATCTGCGGTGGCGGTCCCGATGCAATTGCCAGCGACGTGACCAGATACCGCACCGCCAGGAAGGTCAGCCAGACAATCACGAACATGATGGCAGTCGCGTAGATGCGCGGCACCGCATTGCGCAGAAAGCGTCCGGCGAGCCGGACGACCGCCCAGATTCTCCGGAAGATCTTGCGCTGAGCCTCGCTACTCATGGTAAGGCTCTCCTTCGTCCCGGATTCCCAGGTCGCGCGCGACTTCGTCGATCATCTCCCCGTGCTCCTCGACCAGCTTGGCGATCGGCGTATAGCCGTTCATCGTCGCGGTCGAAAGCGGGAACACCTTGGGCGCGAAGATCACGTTATAGATATGCAGGATACCCACGTGAATCACCGCCAGGAACGCCTCGTAGGTGTGGGCGATGGTCGCCAGGTTGAACGCCCGCCCGGACAGGAAATGCGAGCTGATCTGCTCACCCCAAAGAAGCAGCCCGGTGATGCCGAGTAGCATCGTCCCCCAGAATACGCCGAGGTACTCAAACTTCTCGGCGGGGCTGAATCTGCCGAACGCGGGCTTCTCCTTGCGCAGGAACATCAGGTACAGGATCAGCTGGATGGACTTCTTGATGTCCGTCGGCGATATCCACATGGGCAGCGACACCCACGCCTTGACATAGTCCGCCCGGCCGTGCGGTCCGCCAAGCTCGCGCGCCCGGCTGACAAATCCGAAGAAGACGTCCACCAGGTGCCCGAAAAAGCCGAGGACGAGCAGGATGCCCGACCAGTGATGAATGACCCGTGCCCATCCCAGTCCGCCGAACATCCGGACCAGCGGCGCGGCCCACCAGTCGTCGGCGAACTTCATCGGAAAGCCTGTCAACACCAGGAGAATGAACAGCGCCGAAAGAACCCAGTGCTGAACGCGATGGTTCACCGAGAATCGTACAAGCTGATGCTTTCCGCGCGGGTCCTCCATGATTCTCTTGACCAGCGCATGGAGCCGCTCCTCCCCGTGCACCTCACGGCCGACGATCACCTGGAGCAGATCGAGCAGAACGAGCATGCACGACGGCCCGAACGTCAGAATCGTGAGGACAATGAAGATCGCCGCAAGAGCGTATTCAATCGTGCCCTGTGCCGTCGGCAGGTCGAGATGCACCGCCGTCTCGGCGATCTTGGGATCCGCGCCGGGATGACACACCAGGCTTCGGCACGATTCCGCCACGTTGGCGACGTGCACCGAGGACTTTGGATCATCCGGAGCAAGCATCAGGTGCGCGTTTTCGCCCGCCGTGACGTGGCAGTTGAGGCAGTCGGCAGTGGAGAAATCGCCAAGAAGCGCGGCCTTGCCATGAAAGCTTCGCACAAAGCTCGCCACCGAATTCGGCAGCTCGCGCTCTGCCATCACTTTCGGATCGCTGTGGCACACCGCGCAGACCTGGGCCAGCTCCAGGGGCGTCCGCGCCGGCTGAAAGCGGGACGCGATGTGCCGCACGTAATACTCGATGTCCGTCGCCACCTTTTCGGCATGGCAGACGTCGCACCGGTCATAAACGCGGTCCGCAAGCTCCGTGAACTTCGGAATCGCCAGCGCCGGGTCGCGAAACAGCGGCTCATCGTGGCAGTAGAGACAAATCGACTGATTGTCCGCCAGCAGCGGTCCCCGGCTGAAGGTCAGCTTGGAAAGTTCCTCCGGCTTGTGCGCGCTGCGGGCCAGCATCTCCATGACGTTGTCATGGCTGAACCGGCGTTCGATCCCCGTGGTGCTTGGAAGGTGGCACTGCCGCGTGCAATCAACCGGCGTCACCGCGTGATGCGGGACGACTTCCACCTCTTCGCGGATGTGACACGCCGTGCATGCCAGACGTCCGTGCGGCCCGCGGTGCGCCAGCGCATACTGCGGATCGACGAAAAACACGTGTGCCCGGCCGCTGGCTTCGTCGAAGCGCGAAAGCCCGCGGTACTGATGACAGATCAGGCAGTTCTCCGGGTCGTCGGCCCGCGCAGCCGCTGCCGGCAGCAAAAATGCGCCGCCGAACAGAAGAACCATCCACGCCCGGTTTCGCCGGGCAGTTTCTCCCCGCCCGTCACGCCGTGTGCGTTTCGCCGGGTCCATCATCGCGTCGACCGGAACAGTCACCTATTCAGCCCCTCGTCAGCACCGGACCCAGACGCCTGACGCCCGGCATCATAACTCTCGACGCGGGATTACCAACACATCCCGTGCCGTACTTTCAATGATTTCAACCCCGGTTTTCCAACGGGTGAGACCCCGACGATGGCACTTGCGCCAAGGGCGTACGTGTCGGGCAGGCTCGAAATCCGTGCATATTGCGATGCCGGATGAACGAATTCAAAAGAGAAGTCGGCGGGCGGCAAGTTGCTGCACTCCGATGTTGAACTGGGGGAATTTTCCACCTCCGTGGCGAAACTTTTCGCCGAGCCAGGATGCAGCCACGTAAAAAAGGGCGTTTCCCGCTTGGAATCGCGGATCACCCTGGGATAATTCCGCACTACGGGCCTCGGGGCGATTTCCGCAGAGTGTGGTTCGCTGGCATGGCGATTGCACAGGTCCGAGAGAACAGATTGCAGGCCGGTAACGGCCGGTGAGAGGACATCCCGATTCGACAACGGCATCGACGCATGGGTCGTCGATGAAGACGCGAGACAGTCCCTTGCCGTCGGTCTGCGAGGACTTGGTTTCTTAAAAGCAGGGCTCCAAGGAGAACGAACGATGGCTCCGCACGCGACGCACTTCTACCGACATCGCCCCTTCAGCTTGATGGCGATGGCACTCCTCGTAGGTACGCTGGCCATGGCTGGCATGCTCTGTCCCTCAACGACCCCGCCGCCCGACGACGGCGGCGATAACGGAGGCACTCCACCCACAGGCGACAGCGGCCTCACCGGCAAGTACGTCGGTGCCGCTCGCTGCAGCCAGTGCCACAGTGGTGTGCACACGGACTGGCTGGGAACCCTGCATTCCAAGGCCCTCGAAACCCTCGAGGAAATCGGCCAGGGAACCAATTCGGCCTGCCTCGGGTGCCACACCGTCGGCTTCGGCGACACAGGCGGATTCGTCGATCGCGCCACGACCAACTCCCTCGCCGGCGTTCAGTGCGAAAACTGCCACGGAGCCGGGGGGGACCACGCTTCCAACGTCAACGACGAGGCACTCCGACCGAAGCTCAACATCTCCGCTGACGTCTGCGGCAAATGCCACACCGGCGAGCATCATCCCAACTTTGAGGACTGGCAGACGTCCAAGCATGCCGCCGTAAACGCCGAACTTGTTCCGAGGTTCGCCAACGGAACGTCTCTAAACTCCTGTGGCAAGTGCCACTCCGGCGACTACTACTACCGCGCCATCATCAAGGGCGAGACGGTGCCCGACAACGCCCTGGCGGGCCTGACGGGCGATCAGATGGCAGGCATCACCTGCGTCATCTGCCACAATCCGCACGCCCGCACCGGCAATGTCCCTACCGCAGACGACGGGCGCGACTACCAGCTCCGCCATCCGCTCGTCAAGTACACGACACCGACGACGGACTTGACTATGGCACAGGATCCATCGCGATTCAACCTCTGTGGTCAGTGTCACCACACGCGCGACCGCGTCTGGACGGACTCCTCGCGCGAGCCGCATCCGAGTGATCAGGTCAACGTGTTCTTCGGCGAAATGCCCTTGCCGGCGAGCAACCTGGAGCCCATCGTTCCAAGCCGACCTTCCGTCCACCTGAACACGGCCGAGCAGTGCTCCACCTGCCACGTGTATCGCCGGCCGTTCGTCGAGGGCATCGCCCCCGCCGTCTCCGGCCACAGCTTCGAGGTGCACATGGGCGGATGCGTCCCCTGCCACGGCTCCGAGGAAAACGCACAGGCCAAGCTCACCGGCATCACCGTCGAGTTTGACTTCCGCAGCCATCTCGTTGAAGTGGCGCTGGACGCCTGGGCCGCACGCCCGGCGCAGGTCACATGGTGCACCGGGCTCAACCCCGCTCCGACCGGCCCATGCTGGGAATTCACCAGTGAAGGCGGCCCGGCCAACAACGCCGGCGGTCAGGGCAAGATTCCCGACGGAATCAAGAAGGCCCGCTACATTCTCTACTACTTCAAGGATGGCGGCGGCGGCGGTGTCCACAACCCGGACTACATGCGCGAAGCTCTGATTCTTGCCGAGCAATACGCGAATGAAGCGCCGGATGTCCAGTAGTTACTGATCCTCCGACCCGCGCGGTCACCCCTTCACCGCGCGGGTCGCCCCACCTGTTCCCGGCTCGCAGGGAACATCCGAACGACAGCGGCGCGCGACCCTTCAGGGTAACACGCCGCTGTTTGCTTTCCGGGATTGCCGCGAGCGCTTGCCGGATTGTGGATTCATCCTCGAAGGCCGGACCTGTTCCGCACGGCCGGTCGAGCCTAAAATACCAGCAGTGGACGGGCTCGCGCGCCACGGAGCATGAAGTACGCCGGAGAGCCTATGACACGTTCATCCAGCATTCGCTGTCTCATCCTTGCGGTTTGTTTCCTTTCACCCGCCGGCCTCGGTCTCCTGTGCCCGCCGCCCGGCCCCCAGCCGCCCGGAAACTCAGGCCTCACCGGCAAGTACATCGGCTCCGAGCGATGCAGTCAGTGCCACGCGAATACGCATACGAGCTGGCTTGCCACGCTGCATTCCGGCGCACTCGCCACGCTGGAAGAAATGGGGCAGGGCGAAAACGCCGAGTGCCTCGGCTGTCATACCGTCGGCTTCGGCGAATCAGGCGGCTTCGTCAATCGGGCCACCACGGATGCCCTCGCCGGCGTCGGCTGCGAAAGCTGCCACGGTCCGGGACGCGATCACGTGGAGAACGTCGCCGACATCAACCTCCGGCCGCCCGTGAACATCGCTTCGTCCGTCTGCGGCCGTTGCCACACCGGCGCCAATCACCCCACGTTCGAACAATGGCAGCAGTCCGGCCACGCCCTCGTGACCGAATCGCTGGCGTCGTCGTTCGCACAGGGCAACCAGCTCAGCAGTTGCGGGACGTGCCACTCCGGCGACTACCGCTTCCTCGCCATTCAGGAAGGACAGTCCGTCCCGGCCGACCTCCTCAGCGGGAAGTCCCGCGAGGAGATGAACGCCGTGGCCTGCGCGACCTGCCACGATCCGCACGGACGGACCGGCAACGCACCCTTCGCCGACTCCGGCCGCGATTACCAGCTTCGATATCCCGAAGTCGCCTACCCGACCGCGACCAACACCCTTGCGGCCACGACCGACCCCACCCGCTTCAACATCTGCGGCCAGTGCCATCACAGCCGCGGCAACACCTGGCAGGACACGTCCCGCCCGCCGCACCACAGCGTCCAGTCCAACGTGTACGTCGGCGAGATGCCCGTGCCCGACGGAACCCAACCGCTCACACTCAGTGTCAACTCGCCGCATGCCCTCGTGCGCGAGCAGTGTTCCTCCTGCCACATGTACCGGCAGGACTTCATGAGCGAAATCGCCCCCGCCATCAGCGGGCACACGTTTGAAGTCAACTTCGCCGGCTGCGTGGCTTCCGGCTGTCACCCCGCCGCCGAAAACGCCCAGGCCCTCGCCGCCACGCTCCGGTCCTCCGTCCAGGCATTGCTCGACGACGTTAAGACGCGCCTGGGCGATCCGGCCACGTGGGAATACAGTTGCTGCGGCGGACCTGCCGACGGTCAGCCGATTGCCGGCACCGCCGACGAGCGCGACACGCTCAAGAAGGTGCGATTCCTGTATTACTACGCCCTGTACGACGGCAGCTACGGCGTGCACAACCCAGGCTACACCCGCAACATGCTCCTGACCGCGCAGGGGCTTCTGACGAGCATCGGCAGGTAACGCACGCGATGATCCCCTCGCGAAACGACGGAGTATGCCGCGTGAATGAAGCCCCCCCTCGAGTCGCCCCGCGCCGCGTCCTCTCTGTCGTGATTGCGACATCGCTTGTCGCGGCATGGACTTCCGGCGCGTGCGACGTCGTGACCATCAACACGCCCACGCTGCCGATCTATTACAACACGACCGACAGAACGAACGGCGGGGCGAGTTTTCTTACCTCGACCTCGTGCAAGACCTGCCACGCCGACATCGCCCAGCAGTACGCCCTGCATGCCCACGCCTTTACGCTCAACCGCGTCCAGGGCGGACCGCCGACTTTCCCCGCCGCCGCCGACCAGGCGGGCGTACCCAATCCCCCCGATGGTTACGCATGGTCCGACATCTCTTACCTGCTTGGCGGATATGCCAAACGCGCCCTCTTCATCGACAACGGCGGCTTTATTCTGACGACCGGGCTCACCGGCAAGGCGACGCAGTGGAATCTCGACACCCCCCCGAACGGCACCACGCCCGGTTTCGCCGACTTCGCACCGACCGCCGCGGCGCCGCTTCCGTACGACTTCGATCGATTCCGCTATGAGACGACTGGCCCCGCCCCCCAGGACCCCTCCAACCCGCTCTTTCAGGAAAACCGCCCCGGCTTCATCGGCACCTGGGCCGAGGCCGGCGTGCAATGCGAGGCGTGCCACGGGCCCGGCTCCAATCACATTCCCAATCCGTCCGCGCGGGACATCTTTGTGGATTCGCCCGGCGCAATGACCTGCAAACAATGCCACAGCACGCCCTTCGACGGCCCGGCCGACGAGATTACCGGCGTGGACGGATTCATCAACCCCCGCTCGCAATGGCAGGAACTTGCCGCCAGCGGCGGACATGCGGCCTTCGCCTGCACCTTCTGCCACGATCCCCACCGCGGCACGTCGTACGACCGGGCCGGCGCGATCCGCAATGAATGCACGGTCTGCCACACCGAGGAGAACATGGCCCTGCACGAGGGCAAGGTCTTCGTCAGGCCGACCGACGGCTACACCGAGACCCTCACCTGCGAAAGCTGCCACATGCCCTATGCCGTCAAGTCCGGTTCATCGGCCTCGACCGCGGCGGTCGGTCCGCTGGCCCGCGTGGGCGACACGCGCTCGCACATCTTCCGCATCACCACCGAGCCGCTGGACTACACCGGCTTCTTCACGCCCGACGGCACGCGCGTTGTGAAGGACGCCGAGGGCCGCGCCGCGCTCACCGTAGACTTCGTCTGTCTCCGGTGCCACAACGACGTCTCTCTCCCCACGCTCAGCTTTTCCGTCGAGCGCGCCGCCGAAATCGCCATCGGCGTTCACCAGGAATTCGAATGACCGATTCGGGAGTGCGCGAAGAGCGCCGCCCGCGGCACGCGCTCACTTCGCGTGACACGTGATGCACAGGTCCATGCTGCGGACGCGCAGCGCGGCGTGGGCGTCTTCCGGCAGGGTCGAGACGGCCCCCTGCGGCGAGCCCGCCGGAAACAGCCCCGGCTCGTGCGGATTGTGACAGGTGTAGCAGGTCACTTCGCCCCGCGCCAGCGGAAGAAGCGCCGGCTCGCGGTCCAGATCGGCGCTGAAAACGACCGAGGGCGCGTCACCGGATCGCCCGCCCGCCAGTTCCCGCGCAACCATGGCCCGGCGGATCTCCGGCGTCACCGGCCGATCCACGTGTCCGCGCGGTGACACGTCCCAATGCCGCGTATGACAGGTCAGGCAGAGCTGTGACCCCTCGGCATACAGCTTCGCCTGCCCGCTTCGCGCCGATGCCACCTGTGGCGTCTGCGCATGGCAGAACCGGCACGAATTCTCCACGATCCGCCCCGAACCATCGACGTTTTCATGTGGGCTCATCCGCCACGACGCGTCCGCCTTATGACACTGCCGACAGAAATGAAGCGGCTCCTCAGGCTCAAACGAGCGAAGCATCGCCGCGTTGACCGGCGGCCGCCGCTCCGGTGCGTCGCAATGCCGCCGAATGTCATGACACGTCAGACAACCCAGCCGTCCCTCCACCAGCGGCCAGCCGCCCGGCACTTCAATGTCCTTCGCCACCGCGAGCCGCCCTACCGGGTGCGCTTCCATCCGGGCCTTCTTCCCGTCGTGACACGAAAGACATCCCTGGTCTACCGACGCCGACACAAGGCGCACGGTCTTGCCGCCCTGCATGACGTGGCAAGTCCCGCACTGTGCCGCCGACCAGTGCGGATTGATGACGCCCTCCGCGAATCCTTTCGCATCAGCCCTCTCGCCTCCCGCGGCCGTGCCTTCCGCCCCTTCTCCCCAGGCATACACGCGCACCCCCGGCCGCATCAGCTGCTCGGCCACAAGGACATAGTACGCGGGTCGAAAACCCACAGGCATCGAACCCGCATCGACCGGGCAGGTGGACGAAATGCAGATTCCACCCGGCACGGATAACGCGCCGATCCCATCGGAAGGCTCACCAAAGGCCATGAGCGGCCGCCCCCGATCGTCAAACACATGGACGCGCTGGCTCGCCGCGTCCGTCACAAACACCGTGCCATCCGGACCGACGGCCACATCCTTGGGCCGGCCGAAGGTGCCAATCAGGTCCCCCGGCCCGCCGATGTTCCGCACATGCGTGCCCGACCCGTCGAACACCTGCACGCGGCAATTGAGCATGTCTACCACGCAGACCAGGCCGTCCGGTGTGAGAGCCATTCCCAGCGGCGACCCGAACTCACCCGACTTCCGCCCGCGCCGGCCGATGCTGCGCACATGCGCGCCGCTCGCCGCGTTGAAAACTTCGATCCGGTGAGCCGCCGCATTCGTCACCCACAGCGTATCGCCCACGCATGCAAACCCCGCCGGGCGGAACGAATCGGGCGGAAGCGCATAGCGCCGGACGACCCCGCCGCCCGCGTCGTAGCGAAGAACCGCCGCCGCCTTCGCGTCGGCAATCAGCAGGTCGCCTCCGGGCGCGAGCGCGGCTGCGACCGGCCGCGCAGGCCGTTCGGCCAGCGCGAGCGGCCCGAGGTCCCGCTCCTCTGTGTCCCACCGCAGCACGGCCCCCAGCGCCGCGTCGCAGACAAGCACTCCCGACGCCGCCAGTCCCACGGACAGCGGGCGGATGAACGCAAGCGGCGCATCCGGCTCCTCGCCGAAAAGAAACATGGCCACCTGAACTTCGGCGGCGCTGGGCGCCGCCCCGCTGCGCAGATTCCCCAGCGAAACCACGCGCGGCGTCTGCGGCGAGGGCGGGTAAACATCCTGCCGCCGCGCGGCGCGAAATCCTCCGCTCGTCGTCACGCAGCCCGCGACAATGACCAGCGCGCACAGGGCCACAACCGCGGCGCGGACTGAAACCGCGAGCGGCCTCGCGCCACACTCGATGTGTGTTTCTCTTTTGCAGGGGGAATTCATCCCAATCCTGGTCTCGGTTGGTCCGACGCGGTCAGATGCGATGGCACGATAGACACAGCCGGCTGCCCTCGTTCGTGCTCACCAGCATCCCGCGATGCCGATGCGTGTTGTGAGGATCGTGACAGGAGATGCACTGTACCCGGCCGCCGGGCAGCGGAATGCGAGATTCCCCCTTCACGCCGGCGATGGGAACATATTTCGGATCGGCCAGCGGATACGCCACGCCCACCGGATGGCTCTGGAGCGTCCCGGGGCCGATCCAGGAGGTCCCCAGCCTGCCCGGTGTCGTCGTGGCGTGCGCAAAGCTGAACACGTCGCTGGCGATGACACCATCGTGACAGCTCAGGCACAGCAGCGAACTGTCATCCAGCACCACCCCCAGCGCCTGGTAGGGCCGAAGGGCCACCAGCGTCTGCGGACGCTTGTCAAGCAGCGGCGCCCGGGCCGCGGCGATATGCGGCGTATGGCACGGTGTGCACAGATCGAGCGGATCGCCTCCGGCCTGCGTGAAATCGTGCGCGCTGCCCACGATGCCCCGCGCCAGAAGATCCTGGATCTCCGCGACCGCCGCCAACTTGCTCGGGCCGGCCGTCTCGGACGGCTCGCCCGATTCGCCTGTCGATGCGGTGTTTTCCGCACAAGAGGGGAGAAATGCCGCAGTCACGACCAGCGGCACCGCCGCCAGAGCGGCACGAACCGCAGCCCGACGGTAGAATCGCAGGCCGCGTTCCGCACGACGCGGCCCCGAACTTGCAAAGGGCGGATCATTCATTCTGGTCGGATGCATGAGGCCGCGACTATACCACGGCCCCGCGCCGCTGTTAAGCGTCGAGTGCATTGTCCGCGCGGTCCTGGTTTTCAGCAATGAGGGCGCGTCGGGTGTATCCGCTCAACCTGAGGCTCGAAGCGGCGCCGCTCCGTCCTGCGAGCGCTGGACAGGCTGCGCCGTAAGGCCATACTTTGCAGGATCGAATTCGCCGCCCATCTGTTAGAGGCCCGCTGGTCGCGCATGAGGATAACGCCGCTCATTATCTTCGCCGTCCTGGTCGGCCCAATCGGCATGCACAGGGCGCCTGCACAGGAACCGACTTCCGCGGCGACCACCCAGCCCGTCGAAAGCGCACCCGACTCATCCCCTGTCGACGATGCCGACAACCCGCTCTCGCTGGATGCCGCCGCGCCGTCCCGCAGGCGCGGCATTATCGACATCGAAGAAATGACCGCCGACCTCGGCTTCGATATGGCCCTCCAGCGCCGAACGGTTCGCACCGATCGCCTTGGGGCCAATCGCCCCAGGTTCTCCCAGACCAACAAGGAATACCGATTCGAGGAAACGCTGGGACTGGAGACCCGCGGAAGCATCATCGATGACAATGTCCTCCGTTACGACGCGATGATCCGCGGCGGCCTCTCGCAGGAACGCTACACCGAGACCGGTTCCGGACTCTTCTTCGACAAATCCGAATCGCCCGACGGCGAGATCTTTGAATACGACCTCCGCATGCAGGCGTTCCCGGCGGGCAAGGTCTCAGCCACCGGTTACGCCTCCAAGCTGGATGATCGCGTGCCCCGGCCGTTCCTGCCGAGCATGCAGCGAAACCGCGAAAAATACGGAGCGGGCCTCTTCTACAACGACCCGAAGCTTCCGATGCGCCTTACCTTCGACCATCTCTATGATGAGCTGGAAAGCGGCGGATCGTGGTATCTCGACGACAAGGAGGAACAGGGAGAAGACACCCTCGCCTACGAGGCCACCTGGCAGCCGACCGACGATCACTACCTGAATCTCGAATACGAGTACGAGCGCCGCAGCGACCGGTACAGCGGCACCCTCGAACGCTTCGACACCACGCGAAACTACTTCGCCCTGACCGACACCATCCAGTTCGGCCGGGACAAGCGAAGCCGCCTCGACACCTACTTCCGTCTTGAGGAAGAAACCGGCGACATCGCCCGCGACATTCTCGATTTCACGCCGCAGCTTCGCCTCCAGCACACCGACGCGCTCTTCACGACCTACAAGGCGCAGTACCTCAAGGAAAAATACTTCGAGCTCGACACCGACACCTACCGCGGCGACTGGGGCGTCACCCACCAGTTCAAGGACCTGCTCACCAGCACCGCCGGACTGTATGCCTTTAATCAGGACTCCAACGAGAACGCCGACTTCACCGAGTGGGGCGGTCTCACCAATTTCTCCCTGAGCAAGCCCAACCGCCTCGGCCGCTTCTCCTCGAATCTCTCCTACATCCACTCGAACAGCCGCGCCGACCAGGGCAAGGAAAACGGCGTCGTTCTCGACGAGGCCGTCACCTTCCGGGATCCGCTTCCGTCCTACCTCGTGCAGCGCGACGTCAACCGGCTCAGCATCATCGTTCGAGACCCCAACGGCGTCCGCATCTACCGCGAAGGACTCGATTACCGCGTCTTTCGAAACAACGGGTATACCGCCCTCCAGCGCATCCCGACCGGGCTCATCATCGACCGTCAGACCGTCCTCGTCAGCTACACCTACCGCGTCTTCGACAATTTCGAGGTAACGCGCGACCGAATCGACCTTCGCGTGCAGCAGGACTTCGACATGGGCCTGACGCCCTACTACGCGATGAGCTGGCAGGACGAGAAAATCGATCCACAGGAGTTCTTCTATTACAACGACCGAAACATCAATCGCCAACGCATCGGCTTCACCTATCGACAGCCCCGCTGGTCCGCGGGACCCGAATACGAATACAACGACGACTCCATCGACCCCTACCACGCCGTGCATGCCAACGGCGATGTCATCGTCCTTCAGAATGAAAAGCACCAGCTCAGCGGACGCGCCGCCGCGTCGTACTTTCGCTTCACCGGAGAGGATTACGAGGAATACATCGAGGAACGCTACACGACCCTTGTCGACCTGGGCCTGACCCACCGGTACATCTTTGGCCGCAATCTCGAAGCGAACTCCTCGGCCCTCTACCGCTTTCAGAACGACTCGCTCTTCGGCGAGACGCACGGCGTCGACCTGACGACCTCGATTGCCTACCGGATCGGGCTCTTCACCATCCTCGTCGAGGCCGAGTACGATATGCTCGATCTGCCGTCCTCCACGGATCACTCCATGGCGCTCTGGCTCAAGGTGCGCCGGGAAATCCCCATTATCGGGAAGCCCCGCGGATGAAGCTTCGCATACGCACAGCCCGGCGCGCTGCCTTAACGTCCCTCGGACGAGCCGCCCTGCTCGCCTGCGCCGCTCTTGCCGCCTCCTGCCAGCAGCCGCTCCGGCCGATTCTCGATGCCGGCCTGTCGCCGCTGCGCTGGCCCAAGCCCCCGGACACCGCCCGCATTCGCCACGTCGGCGAACTCACCGGTGAGGCAAGCCTCGGAAAGCCCAGGCCCTTCGGCGGCCTGAGGGCCCTTATCGCCGGGCCCGAACCGACCATCGGATTCTCCACGCCCACCGCCGTCGCCGCCCGCGGCGATCGGGTCTTCGTTGCCGATGGCCAGAATCACGCCGTCTACATCCTCGACATGCAGTCCCGCGACTTCCGCGCGATCGATCGCGCCGGCGCAAGGCCTCTCGACTGGCCCTCCGATGTCCTGCTCGTCGGCGAAAAACTCATCGTCTCCGACAGCAAGCGCGCCGCCGTCCTCCTGTTCGACACCGGCGGCGCGCTCGCGCGAACCATCGGCGAAGGATCGCTCAAACGCCCAACCGCCCTCGCCTGGAACGAAGAGGCCTCCGAACTCTATGTTCTCGATGCCGCCCTGCACGCCTGCATCGTATTTTCCCTCGACGGCCGCGAGCTGCGCCGGTTCGGTCAGCGCGGAAGCGGCGACGGCGAATTCAACTTCCCGGCGGGAATGACCTGGAGCGACGCCGTCGGACTCGTCATCGCCGACTCCATGAATTTCCGGGTCCAGATCTTCGACGCATCCGGCGCATTCAAGCGGGCCTTTGGAAAAAAAGGCGACGCCGCCGGAGATTTTGCCCTCCCCCGCGATGTCGCCGTCGACAGCGAAGGACACATCTACGTACTCGACAGCCAGTTCGAAAACGTGCAGATCTTCGACGCCGATGGCCGCCTGCTCATGGCCTGGGGCCAGGAAGGCCGAAAGCCCGGAGAGTTCTACCTGCCCTCCGGCATCACCATCGACGTGCAGGACCGAATCTGGATCGCGGATACTTACAACCGCCGCGTTCAGGTGTTTCAATATCTCCCGGAGAATGTACCCTGATGGGCATAATGAACACGTACCGATTGACCCGCTGCGCCGGCCCATCCGCCGCCGTTCTGCTCCTCGCAGCCTGCGCGGCCCGCGGAGATGAAAGCGTCGTCCTAAGCCCGCACAATCTTTCCACGTCCGGGCGTGGCTCCGTCCGCGCCGCCAACGAAAGTGAAGTCTGCATCTTCTGCCACGCCCCCCACAACGCCGACCCGCAGGCCCCGCTCTGGAACCGCTACAACCCCACGACCTACTATCGCATCTATTCCAGCAGCACGACCGACGCCCGCATCGATCAGCCCGGCGGGCCGAGCAAGATGTGTCTCTCGTGCCACGACGGCAGCATCGCCCTGGGGCTTGTCCTCAGCCGCCCGATGACCGACCCGATCGCGATGAATCAGCCCTTCATGCCCACCGGCCCGAGCAACCTCACCAACGATCTCTCCGACGACCACCCGATCGGCTTCCGTTACGACCGCCAGCTCTCCAACCGCGACCCGCAGCTGCGCTCGCCCGACCTCGTCAGCGATCGCATCAAGCTCGGCGAGCGTGGCGAGCTGGAGTGCATCGCCTGCCACGACCCGCACAACAACGAGCTCGGCAACTTCCTGCGCATCACCGATCGCCAGGGCGCCCTCTGCAATACCTGCCACAAGATGGACGGCTGGCCACGCAGCGCGCACGCCCTTTCACCCCGGAATGTCCCGCCGACCGTCACCAACGGCCAGCAGATCGCCTTCGGCTCAATGGCCGACGCCGCCTGCACCACGTGCCACGTCGCGCACAACGCGAACCACCCCGAGCGGCTGCTCCGCGGCCGATCCTACGACCTGTGCATGGATTGCCACGGCGGCCTTTCCGGGCGGGACCTTTCCAGCGTCGCCAACCAGCGCAGCGGCCACCGCGTCGAGCGCCTGTTTGACCGCCATGACCCGGCCGAAGACCCCTTGACGATGCGACCCCATGTCGATTGCGTCGACTGCCACAACCCGCATGCCGTCCGCGAGAACCCCCTCGGCGCGTCGCGCCAGTTTGCCGATCGCGGAAACCTCATCCCCCCGGCGATGGAGTTCGTGTCAGGAATCAATGCCGCCGGCACGTTCGTCGACCGCGCCCGCTTTGAGTACGAAGTGTGCTTCAAGTGCCATGCCGACAACCCCGTTCCCGTCGAGGGGCGGATCATCCGTCAGCGCGACGCGATCGGAAACATCCGCCGCGAGTTGCAGGCTTCGGCCGCGTCAGCCCACCCGGTGATCGTCCCCAGCCGCGGCGGAAACGAAGTGCCGAGCCTCCTGCCCGAACAGCGCTCGCGCACGCTCATCAGTTGTCAGGACTGCCACAACAACCCCGACGCGCGCCAGCTTGGCGGCCTTGGCCCCAACGGCCCGCACGGCTCGCGCTTCGACTTCCTGCTGAACGCCAACTATGAAACGGCGGACTTTACCATCGAGACGGCCCAGGCCTATGCCCTGTGCTATCAGTGCCACGACCGAAACTCGATCCTGAACGACGAGAGCTTCCGCTTCCATCGCCTGCACATCGTCGACGCGCGCTCGCCGTGCAGCGCCTGCCACGCCCCCCACGGAGTGACCGGCAGCCCCGCCCGGCACGACCACCTCATCAATTTCGACTTCACCATCGTGGGCGGCCAGAGGTTCTACAATGACACCGGCAACTTCAGCGGGAGCTGCACGCTAACCTGCCACGGCGTCAACCACGTGAACTTCACGTATGCCCCATAGACCATGGATTGTTCGAGTAAGGCAGTAGCGGGCAACTCCACGACCACGCAAAAGCCGCTCCAAGCGCTCAAACCCATGATCCCTCTACGCGTAGCTATGCAGCCCCACGATGTAGAAGTTCACGAAGCACCAGTTGAACGCCATCATCAGGCACCCGGCCACGCTCAACCACGCCGTCCACAGCCCCTTGTCCTTCGTGACGAACCGCATGTGAATGAGAATCGCGTAGATGATCCACGTGTTGAGCGCGAACACTTCCTTCGGGTCCCAGCCCCACGGCCGGCCCCAGGAGTAGTCCGCCCAGACCGCCCCGAGGATCGTCCCGACGAAGAGCATCACGAACACCATGTTAAGAATGATCAAATGGCACCAGTCAGCCTGCTGGAGCCAGAAGGGCAGCGCCGCCGCCCCCGCCCGATCGCCCGGAAGGGCCCCGGCGAGAAGCGGCTTGTGCATCGCCGCCTCCGATGCCGCCATCATGGCACGATCCGCCGCCGCGCCCCCGGCCCGCTGGCGCCCGTTCGCCCCCGCTCCCGCCAATGCCGGAACCGGTCCGCCGATCCACGCCGCGCGGTTTCGCAGGGCGATGCCCGTCAGGTTGCCCAGGGCCCAGAGCGTCCCCGCGCCGGTCATTGTCCAGGCCATGCCCTCGGCGAAGCCGCGGCTGCCGATGGCCAGCGTGATGCACGCGATCAGCAGGCCGGCCAGCCCCGCAATGGCCCTCGGCGATGCCCCCGGCCGCGCCACCAGCGTAAGCATCAGCACTGTCGCGACCGCCGCGATCGTGAATGCCAGCGTCGCCTTCGGATTCTTGACGAAATCCCCCGCCATCTCTGCCGACGGCTGAAACACGAAGCCCACCACCAGCCACAGGGCAATCCCCATGATCGCGCCGATCACCCCGAACTCCGCCGACCGTGCCGCTGACTTGTGATAGTAATATCCAAAAAGATAGATCACCGCGATCACCGACGCGAGAAAAATCAGCGCGTACGACGCGATGATCAGCACCGTGTGAATCCGCAGCATCACGTCGTCGAGTATCCCCATGATCGTCGTGATCGTCCCCCCGCCCGGCACGACATACCCCGCCAGCACCAGCGCCAGGAATCCCGTCGCATGCGCTCCGACCAGCGCGAAGCGCGTCCGGTAGCGCCACTCGATCAGCAGGCCCACTGCGATTCCGATCCAGGCGGAGCCCACGATCGCCTCGAACATGTTCGCCACGGGTATCCGCCCCAGGATGAACCAGCGCAGGCCGATCCCCCAGGCGTGCAGCGTCATCGCCGCGACCAGAAGCCCCATCGATATCAGCCAGGGCGCCCGCCACCGCGTCACCACCGCCGGTACGGCCAAAAGCAGCCCCAGCATGTAGATCCAGTAGCCCCAGGTGAACTTGCCCCAGGCGTAGTAGCTCGCCTCCGCCGAACGCTGCGCTTCGGCCGGATAAACCCCCTCGCCCGCGAGACTCGGCAGGAACGCGGCCAGCCCGTCGATCGCACCCTGCACCTTCTCCGCGTCGCCGGCGCTCCAGCCCTTCCACAGCCCGGCCCATAATGCCATAGCTTTGACAGCCTGATCCGGGCTGATACCCGCAATCGGATCCCCCGCGCCGCCGCCCATGCCCGGAAACAACCCGCCCCGGGCGAGCAGTTCCGGCGGGAGATTCGCCTGAAGCTCCTGCATCGTGTGCCACAGTTCGTCGCTGCTGCCGCGGGGCCGCGGAACCACGCGAAACATCTGGTCCATGAACTTTGAGACGACCTCGGCCCCGCGCACCCGCCGCATCGCCGTCACCATCGGCGCCATCGGCTCCAGCTCCGCGATCCGCTGCTGCACCACCGGATCCGCCAGCTCGCGCGGCGTCATGTAGCCCGTCTGCTGAATCCGCTGCCGCGCCGCCTCCGGCATGTGCGCCGAAAGGTGTATCCGAACCCCCTTGTCCTTGAGCCGGATCACCGGCGCGTCCAGATACGCGTCGCGATTGAACAGCCACTCCATCAGCGACGCCGCCGGCGACAGACCCGGCAGGTGCTCCTTGCCGTACATCGCCCCGAACGCCTCGCGCGCGAAGGTGTCGAGCGTCTTGTACCGCCCGTCGTCCTGCACCGCGATCAGCCGCGCCCGCGACCAGTCTATCTGCGCGTCGAGCGCCGCCGCGCTCTTCGAAGCCGCGAACGGCTCATCCGCCGCCCCGGCCGGCGCCGCCGCGAACACCACGACCGCCATCCATAACTTCGCCGCTCGCGACCATATCGCCGTCATGCCCGCACCTCCGCCGGCTCGTCTTCATGGGAAGTCTGATCCTGATACCCGCCGTCCGCGTCGTCGTCCGGGCTCGAACCCCGCGCCACCGGTGCCCGCGAAGTTCCCGCCGAAGCGCGGCCCGCCGCCGCCCGGCGCTTGAGGAGCACCGGCTTCACGTAAAACGCGTACAGGCTGCCCAGGGTCACCAGCAGGCAGCCGAGCACCATCGTCCAGATGCCCTTTCGATTCCCGACGCCGAGTACCGTGTAGCTCCAGTGGTCCCCCGCCGCCCCGCTCTGAAAGAGCGTCCACCCGCCCGCCGTGCATGTCTGGTTGGTGTAAACCGCGGCCGGGCTCGGCGCCGCGCCGGGTCCCGCCTGCACCAGGAAATCGCTCCGCCACGACTCGACGTTCTGTCGGCCGGGGAAGAACTTCACGCTGAGCTTCCGCGGAATCAGCGTCGCATTCAGCGACCGCTCCAGCCGCGAGTAGATGATCTCGTATTCGTCCGTCATCCCCGGCAGCCGCACCCGGATCGGCCGCGCCTCGGTATAAGGATACTGACTGAAGGCGACCCACTGCGTCCGCGGCGTGCGGTCCTCTCCGCCGCGCGGCGTCAGCACGAGCCGAATCGCCGATGCCGACCGGGCGGCGATGTTGGGCCGCCGCCGCTCCAGCGGCTCGACCAGCGGCGTGAGCACCATTTCCGAGTTCTGAACGAACGAACGAACCGTCAGGTCAAGCGGCGTGGACATGATCGTCACCGCCCGCGGCTCGCCGAGTGTCACAGGCTTTACATCCACCGATCCGTCCGCACCGAATACCGCGAGCCGCGGCGCGATGCCGGGCCCGGCGGCGATCGTCACCCAGCCGTCCTCGCTCGTGCGATACTGGAGCACCAGGTTCGGATCGTACGGCCCTTCCCGATGGCGAACGCCCTGCTCGTCGATGTCCTGCGACAGCGACCCAAAGCGCTGAATCACCGTTCGATTGTAACGCTTCCCCTCGCTTTTCACGTCCACCGAGGCCATCGGCGACGACGCCCCCTCGTAGCCCGGCGTCATCATCGGCCAGTTCGCCTGAAGGTCCTTGACGGTCAGCTCGTAGCTCGTCCCCTCCAGCTTGATTGTCTGCCCCGCGACGACCGCCACCGTCTTCGACAGCGGCGGGTCCTTCACCTCGATCTGAAGCTCATGCGCCGAAGCCATCGGCCGAAGCGCCTCCTGCATCTCCGCCTCCGACTCAAACCACCGGAACTCGATCGGAATCCCGCGCGGCATCATCGAATGCGCCGGATCCAGCGCCACCAGCGATTCATCGATCGACGTCGTGCCCACCGACAGACCGACCTGCACCACGGGATTCAGCGCGCCGCCGCCCTCGACCGGCGTCGAGATCATGCCCGCGATGTACGGCAGGTAGCCCGTCACCTTAATGTCAAAAGGTATCGCCTCACTGGCAAGCTCGATCGGCAGCCGCCAGTCCTCCAGCAATTTCGTGGATACCGTGCGTCCCGCGACGTCAATGCCCGGACGGCTTCGCTTGGAAGCTGCCGGCTTACCCGTCGCATCCTTGATTACCCCCTGTTCCGGTAGATAGCGCTCGCGAAAATAAGGCAGCCCTTCGATCGGAATCATCGCGGTCTCCGCGCCGCCGCCCCTCCGCACATAAAGCGCTGCCGTCTCATTGTCGTAGAATGTCTCCACCGTGCGCGACGGATCGAGTCGAACCAGCAACCGCCCCGGCGCAAGCTCCGCGTCGCTGCCGCGATCGACCGCAAGCTCGCGCGTCTCTCCCGCGATGGCGGCTGCAACGCGCGCGGAACGGATCAGCCCGTCCTCGCCGTAGGATACGTCCAGCACCGAGAGCTCCACGCGGCCCCCGAACGCGGGCATCTGGTTCGTCCACGACTGCCCCTTTTCAGCCAGTACCTCCGCGATGACCCGCTGCGAGCCCCCCGATACACTGACCAGTTGCACCTTCGGCGAGATCAGCAGCGTATCCCCCTCGATCTTCGTCGCGAAGTAGACGATTGACCCGACGACCAGCATCATCAGCCCGGTGTGCACCGTCAGCACCCCGGCGTTGATCCAGCTCATCTTGATGCGCGTCAGCGTCGCCACCATCACGGACAGCCCGAACAGCACGATCATTCCGCTGAACGTCCAGTGCCGGAAGATCTGCATCTCGGTCATCTCGAGCGCCCCGCGCACCTGCGGCAGCGCAGACGCCAGGCACGCATACACGAGAATCAGCACCATCAAACCGACGCCGAAGCGAATGCTCGACAGCAGCCGGATCACCGGGAACCGTCGCAGGGCGGCAAGAGTTGGGTTCATGTCACCTTCTCGAAGTCACGTCGAATCGGGCGTGCACAGGATGCGCGCCCGTTCTCAACACACCATGGATGCAATCCGGCAGGTCCCGATTGCCCGAACGTTTTGTCGAACGAGTCTAATGCAACCGCCGTGCCACGGTGGTCGAAATCGCCCCGCAATCGACACCGCCCGTCAAAAAACGCTCATTTCGGCCCCGCTTCGCCTGGATTGCGTGTGCCCAATGCCCTTCGAACGTAGGGCCGCAGGAGGCGTGTGAGCGTCTCCGACGGCGTGCGGGAAAAACGCTGCATCAGGGCGGATAAATCCCCATCAGCCGACCGGTGGAGGAGTCTAGGCACAAAGGCGTCGTCCGGCATCATTTCCAGCATCTCGGGATCAATCGAAGAATCGATCTCGACGCGAACATCCCGCCACGCATGCCGATGCTCGCCGAATGGACCCAGGGACAACAAAATCTCCTCCGGCGTCACGCGGATGCCCAGCTCCCGCCGCCAGAACGCCAGCACAAGCCACCTGCCCGCCGACCAGAGCACCGCAAGCGTCACCGCCAGAACGAACAGGAACAAGAACCCCACCGCCAGAAACGACGCCTTGTCCGTCAGCCACAACAGCCGCCAGTCGCTGCGGAAGTTCAGCAGGATTCCCACACCCAGGGACACGGGTATGAGCCGCCAGACTCCGCGCACCAGCGCCGCGCTCCGCTCGACCGGCAAATCGAAGGAAGGCAGTTCGTCCATGGCTTCGGCACCGTACCGGGAGCAATCCGCGCCGCATGTCTCCGTCGCGCTGTCGCTCCGCGCCGAGCCATACTAACATATCCCGGCGATGAGCGAGCAGATCGCGAAAAGACGATACCTTCTCAACTTCGAAAGCCAGCGCCTCGGCCAGGTCTTCACCGACGTGCTGGTCATCGGCGCGGGCGTCGCCGGCCTTCGTGCCGCCATTGAAGCCGCCCGGCGGTCTCATGTCATTCTTGTCACCAAGGACACCCTCGACGAATGCAACACCGCCTATGCCCAGGGCGGAATCGCCGTCGTGACCGACCCCGACGACACTGTCGAAGCGCATATCCGCGACACCGTCGATGTGGCATGCGGCCTCGGCGATGCGGGCAGGATCGAGCTTATGGCCCGCGAGGGCCCGGCCCGACTTCAGGAACTCATCGCGTGGGGCGCGGTGTTCGATCTCCACAACGGCGCGGTCGCCCTCGGCATGGAGGGCGGACACTCCGCCCGGCGCATCGTTCACGCCCGCGGAGACGCCACCGGCCGCGAAGTCAGCCGAACGCTCGCACGGAAGGCCCGCGAGACGCCCACCATCCGCGTGTTCGATCACTGCTTCGTCATCGATCTCGTCGTCGACGACGGCCGATGCATCGCCGCCCTGACCCACCACCAGAAGTACGGGCACCAGATCATCTGGGCGCGACAGATCGTCCTCGCCTCCGGGGGCGCGGGCTGCGTCTTCCGCGAAACGACCAACAGCCCCGCCGCAACCGCCGACGGCCACGCCATCGCCTTCCGCGCCGGCGCGACGCTCCGCGACATGGAGTTCGTCCAGTTTCACCCCACGGCCCTGTACGTTGCCGGCGCGGCGCGCGCCCTGGTCAGCGAGGCCGTCCGCGGCGAAGGCGCCTACCTCGTGGACCGCGAGGGAAACCGCTTCATGCCGCGGTTTCATCCGGACGCCGAACTCGCCCCGCGCGACGTCGTCAGCCGGGCGATCCTGACGCAGATCGTCTCCACCCAGGCGACCTGCGTCTATCTCGACGTCCGCCACTTTCCCAAGGGCCGCTTCGCGGAGCGTTTTCCGAACATCGCGGCCCTGTGTCAGAATTTTGACATCGACGTCGAGCAAAACCTTATTCCCGTCCGCCCCGCCGCGCACTACATGATCGGCGGCGTCGCCGTCGATGAAAACGGGCGATCCTCCGTCGATGGCCTTCTTGCCTGCGGCGAGGCCGCGGCCACCGGCGTCCACGGCGCCAACCGCCTCGCCAGCAACTCCCTGCTGGAAGGGCTGGTCTTCGGACAGCGCGCAGGCGCGCTCGCCGCCGACCAGGCCGCCCGTGAGCGCAGCGCCGTCGCCCCCCGCGACATCCGCCATCGACAGGAACAGAGCCCGCGCACCGAACTCGACCTCGCCGACGTGCGCAACAGCCTTCGCGCCCTGTGCTGGCGCAACCTCGGCATCGACCGAAACGCCGACCGTCTCGCCGAAACACTGGAGATCGTCGACTTCTGGACCCGCTACGTCATGGACAAGGTCTTGTGGGACCGGATGGGCTGGGAAACGCAGAACATGCTCACCGTGGCCCGCCTGATCGGCCATGCCGCCCTCGCCCGACAGGAGTCGCGCGGCGTGCACTTCCGCAGCGACTTTCCCGATCGCCGCGACGACCGCTTCCTCGGCCATCTCACCCTTCGCCGCGCCGCCGATGCCGTCAAGGTCGGCTTCGAGCCGATCACGCCGTAGGTGCCTCCCTTTACGGTTCCGCCCCGCCACCGCCGCCCGCTTGCGGCGCGCGCGTCAGGTCCAGCACCGCCGCGTGGGGCCACTCGGCCAGCACCGTCCCCATTCGCCGGAGCCGGGCCAGGAGCGGACGGTCCTCACGCCGCACGTTGAGCCACAGGTAGAACCTGCACACCGGAGCGACTCGAGCCAGCGCCTGTTCCTCTGTCGCGCGAACGTACATTCGATCCAGATACCACGAAATCTGCGGGTGCAGAAATCGCAGCGGCCCCTCGTGGTATGCGCGAATCGCCCAGAACTGGCGATTGCCATACACCACCGCGTCGGGCGGCGCGTGTTCATTAATGAATCTACATGGCTCCAGCGCGATTGAAGCGATCCGCCGCCGATGATGAAAAAAAGGCTTCTCGACGGCGGATTCCATGCTTATCGCGACGACCCCGACGGCCGCCACCGACGCCAGGGCCGCGCTCCGCCGCGCGCCGGCGACCATCGCCGCGTCCAGACCGAGCGCCATCACCATCGCCATGCCCGGCGCGGCGTGCAGCCACCAGTATTCGTGCACATAAGACGCCCCGCGGAACACGAGCACATAGAGCAGACCGGCCGCGCCGATCAGCCAGCACAGCTCGAGCGCGCCGGCCGCGCGCGCCGGCGTGCCCGCCGCGATTTCAACCCCGGAATGACTCGGCCCGCGCGCCGCGCGATCGCCACCCCGCCGACTGCCTCCGCGTCCGACGCCCCCGGGCGTCCGCGAACGGCGAAATCTCGTCGCGGCCAGTGCTCCCGTCGTGACGAGCGCAATGACGAGACCCGTGACCGTAAAGTCCCGTCTCAGCCATTCGGCCTGCCTTGCCAGCCACGCCCATAGCGTAAACGCCTGTTCGCCCTCCTTGATTCCCGAGCGATAAAAGAAGAGCTGTACGAGATGTCCCGCCTTCCACTCCAGCGTCCACAGGATGTGCGTGAATGTGATCGCCGCCGCCAGTGCCGCCGGTGCTGTCACCAGCAGCCACCCCGCCATCGAACCCGCCCGCCGCTTTCGCCAAACACCCAGCGCGTAGTGCAGCCAGACCACCGCCGCCTGAAGCAGCGCCACCCACCCGGACAGAATCGATAACATCGTCCCGGCCGCGAACAGCGTCGCGTCGCGCCGCCGTCGCCGACCATACCGCTCCGGCCAGGTCCATCCCAGGTAGCCGCGCAGCGCAAGCAGCCACAGCGGCAGCACCAGCTGCTCGTGTGTCGCCGTCCGTCCGAAATAGAGCACGATCGGCAGCGCCGTCATCACCGCCGCACACCACAGCGCGTACCTGCGGCCCCGGACCCCCGCCGCGATGGACGCCGCCAGCGCAACCGCCGCCACCGTCGACGCCGCCGGCACCATGCGCACGCCGACTTCGTTCGCGCCAAAAACGGCAATCGACAGCCCCAGGCACAGCGACAAAAGCGGCGGATGGTCCGGGTAGAACTTTCGCGCTTCCGCGATCTTCTGCTGAAACACGCTGTACATGCAGCGCGTCTGCGTCACCGACAAACCGTTGCGCACATGGTTCCGTCCGAATTGCCCCTGGTGGGCCGTGCCCCAATCATGACGATCGACAAGCGGCCGCCAGAGTCCGCAGGCATTCACAACCCCCGCCGAGATGATAATGATCAACAGGAATCGCGCCGGCAGGGGCGATAAATCCCCACCCCCTGTTTGCGATTCAAGCCTCCGCTCCGCCTGCGCCATTCCGCGTCACGCTCCCGCTTGGTACGCGGCATCATATCATGCTACGCTGGACGGGAATCCGCGATTCACCGCGCGACCCGCGCCCGGTCTGATCGGTCCTTCGCGCCGGCCGCGGCCGGTCGGTTCTTCAAGGGCGGCCCATGAAGCTCATCATCCAGATCTGCTGCCACAACGAGGCCGAGACGCTCCCCGGTACGCTGGCCGATCTGCCGCGCTCCGTGCCCGGCTTCGATTGCGTCGAATGGCTCGTCGTCGATGACGGCAGCATCGACAATACCGCGACTGTTGCCAGGGACCACGGCGTCGATCACGTCATACGTATTCCCCGAAAAAAGGGACTCGCCCGCGCCTTCGAGGCCGGCATCTCCGCCTGCCTCGCCCGCGGCGCGGACGTCATCGTGAACACCGACGGTGACAACCAGTACGCCGGCGCCTGCGTGGCCGACCTTGTCGCCCCCATTCTCTGCGACGAGGCCGACATGGTCATCGGGGACCGGCCCATCGAACAGATTGACGACTTCTCCCCGCTCAAGAAACGCCTCCAGCGCCTCGGCAGCTGGACCCTGCGCCGAATCACCGGGCTCGACCTGCCCGACGCCGCGAGCGGCTTCCGCGCGCTGACACGCGACGCGGCCCTGCGGCTCAACATCACCAGCGATTTCACCTATTCGCTCGAAACCCTGGTCGCCGCCTCGCAGCAGAAGCTGAAAGTCGCGCACGTCCCCATCCGCGTAAATCCCGCAACCCGGGCCAGCCGCCTTTTCGGCTCCATGGGCCGCTACATCGGCCTTCAGATGATCACCCTGCTGCGCGTCTACACGATGTACCGCCCCCTGCGCGTGTTCATCGGGGCCGGCGGCCTTGCCATCCTCGGCGGCGCGATCCTCTGCCTGCGCTACCTCTACTACATGCTCCTCGGCGAGGGCAAGGGACACATTCAGTCGGTCGTCGTCGCCGGCCTGCTCCTCAATGTCGGCGTCCTGTTGTGCATGATGGGACTGCTCGCCGACACGATTCGCTCCAACCGCCTGTTCCTCGAGCGCGTCCTCTACCGCCTGCGAAAACTGGAAATCGAAAACGATCCCCGCGACGACCGGAGCGCCAAGTGATACGACCTTCTCGACCCCAACCCAGGACAAGCGGGCGGCGCGGCCCCCAAACCGGATGACTTCTACTCGCAGATCTCGCGCGGACCGATCCGCCGGGCACGAATCGCATCCGCCTGCTCCTGAAGAAGCCGCGCCTCCTCGCTTCGCCCCTGCCTGCCGAGAAGGCGCGCAAGACAATTCAGCGTGATGGCCACCTGTACGTGATCCTCACCGAGAACTCTCCGCTGAATCGCCAGCCCCCGCCGATACAGGTCCTCGGCCTCGGCGTGCCGGTTCTGCCGGTAGCGGCAGCCCGCGAGCATCGTCAACGCGAACGCGTAGTCCCCGCACTCCTCGCCCTTCTCCGCCCGCAGCGCGCGCATTCCCTCGTCGAACAGAACGTCGGCCCGCTCAAACTCACCCATGTCGCGCAAAGAGGTCGCCACATAGACCTTCAGGTTCGCCACGGCGGCGTCTTCCTCCCCCAGGATCCGCCGCGTGATCTCCAGCGCCTCGGAGAACAGTTCATACCCGGCCCGATACGGCTGCTCGTCGTCGCCGAACGTCACCCACGCCAGGTCCGCCAGCGCGTTGGCCAGCGTCAGATCGGCCGCGCCGCCGGACGCCTCCCGATATGCGTCCACCGCCAGCGCCAGGTGCCGAGCCGCCTCGGCGTTGCGCTCCATGCGGGCGTAGATCCCGCCGATCATGCTCTCTATCCGGGCATACGTGGCCGGATCGCTCACCTCCGCGCGGTCAAACTGCGCGACGGCCCGGTCGAGCGCCGCGCGGACAGATACGTCGACCGTCGACGTGCGCGGATCGGCGGCGTTCAGGATCGATCGCAGAAATGCGTTGATCTGTTCGGCGCGCTGCGCCTCGGCCTGCGCCCGGTTGCGCTGACGCGTCGCCTCGATCGCCTTCCAAACCGCGACGCTCGAACCCGCGACCAGCCCCAGGCTCGCCAGCACGACGCCGAGCACCAGCGCCCGGTTGCGCGCGATGAACTTGCGGACGTAATACACCCGGCTGAAAGGCCGCGCGGCGATCGGCTCATTGCGCGGATACCGCCGCAGATCCGCCGCGAGCTCCGCCGCGGACTGGTAGCGATTCGCCTTTTCCGGCGCCATCGCCTTCGCAACGATCGTCGCCGGATCACCGCGCAGCTCCGGGCGGATTTCCTCCAGCGCCGGGGGACGCGACTCCAGGATCGTCCGCAACGCCTCCGCCAGCGCCATCCCGGAAAGATCGAACGGCCGCGCATCCGACAGAAGCTCGTAGAGAATCACCCCGAGCGAGTACACGTCCGAACGCGTGTCCATTTCCCCATCGTCGCCCCCCACCTGCTCCGGGCTCATGTACTCCAGCGTCCCCGCCAGCTCGCGGTATTCCGCACGCAGCGTCGCCTGGCGGTCGGCATCCATCGCCACCGCGACCCCGAAGTCGATCACCTTCACCGCAGGCGCATGATCCGGCTCGCAGGACACCAGCAGATTGCCCGGCTTCAGATCGCGGTGGATCACGCCTTTCTGGTGCCCGTGATGCACCGCGTCGCAGACCTGCGCCATCAGCTCCATGCGCTCCGCAATCGACAGCCCGCGACGCCGCGCATGTTCCACGATCGAGCACGCTTCGGGCAGATATTCCATCGCGAAGTACGGAACGCTCCGCGTGCCGTCGTCGTGCATCCCCGCTTCGTAAATGCGTGCAATACCGGGGTGCTGCAACCGCCCCAGCAGGTCGGACTCGAATTGAAACCGTCGAATGTCCTTCGGCGTCGTCAGGCCCGCGCGCAGAACCTTCAGCGCTACCGTCCGACGCGGCTGATCCTGAATCGCCTCGTACACGCTCCCCATGCCCCCGGTCGCGATGTAGCGAATCACGCTGTACGAGCCGATTCGCGTGCCGGGCGGTATCTCCTGCCGCGCCGTCTCGCCCGACGGAAGCCCCACCCACGACGAGTCGCACGCCGGAGATTCCATGAAACCCGAGGCACTGCTGTCCGCGGATAGGAGAGCTTCCACCTCGGCACGAAGGGCCGTGTCTTCGCCGCACGCCCGATCCAGAAAGGAAGCGCGCAGCTCCGGCGCCTGCTCCAGCGCGTCCGAGAAGACCTCTTCGAGACGGTTTCGCGCGGAATCCACGCCGATTCCTCCACCCGGTTGCATGCGCAGTGCGCCTCCCGTCGGGGCCAACACGGCCGTGTGCGCGATCACGCGTCCCCCGCCGGCTCGCTCGCGATCCGCCGGTACAGCCACGCCCGGGCATACCGCCAGTGCCGCTTGACGGTCCGAACCGATATCCCCAGGGCCGCCGCGATCTCCTCCATCCCCAGGCCGCCGTAAAACCGCATCTTTACGATGGTCGCCTTTTCCGGCTCGATCCGCTCGAACTCCCGAAGGGCCTCGTCAATATCAAGAAACACGCGCGGATCGTCCGCGGACTCATCGATCACCGCCGATTCGCGGACCTGCTCAAGACAAGACCGGGTCCGACCGCCGCCGCGCTTGTCCGCAGCCCGCGCCCGCGCATGATCCACAAGTATCCGCCGCATCGATTCCGCCGCCGCCGCGAAGAAATGCGCCCGATTCTCCCAACCCGCAGGGTTCTCTCCGAACAGACGCAGATACGCCTCGTGAACCAGCGCCGTCGGCTGCAAGGTGTGGTCGATACGCTCACCGCGCATCTGTGACGCCGCGATGCGATGCAGATCGCCATAGATCAGCGATAAAAGCCGCATCCGCGCGCGAACATCCCCCTCCCCCGCCGCCCGAAGCACGTGCGTGAGCGCGCCCGACAAGGGCATGGAATGTGCCCCGTTCATGAAAAAGCCAACCATAACTGTCACCCGAAAAGCCCGAATTCCGCATGGTCTTCTGAGTGACAGGTCGCAGGATGCCCGATCCCTTGCATCTTACCTGCCCAACCTGCCCCACAAAAGCGGGTCGCGGCCCGCCCAGCCTGATACGGCTCGTAACCGTGCGGCCACGAGCGCCCCCAAGGGCAAACCCCCGATCCGTGCCGTACGCCACGGGCCGAGAACAGGTTCGGCTCCCCGCAGGCCTGCGCAATTTCGTGACACTCCTCGCCGCCCGCCGGCCGGACTCGTCCGCGCTTCGGGCATAACCCTGGGCCTGCGCCCACCATTGGGAGATCAAAATGTTCAGCCCACACGTGAAGTTGTTCCGAAGCCACCGACCGCACGGCCGCGCCCGCCGCCCCGGGACCGGCCGCATGTTCCCGGGACTGCTGGCCTTCGCCCTGGCCGCCGCACCCGCCGCGGCCCAGACGCTGACCGGCCCGTTCGCCCCCTTCAACAGCTGGTGGATACATCCAACCCAGGGCACCGGCGGTGTCAGTCGCAATGCCTCCAGCATCTTCATCGACCGCGACGGCGACGGCGCCACCGACGCGACTTACAACATCCCGAACCTCGGCCCGCAGGCGTTTCCCGTGAATCTCCAGCTCTCGCCCACGCGTGACATTCTGCTGGCCTTCGGCGGATCGTGCCCCGGCGGCGGCACTCCCGTCTATTTCTTCGACACCTCGAATCCGCCCAATCTCACGATCATCGACAACGCCTGCATCGACGGCGGAATCGGCGACCTCGGCTTCTACGATACCTACCTCTGCGCGCCGACCGGCGTCGGCGGTGTCGGCCTCGTCTGCCCGCCTGCCGCCGTCTCACCCCAGCGCGTCGCCTACGTCCGCGACGCCAACAGCTTCGGCCGAAACCAGGTCTACTGGTTCGATCTGGTCAGCGGCATGCATCGAACCACGTTCCCGGGCTTCAACAACGGCTTTCCCTTTCATCGCATTCACGTCTCGCCCTACGGCGACGTCGCCTTTGTCCAGCATGGAGCAACCGGCAGCGCGCCTCCCTCCTCCGACTACACCCTCGTCAATCTCTGTCCCGGCCCGGCCTTCGGGACCGCGATGACCAGCAACGTCGGCGGCGCCCTCTTCAATCTGCCCGCCCCCGCCGCAGCAGCCGAAATGATCGAAAACGGCGGCGACTTTTTTATTCGCGTCACGCACCCCGCCCTCACCTCGGGCGCCGACGAGTTTCCCTTCGCCCCCTGCGGTGGACCCCCGCCGGACGACACCGGCGCCTGCTGCATGTCCGAAGGCGGGTGCACCGAGGAAACCCTCACGCAGTGTGAGGCGATGGGCGGAAACTGGAGCGGGCCCGGCTCTACCTGTGCCGACTGCAATCTGCCCGGCGCGTGCTGTTTCGCCTCCTTCTGCCTTGCCGGGCTTACCGAGACCGAATGCGCCGCCCTCCCCGGCGGGTCGTGGCTCGGATCGCTCAGCACGTGTCAGGACTGCGACATTCTGGACCTCGACATCACCAAGACCGCGCCCGCGCCGGCCGTCCAGGAGGGAACCGTTCTCGAATACACGCTCTCCTACTCGAACGTCGGCGACCTGGCCGCCACCGGAATGGTCATCACCGATGTCATTCCAAATGGCAGCACGTACGTCTCGTCTTCCAACGGCGGATCCTTCAACGCCAACACGCGTACCGTCACCTGGAACATTCCCGGCACGCTCGCGCCCGGCGGCGCTGGCTCCGTTCAACTCCAGGTCCGCGCCAATTGCGGCGTCACCTCGCTCCAGAATTTCAACTACCGCATCGTCGCCAACGGCACGCCCTTCGCCGGATCGCCTTCGGTCACCACGCCTGTAACCCCCGCCGACTCAGACCCGATGGCCCTTTCGGTGTCGTCCGTGCCCGCGCGCGATCCTCTTCAGCGCGGCGATCTTGTCACCCATACGATCACCCTGGAGGAAACGGCGAACACCGCCCGCACTGCAGTCAACTTCTCATGCAACGCCGGTCCCAACGCCGGATTCGACGCCGTCGTCGACGCCGGCGGGGGCGTCGCCACAATAAGCGGCAACCAGCTCACTTGGACCGGTCCCGTGGGCTCGGGAGCGACCGTGCAGGTCGTCTTTACGACCCGCGTCAGCGACTGCACGACCTCCTTCAACTCAAACACATGGCTCAATCACGGCAGCCCGATACAGCTCCGCAACCCCTGCGGAATCTCCCTCGTCGAGGCGACGCCCCCGGGCCCCTTCGACATCATCCGGCCTGTCCATGTCGAGATGTTCGCGCTTCCGCCCATCGGCCCGCCGCAATCAACGGCGATCGGCTCCATCGCAACCCAGGTCTTCCGCCCGGGCACAGACCTCGATGTCCAGTTCATCCTTACCAACCAACTGCCCGAGGCGCAGCCCGATGTGTCGATAAGTGTGTCACTGCCCGCTGACTTTTCTCCCGCCGGGAATCCCCCGTTTATCGCCCCGACCGATCCCGGCGCGAGCTACGATGGCACGGCGCACACTATCACCTGGACCGGTCCGATCGCCGGGAATACCAGCGTTCGAGTCACTTTTCGCGTTGCGACCGCCGCCGGACAGTGTCGCAATCTCCTTCCAATCAGCGGCCGGACCGGCGACTGCAACGACCTCTTCGCCAGTCTCACGCTTCTCGCCGTTCCCGAACCTCCCGCCGACCCGCATCTCCTCGGCCTCTTCGCCAATTCAGGCTTCGAGGCCCGGCTGTGGACGCTTCGCCCCGGCCTCGATGCGGCAAGCAACATCCTGATGTGCATCGGACACGAAATCCTCTACAGCGCCACGCGCACGCCCGGCGGAGACATCTGGGTCATGGGCCTTCCCATGTTCCGAATCAATCCCGACACGCTCGATTTCGAAATCTTCCCGGACGACCTCGCCGAGACCTTCGGCATTCAGCCCTTCGGATACCTCACCCGCGCCGCCTTCGATCCGGCCGATAGTGCCATGCTGATCGCCGGATCGAACCAGGGCGTCGGAAACCGCCAGCTCAAGATCGTCCGCTTCCATCCCGATTCGCGGGCATGGTCGATGGTCTTCGACGGCGCGGAACTCTCGCCGCAGGTCTTCGGTGACGGCCATGAAGGCCTCGTCGTGGACCCGGACGGTCGAATCGCCGCCGTCGGCTTCATCGAAGGACTCGGCGCCCGCATTCTTCGCATTGACCCGACGGACCCGGCCGCATACCAGGCCTTCGCCCCCGCAAATATCCCGATCCCGACGACCATCGCCCTCGGGCGCGACGGCAACTATCTTGTCGCCAACTCCAGCTTCGGCATTCAGCCCCTCGCCGTCGCGCGGCTCGATCGCCTTCTCGGCACGGAGACCGTCCTCGTCCCGAATGTCCGGGCCCTCGGCCCCGCGTTCAACTACCTGTATTCAATGACGGAGGGCCCCGACGGAATCCTCTACGCGTCGGTCGCGACGGACTTCGCCGATCCGACCATCGCGATCGACCTCGATCCCGTCCCGGCCCTCGTGCCGATCTCTGCCGATCTCTCGGTGGGAGTCCAGTGGATCGATTCGGCCGCCGACCCGGATGTCCCCGGCGACATCGACGGAGATGGAGACGTCGACGAGGACGACTACAACCTTCTCGTGGCTGCCTTCGGCACATCGTCCGGCGAACCGGGCTACGACCCGGAGGCCGACTTGGACGGTGACGGCGATGTGGACTGCAACGATATCTTCCACTTCCGGGCGGAGTGGGACATACCGACGCACCCACGCTTCCCGCGATGTCTCTCGGCCCACCAGCGCGTCGCGGCCCCGGCCGGCACAGGCGCTGCCGGAGCATCGCAATCCGCCGCGCCGCAGGCCGCCCCGTTCCCCGTCGAGGCGTGCGGCCCAGGCGTACTGTCAGCGGGCGTGGCCCTTATTGCGCCCGCGCTTGCCATCGGCCGGGCGCGGCGGCGAAATAGCCGCGCGTCCGGTGGACCGGCTGAAATCGACATCGGCCCCACCGGACCATACTGATATCAAGGTGTGTGCCGCCGCCCTGCGACCGCCCGCGCGTTCATGAAAACAACGGTTCTCCGCCGATGGGGCCTTGAGCCCCGTCGAGGAGAACAATCATGTCGTTCAGGACGCGCAGCTCAGGAATCGCCCCGGCCCGCCGCGGGGCATCTCGAATCGCACGGGCGGGGGCCCTCGCGGCGCTTGTCCTGTCCTCCGGCGCCGCGATTCGCCCATCCGTGGATGTTCAGTGCGCTTCGCTGCGGCTCGAAAACCGCACCGATCGGCCCATCTATGTCTACCTCGACGGCCGCTTCATCACCTGCTGCGAGTCCGGGATGCAGGCAGTCGTCGAATGCGCCCGACAGGGCGACTTTATCGGCGTCGGACGCTTTCGATGTGAAACCTGGGGACCGCGGCGCTTGACGCTCAAGGCGGGAGTGATGACCGAGTGGATCCTCAGCGAAGAAACGGCCCGCCCCCGTTAGCCGCTCCCCGTGCGCACTCGACTTACAGCGTAATCGTGGTGCCCGTCTGGCCGCCAAGGGCTGCGGGCAGTTGCGTGAGACTCGTGATCACCGCCCGGGCGCTCTTGCTGCCGCGCCGCTCCAGAAAATCGATGGCCGCCCGGATCTTCGGAAGCATCGACCCCTCGGGGAACTGCCGGTCCGCGATGTGTCCCTTCAGCGTTTCGACGTCCACGCGGCGCAGCGCCTCCTGATCGGACCGACCGAAGTTGATGTACACGTGCTCGACCGCCGTCACCAGGGACAGCACGTCCGCGCCGACCTCCGCCGCGATCATCGCGCTGGTCAGGTCCTTGTCGATCACCGCTTCAACGCCCTGCTGCTCGCCTTTCTCATCGATGATGATCGGGATTCCTCCACCGCCGCCCGCCACCACAAGCTGCCCGGTCTCTACTAGGGACTTGAGCACCGGCATCTCAATGATCCGGATCGGCTTCGGCGACGGAACGACGCGACGCCAGCCGCGTCCCGAATCCTCGATAATCGTCCAGCCGTCCCGGTCGCGATGCCGCTCCGCGTCCTCCCGCGACAGAAACGGCCCGATCGGCTTCGTCGGCCGCGCAAAGGCCGGGTCATTGTGATCGACGACCACGCAGCTTACGACCGCCACCACGATCCGGTCGTGCCGGCGGCGATGCATCTCGTTCATCCAGGTCTGGGCGATCATGTAGCCCATCCCCGCCTGCGTGTCCGCGACCGCCAGCCCCAGGTCGATCGGATACACCTCGCCGGAGGATATCTCCACCCGGCGCATGATGTTCCCGACCTGCGGACCATTGCCGTGCGTCACCGTCACCTGCCAGCCGCGCTCGACGAGATCGGCAAGCGACTTGACCACCTCCCGGCTGCGCGCGAATTGATCGTGTATGTCGCCCGTCCCGCGGGGCGAGACGAGCGCGTTTCCGCCGATAGCTACGACTGTTTTCATGGTTTGGCTGTTCGCCGCGTTACTCGCGCGTCAGAAGGGCCGCTCGCGCATCGTCGCCGCCATGATCGCCTTCGCCGTATGCAGCCGGTTCTCCGCCTCCTGGAACACCACCGACTGCTTTCCGTCGATCACGTCGTCGGTCACCTCCGCCCCCCGATCCGCCGGCAGACAGTGCATGTAGATCGCCGTGCTCTTCGCCTTGCGCATGCGCTCCGAGTTGCAGATCCAGCTCTTATACCGGGCATTCATCGACAGCATCTGCTCCTCGATGGCCTTCATGTCCTCGCCGCTCTTCGCGTCGCGCCGCTGGAGCATGAGATCGTACGGCCCCCAGCTCTTGGGATAGACGATGTCGGCCCGCTCAAAGGCCGCGTCCATGTTGTCCACGACTTCGAACTTCGTCCCCGCCGCCTTGGCATTCTCCCGCGCCGTCTTCATGCAGCGGTCCATCAGCCGGTACTCCGGCGGATGCGCCAGCGTCACGTCCATCCCGAACCGCGTCATGAGCGTGATCAGCCCCTGCGGCACCGAAAGCGGCTTCGCGTACGAAGGCGAATACGCCCACGACACCGCGATCTTCCGGCCCCGCAGATCGTCCCCGAAGATCTCGCGGATCGTCATGAGATCCGCCAGCGTCTGTGTCGGGTGGTCCACGTCGCACTGCATGTTGATGACCGGCGCCTTCGTCGCCGCCGCCACCTCGCGCATGTACTTGTTCCCCTCGTCCAGGATCAGGTCGTGCCGGATCGCGATCGCATGGCCCATCGAGCCGAGGATCAGCCCGGTGTCCTTGGCCGTCTCGCCGTGAGCGATCTGCGTCACCTTGCTGTCCAGGAAATGGGCATGCGCCCCGAGCTGCGTCGCCCCGGCCTCGAAGGCATTGCGCGTCCGTGTGCTGTTGTCGAAGAAGAGCAGGAAGATCGTCTGGTGCGGCAGCAGGATCGTCGGCTCGCCCCGATGAAACCTCCCCTTCAGATCCTTCGCCAAGTTGATCAGGTCGTTGATTTCGGCCGAAGTGTAGTCCTGCGTCTCGATGTAATCCCGGCCTTTGAGATGCGTGATCATGTTGTTCGTGGCTCCAGTTACCCAGGGTGCTCCTGAAAAGCGGCCATTATACGGAGAGAACCTCCGAAAGCTCCAAGGTCCGAAATGCCCCGTCCCCGCGGATGACAGGACCCGCCCCGCCAAAGCCCGCCCCGGGCAGGGGGCGGTTGCAATCTCCATAACACTCGAAAATACACGCGGAGGCTGGTAAGCCGACCTGTTAAACGCCGAATTTTCCGAGGCGGTGACGAGCAGCCCCTATCGCCCCGCGTACATCTCCTCGTAATACTTCTGATACGCGCCCGACGTGATGTGATCCAGCCACGTCGCGTGCCCCAGGTACCACTCGATCGTCCGCGCCAGCCCGCTCTCGAAATCCACCGTCGGCGTCCACCCCAGCTCGTCGCGGATCCGCCCCGCGTCGATCGCATACCGGAAATCATGCCCCGGCCGGTCCTTTACGAAGGTAATGAGGCTCTCCGACCGCCCCATGTGCCGCAGGATCGCCTTCACTACCTCCAGGTTCGTCCGTTCGCTGTTGCCCCCGATGTTGTATGCCCGGCCCGGCCTCCCCCGCGTCAGTGCCATCCATAAGGCACGACAGTGATCCTCCACGTACAGCCAGTCCCGCACGTTCGACCCGTCTCCATAGACCGGCAGCGGCTTGCCCTGCCGCGCGTTGTTGATCATCAGCGGGATCATCTTCTCCGGAAACTGGTACGGCCCGTAGTTGTTCGAACACCGCGTGATCACCACCGGCAGCCCGTACGTATGATAAAACGCGCTCGCCAGGTGGTCCGCCGCCGCCTTGCTCGCGCTGTACGGTGAGTGCGGGTCCAGCGGCGTCTCCTCCGTGAAATACCCCGTCGCCCCCAGCGATCCGTACACCTCGTCCGTCCCCACCTGAAGAAACCGCAAATCGCCGCACTTCCGCGCCGCCATCAGCAGGTTCAGCGTACCCCCGACATTCGTATCCACGAACGCCGTCGGACCCACAATCGATCGATCAACGTGGCTCTCCGCCGCGAAGTGCACCACGCTGTCCACGCCGTTCTCCCGGCACGTCTCCAGCACCGCGTCGGCGTCGCAGATATCCGCTCGCACAAACCGATACCGCGCGTCCCCCGACACGTCCGCAAGGTTCTCCAGGTTCCCCGCGTAGGTCAGATTATCCAGGTTCACCACCCGGACGTCGCGATGCTGCGCCAGCACGTACCGCACGAAATTCGAACCGATGAACCCCGCCCCCCCGGTCACCAGCACGCACCGTGGCGAAAATGCAGTCGTCTCGCTCACAGTCTCTCGCCCCCCTTCAACAGCTCCTGTACATGCGCCAGAGATTCAAACGTACCCGCGTCGCTCCACCACCCCCGGAGATACCCGTGGCTCAGCGTCCCCGCAGCGAGGTACGCATTGTTCACGTCCGTAATCTCCAGCTCCCCGCGCCCAGACGGCTTCAGCGTCCGGATGATGTCGAACACCCCCCCGTCGTAAAAATAAATCCCCGTCACCGCGTAGCGGCTCTTCGGCTGCTTCGGCTTCTCCACGATGCGCACGATCTTTCCCCCCTCTATCTCCGCCACCCCGAACCGGTGCGGGTCGGGCACCTCCTTCAGCAGAACCCGCGCCCCCCGGCCCTGCTGAGCGAACGTCGCCACCTCGTCGCTCAGGCTGTCCTGGAACATGTTGTCCCCCAGGATCACCGCCATCGGCGAGCCGCCGGAGAAGTTCTCCGCAAGCCCCAGTGCCTGCGCGATGCCACCCGCCTCGTCCTGCACCTTGTACGTGAACTTCGCCCCGAAATCCTTCCCCGAACCCAGCAGGCCCACCACGTCCCCCATGTGCTCCACCCCCGTCACGATCAGGATCTCCACGATCCCCGCGCGCGTCAGCTTCTCCACAGGGTAGTAGATCATCGGCTTTCGCCCCACCGGCAGAAGGTGCTTGTTCGTCACCTTCGTCAGCGGCATCAGCCGTGAGCCAGTCCCCCCCGCCAGTACGATTCCCTTCATCCGTCCGGTCTCCTTGTGCGGGTCCTGGTTGCCTGCCCGTCCAGCCCGATTATTCTCGCAAAATCCTATCCGAACGCCGCCCCGCCCGTAAGGTCCGGACCCCGCCCGCCGCCCGCGCCTAGCAAGGGTACCGCTACGCGCCCTCTTCGCATAAATTACCCGCCATGCGTACCCGCATCCGCGAACTCATCGACGAAGCCGCCGCCGCCCTGCGCCGCCTCGACGAGCCACGCCAGGCCGAGATCGAAGCCGCTGCGAGACTCCTCATCGACTGCTTCATGGCCGGCCGCTCCGTCTACATCTGCGGCAACGGGGGCTCCGCCGCCGACGCCCAGCACATCGCCGCCGAACTCACCGGCCGCTACCTGCGCGACCGAAAGGCCCTCAACTGCCTCGCCCTCACCGTCAACACAAGCAACCTCACCGCCATCGCCAACGACTACGGCTACGACCACGTGTTCGCCCGCCAGGTGGAGGCCCACGTGCGCCCCGGCGATGTCCTCTGGGCCATCAGCACCAGCGGAAAGAGCCCCAGCATCCTGAAAGCCGCCGGGGCCGCCCGCGCCCGCGGGGCGCGCGTCCTGGGCTTCACGGGTGCTAACGGACAGTCACTCGCCGCCGTCTCCGATGTCTGCTTCATGGCCCCCGCCGAAAGCGCCTACGCCATCCAGCAGTTGCACGAGCTGGCCTACCACATCCTCTGCGACCTCGTCGAGCGCCACGCCGAAAAGATCGCCGCTGCCGGCGAATAGCCCGCTCCCTTTCCGATCGACCGCCCCCGCGCCCAACCGACTGCCTCCGCGCCCGCGCTCGATCGACCGCCCCCGCGCCGCCCCGACGGTCAGCGCGGCGGCCTCGAAATCCCCCGAATGCCCTCGCACACCGCCCTGCCCGAGCCATCGCGCCCGCCGCCCCCGCCCAGCCGCCATGAACCGCACCCCGAATCTCCGTGCTATGATCTCGTATTCGCCCGCGCGCGGCCACCCGCCGCCAACCCATCGGGAGGCCGACTTCGATGTCACCCTCGCTGTCACATGCACAAAGCTCCGTTCGCGGCCGCGCCCGGGTGCTGCTCGCCCTCCTGCCGCTCGCCGCACCCGCCTGCGGACGCACCGACCGACACGGCGTCGCCTACGAAGGCCGCCGCGCGCAACTCAAGCGCATCGCGATCATCCCCGCTTCGGTTGAAGTCAAGACCATGCACGCCGACGAGTCCCTCGAACGCCGCCCCGACCTCATCGCCCAGGTCCTCGACCGCTCGCTCGATTACCTCGCCGCCGAGCTGCGCACGCGCGGGGCCGAGCCGGTCCCGCTGAAAGGCCCGATACTGCCGCCTGCCGGGCACGGCGTGCCCGAACCCAGCCTCGCAAAGCTCCACGCCGTCAAGCACGATATCCTCGAAAAGCACTACGTGCAGGGCGATGCCCGCGTCTTCAACTACTCGCTGGGCGACCTGTGCGTGCCCACCGCCGCCGCACACAACGCCGACGCCATCCTCTGGTTCTTTATCACCGGAGATGTGCCCACCGAAGGACGAAAAGCCGTCAAGGCCGCCACCATCACCGGCGGTGTCCTCACTACGACACCCATGTATGCCCACGCCGACCGGGCGGTCCTCCTGCTCCTCCTGGCCGATGGAGAAAGCGGGGACGTGCTCTGGTTCAACCGCTACCCCGGCACCGAGGACATCGCCGAACCCGACGACCTCCACGACCTCATCCACGACGCCTGCCGAAACCTTTTGCTCCCCGCAACGGACTGAAAGTACCGCCGTCACCCGAAACGCGTCCCCCCTCGCGACCACGCCGAATCGGCGTCCAACCGCCCCATCCTCGGACCAGCCCTCCACCCCCGCGCAGCCGCCGCACTCCTCCGGCCACCCGCATTTCGAACCGTCACACCCGCGCCAGCAGAAAGGGACCGCGACCACTTGCCCCGCGAGTCGCTCACATGCTCTGTGCCGAAGGATCGAAGTTAGAGAGCGCACCAGAGCATTTAGACTCACGCGAAACATGAGCCCGATGTCGCCTCTTTTCTGATTGCCTCAGCTCGCCTACAATGTGTTCAGTGCATTCTTGCCACGAGAGCTTTGGTAGCGTTTCGTGGCTTCGATGTCCTCATCTTCAACAGCTTACCCAGCCTCGCGATGCGCGCTCGTATGCGATGATTTGGGGATAAAGTGATGTAGGGTGGGCATTGCCCACCAACTTCGGGCACCGTCAACACAAAGCTGACAGGCACTGCCCGCCCTGCGAAACTGTCGGCCACTGCCGTCGCTCCCGCCACCGGTCCACGCTCAACCAGGCCCAGGACTCAGCCCGCCTCAACAGCCCGAGCCCGGCCCGCAGAGCACATTGATCAACCTATCGTAACAAGGCCATCAGGCCCGCGTCCACCCGAGTCGGCATTCGTCACGATGTAGGGTGGGCATTGCCCACCATCTTCGGACACCTTCAACACGAAGCTGGCGGGCAATGCCCGGCCTGCGAAAGTGCCTGCGAACGGCAGCCGGCGCAATCGCACAGACACCCAGCGTGACAGCATCGCCGCCCCAACAGATGGGATGAAAGCTCCTTGGTCCGCGTGTAGAACGCGGGTTTCGATCAGGAAACTGGAACCAAGGAGCCTAGAAGATGAAGAACAAAGAAGGTCTCGTATTTGTGGGTCTGGACGTTCATCAGGATAGCATCCAAGTTTGCATAATCAATGCCGAGGGGCGGAGTTTGTTTAATCGAAGGATGGACAACGAGGTCAGGCCGTTGATTGCCGCGATTCGTCGATTCGGGGATGACGTTCGAATCGGACTGGAGGCCTGCGGTGGAACGGCGGCGCTGGCGGACGAGCTGATTCAGGCGACAGGGTGGTCGGTGCAGTTGACTCACGCCGGATACGCCCAGCGGATGCGTCAGAATCCTGACAAGAGCGACTTTTCCGATGCGTTTTTACTGGCCGACCTGGTGCGGGTGGGGTATCTACCGCGGGTGTGGCTGGCGCCGGCGAGCCTGCGTGATCTGCGTCACTTGGTGCACTATCGGCAGCAACTGGTCGACCTGAATCGAAACGTTAAGCTGCGAATTCGAGCGTTGCTGCGTGAGCATCGGGTGCGCGCTCCCAAGTCCCTGTGGTCCGGGGTGGGTCGGAAATGGCTGGTGGAAAACGTGTCGCTTCCGATTCATGCCCGCTGGGTGCTCGAACGCCACGTTAACGAGTTGCAACGGCTGAGCAAAGCCCTGGCCGAAACGGGATCCCGCATGGAGCGGATCGCCGAGGAAGACCCGGTCATGCAGCGTCTGATGACGCATCGCGGGATCGGATTAGTCACGGCGGTGATCTTCCGGGCCCAGGTGGGTGATGTCGGCCGGTTTGGGTCGGGCAAGCAACTGGCGCGTTTTTGCGGGTTGTCGCCATGCAACGCATCGAGCGGTTCGCGGCAAGCGGATGCCGGGCTGATCCGGGGTTGCAGCAAATTACTGCGGGCCACGCTGATCGAGGCGGCCCACCGCTTGACGATTCAGGATGCCGGTTGGAAGGCATTCAAACAGAGAATGAGGCAAAACGGGAAACCCGGCGGCGTGATCGCGGCCGCCGTGGCCAATCGCTGGATTCGACGCTTGTACCACGAGCTCAAGCCGGGGCTGGCTGCTGCATGAGCCAACGCCCGGATGGACGAAAGACAAAGGCGCATTGAGGAAAGAAAAAGAGGACCATCGGCGTGAATATCCGACCGTGGTGACGACAGGCTCGAGGGGCTCTTGGGCTGACGCAAAAGCTCGATTACAGACAGGGCAGTCATCGCATCTCGAACGACCATCTGGGGCTAGGTGACTCGAAACAGATTCATCAATGCTCGAATAGAAGAACGGGAATACCACGCCGGACACCCTTTGACTTCCAGGGAGCTTTCATAGAAGAGCCCCGAGCGCCGGCCAGCCGCGGATTCCCGGCGCGACCGGCGTTGATGTAATCGCCCCCGGCCTGCGAGCAATCCGCAACAACTAGGATGCGGTTCTAAACACTCGCGCCAGAA
>QEVG01000036.1 GCA_003576905.1 Planctomycetota bacterium | reverse complement strand
ACCGGACGGAAATCGTCGGCGACCTTGACGGCGTTGTCGATGTCGGTGACATAGCCGCCCTGCTGCAGGCCGCTCGAAAGATGCGGCAACTGGCACCGGGCGTTGTTGTTGCAGATCCCCGTCGGGCACGGCTGGGCGCAGGTCGCACCGCCGAGCCAGGCGCCGCCCTGGGACAGACACTCAACCTCAGTGAGGCCAGGCGTACAGGAGGTACCGACGCAGCATCGACCGGTTGGACAGGGGCAGCTCGCGCCGGAGGTCCACAGACCGCCAAGGGAGTTGCATGTTGTCTGGTACGTACTGACACACTGAGTTGCGTTGAACTGATCCAGGTAGCAGCAGCGGCCCAGCGGCGGACAGGTGCCCGGGCAGGTGCCGTCTTCGGTCCACGAGCCGAAGAGTGTGAAGACACAGTTCTCCTCGGTCGTGACGACGCAATCCACGACACCGAGCGGAGGAGCGTCGTAGCAGCAGTTGCCGTTCGGCTTGCCGCAGCCGTCCTTCGCGATGCGGATGTTCGTGCTGAACGCAAGATCGCGCTCGAGCTTGTTGCAGGCCGAGTAATCGGTCGGCAGATCGCCGGTCGCCGGAGACACGTCGACAAAGGCATGACGCGTGTCACCCTGCGGCGACTGCTCCCAATGCCATCGGCAATCGTTCTCGGGCGTATTGTTGACGATCTCGATCCAGTAGCACTGACCGGCCACGACCGGCATCGGAACCGGCAGCGTCGCGGTGTAGAAGAACTCGGTCACGACGCCGGCCGGCGTAATGATGCCGCCCGAAGCAACGCGACTGACGTTCGCAATGTACTGGGAGCCCGGCGGCTCAATCCGCAGATTCGGGCATCGGTTGGCCGCCGAGTTCGTGCAGCCAAGCTCCGTTGAGTAGAAGGTGATCTGGAAACAGTCCTTCTCCGCGGAGCAGGTGAGGCCCTGGCTGTTGAGATACGTGCCCCACCAGCAGACCGTCGTGATGTTGCCGCTCTCGGTCGGCTTGAAGCAGTCGGCGGCGCGTGCGTCGTCGGTTGCGTCAAGATCGCTGAGCGTCACACCCATCGAGTCGAACGGCTGCTGGCTGGTTGACGGATCCGAACAGGCCGGAGGCGTTTCGCAGACCGGCTTCGTCGCCGTCACGAGCAGGTTCACAAAGCTCGGGAGGTCGGCAAGCGTGATGACGCCGTCCACGTTGATGTCCGCCCGGCAGTAGTTCGGAGCGAAACATCCGAGGAACTCGTCCGCCACTGTCGGAGGAGTAAAGAGGACCGAAATCCACTTCTGAATGTCAAGGCCGTTGACCTTGCCGTCGGTATTCATATCACCCGGGCAGCAGGTCGTGACCTGCTCGAAGGGCTGACACGAAGCCTCGACGACATAGTCGGAGGAACAGTTGGCCTCCCCCAGACCGCCGAAGACGGACGGCCGAACGACGAGGTAGTAGGTGCCGGCACAAACCGTCGCGGTGACTTCGAGCGACGTCGGCGTACCGGTCGGGGGTTCACAGGCGAAATCCTGCGAGCCGGCGGCGAAGACGAAGAGGCCGTCGCAGTCTCGCTCGGGATCGCTGAAGATCGCAAGTTCAGCCGCAAACTCGGCGCTCAAGACACGCCAGCGAATCGTAGAGGGCTGATCAACGGTCATCAGGTACCAGTCTTCATCGCGGTCGATGAAGGGCGTAGCGCCGATGCAGAAGCCGCCCGGACCGGAGCACGGAGCGCTGTTCGGACAATCCAGCGGCGTATCACACGGGAACGGGTGCGAGTAGTTACCCGCCCGACCGCAGATGACGACCGGACCGCCGCTGCAATCGATCGAGGGGCCGTTGAACGACGGCACGGAGGGATTGCAGCCGCCGTTGTACAGGTCCTGCGGATTCGGATCGTTGGTGTCCGCACAGACCTGGTCAGGGCCTTCCTGGAGCGAGCCGCCGGGGCAGCTCGACGGGCAAACGAAGCACTGGGATACCGTCGTGATGTTGAGCTGATACGCCAGCGTTCCGGCCAGATTATTAAGGACCGGATCGAAAATATCGCGCGGCGAATTGCCAAAAATCGGGCCGCCGGCCTGACCGGTTCCGCCGATCGCGATGTACACCACGTTGCCCGGCTGGAGGGCAGGCGAACTTCCGACCTGGAGACAGAGACACGAATCAAACGTCGCATTGAGACCGCCGTAGCAGGTGGAGGTCTGGAGAGCGCCATCGGCGCTCGACGACGTCACGGTGCAGTTGTCGTTGAGGAGAACCAGCGAGTTCAGTGCGCAGTCGCCGTAAAGCTCGCCGGCACCGGGGTTCGTCGTGATCGAGCTATAGATACCGAGAATCGTGTCGCCCTGCGAGCCGCAGGTGTCGATGACGACGCCGCCGCTGGCCGGGAGTTCATACTTGACAAACAGGACGTGGTTGACGTCGCGGGTCAGAGTTCCCGATGAACCGACAAGCGTGTTGAAGTCGAGCGCGGTGTAGCAAGCCTGGCCCGGTCCCGGACAGGGATCGGTCAGACAGCCGGCCGACTGCTCGACAATCGCCGGATCACCCTGGTTGAAGTCAACGCGGGTTCTCGGGTATCCGCCGAGATTGATGCAGTCCGCGTCACTGATCTGAATGTTGCAGGTGCCGTTCTCGAAACAGCACCGGCCGGTCTGAAGGGCAAACGGAGCGCTGCGCGGAATGAAGTCGATGTTGATCTGACCTTCACCGCGACCCGCGGGCGGCGCACCGGCGCCTCCGACACGAATCTTCAGGCAGTCGCCGGGATCGAAGAACTCAATGCTTCCGGCGACGACCGGAATCGACAGGTACGACAGCGAATTGAACTTCGCGCCGATGTTGTCGTCCGCGAGGATGTCGTCGTTGCACGCCGTCTGCGGACGCGAGCAGGCCGAAGCACCGCACGTATTCGCGAGACTGGGATCGCCGTAGACAACCACCCACGTGTCGTAGGCGCTGCCGGCCGTGCTGATGATCACTTCACCCTGGGTGATGGCCGTTCCGTTGAAGTTCGTGGGGATCCGATAGTTGTAGAACACGTCGGCGACGATCGGCACGTTTGGCGCCGCCAGTTCGCCAATCTCGCAGTCGGCCGGGACGTCCTGACCGGGATGCGTCGCGAGATCGTCGGTCGTTGCGAACGTCGAATCATACGTCGCGCTGACGGAAACGCCGGTCAGCGTGATCTTGTTGGCACAGGTATCGTTCGCGGGCAGGCCCGGACAGCCGGCGCCGGCGCAGTTCGTTCCGTCGCCCTGGTACACGCCGCCGCGACCCGTGCAGGCGATCTCCGCAAGCGACGAACAGCCGCTCGGGCTCGTATCACAGCACGCACCCTCCGGCAAGTCGCACGGCGAACAGGTCAAGCTCAGCCGGTACTTGGTGCTGCAGGGGATGCCTTCGAAGGTGTCGGGGCGGACCCGCAGAATCCACTCGCCCGGCGGCAGGCAGCGCGTGACGGTAAGCGTGTCACACGCGCGGCCGCGATCAAACTCGAGGAAGGCGTTCGCAGCGGTCGGGCAGATGACCGACTGCGGCGCACCGCCGTTGTTCATGATCGAAATCTGAGCGGGGAAGCGGGCGATCAGGGTCGCCGTCACCTGGGTGTCCTGGGTCAGGACGAACCTGTACCAGTCGTTGTCGCGGGAATCCGTCGGGCCGGAGCAGACGCCGGACTGGCAAGTCTGGCCGTCGGCACACTCAGAGTCGTCGGTGCACGCGGCGTTGTAGTTACCGGATTCGCCACAGACGACCTGTCCACAGGCGATCGCCGAGAACGAGAACGGCGCTTCGAGACAACCCTGGTTGAAGAAGTCCTCGTAACCCGGTCCACAGACCGGCTCGCCTTCGAGCGAAGCGCCGGCGCAGGCCTGTGCATTGGTGATGCAGGGCGAACAGGCCGGGTCGGTGCCGAAGTCTGCACACTCACCGGGCTTCCAGACGTTGACCGTGTTGGTCAGACATGCGGAGCGAAGCACGCCGTCGTTGCACTGGGAAGCGCCGCCGCCGATGTCGGTGTCGCGCAGACAGCACGCGCCGGGAGGACCATCGTTGGCCTCAACCAGCATGCCCATGCCGGCGAGCGGATCGCCGCCGAAGAAGAAATAGTCGCCGCCGGCGCCAAAGGTGCACTGGTTGTCGCCGTTCGGAATGACAAAGAGGTCGGCGGTCGTGCCGGTCTCGGCTACGTCGGCAATCGCCCACGAGGCGTCGTTGCCGGGCGGAGGCGTGCTCAAGCCGATCCACACAAAGTTCTCGTCGACGAGAATCGCGGGATCGAAATTGTATTCAACGATCTGGAAGGGATTGGTGAGCTGGAGATCCTGAACGGCCGTGAAGATCACCTGCGAATTCGGGCTGTCAGGGCAATCCGGCGTCAGGTTGCCGGTCCGCACGGTGAGGGTCATTGGAACGACACCACCGCTGTTGTTGATGCCGCCGACCACGACGGAGATTCGGCAGATAAATCGCTCGACGCCGGTGAAGTTGATGTCGTCGTAAAGCGGAACGCCGTTCTGATCACCGAAGGTGCTACCGCTGGTGCCGCCGCCGTTCAGGTAGATCGTCTGGTCACAGACCTGGAAGACGCAGGGCGGGGGTGTCCCGCGGGGCGTGACGCCGTCCGCCGGGTCCGCGAAACTGGGAATCACCGCCGGAATCGGCTGCTTATACTGCGGTTGGATATCCGAGCCCGCCTGGTGGCTCCGATCCTTCGATTGACCGCCCGGGGCCGCCGTGGCGAGCCGCGGACACGTCAGCCAACAGAAACACGCCGCAAGCGCGATGCCTGCGAACCAGTTCGTGCGTGACATTCTCATCGATCCTGCTCCTTCCAGTTAAGGAATTACGATTGGCTCTGGTGATCCAACTCGTCTGTATCAACCCTGAACAGAAAACGAGTCGGGCCCGCCGCGCGGGAACTCGGCCGACCCACTCCGTCATCCTGACAAACCAAGCTGTCCGATACTCTATTCCACCCATCCGGCATGTCTGACTGACTGGTTTCAACGGCTTCGACCGTTTCAGCGCGCACCACGACGACATTTCGTCCTGCCCTGTAGCTTCGCCACAAGGCCGTCTTGAAACCAATCACTCAATCGGATTGAAATACTTCTATCCCATCAGCAAGCGGGGTGTGGTTGCCCCACGGTGGTAGGCTCGCCCCAATTCATGGCTCGAATAGATATCGTAACGAAACTCGGTCGTATACGTCAAGCGCGTTGGGCCCCAATAACGACGCCGACCGCCCAAAAACGGGCGAATTCCCAAGGGTGTATCGGATAAAGACGCTTGCCCCCTGAGGCGTGAGGCCGCACGACCGCAAGTTCGATTCGGGCGGAACAATCCCTACAGACGCGACCGGACGACTCCAGTCCCGGGTACTCCAGTCCACTTGGACGCAGGCCGGCATGATCTTCCGACCTGTCCGTCATGATCGCAAAGTGCTATCATGCTCTCGAAATGGCTGATTACCCAACCCTGGCCGCGCTCACCCCCCGATCGATTGACGAGATCGCTTATGCGTCACAAGTCGTTCAAGCAAATGTAGTTGCGCTCAAAGTGGCATGGTGCAAGCGCGCTGGCGTGGCCGCGGATCAGCACGATATTCAAACACCCCCTCCCGGACCGGTCCGTCGCATGCGCGATGCCCTGATCTCGAGGGAGTTCCTTCGATCCTACACCGATGACGAGCTTGCTCTGCGACTGCGCCAGGTTTGGGGCGAGTTCTGCGCACTTTGCTGGCTTTTCCCTCACGTCGATGTCCATAGCCCGATCTGCTTCGACCCGCTGCCCAATGGCCAGTCCCTTCGGTGTCTGGGACAAGTGCATGATAAGCTGGGAGAGGTGCAGGCGGGTCTTTGGCGTATCCGTCACGAGCAACGGCTCAGGGGCGACCCGTCCGCCGCAAGCGATTCGGATTTCCTCAGGGACCATGCAATTGCCGTTACCCGCCCGTTGACGGTTTTCGGACAGAATATTTCGGTGTGCGCGCCGGCAGAACTGTTTGCATGCGCCTGTGAGTACGCCGGAATGTTGGCAGCCCTCCGATGGGCTACCGACGTCAGGTGGGCGTGGGAGGCACCTGGCATCATGGACCTGACGTTGGCGATCGACGCGCAAGCCCCTGTTCAGATTAGCTTTAACGAATCGACCCCTGGTCGCTGAAACCGTCGCATGAACACGCGCACTGTTCAGAAATGAGTTATCTAGACGAGGCAATCGAACGGCAAAGTTCAAAGCGAACCTCTGCAACCTACGGTCGGATATACAGTAAGATTCCCTGCCGGCCGGCAAGGCCCCTGGTCCAGGTGAAAGTGGCATGGCCGGCACGCGAAAGCACGGACGTCTGTAGCGGAGGTTCTGATCAGCCGTGAATCTCGGCGAAATCCTGATCCACAAGAAGGCGATTACGCCGGAACAGCTCAAGGCGGCGAATGAGCAGTGCGCGCCGACGGACCGGCTCGATCGCGTACTCGTGCGAATGGGCTATTGCAGCGAGGCCAGCGTGCTCGACGCGCTGGGCGAGCTTTATCACTTCGACGTCGTCGACCTGTCGGGCGATAACGTCCCCGTCAACGTTGAGTTGCTTCGCAAGATGCCGTCGAAGCTGGTTCACCGCGCAAAGCTGATTCCACTCGATCGCGTAAACGGATCGATGCGCGTCGCCACGCCGGACCCGTTCCAGATCTACGCGTTTGACGAACTTCGCATGCTCTCGGGACTGGAGGTCAAGCCCGTCCTCGCCAAGGAAAGCGAGATCAACGAGATCATCAAGAAGTTCTTTGGTGTCGGCGGCGACACGATCAGCCAACTCGTCGAGGAAGAAGGACTGGAGGTCGTCAGCGACGTCAACGAGTCCTCGGGCGATCTGGCGCAGATGGCCGAGGATGCCAGCGTCATCAAGCTGGTGAATGAAATCATCCTTGAGGCGATCAACGAGCGCGCGAGCGACGTGCACATCGAACCGTACGAGAATGATCTCAAGATCCGCTATCGCGTGGACGGCGTGATGCGCAGCACGAATGTGCCGCCCCAGATACGCCAGCTCCAGGCCGCTATCATCAGCCGCATCAAGATTCTCTCCAACCTGAACATCGCCGAACGGCGCGTGCCGCAGGACGGCAGCTTCAAGATCCGCGTTCACGGCCGCGAAATCGACCTGCGCGTGAGCATTATTCCGATGGTCTTCGGCGAAGGCGTCGTGCTTCGTATTCTCGACAAGCAGGCGATCCTCCTTTCCCTTGAGGACCTCGGGTTCGATTCCGAAATGCTTAAACAGTTCCAGCGCGTCATCACGCAGCCTCACGGCATTCTGCTTGTGACCGGACCGACCGGCTCGGGAAAGACGACCACCTTGTACGCGGCGCTCAACACGATCGTCTCCGACGAGATCAAGTGCCTCACGGTCGAGGATCCGGTCGAGTATCACCTCAACGGCGTCAACCAGGTCGGCGTGAATCTCAAGGCGGGCCTGACCTTCGCCAAGGGCATGCGGGCGTTCCTGCGCCACGACCCCGACGTGATCATGGTCGGTGAAATCCGTGATCTCGAGACGGCCGAGACGGCGGTGCAGGCGTCGCTCACGGGCCACCTCGTGCTCTCCACCCTGCACACCAACGACGCCCCCAGCGCGACGACGCGACTGCTTGACATGGGCGTTGAGCCGTTCCTCGTGGCCAGCTCGGTAGAGGCCGTTCTGGCCCAGCGTCTGGTGCGTACGATCTGCAAGCATTGCCGCGAGGAATACATGCCCGACAAGCTTGAAGTCCCACCGGATTTCAACTGGAACGGCGAGAAGCTCTTCCGCGGACGGGGCTGCCGCGAATGCCGTAATACCGGTTACGCCGGCAGAAAAGGCATCTTCGAACTGATGATGCTGAACGACGATCTTCGCGAACTGGTCCTCGAACGGGCCAGCGCCGGAAAAATCCGAAATGCCGCGATCAAGCAAGGCATGGTCATGTTGCGCGAGGACGGCTGGAGCAAGGTTCGCCGCGGCATGACCACCATCTCGGAAGTTGTACAAGCGACAAAGGGATAAACGACCGCCGCGTCTCTCCGCGCGGGCTCGGTCCGCGATCCGGTTTGCGAATGCTCGCGACCTGGACCCGCAGGCAAGTGCCTGAGTCGGGGTACCAGCGCACCCCGTTCGGGATGTCCTGCTGGCCTGTCGACGCGTCGAAACGGTCGACTCAGAACACAGGAGGCTCGGGCGCCTGGGGCAGGTGAATCCCCTCCAGCCCGCCGCCTGCCGGATCGCCAAGCCGCTCGAACCCGACTCGCTTCTCTATCTCCGTCGTTTCATACCATTTGGACCGAAGCAGGTTTCCACGGTCGGCGAGCAGGCGGTAATAGCCGTTCTGGCGAAGCTGCGAAGCGAACTTTTCCGCGTCGACGGGCTCGGTGCCCTCAAGTTCCACCACGAAGTGCTTCCGCAGCTTGGGCAGCGAAATGAGGCGGACCACCGGCGCAGGCTCAAGGGCCGGCTGGGTCGTGGCGGCGGCCGTTTGCTCCGTTTCGGGAATGTCCATCGCCGGCGGTGTCCAGCCCGACGATGCCATTTCGAAACACGCATCTACAAACGCTTCGGATACGCCCACGCCAGTAACGCTCGGCGCACCCAGGGGAGGCCTGCCCTCATCCAGGGCTTCTCGCGCCAACGCGTCGTTGAGCCGGGTCCGGCGTGCGAACGCCGGCGGCGTCGTGATCATGACCGGGCCCGGCGAGGTCTTCAGAGCGGGCATCATGTCGAGGGCCTTGACCAGGCCGAGTCGTGCCGCAATCGCGTACAACTCGCGCGCGACCGGTTCGGCCTTCTGATAGCCTTTAAGCAGGCGGACGTCGCGCTCGACCCTTTCGCGCACTTCCGAAAGCTCTGCGGGAGCCTCGGACTCTCGCGCATCGACCACGCGGAAAATAATCAGCCGCGCGGTCGTGTACTGGAATGTTCCTCCCAGCATCTGAGGAGACATGCCCGTAAAGGGCGCGTCCACCGGCTGATGCAACTGAAGCCACATCCCGATGTCGTCCTCGGTCTTTTCCTTGTGAAAGGGCTGAATGCGGAACGCGCAGGCCGAAAGCGACGCGTCGGCACCCGCACCCGGCAGAAACGCGCCCCGCAGATTCGGCTCGGCGGCGAGGTCGGCTTCAGACATCAGTCCCGTCTCGATGAACTTGAGCGGAATGCCGAACTCGCGGGAGACGCGGTCGCTGATTTCCTGCATGACAGCCGTGGCATCGGCTCCCGGCGGGACCGGTTTGTATCCGGTCGCGGGATCGGTCTTCACGTCCTGCCAGGGCTTGGCGAGCAGGCTCAGGGCTTTTTTCATCGCCTGTTCCGCGATCTGGAGGGCGTTTTTCTGGCGAATCTCGCGATCGATGTCCGCCTGCGCCTCGCTGAAGGATTTTTCGACCTGCTTGGGCTGTGGTGCGGGCTTGGTGGTCGGCTGGCTCGTTGCGTCGGTGGTCGTCTGGCTCGTGGGCTCCGGCTCAACAAAGATGGTCTTCTTGTAGTTCGCCTTGTTCGCCTTCCAGTAGGCCTTCACGGCGTCGAGCGAAACCTGGACCTGCGGCGCGATATCCGCGAGATCGGCCACGATGTACTGAAGCTTTACGCGACGCGGGTGCATGTAGCCGAAACCGTCGTCGCTCTCGATCGGATCCATGTCCTTGTACCGGGCAAAATGGGCCGCGAGATCCTCTTCTGCGACGGGAGCATCCTTGTCGGCGAACTTCTCGGCCGAGACGGCGGCGAACTTCACGCGGATCTTGTCCTCGGTGTCAACGATGTAGTGCTTGACCTCCGCTTCGGATGGCATCGCCGACTGAAGAATGTGATTGGCGTTTTTCTGAATCGCGATCTGCCGTCGCAGGGCCTGTCGGATCTCAGGAGGGGTGATGCGCTTGACCGTTCTGAGCATGTCCACGGTTTCCGGCGGAAGCGCTTCAATCTGCTGATCCACTTCCTGATCGGATACCGCAACTCCGCACTTCTCCGCCTCCTGCGCCAGAAGGTACCAGTGCAGCGGCGTCAGCTTGCGGTTTCCGAACTGCCAGACTTCGCCGTACTGCGCCTTGAACTGCTGCGGGACAAAAAAGATATTCTCGAGTACTTCAATGTCGCGCCGGGCGTAGCTCAGCTCGCCCTGCGTGATTTCGCTGCCGTATGCCCGGGCGACGACCTCTTTGGCCGGATTGGGCGCGAGGAACGAAACCAGCGCGGAACCCCCGACGAACGAAAACATGGCCAGGAGCACGACGATGACCATGATCTGTTTGCTATGTGCCCGAAGCCACTTCATCATGAATGGAAACTCCTGATTGCGTCAGTGGTTAACCGTAGAGTCGCGAGCCGCATAGGTTACCACGGGCGGCGCACGGGTCGCAAGGCCGACTCCCGTCCCAAAGGCTCGATCAAGCAGGTGAAAAAGGGTCGAAGAACCCGGGCAGCGCGGGCGGATGCTGGGTGCCGGGGGGTTCAGGAATCGGGCGTCGTGAAGTCCTGCACGATCACCCATTGCGCGTCAATTCGCCGCATTTTCAGGTAAAAACGGCCCGAACGGACCCCCTCGGACACGCTCAAATGAAATGTACCGGATACATCCGCGGTGTCCGGCCCGGTTCGCGCGACCGTCAGCCGATCAAAGGTCAGTTTGCCCATCTGCCCGGCGTGCTGGTATTTCGCCTTGAATCGATCGCGAATGGCCTGCCAACCTCGCGTCTGCCCCTCGGGCGTCCCAAATGTGAGATTGTCAGACACCCAGTAGCCCTGCATGAATTGGTCGATATCTCCTCGGTTCCAGGCAGCCTGCTGAGCCTCCAAAACGGCCAGGATTTCCGGGTGCTGTACGGCACTGCCGCAGCCCGAAGAGAGAAAAAGGCACGCGACAATCATCCATCGCGGGTACACGAGCAAACTCCTCGCATCGGCTCCGGCATATCCAAAAAACCGGTGACCTCCGGCGTCCGTCCGACATCCAACCTCGGACGGCGGCCATCTCGTCATCATACCGGTTGTCCCGGTGACGCCGCCAGCGCTACGATCCGCCGTCGGGACCCCGGCGCAGGACAAGAGGACAGCGACATGCGATACAGTTTGATCGTCTGCGGGATACTGGCAGCGGCCCTGTTTGTCAGCGCGTGCAAGGACCAGAATGCAACAACGCGCACGACCGGCGAGACGGGTCCCACGAAGAGGGAGGACGGTCGCACGGAAAAGACCGACAATACGACGACCGCCCTCGCGCGAGAGACAAATACAATGAACGATAAGACGCCCGATGCGGAATGGAAGAAGAAACTGACGCCCATGCAGTACGCGGTGACGCGGTGTAGTGACACCGAGCCGCCCTTCAGCGGCGCATACTGGAATCACAAGGGCGACGGCATGTACGCATGCGTCTGCTGCGGAGAGCCTCTCTTCGATTCGAAAACGAAATTCGACTCAGGCACCGGCTGGCCCAGTTTCTTCGACCCAGCCGATAAAGCAGCCATCGCCGAATCGCGCGATGCATCGCACGGCATGATCCGAACCGAGGTCAAGTGTCGCAAATGCGGCGCGCATCTGGGCCACCTCTTCGACGACGGCCCCGCCCCGACCGGCATGCGGTACTGCATCAATTCCGCGGCGCTGAAGTTCAAGGATCGCACGGAAATGACCGGCAAATAGCGGATCTCCCGTCCCGCCGGGCACGAAGGGAGGGTTTCCGCGCACCCGGACCCGCCGGCTTGATATATACTTCCGTGCGGCGGCAATGCGGCCGCCCAACGGGAGATGACCCATGAAACGATTGATCTGTTCCCTGGCATGTCTGGCACTGTGGGCCACGGTCGGATGTGAGAAGTCGGAACCGGAAAAGCCGGCGGCGGAGATCAAGGCCGGCGACGTGTCAATCGACATCAAGGCCCCGTCCGGCGCCGAGGCCATTCTCGTTTCCGCCGACGCGATTGACGGCAAGAGCGACAAGGTCGTTTCGAAGTGCGCGGGCTGCGCCCTCGGAATGGACGGCAAGAGCGAATTCGCGCTCCAATCGCACGGCTACACGATGCATTTCTGTTCGGCGGAATGCAAGGACGGCTTCGCAAAGGACATCGAAGCCAGCGTGCTGGCCATCAAGGTTCCCGCCAAGTAGCGGCGGCATGGACGGTCGATAAACCGGGCATCCGCCGAAGCGCCTATCGCAGCGCGGCCTGTTCCGCGCCCTCGCTGATGTCGAGCGCCAGGACGCGGTGCCGGTCGCGCAGGTACAGCACGCCGTCCACCAGCGTCGGCACGGTCCATGCGATCTTTCTGCACACCTGCGCCTTGGATAGGACTTTCAACTTCTTCGGGCTCACCTTGGCAAGGGCCAGATTTCCGTCCTCGTCGAGGATGATGAGCTTCTTGTCGGCATAGACGCAGGTGGCCTTGGAGAAGCCGCGTTTCTTGAACCCGAACTCGCCTGTGCGGATGTCCACGGACGCGAAGAACGCAGGTCCGAAGTCGCCGCTGGAGCCGTACACGTGCCGTCCGATGGACACCGCGTTGCCGTGGTGGATCTTCATTTTCGGGTTGTACCAGAGTTCCCTGGCCGTCCACGCGTCGCCCTCTTTCTTAACCTCGATGCCGCGGGCGCCGTTTCCGTAGGCGGAGGAACAGAACACGATGTTGTCCCTGCACAGCACCGGCGTGCTGATATTGGCGTCGTACTGGGTCTTGTGCGGGGCATTCCAGAGGAGGGAGCCGTCGCCGGGATTCAGGCCGGAAACGCCATTGTCGGCGAACGTGATGATCTGCTCGACGCCGTCGATCGTTACCAGCATCGGTGAGGCATAGGTCCCGCTCGAGTTCTGGTTCTTCCAGACGACGCCGCCGTCCGATTGGCGCAGCGCGATCACGCCGCGCCCCTCGCCCCCGACGGGAAGAATGATTGTGTCCTTGTACGCGAGCGGGCTCGCTCCGTATCCGCGTCCGAGCGTACTCGCTTCGAACTCCTTGTGCAGGTCCTTGCTCCACAGAACTTTGCCGGAGGTCTTGTCGAGGCAGTGAAGTTTGCAGGTGCAGCCGACGGCGAAGAGGCGGTCGCCGACGACGAGCGGCGTCGAATGCGGGCCGGGACCGAACTCCATGTTCATGTCCTTTTCCCATGGCGCGTCGTACTTGAACTCCCATTTTTTCGCGCCGGTGGCGGCGTCAAGGGCGACCACGGCCTCCTGTCCTTCCGCCTCCCACTTCTGTTCGCCGATCTGCTTGCGAACGGAATACATGGTAAAGAGCGTGTCGCCGTCGCGGATGATTGCCGAGTAGCCGTCTCCAAGCTCGATGTCCCAGAGCTTCCGCGGGCCGTCCTCCGGCCATTTCGACGCCAGGTTCTTGCAGTCCGCCTTGAAAGTCCGGCGCGGCCCACCCCACTGCGGCCAGTCGCCTGCCGAGGCAACCGCACTCGCGCTGAGCCACACAAAGGCCGCGCAACCCAGGAACACCGTTATGCGGTCCTTGACAAGCTGAAATGGTGTCATTGTCGTGCCTCTCATGGGCGTGCGGCAGGACTCGCATGATCCACGCCGCGCCAATTGTACGCATGTGCAAAGGCCCACGGACGAACATCCGTGGGCCTGATCGACGCGGGTCACGAGTGCTCACTCGGAGTCGTCGGAATCATCCTCGTCATCGTCGTCATCAATTTCGTCCGTGTCCTCGTCCTCATCTTCCTCTTCCTCGGCCTCCTCCGCCTTCTTGCGTTCTGCGATTTTGGCGGCCATCCCCTCTTTCTGTTTCTGCCGCTCGGCTTCGGTCATGAGCCGGCTGACGCCGCTGCTCAGGACATTGATGTCCATCATGTTTCCCTGGGCCGCCATCTTGATCTTCATATCGCTCTCGGTCTCGTTCCGAACCACGATTCCGAGATCTACATCGTACAGCGACTTGCCCGTGGCCTTTCCGCTTACCTTGGCCTTGGCCGCGTCGCCTTCTCCGCCTTCGCCCTTGCTGATATCCGTCTGCGACGAGATGACGGCGACCTTTCGTCCGTCCTCGGTGCCGATCTTCTCGAGCGTGTACCTGGTCTTGCGGATCACGAGACCGAGCTGCGGGTCCTCGTCCTCGGAGACAACCTCCCACGACTCGCCCACCTTGACCTCCTTGTTCGGGTACATGCGCAGCGGATCCTCTCCATACTCGCGGCGCGCCCGCTGGTCCGTGTAGCGTCCCTTCATCTGCTGCCAGAACATGTTGCCCACGGCCTTCTCGGAGATTTTCTTGGCGATGGCGTCCATACCCGAAAATTTGACGACCTTGCCGTCGCGCGTCACTTCGACCATAAGGGTCTCCCCGATCATCGGCTGGAAGATTTGTCCGAGCTGCGGCGCCCACTCTTCGTTGTCGGGGTCGTCGGTGTCGTATTCCATCGTGCCCATCATCGGCGAGTCCATGGACTGCATGGCTCGGTCAAAGGTGAGTTTGACCGCTTTCTTGCCGAGCTTGCCTTCCTCGACGTTCTCCCGGATGTTGAAGACCTGCTTGATCTTGATCTCCATTTCACCGCCGTTCGGCATGTTCGGCATTTTTATCTTCTGCGTGATATCCGCCTTGCTCTCAAGATAGTTCACGCGCTTGGGGTCGTACTTGCGCTGGATCACCAGCGACTCCGCCGCCAGAGCCGACGCACCGAACCCCAGCACCACCCCCAGAACGGGGATCACCCGCAACAACTTGTGCCGCACAAGATCAGACATGAACGTCCTCCACAGATGAATGCCAAAACTGGATGGCCGCCCGCGGCACATGCCGCCGGGCGGTTCGCGGGTTTTACCCCAAAGTACGGTGGGCAGATAGGCCGGAGTGAATCCCCGGTCGGCTCGCCACGAGGAAGGTGAACGGACGGCGACCTTACGGCTCACGCAAGGATCCTGAGTCCACGAATCCGACCTAATGCGGATGGGCTGTTCCGGCGATTGTGAGGAGCCGGCCCGGACGCATTGAATCGCACGGACGACCCCGCCGGCGCTACCACTCGGTGATAAGCACGCGCGTCCCGCGCCGGGTGCGGTTAAACACTTCGATCACGTCCTTGTTCGACAGTCGTATGCATCCGAGCGACGCCGGCGTGCCCAGCTTGTCCTCCGCCGGGGTGCCGTGAACATAGATATATCGATCGTGCGAATCGATGCCCGGTCCGGCGTTGAGCCCCGGTTCGAGTCCGCGCAGCCACATGATCCTCGTCAGGACATAGTCCTTCTCGGTGGGTTGCTCCGGCACCCAGACCTTTCCCGTGAACTTCCGTTCGACAAAGATCGCTCCGATGGGGGCATCGTCGCCGATACGCTCATCAATCTCGTGCCACCCGGCCGGAGTCTGATAGGAATTCGCCCGGTTGCCGAGGCCCTTCGCGGCCGTCGAACACGTGTAAATGAACGCGACGGTGCCCGCGTCAATGCCGATCAGCTGCTGCCGTGCGACTGACACCCAAAGCCCCAGCTCGCCCCCGGTGCGATCCGTCCACCCCGCAGATTCAAGCGACGACATTATTTCCGGCGGCATCGGCTGGCCTACGACGGGAACGGGCGATTTCGGCTCCCCCTTCCGGCAGACGACCTGAGACCCGGGAAACACAAGGCATGTCAGGATGATCAGTGCGCTCCGTCGCATTGCGGTTTGCGATCCTATCGACATCTCCGCGCATCTTCAACGCGGGCCCGCGGTGCACCGGGACGCGAAGGCCGCCGCAACGCGGCCTTGAGTTGACCCCCGCGGTTCCGGCAACCAGAATCATCCTCCGGCGTAAACAGAAAAGGCCGGCGAACCGGACGTCGGATGACCGGAATCCGAGCGTCCAGGCGTCTCGCTTGGTGGTCGGGAAAACGGGGAACCATGGACCCGCAAACGCGTCCAATGATTGCGAACGCCCGGCCGTTAACGACCGATGAGGGGCTGTCGGATGAGGAACTCGCGCTCATTGAGCGATGCCGGCACGGCGATACCGCCGCCTTCGAACCGCTGGTGCACCGGTATCAGGACAGGGTCTATAACACGTGCCTGCGCCTTTGCGGGAAGCCGGAAGACGCCGAAGACTTCGCTCAGGAGGCATTTTTCAAGGCTTTTTCATCGCTCCCGCGCTTTGACGGCCGGTCGCGCTTTTACACGTGGCTCTTTCGAATTGCGGTAAACGTCGTTCTCAGCGCGCGGCGCGGCGGCCGGCGGAGACGCGTTGTTTCGCTCAATGCGGCGGAGTCCGAAGACGCGGGCCGACCGGTCCCGCGCAACCAGTTTAAATCGGACGGGCAGGACCCGTCGCACGAAGCGGATACCCGTGAGCGCCATGGCCGGGTGATGGCCGCACTCGACGACTTGGACCACGAGCAGCGTGCGATCATCATTCTGCGGGATATGGAAGCCATGGATTACGCGGAGATCGCCGCCGTACTGGAGATCGCCCAAGGCACGGTGAAATCCAGGCTTCACCGGGCTCGAATGGCACTTCGCAACAAACTGGGTGCGCTAGTGGAAGACGAATGTGACTGACGAAACGCGACAACTGGAGCAGCTCACAGCCTATCTCGACGGCGAGTTGTCGGATACAGAGCGCGAACAGGTGGAGGCGATGATCGCGCGCGATCCGTCCGCCCGGCGGCTGCTGGAGGAGCTCCGGCGAACGGCGCGGTTCGTGAGTGATCTTCCCCGGGCGCCCGCGCCACCCGGATTGTCGGCCGAGATTACCGCTCGCCTGGAGCGCGCGGCGCTCCTGGGAGAAAGCGCAGACGCGCGGCCGGTCAAGTTCTCCGTGTGGGCGCGGGTGTTTGTGGCGGCGGCCGCCCTGGCGATTATCGTGACATCCGGCTGGCTCCTTTTGCCCGACATCCCTCGAAGAATCGCCTCGGAAAGTCCGGTTGCCCTGGTGACGAGGGCTGCGCCGAAGAGTGAGGCCGGACCAACGGAGCGGGTCGATGCCCTGGATCGAGAGGGGCCCTCGGTTCAAACATTCAGACAGAACATTCGCGGCGAGGAATCGCCTGAATCAGACACTTCAGGTTTACGACCGGCAGGTCCTGTGGCCATGGGAGAGAATGCGCCACGCGCCGGAGCAGCGGATGAAGCCGGATCGTTCGATCTTCGAACGACGGCCCGCACGGATTCGGCGCACAGTGGAGAGATGCAACTCGGCGCCGCATTGGAGTCGGCCGAGAAGTCCGCCACCGTCGCGGATGGCGTTGCGGCCACGCGAGATTCTTCCGCGGCGACACCGATGGCCCTGCGACAGCCTCCGGTAACCTCGCGACCCGCCGCGTCACAACCCACGAGTCAACCCGCGGCCACCCAGCCGGCAACTTCACAGCCCGCACCCGCGGCTTCGCAATCAACGACCACGCGTCCCGCATCGACCCGGCCGTCCGACAAATAAAGGACGGCCCATGGGGAGCTTATGGCGGTCGGTATCCTCTCGTCGTCGACGGACTCTCCCGACGCGTATCTCAATGGTTCGCATTGTCCGCCGGCCGGGCGTGTTCCAGATGCGCCGCCACAAAGGGGTGGACCAGCTCTCGGATGAGTTCGGCGGCCAGCCGGTTTCCCTCCGGCGTGAGATGACAGTTGTCGTAGGCGAGCGAGCGCCGGGTGGCCTGAAACGCCGCGCGCATCGGTATCAGCAGATCGGCATGCGGGATGCGCATTTCGCGCACCATCTCAGCGAAGTACGCCTGGGGCACGTCGTCGAGAAACTCCGCCTCGACCTGAAGCGCCGAGGGGAAAAGCACGACAACGAGCTCGAATCCGTACCGGGCCGCGAGGTCCTTGATGAGCTGCATGTCGGGGCGCATCTCGTCCCACGCCGCGCGAAACCACGCGAAGCCCCAGTCGCACGCCGCCTTTGCCTTCTCCGCCTCGAATGCCTCGCGGTCGGTGCGCCACGCGTCGAGAGGGAATGACATCGCAGGAAAGGGCCGACCGGAGTACTTTTCCCATCGGGCGCGGGCTTTGTCGGAGAGCTCATTGGCGAGGGCGATGTCGCTCATCTTTCGAGCAATCGCGCTGTAGGCGGCCAGCCCTTCGGGCAGCGGATAGACGCGGGATCTTTTCGCGTCGTTCAGGTACAACCCGACGATGACCAGGTCGGGCTGAGTGAGCAGGCCGGTCTCGGTGAGGATCAACAGCTCCTCGCGTAGTCCGGCCCCGCGCATTCCGGCGTTGATGACACGGATAAGACACTCTGAATCGCCGCGCGGGCCGGCTGGGGCGGATGCCGGCGCCGAGGATTCCCCGGCCGATCCCGTCGGCTGCTGCGTGCCCGCAACATCACAAAGAAGCCTTTCCAGAACGGCGGGGTAGGTATCTTTCTCTTCCGTGTGCAGGCTCAGCGTGATGGAATCCCCCAGTACGAGAATCCGATACTCGCCGGGCGCCTTGGGCATGACCTGGCCGCCGCGATAGCCGAGCGCGTTGGTCCGCAGGCGAACCTCTTTCCCGCTTGCCGGGTCTACGATCGTGCAATCCAGCATGCGCCGAAGCCGCATCCCGCCGGGTGTCATGTCGTTGATCGGAGGGTCGGCCAGGCGCGTAAAGGGAATCGGACCGGCGCGAGGACGTCCGGCTGCCGTGCGGGCGTCCCACCAGTAAACGATGAGGTCGCCAAAGACCAGGGCAACGATGCTGCCGAAAACAACGGCCGCGGCGGCGAAGATGATCCTGCGTCGGCGATTCATCGGGCGCGCTCTCCGATGGCCGGCCGCATTACCGCGGCGTCAGATCGCCTTGACTTCCTCGCGGAGAATGCGAACCAGTTCCTTCGCCATGTCTGCCGGCTCGCCCGAGAGCTTTCGCCCCGGCGGTCGCGGCGGCGGCGGCGCGAACTCGCCCATGGTTGTTCCGATCGCGCCTACAGAGAAGTCCGCTGCGGACAGGCCAAGGGCCGCGAGGTTTTTTACGTCGATCGGCCGCTTCTTGGCTTTCATCAGGCCGGGCAGGGACGGATAGCGCGGCTCGACGAGACCCTTGTCGACAGTGAGCAGCGCGGGCAGTTTCAACTCGACGACTTCCTCCGCACCTTCGATGCGGCGCCGCACGGTGCAGTTCTTGAAATCCGCCGCCCAGTCCCACGCGATGACCGCGCCGACGTGCGGCCAGGCGAGGCACTCGGCCAGTGCCGGGCCCAGTTGTCCGCTGTCATAGTCGATGGCATGCTTGCCGGCGATGATGAGATCGAAACCCCCGTCCTTGATGGCGGCGGCGATCACCCGGGCCAGGGCCAGTTCATCGATGTTTTTAAGCGCGTCGTCGCACACATGCACCGCATGATCCACGCCCATCGCAAAGGCCGTGCGAAGGACGTCGGCATGGGCCGCGGGGCCGACGGTCAGGGCCGTAATCTCCGCCTTTGCCGCCGCGTTCTTCTCCTTGAACTGAAGCGCCGCTTCCACGGCGAACTCGCAGAACGGGTTCATCACGAATTTCACGCCGGCGGTCTCGATGCCGCTGCCGTCCGGCTTGATCCGGATGTTCGCCGTTGATTCCGGAACGCACTTAACGAGAGTCAGTATCTTCATGATGCACCTGCGTTTGCTGTTCGCTTCGCTTCGCTACCGGCGCGCCTTGGGCTTGTGGGCCAGGATCGCATCGGCCAGCTCGCTGATCCCCTGTCCGTGGCTTGCCACCGTCTGGACGATCGGGCGGCCCGAGCCGAGCGTATCGCGTATCTGCGCCTCCAGCCGCGTCGCCCCCGGCAGGTCCGCCTTGTTGATGACGAAGATCTCCGCCACTTCCGTAATGCCCGCCTTTTCGAGTTGGAGGTCGTCGCCCGCGCCCGGCATCATCAACAGAACCAGGGGGCTGGCTAGGTGATATACGCTGACGTCGTTCTGCCCCGCGCCCACGGTTTCGATCATCACCACATCCACCTTGGATCGGCGGATGGCCTGAACCATGGCGGCCGTCGAGGGCGCGAGGCCGCCGAGCTGCCCGCGGCTCGCCGACGAGCGCAGAAACACGCCCGCGTCTCCCGCGTTCTGGGTCATCCGGGCACGATCGCCGAGGAGGGCGCCGCCGGTGAGGGGGCTTGCCGGGTCGACGGCAACGACTGCCACCTGCTTGCCGCGCGAGCGGAACTCCTTGAGGAGGCGGCCGATGAGCGTGCTCTTGCCCACGCCGGGCGGGCCGGTCATTCCGACGATCAGGGTGCCGTCCGTCTGACCCTTCAGGCGGGCCGCCGCCTCATCTGGAGTGGAGGAATTCTCGATCCACGTGAGCACGCGTCCAAGGGCCGTTCGATCGCCCTTCCCGGCCGCATCGATCCATTTGTCCAGCGTGCCGTTGGCGTGCGCCGCCGACCGGGCGGCGCGGCTCTTGTCGGCCAGCGCGGTCAGGGTATCGACAATCGACTGCATCGACGCTTCCGTCTCGAGCACGGCGGCGCAACCGGCATCCTTCATGGCCTGGACATCATCGGGTGGAATGATCCCCCCGATGACAACCGGCATGTCGGGCCTGCCCCGCGCCTTCATCTCCTCCATGATGATCGGGACGAGCGTCATGTGGGCGGCGCTATGGAAGCTGACGCCCAGAACATCGGCATCCTCTTCCACGGCGGCCTTCGCCGCAGCCGCTGGCGTCTGCCAGAGACCGGTGTAAATGACCTCCATGCCGGCGTCGCGAAGACCTCGAGCAAGGACTTTGACGCCGCGGTCATGGCCGTCGAGGCCCACCTTGGCGAGCAGGATGCGTGTCGGGAGCTTCTGCATTCAGATTGCAGCCTCTTGGGGCTTCTAGACTTAGATTCGACGCATCCCCGCCGACGAAGCGACGCCACCGGGGAACCCGCTATCTTTGCAGAGACCGGCCGCCGCGCCAAGCACATCGCCGAGCGACTTCGGTCCGATGCGTTTCGGGTGCGGCCCGGCGGGCTGAAGTTCGAACCCGTTCTTTCTGAATGTCAATTGAGACGAAAGGCCCCGGCCGCGTGGATGCGCGTGTCAGCCCCGTCGAACGAATGCTTCAATCGCCTGGTACTCGGGCAGACCCAGCTTGTCGTAGAGCTCCGCCGTATGGCGATTGCGATCCTCGGCGCGCTGCCAGAACTCGCGCGGATCCGATGGACCAGGGAACAGCGCCTTGTCCTTCTGAGATTGATGCCGAAAGATGGCCAGCCGCTTCAAGTCGACCTCCTCCGGACTGAGCGGCACGGCCATGTCGATTTCGTGCGGCTCCCACTCCTGCCACGCACCGCGGTAATACCAGACGGCGCAGGAGGCCATCCAGTCCTGCGGCGCGAGGCGCTCGATTGCCTGGTTGATCGCGGAAAGGCACACGCGATGTGTCCCGTGCGGGTCCGACAGGTCGCCGGCCGCGTAGATCTGATGCGGCCGCACCTTTTCGAGAAGTTCAATGACGAGTCGGATGTCCGCGTCGGACAGCCGATCCTTGCGTACACGGCCGGTTTCATAGAAAGGCATGTTGAGGAAATGAATCCGGTCCTGCCGGACCCCGGCAAACCGGGCGCCGGCCGCGGCTTCGGTTCGGCGAATCAGGGCCTTGATGCGCTGCAACTCGATGTTATCGATGTCTCCCGGCTTCTTGCTGCCGATGAACCTTGCGATTTTCTCCCGTATGCCGGCGACCTGCCCATCGGACCCGAGCGAGAACTCCTCGCAGAATTCGGACACAAAGTCGGCGTACCGCATCGCCTCGTCGTCCCAGACGGCGATGTTCCCCGAAGTCTGATACGCGACGTGCACATCGTGGCCCTGCTCGCAGAGCCGAATGAGGGTCCCACCCATTGAGATCACATCGTCGTCCGGATGCGGACTGAAGACGATCACGCGCTTGGGATAAGGCTCCGAGCCGGGACCCTTTCCGTTTCCCTCGGGCTTTCCGCCGGGCCATCCCGTAATGGTCTGCTGAATCCTTTTGAACACTTCGATGTTCACGTCATAGGCCGCGCCGCGGGCCGAAAGCAGTTCCTGAAGGCCGTTTTCGTTGTAGTCCTCTTCAACGAGCTTGAGGATGGGTTTGTTCAGCTGGTGAGCCAGCCAGATGACGGCGCGGCGCGTCGTCCGCTCATCCCATGTTCTGCCGTAGCGGTCAATCGGGCCGAGAAGCCACGGCGTCTTTACTGGGGTCAATTCACTCGCAGCCGCGCGATCGAGCACGACCGACACGTGCGGATGCTCCTGTAAAAAGCTCGCGGCGACGGCCGGAGTAACCTCGCCTTCGACGGCGCGGCGAAGGATCGGGGCCTTTCCCTCGCCGAACGCCATGAGCACGATCCGGCGGGCTTCGAGAATCGTGCCGACGCCCATCGTGATGGCCCGGCGCGGCACATTCCGCTCGCCGAAGAAATCGCTCGCGGCGTCGAGGCGCGTCACGCGGTCCAGCGTAATCAGGCGCGTTCGGCTGTTTCGCGGAGAACCGGGCTCGTTGAAGCCGATATGCCCCGTCCGGCCGATGCCAAGAATCTGAAAGTCAATACCGCCAAGTTCTCGGATCCTGCGCTCGTAACTTTCACAATATTCCGCGATCTTCTCCTGCGGAAGACGCCCGTCCGGGATATTCACGTGGTCCCGCGGAATGTCGACGTGATCGAAAAGTGACTCCGCCATGAACCGGTGATAACTCTGCAGCGCGTCCGGGTTCATGGGCCAGTATTCGTCGAGATTGAACGTGACGACGTTCTTGAATGAAAGGCCCTCCCGGCGGTGCATGCGCACCAGCTCGTCATAGAAGTCCTGCGGCGTCGAACCCGTCGCAAGCCCAAGGACAATGCGCCGGTTCTCGCGCGCTCGCTCGCGGATCAGTTCAGAGATTTCGCGCGCCACGGCGGCACTGGCAGTCACGCTCGATTCGAATACAGATACTTCGCAGCGCCGGTCCTTGGCAGGCGGCTGGTCCGGCCTGGCGGAAAACCGCAGAGTCGATTCGATCATGAGAAAACCCTGTAACAAGCCGCTCGCCGCGCGGTCACACCCGTGTCCAAATCCGGACATCGGATTAACATTCGGCGAGGGCGCATTAGAAATATCGTCCGCGGCTTTATCGGTGGTCGACCCGGGATCGTTCGAGCCCCGGGCGCGGAAGGGGGAGGGAGCTGATATGGTGATACAGGCATGCCGATGGACACACCCCATACGCGGCATACGTGCCGTCGCAGCGCTCCCGTTTTGGGGCTGCCTCATCGCCGCCGGCTGTGTCGGTCCCCGCCCGGGCACGCCCCATGAACGGCATGGCGAAGAGATCGTCGCCTGCGGGCGGTTCTTTCATACCGGCGCGCCGGTCGTTCTGTGGCTCGATCCGTGCGGGTACGACGCCTATCGGGTGGAGTGCCGTTTCACGCCGGACCGTGCGCTCCCCGCCGATGCGGTCCACGCAGATTCTCCCGCGCGATACGGGAGTTTCCGTCGCCACATGCCCCCGGATGATACCGCGGCGGTTCGAGAGAACGGCTGGGAGCTTGAGATGCTCCGGAAGCACGTCGACCTGTTTGTTTTGCACTACGACGCATGCGGCACATCGCGAAGATGCTTCAAGGTTCTGCACGACGTTCGGGGATTGAGCGTCCACTTCCTGCTCGATGTCGACGGCACGATCTACCAGACGTTGGACCTCAAGGAACGCGCCTGGCACGCCGGACCGGCAAATGATCGGAGTATCGGCATCGAGATTGCAAACATGGGGGCGTACGAGGATCGAGCAAAGCTCGATGCGTGGTATTCTCGAAACGCGCAGGGGCGCGTGTTCTTCGAGCCGCCGCTCACCGACGGCAGAACGGGCATTCGGACGCCGGAGTTCGTCGCCTATCCCGCGCAGAATGAGGCGGTGCGCGGCCGCATCCACAACCGGGATCTCTGGCAATACGATCTGACGGATGCCCAATACGATTCATTGACCAAGCTTGTTGCCGCTTTGACGCGCGTCCTGCCGCGCATTCGGCCTGACGCTCCAAGACGCCCGACCGGGGAAATCCGCGCGGACGCTCTGACGCCCGACGAACTTGCCCGGTTCAGCGGTATCGTCGGCCACTACCACATTACCGAAAGCAAAGTCGATCCCGGCCCGGCCTTTGACTGGGCCCGCGTGCTTCCGGGCTCCCGCTAGCATGTTCTATCGCGAGATCGCGGGCACAAGGCTGCCCTCATGAGAACAGGGGCATTGAGGCCTGGAAAACTCGGACGAAGGACATCACGATAAGATTCCAAGGAGCCCAGGACAGGACCTGCCGGAGAATAGGACCCCGCTCGGAGCGCCGGGAGGTCCTTCCAAACCGAAATTCCTTTCGCATCGAGTCCACAATCTAGGAAAACGCGATCACCAGAATGCCGGCCGCAATTCGGCGGCTATAAATCCTCCGGCGGCCAAAGTTCTTCGGCCGCCACATGTCCGACTGCACATCCACAATGGAAGGAGACGTCATCATGAAGATCGCGATCATCAAATGGGCGCTGATCGGGCTGCTCGTCTTCTGTATCGGCGGCGTAACGAGCGCGACGGGAGGACCTCCCGAGAAGCCGGGCGAATCCGCGGCAATCCCGACAAAGGCGAGAATCCTCTTCCTCCATCACAGCACCGGTGAGGCCGTCTGGAACGGGGGCGTTGAGGCTTGGTTCGAGAAATTCAACGAATCGCACAAAACCGCTTATTCCCTCAGCGAGCAGGCGTTCCCAAAGGAATCCCCGTACGGGTGGAACAACTACCCCTTCGACTATTGGAACATCTGGGTGAAGCATGCGGGCAAGAAGGCGTTCAAGGATGAGCCCACGCTCGAAATTCTCACGCCAAGGCACGATGTCATCGTCTTCAAACACTGCTTCCCGGTTTCGGCTATTGAGGAGGACACGGGTAAACCAAGTGTAAGCGGCGAAGAGAAGCGAATCGAAAACTACAAGCTTCAGTATGCCGCGCTCAAGAAGAAGCTGCGCGAGTTTCCACATACGAAGTTCATCCTGTGGACCGGGCCGGCCCTCGTGAAATCAGAGACCGACGCGGACACCGCCCGGCGCGCCAAGGCATTCTTCGACTGGGTCGTGAACTCGTGGGACGAGAGGGGCGACAACATCTTTCTTTGGGACTTCCGGACCCTTGAAACCGACGGCGGCCTGTATCTGAAGGACGCCCACGCGGCGGGCGATTCGCATCCCGGTGAGGACTTCGCCAAGAGGATCGCCCCTCTATTCTGCCAGCGTATCGTGGATGTCATTCAGGGGTTGGGTGATTCCCGCCCGATTACGGGAGCACCGACCGAACCGGCCCCGGAACCGACCGCTCTACGGTGCCGCCCGGTGGTCCCACCGGCATGGGCCCAATAGGGCAGCCCGGTTTGCAGCGAGTTTCAGGAGACCACGCCGGAAAAGGACCGTTTGCCGCCCGGCGCACTCCGTGGAGGCGTGGTCAGGCTGCGCATGAATCCAATCGTTTCTGTACAATAGGCGCTGAGGTTCCGGTCCTCGTGACGGGAGAGAGGTAATCAGGAATCCGAGCCGGGAGCTGGGTCGCGCTTGCCGATCGAACGATCGGGCCGGAGAAAGTGCGATCGTAGCCGCGGCCCGGGTGTGGCGGGTGCAAAAATGAACTTCAAGGCGGCGTTGGTTGTCTTTCTCTCAGCTGCATCCGGCGCTCCTGGGCAGGTACGCCAGTGGACGAACCCCGGAGCCGGCGACTGGTTTGTGGCCTCAAACTGGAACACGGGCGTCCCTGCCGCGGGAGAAAGCGGGTTCATAAACAACGGCGGCACCGCCCAGATCATTTCAGGAACAACTCCGCTTCTGCAGACTGTCTACCTCGCGTCTGTCCCGGGATCAACCGGGTTCCTCGATGTCATAGGCGGCGAACTGTCCACGTCGCTGGTCATTCACGTGGGCGACCATGGCACGGGCCACCTGAACGTAGACAACGCGTCGACCATTGCCACGATGCACCTTCGCTTCGGGACAAACAACCTGCTCAGCTTCGGCTCGATGACCCTGGATGACGGCCACATTGACGTGGCGGGCAGCATTGGCCTGGGCAACCTGGGTGACGCCGCCGTGACCCACAATGGCGGAGTAGTCGATACAGCCGTCCTCACGATCGGCGAGGGCACGAATGCATCGGGGACCTGGGTGTCAAACGGCGGCGAGGTGAATATCAGCTCAACACTCTACGTCGGATACCAGGGGTCCGGCAGTTTCACACAGAACGCTCCTACCGCAGTCAATGCGAGTACCGTGCTGATGGCCGGTCATGGCGGCTCGGGGTCCTATCAGCTAAACGGCGGAACGCTTACGGCCACGAGGATTCTGCGCAACTCCACGACTCTCGGTAACTTCTCAATGGACGGCGGCAGGCTCGACGTCGATGAGTTCGGCAGCGTGACAACAAATTTTCATCTAACCATTAACGGCGGAACAATCGCGCCGGGCGACACATTTACGCAAATGACAGTCGTCCGGGGGAATTTCACGCAGAACGCGGCGGCCGTGTACGAACTGGACGCAAATCTCCCGTTTCTCACCACGCAGGATCGACTGGTCGTTTTCGGCGCAGTCACCATCAACGACGGCATCCTTGATCTTAAGATCAACTATGCGCCCGCCGTCGGCAACACATTCGAGGTGATTAACAACGACGGCGCCGATCCTGTCGTCGGCACATTCGCCGGATTGCCGGAGGGAGCGACGTTTCTCAACGCGGGGCAGTTGTGGCAGATCACCTATGTGGGCGGCGACGGAAACGATGTGTTCGTTACGGCCGTCGAGCCGACCTGCGTCGACCCGCCCGCGAACATGGTCGCATGGTGGCCCTTTGACGAGCACACCGGATCGACCAGCGAAGAGTTGATCAGCGGAAACGACGGGTCAAACGTCGGCCTTCCGACCCGCAACATCGGCGAGCAAGTGCAGAATTCCCTGTGCTTCAACGGCTCCGCGCAATACGTACATGTGCCGCACGCGCCGGAGATTGACTTCGACATGACCGACTTTTCCATCGATGCGTGGGTCCGCACGACGAACGCAACCGGCGTGCGCGTCATCGTCGACAAGCGAGCCAGCCCCACGAGCCCGGTCGGCGTGATCGGTTATGCGATGTTCCTTTCGAGCGGCCAGCTCGGTTGCCAGCTTGCCGACGGCGACGGGTCCAACTCATGCAGTTGCGGCGCGGCGGCCGCCTGCACGAATTATGTGTCCGGGCCTGCCGGTTTCGTGGCCGACGGCCAGTGGCACCACGTCGCGATCACGGTCGCCCGCGTCCCCGGCGGCGGAACGTTTTATGTCGATGGGGTCGCCATCGGCACATTTGATCCATCCTGCCGGCCGCTCTCCTATGCAAACACGAACTTCCTCCGGATCGGGCACCTGACCGTCGGCGCCGGGAGCAATTTTGAGGGTTGTATTGACGAGGTTGAGCTTTTTGACCGCGCCCTGGCGCCGGGAGAGGTCGCCGCCATTTTCGATGCCGGCTCGCTGGGCAAATGCAAGTGTACCTGTCCGGGGGACGTGAACGGCGACGGATTTCGAGACGCTCTCGACGTCGCCGCGTTCACGCGGTGCATCCTGCTTTCGTCGATGACCGGCGATCACTGCGCCTGCGCCGACATGAACGTGGACGAAGTGGTTGACCTGGCGGACATCCCGCTCTTTGTCGCGGAATTGCTGGCGGGCGGTCCTTGTCTTTAGGGCGCTGTTCGCGAATCTCGTTCGATCGGACCCATCGCACGTCGAATGGCTATGCCGCCGCAGTCGGGTTATGCCATCGCCTTGATTTCAGCGATCGTCCGTTCAATCTCGTTCTCGTCGTTGACCAGGCTCGGCGCGATCCGCGCGCAGGAAACGCGATAAGGACTCGTGCTGGCAATAATCCCTCGCCGCGCTAGCCGCGCGACGACGTCATCGGGACGCATTCCGTCCACCTCGAAGCAAATAATGCCCGATGAGAGTTCCGGGCTCATGGGCGTGCGCAGCTTGACGTGTTTCATGCGCGCCAGCTCCGTCTTCGCCATCGTGTTAAGCTCGTGAATGCGCTTTGCGACGCGATCCTTGCCGATCCGCATGTGAAACTGGAATGCCTCCGTTGTCGCCCATCGGTGCTCGAACGAATGAAAACCCCCCGGCGACATCAGGTCCCCGGTGGGAACATCGCTTCGATCGGCCGTCCCCAACCAGACGTCATAATTCAATCCGAAGCTGGGAATCACCGGATGCACGGCGCGCCATGCGTCCCGGCGGCCCCAGATGAGACCCGTTCCCCGCGGTCCGAAGAGCCACTTGTGCGTACCGGCAATCAGGAAATCGCACCCCAGGTCGGCTACGGTCATATCTTCAACACCGAAGCCATGCACTCCATCCACACAGAAAAGGACCCGCTCCGACTCCGCCCGACGGCGATTAATCTCATCGAGCGCCCGGGACATTTCCGCGACAGGCAGCTTGACGCCCGTGGAGGAGTGAACCCACGTGACCGCAAGGACCCGCGTACGATCGGAAATCGCCTTTCGCATTTGTTCGACAATCCCGTCGACCGAAACCGCGGCGGAATCGTCATAAAGGGATATTTCTCGCGCCTTCGCGCCCGTCCGTTCGGCGCGGTGTTGCAGCGACATCTGCGTCGAATAATGGTCGTGGACCGTGGAGACGATTTCCTGCCCGGGTTTGAGATCCAGCCCGCCGTACACCAGGCCCAGACCCATGGTCGTGCTCTCGGTCAGGGCTATCAGGTCCGCCTGTGCTCCCATGTATTTCGCCGCCGCGATGCGCACGCGCTCGGAGGCCGGACCATTGTGCTCGTGGACGTATCCGATGGGATCCAGATCCAGCGCGCGTCGGTAGCGCTCGATCGCCTCCGCCACCGGCCGGGGGTGCGATACCAGAAAAAAGGACGCGAGGTGAATCTTGTCGCTCGCCAATGGAAACTGTGCCCGAACGCTTCGCCAATCGTGGGATTCCAGCGGCGCCGGCGCGGGCTGATCCGGCTCAGCCTCGGCCCCCGGCAGCAGGGTCGACGCGGCGGCCGCTCCGATGACCAGTCCCGCTCGATGCAGAAACTCTCTTCTCTCCAGCATGGGAAGTCTCCGTCGTCGTGAATCAGTATGGATTCTCGGCGGTCCCGGGCATCCGCCCGCCGACGAAGCCGAGCACAACTGGGCAATCGTCAATCCGCTGGCGCGGTTGCGGGGGCCTCTGCGTCGGCGGCCCACTCGGCGGCCTTGCGTGCTCGTTCGGGATCGGGCGCGGTTTGATTCCACTTGCGGTACAGGTCCGCCAGTGCGCGCCTCGCCTTTGCCCTTTGTTCGTGTCCGGCCGGCCGCGATTTGACAATGATGCCATGTGCGGCAGTCAGATGCGCTTCGGCTTCGTCGAAGCGATTCTGCACGGTAAGGCAGCGCCCGAGTTCCAAGCGGGGCCCCGCCACATAGATCGAATCTTCCCCCCGCGCCTTCGACTGTATCTCGATCACCTCGCGCAGAACAGGCTCGGCCGCAGCCTGTTCATCCATTTCGATGAGCAACCGCGCCAACGTCAGGGATACGCCCGCGATCCCAGGACTCTTGTCCCCCAGTGCCGCCTTCTGGATGGCCAGTGCGTCCTCAAGTTCTCGCCGTGCATCCGCCTTGCGCCCGAGCTTGATGAGGATATCGCCATAACCGCCTCGCACGGTCGCCGTGTTCGGGTGTTTCGGTCCAAGCACGCGCGTAAAGCGGTCAATCGTGTCGCGTCCAAGCTGCTCAGCCTGCTCCAGATCACCGGTCTCGCGCAAGACGACGACAAGGTTGTACTGACTGACGATCGTGTCGGTGTCATCCTCACCATAAAGGCGACGGCCGATTTCGAGGGCGCGTCGCACATAGGGCTCGGCATCCGCCCATCGACCCTCGCGCATGAGCAATACGCCATAACTGTTTGTGGCAATCGCCGTCTCGCGGTGGTCCGCGCCCAGGACGCGCGGACAGACCTCCAGGAGTTCTTTGAGGATTGATTCCGAATCGGCGGACTTCCCGGCCGCGGCCAGGGAATTAGCTAACTCGATTCGGGCGTGAAGTACCCGCTCATGCTCCGTCCCGAACAGCGCGGTCAGGACATCGATCGCTTCCTGCTGCACCTTTTCGGCCCGGTCGAATTCAGACAACCTGCGAAACAAGGAGGCGAGGAGCACCTTGATTTCGGCAATTTCCGCCGTCTTTTCTCCCTGGAGTCGCCGCATGGCTTCCAGACAAGCTTCGTAATAGGGTACGGCGTCCTTGAGTCGCCCCTCCGACTCGTAAAGGTTTGCAAGCGCGCGGGCGGCGCCGGCCGTCTTTGCATGCGCCGGGCCGAAGACCTTCTGAATGGACGCGTATACATTGAGCATCAGCGATTCTGCCTCGTCGAACTTCCGGCGTGATACCAGAAGGCTTCCGAGATTCACCCGCGCCGTGAGCGTATCGGGGTCTTCCGCTCCCAGCGCGCGCTCTCCGATGTCGACGGCTTCACGATAAAAGGCTTCCGCCTCGTCCAGCCTCTTGAAGTTGTGCATGAGGACGCCGAGGCTGTTGGTCATGATCTGCGTGTCACGCGTGTCACGGCCATACGCGCGTATTCGTGTCGCGAGCGTCTCGCGGAGAATCTTCTCCGCTTCGTCGCCGCGATCGTCCCGGGAGAGGGCGTTTGCATAGTCCCCCCGGAGCCCAAGTGTCGTGCTGTGCTCCGGTCCGAACACCTGATTCGAGAGATCAATGGCCTTTTGATAAATTGCAATGGCGGCGCGCGTCTGACCGCGCGACGTGTTGTAGAATGCAAGATCCTTCAAGCTCTCAACGACTTCACGCGAAACTTCCCCATACAGGCGCCGGTTCATCTCCAGCCCGGTTGAAACCTGGGGCTCGGCCTCATCGAGCATGCCCAGCGAGATATACGTCGCCCCCAGCATCTGCCGCACGGCGGCCTCCACTTCAGGTCGATCAGCGAACGCCGTGCCGACCTCGGCGGCGGACTTGTCAAGGACGGTCGCTACGCGCGCGTCCCGACCCAGCTCCCGCAAATTGGCCGATTTGAGCATGTTCAGGAGAAACTGGTTGACGGCCGCGGCTTTCTGCTGGCTCATCTCAGCGAGCTCTCTTTGTCTTGCTTCGGCGTCACGCGATCGCCGCGCGGAAATCAGGCCGGCGGTCGCCGCGGACGCTCCGGCGACCAGGGCGAGCGCAACAAGACACGTGGCGACAACCGTGCCGCGGTGGCGACGCACGAACTTACGGACGCGATAGGCCCGGCTCGGCGGCGCGGCGACGACGGCCTCTCCGGCTAGATAACGCTGGATGTCCGCCGCGAGCCCGGTCGCCGTGTCGTAACGCCGCGTCCGGTCCTTTTCGAGGCATTTCATCACGATCCAGTCGAGATCGCCGCGGACCAGCCGCGCAAGCTTGGCGGGTTCGGTCCGACGGCATGCCGCGACCGACGGGAGTTCGTCCTTCAACGACGACAGGCGCGTGCTCGGCCGCGGCGGCTCTTCCTCGCGGATGACCCGCTGAATCTCCGCGTATCCCGCGCTCAGAAGGGTCCGCATGTCAAACGGCGTCGTGCCGGTCAGGAGTTCGTACAGCAGCACGCCAAGGCTGTACACATCGCTTCGCGTGTCGATGTCGAGATCCGATAGGCCGGCCTGTTCAGGACTCATGTATGCCGGCGTCCCGATCACGTTATGAAACTCGGTAAAGACTGTCTTTTCCGTCAGGCGGGAGGCCGTGGCTTTGGCGATGCCGAAGTCAATGACCTTGACCACCGGCTTGTCATCGTGGCGGGATACGAGAACGTTGGAGGGCTTGATGTCGCGATGGATGATGCCCTTCTGGTGCGCATGCTGAACCGCGTTGCAGACGGACACAAACAGCTCCAGCCGTTGTGTGGGCGTGAGGTGATGCTCATCGCAGTACTGCGTAATCGGCACGCCTTTGACAAGTTCCATCACAAAGTAAGGGCGTCCCGCTTCCGTCGCCCCGGCGTCGAGCACCTTGGCAATGTTGGGGTGGTCCATGATCGCCAGGGCCTGGCGCTCCTGCTCGAACCGGGCAATCACCTGGCGCGTGTCCATGCCCAGCTTGATGACTTTGAGCGCGACGCGCCGTCGGACCGGCCTTGCCTGCTCGGCAACGTAGACCGTTCCGAAACCACCCTCGCCAATAACCTGAAGGAGCTTGTAATGCCCGATCGTGCCGCCGATGGCGGCGCCGTTCGCGTCCGTTGGCAATGATCGATGTGCCTCCGCCCGGCGGGCGTCGCCGTTCTTAATGCGGGTGGGATCATCGGCGGAGGCGGAGTCCTGGGTCAGATCGAAGTCAAATGGAACTTCCGCCCTTTTTTCGAATTCTCCCTCGGGAATCGGGGTCTTCAGGAATCCCGCGAATTCGGCCTCTGCCTGAAGAAGCCTGTCGAGCCGGGTGCGCAGCGCGGAACCCGGCGCGCAGACGCGATCCAGATACGCATTTCGCGCCATGGGATCGGTAATCCGCCGGGCCTCATTGAAGATCGGTTCCAGATCGTTCGGCTGGTCGGACATGTGGGGTCACCGTAAGGGGTCTTGCACGATCGCCGGCTCAATGCGGCGCCATGGCGACGCCGACAGGAATCATCAGGCGCAGCATGCCTCCCGCCATTATGCGCCAACGGCACGGCAATCACATCAGGGATCGGGGAATCAGAATCAGGACCGGGGTCGCGAACTGGAAATGGGTGATCGCACCTGGTGGACAGGCTTCCTGTGCAGCCCAAGCGCTCTCGCCGCGCGACGGGAATGCCCGGATCGGTGCCGTTGCGCCCTACAGCGGATCGCCGCGAGCGCTCCTTCAGCGGCGGTGGCGGCGGCGTGAAAGCGGCTCCCAGCCCAGGAACGCGAGGGCCAGGAGCATGCCGTGTGCCGCCATACCGGCACCACACATCGCGCCACCCGTGATGCCGACAACGCCCGCATCCGGGTCCGTGGTGCTCAGGACTTCGTTTCCGACCTCCGTGTTTCCGGTGCCGGCGTTCGATGCCACCGATGAGCAGCCGCTGGCGGTCACGGCGGTTCCCGGCGGCGTAAACGGACAGAGGTCGTTGCAGTTGGTCACGCCGTCTCGATCGTCATCTGCGCCATTGCCGTTGAGCTGGAGACAACTGCACCCGACGGCGTTGGCCGTAACATGACTCGGAGTATCGGGACAGGCGTCGAGGCAGTCCGGCACGCCGTCGTGATCGGTGTCCGCGCCGTTGGAAAGTTGCAGACACGAACAGCCCTGAGAATTCACGCTGTCGCCGGGTCTGGTTTGCGGACATGTGTCCGAGCAGTCGGGCACGCCGTCTGCATCGGTGTCGGTGGTCGGATTGGTCTGGCTGCACGAACAGCCGCTTGCATCGACCGGCTCGCCGGCCGCCGTCGCCGGACACGCATCCAGACAGTCCGAGACGCCGTCGCCGTCTGAGTCATCATCGTTGTCGGCGGTCCCGTCGCAGTCGTCATCGAGGCCGTTACAGACTTCCGTGGCGCCCGGGTGCCTGCTGTCGGAGCCGTCGTCGCAGTCGAGTGCGTTGGCGACCCAACCGGGCGAACTCTCACAAGCTTGGGTCGTCACCGCCGGGTTTCCATAGCCGTCGCCGTCAAGATCGCGGTACCAGACCGTCGGCGCCACAAAGGAGCCATCGCAATTGCGGTCCTCGCCGCACACGTCGCTGGCGCCGGGATTCACATTGGGATTGGCGTCATTGCAGTCCAGGTTATTCGATACATAGCCCGCGGGTGGCGTACAGCCGCTTGTAAAGACCGCCGGGTTGCCGAAGGTGTCGTTGTCACCGTCCGCATACCAGAGCATCGACGACTGAACGGTAAGGGTCGCCGAAAGGCTGGTGACCGCGCCGCACGAGTTGGATACGACGCAGCGGTACGTACCCGCAAGGGAGGCCGAATAACAGGCGCTGGTCGCTCCCGAGATGTTCACGCCGCCGCGCTGCCACTGATAGGAGAGCGGCGCGCTTCCGGTGGCGGTCACGCACAATGAAGCCGTGTTCCCGCTGCATACCGTCGTCGAGAGCGGATTGCCGGTGATGGAAGGCGGGCTGTTCACGGTCAGCGTGGCGGCGTTCGACACAACGGAGCCGCATGAATTGGATACGACACAGCGATACGAGCCGGCCAGCGAGGCCGTGTAACACGAGGAGGTCGCACCGGACACGTTGACGCCGTTGCGCTGCCATTGATAACTCAGTGGCCCCGTCCCCGAGGCGCTGACGCAGAACTGGCTGGTTGACCCGCTGCAAACGGTGGCAGGCGTCGGATGCGACGTAACGGACGGGGCGCTCGACACCGAAACGGTTACAACGGCGCTCGTCGCGGAACCACAGGCACTCGTGACGATGCAGCGGTAATCGCCGGCGATCGTGGCATCGTGACACGATGCGGTCGCACCGGAGATATTCGCGCCATTCCGCTGCCATTGGTAACTCAGCGTGCCCCCGCCCGTGGCGGTGACGCAAAGCGGATGCGCGTTGCCCGAACAGATGGCGCCGCCGGCCGGTTCAACGGCAATGGCGGGCGCGGCGTGAACCGTGAGCGTTGCGCTGTTGCTTAATACCGACGAACAGGGGTTGGTCACAAGGCATCGATACGCCCCCGCCACTGTCGCCGAATAGCACGACGACGTCGCGCCGGAAATATTGACGCCGTCACGCTGCCACTGATAACTGATCGGGGACGTGCCGCTCGCAGTGACACACAGATTCTGCGAACCGCCCTGACAGATCGTCGCGGGCGATGGATGGCTGGAGATCGAGGGAGATGTCGCGATCGTAAGGGTCGCCGAATTCGAGGTCGCCGAGCCGCATGTATCTGTCACGATGCATCGATACGTGCCCGCCAGCGACGCGGTGTAGCAAGTCGTGGTAGCTCCGCTGATATTGGAGCCGTTTCGCTGCCACTGGTAGGTGAGCGTGCCGTCACCCGACGCCGCCACGCAAAACTGCCGCGTGCCGCCCGAACAGACGGTGCCGTCCGTCGGATGGTTGGAGATGTCCGGACCGGTTCGGTCGCCCTGGCCGCATGCGCAGCCGTAGGCGTCGACCGGCTGACCCGCCGGAGTCGATGCACACAGGTCGTCGCAGTTATCAACGCCGTCGCCGTCATCGTCGGTGCTGTCGCACGTACAGGGGAACGAACGGAACCAATACAGAGAGTTGGCTCCGCCGTCATCGATCGTGATGAAAGCGCTGCGCGTTCCACCGGAACAGTCCGAGTTGGAGAACACGGCGAATCCTTCGAGATTCCAGCTTGTCGGACTACCGGTCGGGCGGCCATACGTAAGAATCTCGTTCAACCGTCGCTCGCCCGATACGAGAGAGGAACCGAGCGTCGTAACCTCGATCCGGTTCCAGTCAGCGCCGTGCAGAATGTACATGCGGCCGTCGCTGCGGTCGAAAGTCAGTTCGCAGCTCTCGCCGTAATTCGTCTTGTACGCGCCGACGAACGTGAACGTGCCGTTGGTGCGGTTTAGATCAAACGCGTAGAGTCGCCCGCCGTTCTGGTGCGCGACAAACATCAGCCCGCCCATGCCGTTTTGGCTGACGTAGGGATTGCCGGCGCCGTCAACGAAGTTCTGAGCAGCGAGGAATGAGTCCGGGACGAACACGATGCCTTCAGCGCCCGAGCCGCCGCTGAGCGGCAGGTGCGGTGCCGTGTTCCAGTTATTTCGCAGGACGGCGGTCCCATACGTCGAGACGTCGTATTCCTTGATGCGCTCCTCGCCCTCGATCATCAGGTAGACGACATCTTCAGTGTAGTCGGCCTGGGTGATCGCCTCGAGGTCGCCGAAGTTGGTCCATTCGCCCCGAAGCCCGCTGCGCGTGTCGACTTCAAAGCCGCCCACGCCGTCCTCGCGAAGGACCCAGAACTTCGAGCCGCCCGTACCGCCGTTGCGGCACAACCATAAGCGCCGGGTATCCGGATTCCAGAAAACCCCGCTTAGATTCACGTAAAAGTCGTTCGTGCCTGGTCCTTCGACTGAGGTCAGATTCACGGCGCTGCTCAGGTCTTCTGCCGGCCAGGGGACTTCCGCCGAAGCGCGGGAGGAGAGGCCGACCGCAAGCGCGAAAGCCGCGACGACCGTGGTGACGGCGAGTGATGCAGAGTATTGCTTCTTCATCCCTCAACCTTGACCCTTCTGCCGAGTCGACACATTCCGGCGGGGTTTCCTAGCCACCCCAGCCTTACGACAGAAAAGGTACAATACAGAATCTCCGTGCCGCCGCTCACCGGCTTTTGTGCGCAAATCTATTATTTACAGAACGTTATGGGTGTGATGCGAAGGCGGCCTTGCAGGCCATTAGGCGGGTACTTCCACCCCGCACGGCGCCCGGCAATGCAGCTGGCATCGTCGTTAAGCCACGATCCTGCATTAATTTGTGATTAGTGCAGCTCGGCGGAAGATCAAGAATATCGACGATCTCCCGGGGACCATGCGGGTATCGTGAGCGTTTTTCATTATCGGGCATGGGTCTCCAAATGTCAATATTCTGTTAGAGATTTGTGAAGCTGATTCGATCTAACTTGCCGGCTCGTACCCATTAGAATCATCAGCATAGACCAATCAGCCACATGTCGGCGCCAACGGCTTGGTGGCTGTCACGATCACCCAGTATTGCGGCCAGGACCTACGAGACTTTTTGTGACACCCCGCCAGAGTCCTTTCAAAGGAGCCGTTGGTTCACGACCGCCCGGTCGCTGCGCAGGCCCCGAGGCGCGGCGAAACGGCCCCTCGCTCCGAAAATCGGCCCGCGTTCAATGTGGTCTTGTGGTCGCAATTCTTGTTTCTCAACCGGGGGCCGGGACCAGGTACGCCCACGGGCAGACCAACCCCGAATCGCTCGTGCCATCTGGCAGGCCGGACGTCGCACGTCCGACACCGCGCCTTGTGTCCGAACAATCGTCATTTGACTTCGGGAGAATCCTATCGACATCGGATCTGCGGCACATTTTCCGAGTCAGGAATGCGGGCACGGCGCCTCTCAGGATCAGCGAGGCAAGATCGAGTTGTGCCGCGGTCACGGCATCGCCCCCACGTGATGAAGTCGCCGCCGGAGCTTCCGCCGAGATCGTTGTAACGGTGCGCAGCGGCGCGGTTCAGGGGCTTCTCGACTGCTCGATCCAGGTATACGTCGCCGGCGCGAATGAGCCGGAGCTTACGCTCGGCGTTCGAGGGTCTCGCGCCGCGTCCGTACAGGTGACACCCTCGCGCATCTCATTCGAGGGCGTTCGCGGAGACGTGCCCGAAGTTCGGACCGCACGAATCCATTGTTCCGGAACCAACTCGGCAAATGTGAAAATTGCTTCGATGCCACCCGCCGGCCCGTTTCATTGTGAGATCCTCCCGATTGTGCCGGGCCGGGAGTACCTTCTGTCCGTCAACACCAAACCGCCCGTCGGAGAAAAATCAGTCCAGACACGGGTGCTCCTTGAGACCGGCCTGACAGGCGAAGCGCCAATCGAGGTCCCGATCGAATTCACCATGGGCACTGCCGTGGAAGTGACACCAACGACACTCATCGTCGAAGCAAAGGAAAAGGGCGCCCTCCCCCCTTCGCAGCCGGCGATGAGACACATTGTGCATGTGAGCAATCGCGGAACCCGCCCGATTCGACTGCTTTCGGCGGTAAGCGAAGATCCGCCCCTACGCGTCAGCCACGCCGAACTGGTTAACGGATGGCTTTATCGAGTCGTCGTCGAAGTACCGCCGGATTTTCAGCCTTCGGAGCGCTCAGGGGGCATCCGAATCACCACGGACGATCCGGTCTCCCCGGTGACGGTGGTCCGAATTGAAACAGCCGGCGCGGCTCCCCCGCAGCAGGTCGCGGAAAAAAAGCCCGCTCCCCGCAGGCCGCCCGCCATGGAGATGGAAGGAAAGGCGGTTCCGGACTTCAGCCTCGCGACCCTGGTGCCGGGCAGCCGCATTTCCCGCGAAGAAATCGGCTACTGGCCGGTGACGGTGCTCAACTTCGTGGCGCCCAACTGCGGATTCTGCAAGAAACAGCTCCCCAAGGTCGAGCAGGTTCGTGCCAAATATGAGGCACTCGGCGTGCGCTTCGTGAACGTAAGCCAGACCATGCGCAAGGCGTTCACGGCGGAAGAAGCAATGAAGGAGTACGCGTCGGTCGGCTCAAACATTGAGATCGCAATGGACTCGGGCAATCGCGTCGGACAGCTCTTCAGTGCCCGCAGCTACCCGACGATGTTCATCATCACCGCAGACGGGATTATTCAGCAGGTGATCGTTGGAGCCAAGTCGAACATCGACGCACTGCTTGAAGAACGCCTTTCGGCCCTGATCGACGGAAGAAGCCCGCCACGCGCGGACGCTCCGCCATCGCCGCCCCCCGAAGCCCGCGCGCCACAGGCGCGTCCCAACACGGCGAATTAGCAGGATCGAAGCTGGAGCGAAAATTTGCGATGCGCCGCAGCCGGTGCCGCATTCCGCAATGATCAACCAGCTGGCGAGTAAAGTGTGGCGCAATCACACACACACTCCTTCGCAAAAATAGGCCGCCCCAATTCGCAGATAATCATGGCCCGGCGATCAGGCCTGCTCGAATAGTGCAAGCTGCATGGACCGGAATCGTTCACGGGTTCGTTTCAGCCCTACCTATCTACTTAGTCAGGTTCAAAAGTTCCTCACTTCCAGATTTCGCGAGCAAAGGCCCGGAAAACATGGGTGCAATTCCCCCTGCGACCGTTATCACCCGAACGAATGAGGAAATGGAAGTCCTTGCGAATACGCGTCGATTCGGCTTTTTTGCGTCGCCGAATCTGGAATCCGCATGGGATTTCGGATACCTTGGTGCAAAGTTAATGACGTTTTAGCGCATTGCCCACGAGGTTGACCGGTATCTGAAACTCCGATATTCTGGCGCACCGCCGAGCCGGCGCCCTTCTCATTTCGGCTCGGATTCGAAGGGCCAAAGCAGATGCAATTCCGAACAGTGCAGTCGCTCCCGACCGAGCCATTTGTTCGCATCTGCAGGGTCAGATTTGGGTCACCCGCTCGATTCGGGATTCGTAATCCCGAAGGTCTAGTCGGACAGTGACGCGTTCGTGCGGATAGTGGGTGGCGGCGGTCGGGAAAGTTCGGACGCGGCCAATGGCTGCAAAGTACGAATCGAAGAGGGCCGGAGAAAAAGGATGCGGGATCGCGGAACGGTCATCCGGTAGTCCGGAATGCCTGGGAAGCGACACGGAAGCGCGACAGCCAGTGGTTCCGCATCGTCATGGGGGTTTTGCATCCGATCCTTCATTCGAATCCTGTACCGTACGGAAGACAACTCACCCGGAAAGCGCCGAACCGGCCGCAATGCGCCGGGACGGGTACGTGGCGGACGTGTTCTTCGACGGCGGCGCCGCCGGTACGAGGACCGGGAGGTCAGTGGAATGTGACCGATTCGCCGCCCAGGCACGAGAAGCGCCTGCCGCGGATTGTTCACTGAACGATAGGTCAGCGGCACGGCTTTGAGGCGTCTTGGATAAAGCGACAGTTACGGGGCCAATGCAGAGGTCGGAATCCCATCCGACACATAAAAGGGAACGAAGCTCATGCTAAAGAACGCGAAAATTCGGGCGGCGGCACTTGTCATTATCGCGACCTTGGCCGGTACGCAGGCTCAAGCTCAGATTCGCATTACCGAGTACATGTATGACGGCGCCGACGGCGAGTTTATTGAGTTGACCAACGTGGGTGGTTCGGCCGTTGACATGACCGGCTGGAGCTTTGACGACGATACGAATATTCCCGGATCCCTCAGCCTCAGCGCCTTCGGCAGCGTCGGCGCCGGAGAGTCCGTAGTCGTCACGAGTGCGACGGAAGCCGCATTTCGCTTATCCTGGAACTTGGCGCCCACGGTAAAGATTATTGGGGGATCGATACAGGGGCTGGGGCGCAACGACGTAATCAATATCTATAACGCCTCGAATGTGCTGGCCGACCGCCTCGGCTATGGGGACCAGTCCTTTCCCGGCTCAATACGCACTCAGAATCGAAGTGGATGGGCCTGTAACGACGGACTTGGAGCCAATGATCCATATCTGTGGTTCCTCTCATCGGTTGCAGACGTTCAGGGATCATTCACTTCGACTGGGGGTAACATCGGAAGCCCCGGCACGCATGTTTCCGCAGCGTGTCCCGCGCAGCCGGTCGTCACTGCCACGGTTCCCGGCCGGCAGACCGGCGTCGCGTCCCTGCCTTCGGTCTCTGTGACCTTCAGCCTGAGCGTGACGGGCGTCGCCGCCGGCAATTTGACCGTTAACGGATCGGCCGCCACGAGCGTGTCGGGCAGTGGCGCGGGCCCCTACGTGTTCAGCGGCTATTCGGCGCCGGCGAGCGGTTCCGTCAGCATTGCGCTGGCGGCCGGAACGATTGTGTCCCAGGCGGATTCGACCCCCTTTACCGGTGACAGCTGGACTGTCGCCGTCGGCATCAGTGTCGTCATCAACGAACTCAACTACCACCCCCACGACACCCTCGACCCGGCACAAACCTCCGAATTCGTCGAGTTCTACAACAACGGCGCCACAACGATTGACATGAGCGGTTGGACGACATCGGGCGTCACCATCGTCTTCCCAGCGGCGACCACGATCGACCCCGGTGAGTACCTTGTCATCGCGACGAATCCGACCGAACTCCTGGCGCGCACGGGCTACGCGGGGGCGCTACAGTGGATATCCGGCAATCTGAGCAATGGCGGTGAGTCGGTCACGCTGGCGGACACATTTGGGAATGTCATAGACACCGTCGGATACAGCGACGGCGGTTCATGGCCCTCCACTCCGGACGGCGCCGGGCCGACGCTCGAACTCATCAATCCCGGCTTGCCGAATCAATATCCCGGCGCATGGCGCCCTTCTTCAGGGAACTACGGTACGCCCGGCGCGGTGAACAGCACTTTTGTCGCGGCGCCGGCACCGCTGATCATCTCGCCGATGCATGCACCGTCGATACCCGCTCCCAGCACGCCGGTCACGGTGACCGCTACCGTGCTTGACGACGGCGTTTCGCCGCCCAATGTGAATCTGAACTACCGGCAGGACGCCGCGTCGCCGCCGGCGTACTCGGTCACGCCCATGCTCGATGACGGCGCCCATGGCGACGGGGCGGCCGGCGATAGTGTCTTTGGCGCGATACTCACGGGGCTGGCGGACGGCGAGCAATATGACTTCTACATCACGGCCGACGACGGCTCGGCGGTGGCGACGTTCCCCACGAATCACTCCAGCGCGAATCCATCCTGTGCGCAAGGCTGCCAGATGGATCAGAATCCTTCGTGCATCCTGTGCCAGACCCTGCTGTGCAAGTTCTCGGCGGAAACACTGCCTACGGATTTTCCGGTCTACCACATTCTGGTGACCCGCCCCAACAAGAACGCCCAGGAAGCCTTGGGATGCAATGGAAGCGCGACCGCTTTCGATCCTTGCAAGACCGAGTACGATTCAACATTTGTCGATCATCTGGGCAAGGTCTATTACAACGTCACGGAGCGCTACCGCGGCCAGAGCAGCATCGGTCTGTTCCCGCGTTCCTATGCCGTTGACTTTCCATCCAACAACCAGGTGCCGACCCCGCTGGGATTCACCACGCGGCGCCTGATTCTGAACGGCAACCAGCCAACGCGACAGAAGCTCGGTTTTGACATCTTCCGTGATGCGGGGCTTCCTACATCGAGATGCGAATTCGTCCGGCTCCGGTTTACCGGCATCAACTACGACGTCACCAGCATTGGCACAAACACCGGGTTCAACGGACTCTACGCCTGCATCGAGCGCGTCGACAACGACTTTCTCGATTCACAGAACGGACAGGTCTCGCCGGACCGAGGAACGACCTCCGACGGAAACCTCTACCGCGGGGAGAATACGGCGAGCTTTGACTGGCGCGGGACTGACCCGGCGCCCTACAGGGTCAATGCCTGGGGTCGCAACGGCTACGCCAAGGAGAACAACGAGGAATTGGACGTCTGGACCGACATTATCTCGCTCCTTGACGCCATGAATAATTCGCCCGCGGCAAACTACGCGGCCAACGTCGCAGCCCTTCTCGATGAGGATCTCTGTCTTCGGTATTTCGCCATCCACAACATTCTCGCCAACAAGGAAGGCGGAATCTACCGTGACACGGGCGATGATTATTACTTCTATATGAACCCGCCGGGTCACCCGGACGGCTATGACGCTCGGTTCATCACGTGGGACACCGACTCCGTTCTTCGCGATGCGAACAATGAGACGATCTGGCGCACGGGCAATCAGAATAATACGATCGCCACCATTCGAAACTTCATCCGGCACAATGCCTTTGCCCCGATCTTCGTTAAGGAGATCTCCGACCTCGTCAATTCGGGCATCCTGACGACGGCAAACTTCAACGCGCGCATCGACGCCATGCCGAATCAGGCGTTTTTCGCCGGCGGCGGCACGCCTGACGTGCCGCGCACGCGGCAGCAGTTCAAGGACTGGTTCCAGACGCGCGTCAACTATATCAATGGCGAAATCATCGATTCGCTTACTTTGACCGGCGTGCCCGCCTCGCCATACACCAACCCGAACCCGGTCATCGCCATCAGCGGCCAGATCAATCAGGCCGGCACGCACAATGTCACGGTCAACGGGCAGGCCGCCACGTTCAGCGTTTTCTCGGGAACATGGTCCCACAACGTCACGCTCTGGCCTGGCATCAACAAGATCACCGTGAAGTCATTCGACCGCAACGGCGTCGAGATGCAGAGCATCACCAACAATGTGATCTACGACCCGCCGCCCGCCGCTCCCGGCATCCGGATGACGGCACCCAACCGCATGCTCGATACCAAGACCCTGACGCTCAAGGCCGAGATTCTCGACGCAAGTTCGAACATCGAGTGGCGCACCTGCACACAGGTGGGAACCGTTTCCGCGGTCCGCCTCTCCGACAACTCTCCGGTACCTACGTCCATTACCGTGTTCGAAACCCTCAGCGGCGGAGCGGGCTCGGGCGGCCCGGCGCCCGACACGATTCGTTTCTACAACGGCGTCGGAAGCGTCTCAATTACGCTGGACACGGGCGCGGCTACGGCCCCGGGCGACATTCTCGTCACCGTTACGGTCGGCGCAATGAGCGCGACCCGGATCGTCGAAGTGCTTGATGCCGATGCGCCCGGGCTTTTCAAGAATCTCTCCGGCACGCTCACCGGCGCGAACCTGACATGGGGGCCGAGCGACGGTGTCATTCACCTCGTTGGCGATGTGACGGTCAACAGTGCAAATACGCTGACCATTCTCCCCGACACCCTTATCATGGTGGACTCGGGACCGGTCAACAACGGCACCGCGATCAACGCAACCGGTGGAGGTCATGTAAACGCCACCGGTACGCGCAACCAGCCGATCTTCTTCTTCCCGACTGCCGGGCCTCCGGCCATGGTGCTGCCGCAGACACAGCAGAATAACGACGTCTCATGGCGCGGCATCTACCACGAAAGCACCGGCGCTTCGACCTATTCGTTCGTTTTCCTGACCGGCGCCGGCAATGCGATCGTGGCGAGCCACCCCCGTCCCCCGATCCTGCGCTGTTTGAATTCGCATAATCTCACCATGCTGGACTGCGTCCTTGCGGACTGCCCCGGCATGGGCACGTCGGCGCTGAGCGGCTCAAGCGGAACCTACACCTTCCGCCGCTGCCTGTTCTCGCGCGTCGGTATCGGCGGCGAATGGCTCGGCACCGGCAGCACCATGGTCATCGAAGATTCGTGGTTCACACGCATCGGCCGTGCTCCCGAGCCAAACGGCGTGGATGGAGACATCCTGCACCTCGATCGCCCCGGCAACTCGTACACGGTGCGCCGAAGCATCATGACGGACTGCGGCGACGACATGATCGACCACAGCACCGGCGCGCAGCCAGTCATCGAGAGCTGCATCATTTATGACTGCCGCGACAAGGTCGTGAGCATCGGCCTCCTTTCCGAAGGGCCGGAGGCAACCATTACGATGACAAACTGCCTCATGTTCAACGCCCCCGGCGGCATTCGCTGCAACGGCGCGCCGGCTTTCCTGACCAACTGCACGCTGGGATCCAACACCAATGTGAACGGTCAGAGTTCGGCCTCCGTCATCGAGCAGTGCATTCTCTGGACCAACAGCGCGGATACCTGCCAGGCGACGATCAATTACTCCATTGTCGGCAACGCGGCGCACCTCGGATGCGGCATCGGCAACCAGTCCGTGAACCCGCTGTTCGTCAGCACGAGCTGCAACTACAGCCTCCAGACCGGCTCGCCGGCCCTGACGGCCGGACCCGGCAACACGCAGATCGGCTGGCTCGGCTTCCCGTATCCCTCGGGCTGCATCGATGGCGGCGACTGCGACGACAGCAATGCCTGCACGACCGACGTCTGCAACAACGGCATCTGCGAGAACACGCCGATCCCGAACTGCACGCCGTGTGACACGGTTGCCGAATGCAATGACGGCAACGCCTGTACAACCGACGCCTGCAACGCGGGCCAGTGCGCCAATACGCCGATCCCGAACTGTATACCCTGCATTGACGCCGGAGAGTGCGACGACGCCTCGCTCTGCACGACGGATACGTGCGAGGCGGGCGTCTGCGTAAACACTCCCACAAGCTGCCCGCCGGGACAGACGTGCAACCCGGCCAACGGCAACTGCGAACTGCTGCCCATTACCGTGACCTTCCAGCAGGGGCTGGGTTCCCCGGTCTATTCCGGCGCGATGGACACCTATATCGACACCGCGCTTGGGTCTCAGGCCACGGTCACGCCGATCGTCGTCGACGGCAGCCCGGTTCAGCAGGTGCTCCTCCAGTTCAACGGCATTTTTGGAAACGGCGCCGGGCAGATTCCACCGGGGTCAACCGTATCGTCGGCAACGCTGACCCTTTGGGCCGGTACAAACAGCAACGACCAGAGCGCCAACGCGGTCAACCTGCACCGCCTGCTCCAATCGTGGGTCGACACGGCCGTATGGTCTGCCTATGGCGTGGCGCCCTGGAACGCCACGGGCGGAATTCAGAACGACGGCGTAGACGCGCTCGCCGCGCCAGACGGCACAACCACGATCACCATTGCGGGCACCTCCGCAGACATCAACGTCACGGCCGCAGTTCAGGCCTGGGCCGCGAACCCCGCGACCAACTTCGGCTGGGCCATCCTCCCGACGGGAACCGACGGCCTCCGGCTCGAATCGTCGGAATCCACGACTTCGAGCAATACGCGCCGACCGAAGCTGACCGTGACCTATGTTCCCTCCGGTTGTGTTACCCCCTCGGACTGTGACGACAGCAACCCCTGCACCGACGACGTGTGCAATGCCGGCGTGTGCGAGAACACCAATAACATGGCCGCCTGCGACGACGGCGACCCGTGCACGACGGGTGACACCTGCGCGGGCGGAACCTGTCAGCCCGGCACGCCGATCCCCGGCTGCTGCGAGTCCGATCTTGACTGCAACGACAACGACGCATGCAACGGCGTCGAAACCTGCCAGGCCGGTACCTGCCAGCCCGGTACGCCGCCGGACTGCGATGACGGCGTCGCCTGCACCGACGATTCCTGCAACTCCGTCACGGGTTGTGTAAACGTCAGCAACTGCCCGCCGGGCCAGACCTGCAACACGGGCAACGGACAGTGCGAGGCGCCAAGCTCGCCTCCGCTGCCCATCGCGGCCGGGGCGACATGGCGCTACTTCAAGGGCACCGTGGAGCCCTCGGAGCCGGTGGCCTCCCTCCTGTGGACGCAAACCGGCTTTGACGATTCGACATGGCTCGAAGGCGCCAGCGGCTTTGGCTATGGCACCGATTGCGATCCGTACGGAACGGTTCTCTCCGACATGCAGAACGGGTATGTAAGCATCTACACCCGAATCAGGTTCCATATCGATAATCCCGCGGCCATGACCGCGCTCGATCTGACGCTTGACTACGACGATTCGTTCGTCGCCTACATCAACGGTGTTCGCGTGGCCGGCAATAACGTGGCCGGCACGCCGCCTCTGTTCAGCACGCTTGCCACTGCGGATCACGAGTGTTCCGGTTCCGCAACTCCGAATCCGCCGCAGACATTCGCGATTCACAGCACGCAGAACCTGGCGACCCTCCTGGTGCCCGGCACGAATGTCCTTGCCATCCAGGCCCACAACCTGACGGCCGACAGTTCGGACTTCACCTTGCTCGCCACGATGACGGGTGACGCGGGCTGCGAAAACAATGCGGAATGTGACGACGCCAACCCCTGCACGGACGACGTCTGCAACGCCGGCGTCTGCGAGAACACCAATAACACTGATGCCTGCGACGACGGCAGCCTCTGCACCACCGGAGACGTCTGCTCCGGCGGCGCCTGCGCCGGAACACCCGTCTCCTGCCCGCCGGGCCAGACCTGCAACCCGACCAACGGACTGTGCGAGGCCGCCCCGGTCACCGTCACCTTCCAGGACGGCGTCGGCGGGTACGACAGCACCGTGGATACTTATATTCACGCGGGCAGCGCGACGGCCAACAACGCGGCCGCGACGGTCCTGATTATTGACGGCCAGCCGCCGACGGCGGACGAACGCCAGACGCTGCTGCGGTTCGACGGCATCTTCGGCAACGGGCCGGGCCAGATTCCGCTTGGAGCGACG
>QEVG01000007.1 GCA_003576905.1 Planctomycetota bacterium | reverse complement strand
CTTGCGGGCACGAAGCAGATCACGCTGAACCACCTGAGGAAGGTGACGAACCCGCTGGGGGAATCGACGACGCTGGAGTACGGCGACCTGCGGAACCCGGAGGCGACCGTGCCGACGCCCGCGCCGCACGAGAACTGGTACGCGCCGCACCGGCAGGAGGTGACGGCGCGGGTCAATGCCCACCCTGCGAGGGACATTCTGTTGGGGGCGTGGATGTGTCGATTCTGAATCGGGGGTGTCTCTCAATCCGCACGCGGGGGGTTTCTCAATCCGCATGCGGGGGGTTTCTCAATCCGCATGCCGGGCGCGTCTCAATCCGGTGTCGGGGGCGGCTCGTGTTCGGGGGGCGGGGGTGCCTCGTGGTCGGCACCGTCGCGGGGCGGAGGGTTTTCCGCGCCGCGGCCGCGGTGGCGCGGGCGGGCCGGCCGGCCGGCGGGGAGCGGGCCCTCATCGGGACCCTGTTCGCCGAAGCCCCCGCGGCCGCGCGGGCCGCGGAAGCGATCGTGCCCGGGCCGATCGCCCGGCGCGCCGGGGCCGAGGGGTCCGATGGGCAGTTCGGGGGGCGCGACGTCTCCGAGCTTGATCCGGGCGACGCGGTCGGCGACGCGTTCTTCGGAGCGGGACTTTTCGCGTTCCATCCGGGCGCGCTGGAGTTCGAGCCAGGCCTGCTGGCGGCGGAGGCGCTCTTCAAAGTCCTTGAGGCGGAAGGCGACGCGCTGCTGGAGGAACTGGTCCTGGGCGCGGACGAGATCGGTGATCTCCTGTTCAAGCTCGGCCTGCCGGGCGGGGTCGTTCTTCGCGGCCTGGTACTGGCGGGAAAGCTCGTGCAAACGCTCCTGGTTCTTGAATTCGCGGATAATCGTTTCGGCCAGCTCGGGGGCCTCCTCGCGGAGCTTGAAATACTCGATGGCCACCGGGGCCATGCGCTTGATCATCATCTCGAAGCGGCGCGGGTTCTTCTCCTTGAGTGCGGCGAGGCGGTCGTAGCGCTCGGGGAACTTCTCCTTCACCATTTTCATGATGTCGTCGGCCAATTCGGGCGGGACGGGCAGGTCGTCGCGCGGCCCCGTCTCACGGCGATCGCGCCAGCGCTCGCGCGCCCTGCGAAAGCGCTCGCCGAAGCGCGGGCGATCACCCTCGTCGTCCGGGCGTCCGGCGTGCGGGGGGCTTTCCGGGCCGTCGGGCTGGGCCGCGGCGCGCGGCGCCGCGGCGAACAAGGCGGCCACGATGGGGGCGACGACGGCCCCGATCAGGGCCGGTCGAGCAAGGATGCGTCGGTGCGTGTTCGGTGTCATGTTCGTGTCTCTTTTCGTGCCGCGCGGCGCCGGGCCTGCCGGACGGCGCGGCGCTTTTACGACTGCGAGTTGCGCGTGCCGTTGCCGGCGGGCCCGTTCTCGCCCTCCGCGGCGAGGGCCTCGCGCATGGCTTCATAGAGCGAAGCGCCCCCGGCGCTCCAGCTTTCCTCGGCGGACCAGTCCTCCAGCTCAGTGAGGTCGTCGTCGAACAGGGCCAGTTGCGTCGTGTCGGCCGCGGCGGCGGCGATGGTGTCGAGGGTTGGTTCGGCGTCGCCCCCGGCAAGCGTGGAGGCGGGCGGCTCGTGGGTGCGGACGACGTACCAGCCGACACCGACGGCGAGGGCGAGCGATGCGGCGGCGGCGAGGACGCCGTGCCAGGGCCGGACTTGCGCGCGGGCGGGTTCGGCGCTGGTGCGCATGAGTTCCCGCCTTGCGGCGGCCTTCGCCCGCTCGACGGCTTCGGGCGCGGGGCCGGGCGTCGGCTGCGCGGCGAGCCAGCGTTCGCCCTCGGCGATTTCGTCGTGCAGTCGGTTGTCGGGCTCGCTCATCATTTTTCAACTCCACGCGTTTTTGCCGCGGGGCCCGCGCCGGCAGCCGGCAGGGGTTCGCGGCCAGCGGTCATAATCTCGCGCAGCCGGGCCAGACCGCGATGTCCGCGAGCGAGGGCCGTCCCCAGGGGCACGCCCGTCGCCTCGGCGATTTCCTTGAAGGACATCTGCGAAAAGTGGCGGAGCATGACGACTTCTCTTTCTGCTTCGGGGAGGCGCTGAAGCGCCCTGCCCAATGCCCCGACTTCCTCGCCATGGACGAGCCGGGCGTCGACGGCGTCGGACGCGGCGACCATTGAATCCAGCCCGTCTGAATCGTCGCCGTTCGGGGTGGAGAGGGCGACGATTCGCGGTCCGCGACGGGTTCTTCGCAGGCGGTCGCGGACGAGGTTTGCGGCGATTCGGAAAAGCCAAGGCTCGAAGCGGCCGTCGTGCTGGTACGCGCCGATCATCCGGACGAGCCTCACGAAGACTTCCTGCATCAGGTCTTCGGCGTCGTGCCGGGAACCGGTCATTCGGTACAGGAAGCCGAAGACGCGGCCGGCGAAGTGATCGACGAGCAGGTCGAGAGACGCGGTGTCCCCGGCCTGGGCTCCTCGAATCGCCCTGTCCAGCGCTTCGCCATCCATCGGACCTTCCAGAGGCCAAACGCCGTGGGGCTTTCGGCCATTGCGGGCAACCCGGAGGGAATTGTAACCGATTGCCGGGCAGTGGATTATCGGACAGGGGGTGGCGGCGGTGGATCGGCGGAGATTTGGGGAGCGGGCGGGGGATGGGAGTGGGGATGGGTCGGCGGGGTGGCTTGCCAAATGGCGGTATTGGCGTACACTAGCGTGTTTCCGGCAAACTGGACCGTTGAGACTCCATAGCAGGTGCATCATGCCTCGTGTCTGTCATTTTACCGGCAAGCGAACGACCTCCGGCCGCCAGTACACCCACCGCGGCAAGGCAAAGTACCTCGGTGGCGTCGGCACCAAGGTGACCGGTAAGACGAAGCGGAAGTTCAAGCCGAATATCCAGCGCGTGCGCGCGGTGATCGACGGGCGCATCTGCCGGATCAAGGTTTCGACGAAGGCGATTCGCATGGGGCTGGTGGTCAAGCCGATGAAGCGGAACTGGAAGCCCTCCGCAGCCGCGGCCGAAGCCTGATCGCCCATTCCAAATCGCGATTGTTGCACGGTTAAACCATCTGAATCATATTGATGGGCGGACATCCGCGCGCAGGCAGCGCGCACGGGAGGACGGTCATGCCCGGAAAGATCGACGAGAAGCAAGTGCGGCACATCGCGCACCTGGCGCGGCTGAAGCTGACGGACGCGGAGGTGGCGCGTATCGGGGCTCAGCTTTCGGGCATCCTCGAGTACGTAGAGAAGCTGGGGGAGTTGAGCACGGAGGGCGTGGAGCCGACGGCGCACGCGCTTCCGGTCTGCAACGTGTTCCGCGACGACGTACCGGGAGCGTGGTTTGCGCCGGAGGCGGCGCTGGCCAACGCGCCGGAGAAAGACCCGCCGTTTTTCAAGGTTCCCAAGGTTCTGGACCAGGAGACGGCATGAACGCCTCGGCGGCCGGACAGGTGTCGGAGGCGCTGGCGCGCATCAGGCGGCTCGATCCGCATTTGCGGTGCGTCCTGACCGCGCTGGAGGAGGACGCGTCGGCGCGGGCCGCGGCCCTGGATGCCGCACCGCCGACACCGCGCGGGCCGCTGTTCGGCGTGCCGGTCGCTGTAAAGGACAACATCTGCACGAGTTCCGGCGCGACGACCTGCGGATCGAAGATTCTGGCGGATTTCCGCGCCCCCTACGCCGCGCACGTGATCGAGCGGCTGCACGAGGCGGGGGCGGTGGTCGTCGCGAAGACCAATCTCGACGAGTTCGCGATGGGAAGCTCCACGGAGAACTCGGGCTTTTTTCCGACGAGGAACCCGTGGGACGTGGAGCGCGTTCCGGGCGGATCGTCGGGCGGGTCGATCGTCGCGGTCGCGGCGCGGCTTGTTCCGTATGCGCTGGGGAGCGAGACGGGCGGCTCGATCCGGCAGCCGGCAAGCTTCTGCGGGGTGTGCGGTCTGAAGCCGACGTACGGCCGCGTGTCGCGGTACGGGCTGGTGGCGTTCGCGAGCAGCCTGGACCAGGTCGGGCCGGTGGCGGTGGATGTCCCCGGCGTGGTCCGGCTGCTCGGCGCCATCGCAGGGCGCGACGAGCGTGACTCGACCAGCGTGGGCGAGCCAGTGCCCGACTACGAGGGCATGCTGGCGGAATCGCCGGGGAGGATCCGCATCGGCTATGCGCGCGAGTATTTCGGGGAAGGGCTGCACCCTGAGACGCGGAAGGCCACGGAGGCGGCGATTGAGGTGTATCGCAAGCTGGGGGCGGATGTGCGCGAGATTTCGCTGCCGCACAGCGCGTACACGATCGCGTGCTATTACATCGTGTGCACGGCGGAGGCGTCGAGCAACCTGGCGCGGTTTGACGGGGTGCGGTACGGGCATCGCACGAAGGAGCCGGCGGATTACATCGACATGTACAGCGCGACGCGCGACGAGGGCTTCGGGCCGGAGGTGAAGCGCCGCATCATGCTGGGGACCTACGCGCTGTCGAGCGGGTATTACGACGCGTACTATCTCAAGGCGCTGAAGGCGCGGACGCTGATCAAGAGCGATTTTCTCGAAGCGTTCAAGGCGTGTGACGTTATTGTGTCACCGACGACACCGACCCCGGCGTTCCGGTTCGGCGAGAAGGCGGACAACCCGCTGGAGATGTACCTCGCCGACATTTACAACTGCGCGGCGAACCTCGCGGGCATCCCGGCGATGTCCATTCCCTGCGGGTTCACGGAATCGGGCCTGCCGATCGGGCTGCAGCTCATGGCGCCGCATTTCGCCGAGGGGCGGCTCCTTCAGATCGCCCATGCCTATCAAAAGGCGACCGAGCATCACCTCCGGAAGCCCCCGATCTGCGCGGAATAGGCACCATCCTTCGGCCCGAAAAACGACGTTTAATATCATGTCAATAATATAGTTAGATATTCTTCTGGAAAGTGCGTTAGCATGATGATATCATTACGATATACATCTGAGACGGGGGCGGCTGCCCGGCCCCGGATTGACATACAAAGGAGCCTGCCATGACCAGTGAATTCGATCGGGTCCCAAAGAGCGGCTGGGGCGTCTTGCCGCTCATGATTCTCGCTTCGTTCGGTGTGATCGCCGGGCTGTGTTGGTCCATCTACCTCGCGGCCAATCTGAAAGGCTCGCCGGCGGACTTGTCGCGCATATGGCCGGCGCTGCACATCATCGGGTGGGTGCTGGCGATCCTGATGACGATCACGTTCTGGTGCGGGTTCTTCACGCTTCAGCCGAACACGGCGGCGGTGCTCATTCTTTTCGGCGAGTACAAGGGCACGGTGCGCAAGCCCGGCTTCCACTATGCCAACCCGTTCTACACCAAGATCAAGGTGTCGCTCCGGGTGCGCAACTTCAACGGAGAAAAGCTGAAGGTGAACGATGCGCGGGGCAACCCTATCGACATCGCGGCGATCGTGGTCTGGCGGGTGCATGATACCTCGCGCGCCGTCTTCGATGTGGACGACTACTCGAACTACGTCCACATCCAGAGCGAATCGGCCGTGCGGCACCTGGCCAGCCGGTACCCTTACGACACGCTTGAGGAGCACGAGCTGTCCCTGCGCGGGAGCCTCGATGAGATTTCGCACGCCCTGACGGAAGAGCTACAGGAACGCCTCGCCAAGGCGGGCGTGGTCGTTGAGGAAGCCCGGCTGAGCCATCTGGCGTATGCCGCGGAGATCGCGGGGGCGATGCTTCGCCGGCAGCAGGCCGAGGCAATCGTCGCCGCCCGGCGGCGGATCGTGGACGGTGCGGTCGGCATGGTTCAGATGGCGTTGGAGCACCTGGAGCGCGACAAGATCGTCGATCTGGATACGGAGCGGAAGGCGTCGATGATCAGCAATCTGCTCGTGGTTCTCTGCGGAGAACAGGCGGCGCAGCCGGTGGTGAACACGGGGACGCTGTACGGCTGATGCCGGTCGTCGTGATGGCTGGATGCGAGGCGCGCGAAGGCCGCCGGCGGCCTTCGCCATTCGCCGTAATCGATCGGCAGCGCTAAACGTGCGAGAAGCGCCGCGAAGGGATGCGGCCGGCGGACCCAGACGTGGAAGTGAGCATGCCCGGTAAGAAGTCCATCCTGCTTCGGATATCGCCCGATCTGTCGGAGGCGCTGGCGCGCTGGGCGGACGACGAGCTTCGGAGCGTGAACGGGCAGATCGAATACATCCTGCGCGAGGCGGTTCGGCGGCGGACGGGCAGGGCGCCGGCGGCGGCGGACGATGCGATCGGGAAGTCTGGCGAGTCGGGGGCGAAGGACGCGCGCGGCTGAGGCGCGTCGGCCGATCGTTGACGCGAAACCATCTGTCACATATGATTTTACAGGTCGCCGAGGCAGGCGGCTTGTCGGTAGGGCACATGCTTCCAGAGCGTTACAGCATCTCCACGGACGGTCAGGGTGTTGGTTACGGGACGCGGTCGATGGGCCATCCCAAGTGCCGCAAGACGTCGATCGGCTGCGGCTCGTTCATGTCCAAGATCTTCAACGAATGACATCGGTCGGGTGTCAGCTCCGGCCTGACGATCGCCGATAAGAACTGCGCGCCTTCACTCGGCGGGTCGTCAGGGCGATGCCCCATTCACGCAGCGCGCCCACGCGGCTCCATTGCCATGCAAACGACTTGCGAAACGGGATGTGACCGATGAACACTGCCATGCAAACGACACTGGAACTGATGGACGCCAAGCAGGTGCTCGGCGCGCTGAAGAAACATCTGCTGGTCGACGGCTTCGAGATCGTCGTCGACCTTGAAAAGAGCGAGGGCGCCCGGCTGTACGACGCCCACGGCGACCGGAGCCTGCTCGACCTGTACAGCTTCTATGCCTCGATGCCGATCGGCTTCAACCACCCCTATTTCGACCAGCCCGAGGTGCGCGAGGACATTCTGGAAGGCGCGCTGGTCAAGGTGGCCAACTCCGACGTCTATACGCGGCGGTTTGCGCGGTTCGTTGAGGCGTTCACGCGCGTCGTCGGCATCGCGGAGCTGGACCGCTATTTCTTCATTGAAGGCGGCGCCCTGGCGGTGGAGAACGCGCTCAAGGCGGCGATGGACTGGAAGGTCCGCCGCAACATCGCCGCCGGACGGGGCGAATTCGGCACCGACGTGCTGCATTTCCGCCATGCCTTCCACGGCCGCAGCGGCTACACGATGTCGCTGACCAACACCGACCCGAACAAGGTCAAGTACTACGCCAAGTTCGACTGGCCGCGCGTGAGCAGCCCGCGGCTCGACTTTTCGCTGCCCGAGTGCGAGCGGCTTGCGAAGGCCGCGGCCGACGAAAAGGCCGCCGAGCTTGAGATCATGGCGGCGATCGAGTCCCGCCCGCACCGAATCTGCGCGATCATCCTCGAGCCCATCCAGTGCGAGGGCGGCGACAATCACTTCCGGCGCGAGTGGTATCACACCCTGCGGCGCATCTGCGATCAGCACGAGATGCTGCTCATCTTCGACGAGGTTCAGACCGGCATGGGCATGAGCGGTCGGAACTGGTGCTGCCAGCACTTTGACGTCCTGCCGGACATCATCGCGTTCGGCAAGAAGGCCCAGGTCTGCGGCATCATGGTCGGGCGGCGGCTCGACGAGGTGCCGGAGAACGTCTTCAAGGTGTCGAGCCGCATCAATTCGACGTGGGGCGGCAATTTCACCGACATGGTGCGCTCGACGCACTACCTGAACATCATCGAGCAGGAGCGCCTGGTGGAGAATGCCCGGTCGATGGGCGAGCGGTTCCTGCACAAGCTGCTGGCTTTGCAGGCAGAGGAGCCGATCGTCTCCTCCGTGCGCGGACGCGGGCTGCTTCTGGCGTTCGACCTGCCGAACACCGAGACGCGCAACGCCTTCTGGAAGGGCTGCTTCGCGCTGGGCCTGCTGACGCTGCGCAGTGGGGAGCGGTCGATCCGCCTCCGCCCGGTGCTGGACATTCGACCGGAGATCATCGACGAGTCGATCGCGCTCATGCGCGACCAGCTTCGCCGGATGCGCGGTTAGTCGCGGCCAGGGGCGAACCCCGTCGGCAGGCTAATAAGCCGCCGCAGACCGGACTTCTTCCGGGGCTTCGAGGGGCCGCGGCGGGGTCAGGGTGAAAGCATCGGACGGCGCCTGTTCGCCGACGGCCAGATCGGTGAGCGTGACGTCGAGCAACTCGCGCTCGCTGTCGTCGGGCTGCGCGGCCGCAAGCGTCCAGCGACGAATGAGCCAGGATTCCTGGTCGACGTAAAGGCGGTAGACGCCGGCGGGTGGCCGGCGGCGCTCGCGGCGTTCGAGCAGGTAACAGGGCCGTCCGCCGGACCAGGCGACGCCTTCCAAGGCCCATCCAACGAAGGCTCCGTGGTCATCCCTTTCGAATGTGTCTGCGCCGCGCAGAAAAAGGGCGGGCAGGAGCGACAGCGCGCCGTCGGAAATGAGGGCGGCGGCGGTTTCGACGGGGGTCTTCGAGAAGCAGCGATGGGAGCGGAACCGTTTTGAACCCGGGCGATGGCTCCACCATTTCTCGCCGTCAACGATAACCAGATCCATGCCGATCTGGACGCGGCACCGGCCGTCGCGCGTGAGATCGACGCGGATGGGGACGTCCATTGCATCGGGTCGTCGCGCGTCGTGCAGTCTTCCCGCCGCGGTGAGGCTTCCGGCCTGCTCGCTGGTTTCACAGCATCGGGCAAGGATGTCGTCGGCGGTCATGGGGACGACGGACACCGTACGAGCGGCGGCCGGCTCGCCGGTGGAGGCGGCGCGGCATCCGAGGGCCGAAGGGGCGAGGATGAGGATGGGCGCGAGGCGCCACCGACGCCTGACGCGGCTGATAGGGTGTGACATGTTGCGTATCCTGTCGGCGAAAGAACGGAGGGGACGAATCTAACAGGAGATGTCCGCATTCTCAAGGCGTATTGGCTCGTCGGAGGTGATAGGTTTGATCTTCGGGAACACCGACTCGTAGTTGGGGGCCACACCAAGACTGGGCAGCTTCGGGTTTATCGGAACACACAGTGCGCGGGCTGCGCGCGTGTGAGAGTTGCCGTCGCTGACGCGGGGCGGAGCGCGAACTTCCAGACGACAGGTTACGACCGTTTTATCCGGACGTTCGATTCGCGGCGCGGCGGGGTCGACATTCGCGGTGTTTTTTTGATTGGCGCGTTGCGGGCGCGGCGTGAAAATGCGCGGGCATTACGGAGTCAGCCCGGCACGGAACCAAGGCGCAGGCGCGACCCTGTCGCCGCCGCAGGATGGATCGAGCGGCCCCATGATAGCCCAGGAAGATTACTCGAAGATCGAGAGGCAGATTCAAAAGTATTTATCCGCGCGCTTCGAGGACGTTTCGGTGCGCGTGGGCGATGACATTCACTACAAGGGGACGAATGTCATCATCACGTCATCGCATTTCGTCGGATGGCTGCCGGAGCAGCGCTTTCACCATATTGTCCGCGAGCTGCCGCAGGAATTCTACGAGCAGCATCTCCGCAGCGGCATGGTGTGGTTCGAGCTGGCCCCCGGCGAGTCGCCAAAGCATTACATGGGAATGCCCCGGTCGGAGGATATCGCCGACGACGATCCTCGTATCGCCGCGATGCTGGCCCGGCTGGGCTTCGCCCGGAAGCTGCGCAAGGCGGTGGCCGACGACGGGGACGACGCCTCGCCGGATGATTTCGAGCTGACGCGCGAGGTGCTTCAGCAGATGGAACTGCCTGAGCGGGAGATCGAGCGGGTGCTGCTGTTTCTGATCGGGCGCGGCGCGTTCTGCGATGCCCATGTGCTGGCCGACGTGCTGCCGCAACTCGCGGCGGGCAAGTCCGCCTGAGACGTGCGGACCTGTTCAGACGGCGCGGCCGCCGCCGGCGTTTATCCGATTCGCGAGGCCGGCGACCCCGTTTTTCACCAAGGATGACCATCTCCATGAGTGTGCCCGGTACAGGCTCTCCTTTGCGTCCGCTGTGGTGGAACTCATCCGCGCGGCCGGGAGGCGCGCTGGAGCTCATCGACCAGACGCTATTGCCGACGCAGGTGGCGACGCTGACGTGCACGCGACTCGAGCAAGTCTGGGAGGCGATCAAGTCGCTAAGAGTGCGTGGCGCACCGGCGATCGGCGTCGCAGCGGCCTACGGCGTGATTGTCGGGTGTGACGAAGCCGGGCCCGGCGATGCCGGATGGAGTGACACCGTCGGATGCGTGTGCGACCGGCTGTCGACGAGCCGGCCGACGGCGGTGAACCTGTTCTGGGCGCTGGATCGAATGCGCCGCCGCGCGCGGGAGCTTGCGGGGCGGCCGTGGTCGGAGGCGCGGGCGGCGCTGCTCGCCGAGGCGCACGCCATTCGGGACGAGGACGCAGCGATGTGCCGGGCGATCGGCATGCATGGGCAACACCTGGTACCGGAGGGCGGCGGGGTACTGACACACTGCAACGCGGGCGCGCTGGCGACGAGCGAGTACGGCACGGCGCTGGCGGTGATGTACGCGGCGCACGAGAAGGGGCGGCGATTCACGGTCTATGCCGATGAGACGCGGCCGCTCTTTCAGGGAGCCCGGCTGACGGCGTGGGAACTGACGCAGGCGGGGATCGACGCGACAGTCATCTGCGACAGCATGGCCGCCGTGGTGATGCGCGAGAAGAAGGTGCAGGTGGTGGTGACAGGGGCGGACCGGATCGCGTCGAACGGCGACACGGCCAACAAGATCGGCACATACGGCGTGGCGGTGCTGGCCCGGGCGCACGGGATTCCGTTTTACGTAGCGGCGCCGAGCTCGACTTTCGACATGGGCATTGCCGACGGCTCGGCGATACCGATCGAGCATCGCGATCCGGAGGAAGTGCGCGTCATCGGCGGACGGCAGGTCGCCCCGCGCGAGGCGGCCTGTTATACGCCGGCCTTCGACGTGACGCCTGCGGAACTGATCGCGGGCATCATCACGGAGAAGGGGATCATCGCGCCGGTGACGCGGGAGAATGTTGCCCGTTTGATCGGCGGGTGATGCCTCCTGTTCGGCACTGAGCGGGCACGCTATTTCGCGGCGGCGGGAGGCGTGGTTTCACGGGGAGCGTCCGCCCGGGCCTGCGAGGATTCCGGGGCGAGGCGGTCCTGTCCCAGTTCCTCGCGCTCCAGGTCGTCGCTGACGGTTTCCCAGCCGCGCCAGGACCGGCCGTCCCAGACATTGGAGAGCAATTGCAGCTTGTTCGACGGGGTGATGCCCGAGACCATGAGGACGATCTCGTCGGAGAGAGCCCTGGCCTTCATGCCCATGTAGGCGACGTTCAGATCGCCGGGGACCTTCAGCTCTTTTTCACGGCGGACATCTGCGCCGGAGAACGTGACGCACAGAAGCGCGCCGTTGCGCGGCTCGTAGCAGACGACCAGCCCGTCGCCTGACTCCTGCTCATAGGCGGCGTCGAAGCGGCGGCCGATAAGGTCCTTAACGTCATGGCAGAGTTCGACCGGTTCGCCAGCCTGGCCCTTTCGGGTCAGGTTGAACTTCACGCGGCGGTCCTCCCAGAGGGCAACGGTGACGGATTCGTCGCGCACGGGGCTTTGGCGCGCGACGAGGGTGATGGGCATGCGCGCGATGGGGATGACCGTATTGACGTCGTCGCCGTTCGCGGGCATCCCAGTAACCGTGTTTTCCTGCGCGGCCGGCGGGGGCGGAACGACGGGTCCGTCGCCTAAACCGAGGGCGGCCGCGATGAACGCGCGTGGCGCTGCGCAGGCGGTCGAGGCTGAAGGAACTTGGCCGGGTACGGATGAAGCGCCGATCAGCAGTCCGCCGCACAGGATGATCGAAGTCATGCCTATTTCCCCCAGGAGTGAACCGAAACATCGCCGTGCCGGGCAGGCGCGGCGTGGACGGCTTCGGGCAACCGGCGAGCCTCTGCTGACGGGTCCCCGAGGGTCTGGCGGGAAGGGCCGCGAATGTCGCGAACGGCGAGGCAGGCACGGGTTATTCGGCAGGGGCTGTCGGGTCGTAACGGATGTGACGCCGGGATGGGCGGGTTGCGTGCCGGCGCACGGCATGACGCGACGATGCAGCGCAGGCGGCCGGAAGCCGGCGTTCCGAAAACGTCATCCGCCGGGGACCGGTCCGCAGGGGTGATGGGGGTCGCGAAGACACCGCAACGGGCTTATGCGACAGGGGCTTACGGGACGCGAGCGGTACTTGAAATCCTGATGTGCGGGGAGTACCATAAAGTGCGTGGATGAGGCCTTAAGAACGGCGTCGTCCATCCGCAACCCCCGCCTGACCTTAACCTGCCTGGGGCAAATTGAGAGCTAACAGAATGAAACGGCGAATCCGAATCCTCAAAATCGCTTCGATGCTGTCGGTCGGCGCTTATGTGATGCAGATAAACAATTGCATTACCGGCGGGATAAACACGGCTCTTGCGGCGACGCCGTTTGGTACGATTCTGACGGACCTCGGATTCCCCGGCGTCTGTGGGACGCCGAATTTCATCGTGGTCGATGAGAACGGCATACCGACGGGCGAAGTTCAGAACACCGAGGACGACCTGGTGTACTTCTGCCCGGTGACGCAGATTGTTGATGTACAGGATGGCGGAGACGGCGGAGACGGCGGCTGATGTGAGGGATTTCGCCGACAGGGCGTTTTCAGGGAAACAGGCTTCGCGGATGAATGAGCCGCGCGGGCATCAGTAAGGAATGGGTGAATAGTCATGCGACGACACAGGAAAGTGCGAAAGGTCATCTTCGGGATCAGTGCGATCCTCGCCGGGGGCTCGGTCTTTGACAACGGGTGCTTCAATACGCTGGCGTCGATCAACGTCTGCGGCACGGTGCTGACCTTCTGCACGCCCGCCGACCAGATCAACCTGCTGTTCCCGTACCTTGAGGTGCCGGACTACCAGACGGATCCGTCGTGTACGATTCCGCTGGGGTGCGGCAGCGGCGACCTGTACACGAACATCCCGCCGGGTCTGCCCGGCGGCGATCCGCCGGAACAGCCTTCGGATTCGCAAGGCGGCGGCCTTGGCGGCGGCGGTGGCGGCGGCGGCGGCGGCAACTAACGCCGCGGCCAGCGCTCATGCAGCGCAGCGATGAACGATTCACGGCCCTCGGGTTTGCGCCCGGGGGCCGTTTCTTTTGGCGCACGATGGCGGTGGATCAGGGTGTCAATGGACGGGCCCCAGCGGCGCGGCGGATTTCGTTGACTGCGGCGAGGAGCTTGCCGTCGTCGGTGATGAACCGGGAGAGCTGTGCCGTGGTAATGCCGAACTGTTCGGCCGCGTCGCGGATGCGTCCGTGAAAGGCGGCGGAGACGTCAAGGATGGCGGCGACGACGGCGGGGTAGTCGGGGTTTCGCGGTGAGATGTTGATCCGGCCGGAGGCCGTCAGATAGCCACGCACGCGCGGCGTGACTTGCCAGTGCGGGCCAACGGGTTGGCGGACGGCGAGGGCGATAGCCCGGCGCAGGCGGCGAATGGCGCGGGCCTTGTTTTCGCGCTGGGAGCGGCTCTCTTCGGCGATGACGATGAGACCGCTGGGCCTGTGGCGAAGGCGCACGGCGGAGCTGGTCTTGTTTCGTTTCTGGCCGCCGGGTCCGCTGGCGCGGTAGGTGTCGAACTCGCAATCGGCGAGGAGGGCGTCGTCGTCGCAGGTCAGCCAGTGGTCTCTTAGATTGGCGTCCATGGCATCCCGCACCGGCGACGGGCTATCGCCTTTCCGGCGAGGGCCGGCCAGAGTCACGTCATCCCATGCCGTGCAAGGGTCACCACGGATTCGCACAGGACGACCAGTTCATCTTCGCCGGACGGGTAGTGGTCGTCGAGTCGATCTCCGCCGCCTTCGGTGAAGGCCAGGCAATCGACGAGCCGCCATGTGACCCGCTCCCGAGCCATCGTCATCTGCACTTGCCAGCCGCGGGCGGCAAGCCAGCCGCGCAGGTGGCCGCGAACAAGCTCTGCGGCGAGACGGACATCAACGGGAAGCGCGTCCTCCGGGTCGATCTCGTCCGGCAATGCGACAACGGCGGCGGGCGCGTCTGACTCGGGCTGCATCGGCACAAGGGCCCAGCCGCCCGGCGGACCGTCAGCGGGCGGGAGATAACGAAGTGCCTCGATCTCGCCGGAGTCGTCTGGCGATGGGAATGGGGGCAGGCCGGCGACGGCCAAGGCGGGTGCGCAGGTATTCAGGAGGAGTTCGGGCGTCACACGGGGCATGATAACGGGGCGGGGGGCATGCCACGTGCAGGGAGTTGGGCAGAATTGCGGGCCGGGCGTACGAGTTTCTGTTTGGAAGAGGTCGGGAAATCCGCTGCCTTCGGCGCGCTGTTATTGATTATCAACAGTGAGCTGGTCTCGTATGCCTGGCTGGGTGCATCGGCGCGGGCCGATCGGCGCATGATCAAAGCAGTGCGCCGGCGATGCAGCCGGTCATCCAGCAAGCCATGGCGCCGCCGAGCATGGCGCGGGGGGCGAGGCGGACCATGTCGGCCCGGCGGTCGGGGGCGAGGCCGCCGATGCCGCCGATCTGAATGCCCATGCTGCTAATATTCGCGAAGCCGCACAGCGAATAGGTCGCGATCAGGATCGACCGCTCGCTCATCGCCTGGGTCCGGATCATCTCGCCGAGCGAGGCATATGCAATAAGCTCGTTCGTAGCCATCGACTTTCCGAGCAGGCCGCCGAAAGAACGTGCGTCGAGCGGGTCCACGCCCGCCAGGTAGGCGACGGGCGAGAAGATCAGGCCGAGGATTCCGTCGAGGTTCAGTTCCTTCATTCCGAGAGCGGAGACGGCGGGGGCGACGGGCGAGAGGCGGCCGAGGGCGACGAGGCCGATGTCGAGCACCTTGATAAGGGCGACAAATGCAATGAGCATCGCCAGGACGTTGATGGCCAGCTTCATGCCCTGCTCCGCGCCGGCGGTGGCGGCGTCCATGAAGCTGCGCGTGTCGCGCGGCAGATCGACGCGGGCATGGCCGACGGTCTGGGGCGTGTCGGTCTCGGGCACCATGACCTTTGCGAGCATGAAGGCGGCGGGGGCGCTCATTAGGGAGGCGGTGAGTAGGTGCCGCGCGATGGACACCATCTTCGCGGCGTCGCCCCGGCCGAGCATGTCGACATAGACGGCCATCACGCCGGCCGCGACGGTGGCGAAGCCGCCGGTCATGAGGGCCATGAGCTCCGATCGGGTCATTCGGGAGATGTAGGGCCGGACGAGCAGCGGGGCCTCTGTCTGTCCGAAGAAGACATTGGCGGCGCCGGCGAGGGCCTCCGCGCCGCTGACGCCGAGGGTTCGGGTCATGAGCCAGGCCATGCCCGCGACGACGCGCTGGAGGATGCCATAGTGGTAGCCGATCGCCGAGAGGGTGGCCACGATGATGATGGTGGTCATGATCTTGATGCCGGCGACGGCGTTCCAGGCAACGTCGGGATTGTTTCCGGCAAGGGGGCCGAAAACGAAGTTCGCCCCGGCGTCGGCCCCGGCGAGGACGGCGGTGACGACGTGGGCGATCGCGTCGAAGAAGGCGCGGCCGGTCTCGGTGCGGAGGACGAGGAGGGCGAGGATCCACTGGAGGGCAAGGCCGCCGACGACGGTGCGGAGGGGAAACTTCCGCCGGTTGCTGGAGAGCAGCCACGCGATAAGGACAAGGGCCGAAACGCCGAGCAGGGACCGTGCCACCGCCATGTCAGCGTTTCTCCGGCGGGCCGGGCAGGGGCGTGAAATGGGCCCTGCAGCGCGGCTCGTAGTCGTCGAGCCCGCCGACCATGTGGAGGGTGTTCACGGGAGTCATGCGCTGGGTGTAGGGCGAGGGTTCGCCGCAGACGCGGCAGGGCGATTCCCTGGGCACTACTTCATCAGCCATGGCGATGAGCCTGGGCATCGGCTCAAACGGGCGACCCCAGGCATCGTGCGAGATGCCCGCGACGAGGACGGTGACGCCGCGGTCGAGGAGCTTTTCCACGATGGGGACGAGTTCGTTGCGGAAGAATTGTCCCTCGTCGATGGCGATGACTTCGGCGTCGCCGGCCTGGGTGAGGACGGCGTCGGCGTCGGGCACGGGGATGGCATCGAAGCGGTCCTGGGTATGGGTGACGAGATGAGTCGGGTCGTAACGGTTGTCGATGGCGTGCTTGAAGGCCTTGACGCGCTGGCCATGGAGTGCGGCCTGGCGCAAGCGGGCGATAAGGTACTCGGTCTTTCCGGCGAACATGGAGCCGTGCACGACGATGAGGCTGCCGGGATGGGAATGCGTGGTCACGGGGGCTGATTGTGGCGGAAGGCGGCGGATTGGCAAGCGAGGGAAGCCCGTGGCATTCTGCGGGTACAGCGAGCGCGGCGAAGATCCAGCAAACACCGCGCACGGCCGCGCAATTCGCCTAAAATGGCAAGCCTCGCGGACAGCTGTCGAACGGCGCTGGGCGGTGAGGCGCGGCATGACGAAATGGGGCGACAATGCGCTGTACCGGGGAGTGCTCGCGGGGTTTGTGACGCTCTTCTTCGGGTCGTGTCTCGGGAGCCATTTGAGCGTCCACGTGTTTCGCATGCCCGCTCCGTGCATCGTCGTGCCGGTGGGTGTTTGGGTTCTGGCGATCGCTGCGGGGATCGCGGCGGCGCGCTGGAGCCGGCGGCAGGATCGGCCGGAGGTGTGGACCTCGCAGGGGCGGTGCGCGGGCTGCGGGTATGACCTGACGGGGAACGTGAGCGGGAGATGCCCGGAGTGCGGGCTGGAGGTGGGGGCGGTCCGGCGGTCGGACGAGCAGGGGGGGCGGAGGGCCTGACATGCGGTCGTACCGGAAGGAGTTGTGGTTTGAGATACCGACGCGGCGGGCGATTGTGAACATCACGCCGCAGGTGGAGGAGGCGCTTCGGGCGAGCGGTATTCGCGAGGGGCTGTGCCTGGTGAACGCCATGCACATCTCGGCGAGCGTGTTCATCAATGACGACGAGCGGGGGTTGCACGCGGACTTTGATCGCTGGCTGGAGGGGCTGGCGCCGCACGAGCCGGTGCGCCAGTATCGCCACAATGACACCGGGGAGGACAACGCGGATGCGCACCTGAAGCGGACGATCATGGGCCGCGAGGTGGTCGTCGCCGTGACGGCGGGGGCGCTGGACTTCGGCCCGTGGGAGCAGATCTTCTACGGGGAGTTCGACGGGCGGCGGAAGAAGCGCGTGCTGGTGAAGATCATCGGGGAATAGCGCGCTTACATGGCCAGGAGCATGTCGACAAATGCGGACGCGTCGTCGAGGGTCGCATAGCCGTCCTGGTTGATGTCGGCGCTGCAGCGCTCGGCGGCGGAGCGCGCGGCGGGATCAAGCAGGATGTCGACGAAGGCCTGAACGTCGAGGGAATCTTTCACCGTGTCTCCGTTGCAGTCGCCCCGGTCGCAGGCGGTGCTGGCGAAGTAGAAAGTGAAGGGGTCGCTCGGGGCGTAGCCTGTCGATCCCGTGTCGACGAGCCGGAAAGTGGCCCGCCAGAGGACCTTCAGGGGGTCGAAGTCAGGCTCGTTCGAGTTGATGAGCCAGGTCAGGTGCGCGTGCAGGGTGCTGCCACCGAGGAGAATCCGCTCGCCGGGGTCGTCGATGATGACGAGGCTGCTGCTCACCGCCATGAACGCGGGGTCTACGCTGACGACTTCGATGCGGACCTGCACGCCCGATTGAAGCGTGTGGAAGTCATTCTCCGGTTCGCTGGTGACGAGGCGGTCGAAGCCGGGGTTGTTGTCGGACCACCCGTTGAAAAGTCCACTGACCGGGGGAAGAACGACGATGTTCTGGTCGGGGATGAATCCGCCGATTCGGAGCCGGCCGGCGGACGTTCGGCCAACGACGACGTCTCCGGTGTGCTGAGCCCGAGCGGGTTCAGCGAGGGCGAGGGCGGCTGCGAGGGCCGCGGTTGCGGCGACAATGACACTGCGATGACACATGGCGACACTCCAGGGGCCTGCCGGCCCGCAACGATGCCGAGCTTTGCTTTCACTTCCTTACTACAGCGTGCTTTCGGGCACCGGGGCGGGTCGCCAAAGGGCGTTTGCCCGGTTCGGTCCATGTCTCCCCTCCGACAGCATGGACCTCTCCGCGGCCGCGCCCGGCCCCGAAACGCATTCAATCAGCCATTCAATCGTCTGCGGCGGCCGACCAATCCAGCCGCGATCAGGAGTCCCAGCGTCCCCGGCTCAGGCGTAAAGGTGACGGTGACCGGCTCGCTGGGCAGATAGCCGGTCGTTCCGGTGTCGAGCAGGCGGAAGGTGGCGTTCCATTCGGACTGTCCCGGCGGAGCGATGAATGTGGGATCGTTCGCGTCGATGTGCCAGAACGGGTGGGTGTCGAACGGGGCCGCGCCGATCGTCCACGTGTCTCCGGGCTGATCAAGGATGTCCGCGAAGCCGGGCGTCCACGCCTTCAGGGCCGGATCAAACGAGAGGACCTCGAGGACGATACTGGCGCCGGGTCCGAGGACGAAAATGTTCTCGTCGGGTTCGTCTTCTTCAAGCGCGAAGAAGCCCGGCTCATCGAGCCCAAAGCCGGAGAGCAGTCCCGAGATGGCCGGGAGCGCCACGGGCTCGCCGCCAAACTCGATGACAAGCTGCCCGGAAGCGTCGACACCGATATTGACGTCGCCCTCCTTGCCGTCGCGGGCGTCGATCAAGCCGGCAGAGACCGGGGCGGAAAGGGCAGATGCGGCCGCAAGAGCGGAAAGGACAATTGCACTTTTCATGGTTGTAACAGCTTCCTTCTTTTCCATAGAGGTAAGTTTGGGAAATCACCCAAGCGGCGTCGCGCGGATTCACCACGCGACGTCGGGGTCATACTTGTTATGACTCCATGCGATCCTCGGAAAGCTGCTGGCGGGCAGGTTGATCAGATACGTCTCCTCGAAGGGCAGCGACTCGGCGTGCCCGTCGCACATGGCGTAGTTGGCTCGGCCGAGATGGCGGGCCAGGGCGACCTCGCGCTCGGCGAGGGAGCGGGGGCTGGCGAACCAGGTCTCGGGATGCACATGATCGGCGATGGCGAAGTCGCCCTTTTCGGCCAGCTCGACCCAGAAGATCGTGGCGGCGGGGCGCTTGATGCGCGTGAGGACGTTGTATTCCTCCCTGGCTTCAAGCGTGCCGACCGTGTAGTAATTGCTGGCGTAGCTCAGGCGGCGACGCTGATCGGTGCCCGGCACGGTTTGAGTCCAGTGCGGGCTTTCATCGGCCGGGCAGCGGGTCACACCGAGGCTCCCGTATTCTTTGGCCATGACGTTCATCCACGCAGCGCTTTCATCGACGTTACCGCCGTGGGCGAGGCCGACCGATGGAAATCGGCCGTCGTTCGCGTCGGCGTACATGTGCACGGCCTCGCCGAGGCTGTGCAGGTTGCTCATGCAGGATGTCGCGCGGCCGAGCTGACGCGATCGCGACAGCGCGGGCAGAAGGATGCTGATGAGCAGGGCGATGATAGAGATCACCACGAGGAGTTCGATCAGGGTAAAGCCGCGCCGTTTCATGTGCGCCAATTCCATGTGAGGGGCCCCGGCGCAGCGCCGGAACCGAGGAGTCTTTTCTGAATCAGGTACCTGTGCCTCCGGCAGCAAGCGGGAGTCGCAGGAATCGGGAACGAGGTGGGGTCACTCGATCCGCATCGGGCCGGTGCTGGTGCGCCGGGGGTCGACGGCTGCCCGCCGCGCTTTGCCGGCGTTCGCGCAGGACGCGGCACGCGCTTGCAGGGGCGGGGTTGGAGCTGTCGGTGAGTGACGGTGCCAATGCGCCCAGGAATGAGCCGGCGCTGCGTGCGTGGGAGCACCTGGGCGATTGCGGGCGATAGGCAGATCAATGTCGAGGTGGAGCGCGGGAGGCCGCACTGCGCGGGCGGTCGCAATGCCGCGGCAGAAGGACGCCAGGGCGCGACTGCGGACGGGCTTCGACGTCGTGAAGCCAGATACCGACGGCGAGGAGGAAAAATCCGGCGGCCGCGGCAAGAAGCCAGTGGCAGACCTGGCAATCCGCCTTGCCGGGGACATGGTGATCCTCGCAGGCATGGAGCGCCAAGGCGGCGCCCGTCGCCACGAAGAGCACGCAGAGGGCAAGCAGGATTCTCAGGGTACGGTCAGCCATCGCCCCATAGTATAGCGAGCTCGGCCGGAAAGTGAATAGAACGCTGGTACGGTGTCGGGCGAACGGCGGGCCTTATTGTTGAATGCCCCCGGGCGGAGGGGGGGGGATCAATCATAGGAACACGAGCTGAACGAGGACAAAGAGCGGGATCAGGATGGCGACGCTGTAGCCCATGTAACCGAAGAAGCTGGGCATTTTGAGTCCGCTGTGCTCGGCGATGGACTTGACCATGAAGTTGGGTCCGTTGCCGATGTAGGTGTTCGCGCCCATGAAGACGGCCCCGAGGGAGATTCCGACGAGGAGGTCGAGGCGGATGACCTGGCCCGTGAGGAGCTTGAGCGTTTCGCCGGGCACGTGAACGGTGGTCATGGCGTTGGCGGTTTCGAAGAAGACGACGTAGGTGGGGGCGTTGTCGAGGAAGCTGGAGAGCGCGCCGGTGGCCCAGAAGAACTTTGCGGGAGTGTCGATACCGAGGCTGGCTCCGCGGGCGTTGAGGATTTCGATCGGCACCTGCATGCAGACGAAGATGCCAATAAAGAGACAGGCGACTTCGAGGATGGCGGCATAGTTGAACTCGTTGGCCTTCCGGATGGCGGTGGAGGTGGAGAGCAGGGAGAGGCCGACGAAGGCGGTCTGGGCGATCTCGCGGAGGTAGGGGAATGGGGTCCAGTTCGTGCCGAGGAATGGCTTGGTCGGGTCGAGGGTGGCGGTGACGAAGACGACGCCGGCGAGCCAGAGGAAGTTGATCTTTCCGTCGATGCGCAGCTTCTGGACCTGGGTTTCATCCTTAACGATGTCGCGAAGCTCTTCCTTCTTGTACGCGATCGAGTCCCAGATGTAGTAGACGACGAGCAGGATGGCGATGCAGAAGGCCCATTCCTTCCACAGGTGCAGCGTCCAGAGGAAGGGGACGCCGCGGAGGAAACCGAGAAAGAGCGGCGGGTCGCCGATCGGCAGCAGGCAGCCGCCGATGTTGCTCACGATGAATATGAAGAAAATGACGGTGTGAACGACGTGTTTTCGCTCGGAGTTGGTCGCCAGCAGAGGGCGGATAAGGAGCATCGACGCGCCGGTCGTGCCGATGAAGCTGGCGAGGAGGCCGCCGATGGCGAGGAAGGTGGTATTCGTGATCGGGTGCGCGGGAATGTCGCCGCGGACGTTGATGCCGCCGGAGATGACATAGAGCGAAAACAGCAGCGAGATGAACGGGATGAACTCTCCGAGCACGGCGTGATCGAGCACGGTGAGAACGGTCTTCATGCCCGGCGGGGCGGCATGGTCGCCGTGTCCGAACCCGAAGCCGCGGAAGTAGTAGTAGGCGAGTGTGATCAGGCCGAGGATGACGGCCACGAGGAGCTTGTTGGAGTTGTGGTGCCACCAGTGCTCGGTCTTCTTGATGAGCGGCAGGATGGCAATGCAGAGAAGAAGCGCGACGAAGGGCGCCACCGGCAGAATGCCGGGGACGTGGTCGTGAGCGGCGTCAGCAAGCATCATGAGTGAACCCGGATAGCTGGAGTCAAGGGATCTCTGTTTCAACCCGCATGTCCCATATACATCGGCAGCAGTGCGACCGTCGTGAGGAGTTTCCGCGCAGCCGAAGCGCCGTTTCTGCGCGTTGCGGCGGCACGCGAGGGCCGAGGCACGGTCGCGTTTGCGTGCGAACGAGGCGACCGGGCGACGGTTCGGAGGGATGATCCATAAAAAAAGGTGTCGGGCATCAAGAAAACGGGGTCTGGGGCCTCGCCAGGGGGGATCAACAGACTGCGAACGGCTCTTGACACCGTGCCGAAGTTCGGTTAATGTTTGGTCCTATCGGTCCCGGGCAAGAGCCAGTTCGAATGTGCGATGGAAGCCGGCGATCCGCGATGGCGTCCGCCCGTGTGGGTCGGGAGCGGCGCGCCGCATCCAAGCACTTTTCTGGAAAGGGTAGCGCGATGTCTCAGTTGGGAAGACGAGTGAGCGTGAGCATGGGGCGACTGGCGGTCTTCGCCGCGGCGATCGTCCTTGTGACGGCGTTGGTGACCACGCGGGTGGTCTCGGAGGACAAGCCCAAGGGGCCGGAGATGAGCCCCGAGATGCAGAAGATGATGGAGATGTGCGCCAAGGCGGGCCAGCCGGGCGAGCAGCACACGAAGATGAAGGAACTCGTGGGCACCTGGGATGCGAAGACGAAGATGTGGATGGACCCGTCCGCGCCGCCGACGGAAGGCAAGGGGACAGCCAAGTGGCGGTCGATCTTCGACGGCCGTTACGTGATCGTGGACTGGGAAGGCGACTCGCCGATGGGTCCGTTCCAGGGCATGGGCATCAGCGGCTACGACAACGTTGCCAAGAAGTACGTTGACATCTGGCTGGACTCGATGAGCACGGGCATCATGTACTCGTGGGGCACGGCCGATCCGTCTGGAAAGACGATTACGTTCGAGGGCGCGTATCACGACCCGATGACGGGCAAGCCCAAGAAGGTCAAGTCGGTGACACGGCATATCAGCGAGACCGAGATGGTCTTCGAGATGTATGACCAGACGCCCGAGGGCAAGGAATACAAGAACATGGAGATCGTCTATCACAAGAAGTAAGTGACGGACGAAAATGACGGATTAACGACGGGGCATGGCCGGCGCGGAGGGGGCGGCCATGCCCCCCTTTTTCTCGCGCGGGCCCGGCGCGGCGCGGCCGGGGGGAGGCGGGGCGTCAGTGGATGTGGGCCCTGTCGAGCTTGTTCACGAACCAGATTCCATAGCCGACGAGGCCGAAGCCGCCAACGAGTGCGACGAGGCCGATGGCGAGGATGAGGCGATCGCCGGTCTGCATGAACTCGCGGACCGCCCATGCGCCGAACAGATCGGCCGCCACCACGGCGATTACGATGAAGAAGATGTGAAACGATCGAAGCGACAGCATGAGACGCCTCCTGCCCGATCACCGGGTCCATGAAACTTCGAAATCCATGACTGCCAGCGGCAAGCGGCATGCCACCGGACCTGGCGGATGGGCCGGAGCAGCGGCCAGAGTGCGCCGGCGCGCGGGGAGGGGCGGGAAACGCCGCGGAGGGCGGGGGATTATCGCGGCCGGCGCGATCTCCGCGGGGCTGCGAGCAGGACGGCGAGAGTCATCAGCAGGGGGGTGATTCCGAACGCCCCGCACATTCCGCTGAAAAGTGAGAGAAAATCCCACCCGCCGGGGAAGCCGAAGCCGGGATCGATCGGCCCGCCAAACCAGTAGCCGCAGTCGCCCTGGGCGACGCGGGCCATTTCGTCGGGCGGCAGGAACTCGACTTCGCCGAGGCGGACCGGGGCATCGCGGTTGGCGATGTCGACGGTCTGGAAGCCGGCCTGGGAGAAGGAGTAGACGCGGCCGGAGACGACGCCGACGCGTTCGACGTTGCCGTCGTGCTCGAACCAGCCGCGCTGTGTCAGGCCCGCGTCACTGAAGTCGACGAGCTGAACGGCGCTCGTGCAGCTCGGCGGCACGTAGCTCGTCGAGGCGACGTCGTTGGCCGACTCCGGCGCGCCGGCGGGCGGCTCGTTCACATGCTGGAAGGGAATGGCGATGAGGCCGAGTTCATCGACGACCTTGAACGCCTTTTCGTCGTAGACGGCCTCGGACTCGGTGAAGGAGCCGGGAGGACCGAGCACGACGCGGCTGAGCTGCGCCGGGTTGGACGGGTCTTCGACGTTGTAGTAGGCGACGGCGGGACGCCGCCCGTCGGTGTCGTCGATGCCGACGGCGATGAGGCGGTTTCCGCGCGGCTCGATGTGGGTCGAGAAGCCGGGGACCTCGAGCTGCCCGGACACGGCAGGGGCGGCGGGGTCGGAGAGGTTTACGACGAAGAGCGGATCGACCTGGAGGAAGGTGACAAGATAGCCGCGCGGGCCGTCGAAGCGGACGGCCTCGAGGGTCTCGCCCTGAATCACCTCGACCTGCCCGATTGCGGCGATGTGGTCGAGGTCGGCGAGGTCGTACGTAAAGACGCGAACGGAGCGGAAGCCGAAGCCCGACGACTCGGTGGCAATGCGCATCACGCCGTCATGATCGTCCATGTAGAAGCGGTTGCGGATGGCGCCGGGCACGTCGACGCTGTCGCGTTCGACGATGGCGCCGGCGGGGTCGGAGATGTCGACGGCCAGCACGCGGGTATTTGTGTTTCCGGAGTTGAAGTCATAAACGCGGCTGGCGGCGAGCAGGAGCGTCTCGCTGACGTGCATTTCGAGCCCCTCGCCGGAGAAGGTTTCGCGCTGCACGGGAATAATGTTGGCCGGGTCGGCGACGTTGATGGACGCGACGAAGCCCTCGTCGACATGTGTGTCGCCCTGCATGGCGTCGTAGCTGTATGGAACGAGTGTGCGCCCGACGACATAAATGATGTTGCCGACGCGGCGGCTGTCGTTGGCATAGCCTGCGAGGTTGATCTTGCCCTGGAGCGTCGGGGATGCCGGGTCGGCGACATTGATGATGGCGAGCTGGCTGCCGTCGAACTCCGGCGGGACGGGGGCGATATCCGCCCGGGCGTCCACGGCCACAGGGATGCCTTCGATATAAGGAAAATAGTAATCGGCGGAAAGAAGGGCGAAGACCTGCGCGCCAACGACGTACATTTCGACACCGCGGCCGCGGAGGTCGAGCTTGCCGAGGATGCTCGGCGCGTTGGGGTTGGCCACGCTGATGATGAAGAGGCCCTTGTACCTGTTCAGCGCGTAGACCTTGTCGCCGACGACCTTGACGACGTCCGCTTCCTCGATTTCGCGGGCGGCGGCATCGGCTGCGCCGAGGGCGCCGTCGGCCTGCGGCGCAGGGGAGCCGACGGGCGCGCCGAACTCGCCGGAGGCGCCGCTATTCTGTTGCTCTGCGGGCCCCGTGTTGCAGCCTCCGCAGATGGCGATGAGGGCCAGGGGCGCGAGCAGAAGACCGAGGGCTCGTGCGACCGACGAGCGGCGCGCGGGCGACGCAGAGGGCTTGATTGCGGGAGTCATGGTTTGTTCGTCCTTCGGCGAGGCAGGGTCCTGGACGGCGGGGGATGATTGCCGGAGCCGGGTATGTCACCCACCCTCAGGCTACATAAATATACTCGCCGCCACGTGCTTTTGACAAGAATCGGGCGGACGGGGTAATTCGTCCCTGAATCTCCTGAGCCTGGAAGGGGACGGACGCATGGGACGGGGTTAGATTTCGCGGCGGTCCGGAATTGTGAAGAGGGAGCCGGCATGATTATGAGTACGGGTATGGGCGCCCTGCCGTTCGACATACTGGCCTGCGGGTGGTTTCGCCCGGACAAGGTGCGGGTGAGATTCGACGCGCGTCCACGTCCGTCGACGGCGGAACTGGATGCGGCGATCGAGGCGGAGTGGCAGCGGCAGCTTCGGCTGGCGCAGGGAACGAATCGCGTTCTGTTTAACGGCGAACTGCTCAGATATGTCGGTCATGCGATTCAGCGGGCCGGAGGTGGCTCGGGCGCGGACGAGGAGGTGTTCGAGTTGACGGTCGGGCCGACGTGTTACCGGGACTTTGTCGGGACGAACCTCTTCGGGGGCCGGCACCTGTCGAAGTACGGCTGGGAGATGTTTTCTAATGCAGTGGGCACAACGGCGACGCTGTTGACGGTGGACAACCGTATCTGTTACGGGCGGCGGTCGGACCGGGTGTCGTTTCACGCGGCGCACGTGCATACGTTCGGGGGCGCGCTGGAGGCCGCGGACCGCGCGGCGGACGGCTCGATTGACGCGTTTGCCAGCGTGGCGCGGGAGCTGACGGAGGAGCTGGGGCTTTCGCGGCGGGAGCTGAGTGAGTTCGCATGCGTCGGGATGATCCGCGACAAGGAGATCCACCAGCCGGAGATGCTGTTCGAGGCGCGGCTGAATCTGACGGCGGATGAGCTGTACCGGCGCTGGGACGAGGCCGAAGCGTGCGATGAACACGACGACATTGTGTCACTGGCAAATGAGCCGGATGCGATCGTGCCGTTCATCAAGTCGTGCGGGTTGATCGCGCCGGTGGCAATCGGGGCGCTGTTTCTGCACGGGCGGCTGGCGTGGGGGGAGGAATGGTTTCTTCCGGCCGCGGATCAATTGAATTAACGGCATGCCGTTCGGCGAATGGGCGGGTGATTAGAATCCGGAGCGCGTTTTCTAACCGGCTCACAGGGGATAATCCCGGCCGGACGCACAAGTCGTGATATGGAGATTCACATGGCGCTCTCATTCAACGACATGTTCAGGGCGTTCGGCTATACGCTGAGTCTTCCGGAGCGGCTGGTTCGGTCGGCGGCGGCGGCGGTGGGCGGGGCGTCGAAGCTGCTGACCGACACGCTCATTCCCGAGCCGCTCCGGCGCACGACGGCTTACACGGCGATGATCGGGAACGCGCAGCGGTTCTTCATTGAGAAGGTGGCCGAGGTGCAGGGGGCGTACCCCGCCGGGCAGCAGGCGACGCTGCCGGAGAACTTCGTGCAGCGGGCGCTGGCGGGCAACGTCATCAACGCCGCGGGGCTGTTCGCGATGCACCTTTCGCCGCTCTGGGTGTTCGCGTTTTTGAGCGATATGGCTCAGGGTTCGAAGGTGTACCTATCAATGCTCGTGCAGGAACTGAAGGCCGAAGGTGTCATCAGCGCGGAGACCGAGGTACGGGAGATCGACGACCTGCTCACCGCCCTGGGCCGGGCGGGCAAGGACACCGCGCAGGTGTTCGACCTGCCGCCGGTGGATGTCGATTCGCTGACGAAGCTGCGCGACGATCTGACGCGGGGGTACGCGGGTGTGTTCAAGGGGGCGACGGACCTTCTGCCGCGCATGGACAATCTCTGGGCAAAGATGGAGTCGATCGCCCGGCGGGACGGGGTCGCGGTGGAATCGATCGTTGGCCTGATGACCCTGGACCTGGAGAAGACGGCGGGCAAAGCCGTCGGCGCCGCCTTCGCGGTCGGCAACGCTACGGCGGACGCGCTCTCCGAGACGATCTTTCAATCGTACGGTGAGACAATCCACCGCGTGCAGCAGCAGGGGGCCATCTCCTGCCTCGACGAGGCCTCGCGGCCGTACTTCGACGCGATCACGTCGCACCTGGACAGCGGAAAGGAAACGTGGACGGAATGGGTGCTTGGAAAGATGGCGAGCCCTTTTGTGGGTAATCCTGACAAACAGGCTTTGAAGGTTTCACCGCCCATCACATCTTCAAGAAAACCTTGACATTCCCCCCCCCCCCGGGGTACGCTCTTCCCACTCGTTTTTTCCGTATTAGGCTGCAACGGATAGAATGAAGGCGTTCAGAAAGGAGGACATCATGTCAATCGGAAGACCCGGTCTATTCGCGTTTTTTTCAATGGGCCTTATTCCATTTGTGACATATGGACAAGCTATTCCTAATCGAGAAACCACCTACCTCGTTTTCAATGATCGATCCGTTGGTGCGGTTCCGCTTGCCGTCCTATGGCAGGGTGTCGCTGCCGCGAATAATTGCTCGCTGCTCTTTTCAACAACGGAAGCCGACTTCATGTCGAAGCTGAATGGCGAACCCTGGTGCCGTGTTGTCGTCCTCCGCCGGAAATCGGTTTCGGAACCCAGCTTTGCCGGGGCGCTGCGGACGTACGCGGCTACTCATCCCAATCGCGGTGTCGAGATTTTTACATGGCGCGATAATGGCGAACCAACAGCGGAGGGCGAGGCCGTTCTGGGGACAACTGCCATAACACTCTGGCGAAATGGTATGACCACAACGGCGTATTCCCTTGCCGCGAATCCATTGGCCGAGAACGTTCGCGCACACACCACGCCCAATCACACATTTCCTGATTTCGCGGGGATTCAGATTGGCACGCTAAAACCAATCGCCTCTTACACCGAAACCGTGACCGAAGGAGTTCTTCAGATAGTCCAGCTCTCGCCGGATCCCTGCCAGACAACGTGCGTGAATACATTCGTGACGGAAATGGGGACCTGCTCGACGAACGTTGGCACTCATACTGGATACTGCAATGATACGTATGGGCCAACGGAGGATGACCCGGGCGATCCGGCTCAATATGCGGCATGCCTCATTGAGGCCGCCCAGGACTATGCAAACTGCGTGAGTGCGGCTCTGCACCGATACAATCGCTGCATCCAGTGGTGCAAGGGTCGGATTGTGCCTGGTCCATCGACGCAGCCCGCACCCTGATCGTTCTCAAGAGTATGCGATGGACAGGCACAAGTTGAAGGCTCGCGCGCCGGCTGCGAGCTCGCCTCATGAGTGGTTTTCTGGGAAGGAGGAAATGGATGTTTCCTCGGACGTTACTTATACTTGCAAGTTTCGCACCCTCGCTGCAAATCGAACCCGCCAAGCCGGCACCATCGATTCCCTCGGGGGCGTCAACGCTGTTACTTAGCGACGGCACCGCCGGGACGTCCGTACACATGGAAGTCTGGGGTGAGGTTTTCAAGGACGGTGGTTTTACCCAGATCGTGAGCGAGGACCCTGCTGATTCCCAACTCGCAACCCTGCTGGAGGGCGACTGGCAGCGTGTTTACCTCTTCGCGGAATTCCGAGGCGAAGTGACGGCGTGGACCCATCCTCTCCGTGAGTTCGCACGAGCACATCCCGCGTCGGATGTCCGACTCTACCTCTGGAAGGCCCCCGAAGGGTCAGTGGGCGACGACCGGTCCATCCTCGGCACAATCGCTCTCGTGGAGTGGCACGATGGCCGGACCACGATTGGTTACAGCCTGATTGCGAATGAAGACCCGAATGCGGGGAATGCCAAGAGTGTCCCCGGTTTCAAGGTGCCCGACTTTAAGGGTATCGCGCTCATTCAACCGACGTCACGGGCGGGACCGGTCGACGCTACGGAGTCTTCCATTTCACGCGGCCTTAAGAATCCGCGCTCGGCCAGAGTCCGCTCGCCGTTCAACGACTGCAAGTGGGAATGTGCGCAGAGATACCGAACGCTCCTGAATGAAAGCCGTGAAACGCACAAGAGGAGAACCGAACTCGCCTGTGCGCTTTACGGACCCCATCCTGATCGACCGGGAAACTCTGACAAGCTTCTTTCGATTCTGGCGGCCGCCCTTCAAGACCTGTGTGATAGCCACGAGGCGGCGCTGCGCGAAAACCGCGAATGCATGGCGCTCTGCGAAAAACGCCACAAGCAGCCGGATCGCGAAGCCGTCGAAACGCCCAAATCGGATTGAATCCCACCGCTTGTGAAATCTGATTGACATCCGCCATCCCCTTACCCATACTTACCGGGCTTCAGGCAGGCCCTGCCGAGTTCACTTTCTCGCCGAAGTTCACGGCCGCCGCCTGAGGGCAGAACTTGCCAGGCTCAAGGGACATCCGCAGGTATCACGACCTCTGACGACGCGAGGAAACCGCGGTTCGGTACCTGCCGGACTCACCAAGTCTACGGCATGCGCGACCACGACCGTGTATCGAGGCTCGCTTCCGGGAAGAAAGGTCCCGGGGCGGTCAATCCACGATCGCCGGGGTGAGAGCGGTCCTGCCTAAACTGTCCCGCCGCGAGGAAATCGCGCGTCGCGGCGGCGTGAGAAGCTCGGAGGAAGGCGCAAGGGCGTCATGAACATCTTCATGCTGGGTTGGGAATTCCCGCCGTTCATCAGCGGCGGGCTGGGTACGGCCTGTTACGGCTTGACGAAGGCGATGTCCGAACTCGGGCATCACGTCATCTTCGTTCTGCCGCAGCCGATCGCCGGAACGGTGTCGACGCACGTCACGCTCAAAACGCCCACTGCGCAACAGGCCTTGGCCGCCTACCGCTCCTACACGCTCCGCGAGTTTCAGAATGTCGAATTCCGGGCGATTCCATCGACCCTGCAACCGTATGTTTCACCCGATCCGCGCACCGAGGCCGTAATCACCGGCGGAAGCGAGATCATGGTTCAGCCGCACGGGGGCGGCGGGGGCGCGGGCGAGGCGGCCTCTGTAAATGTTCCGATGTCCATTCTCAGCGGGCCGCGCGGGGGGTTTTCGCCGGGTCAGTATGGCGGAGACATGTTCGGCGAGGCGCAGCGCTACGCGGAGATCGCGGTGATCCTGGCGCGGGGAGAGAGCTTCGACGTGGTGCACGCGCACGACTGGATGACGTACCCGGCGGGGATCGCGGTGGCCCGGGCCCTTGGCAAGCCGCTGGTGGTGCACATTCACTCGACGGAATTTGACCGGAGCGGGGAGCACGTCAATCAACGGATTTACGACGTCGAGCGCGAGGGGATGCACGCGGCGGACCGGGTGATCGCGGTCAGCACGCTGACCAAGAACATCGTGACAAGCCGGTACGGCGTACCGGAGCACAAGGTCGAGGTCGTGTACAACGCGATCGACAACAACGGAAACGGCTACGAAGCGCTCCCGCCGATCGGTAAGGAGGAGAAGATCGTGCTGTTTCTGGGGCGCATCACGATGCAGAAAGGCCCGGAGTATTTTCTCGCCGCGGCGAAGAAGGTGCTGGAATTCAACAAGAACGTGCGGTTCGTGATGGCCGGCACGGGCGACATGACCAAACGGATGATCGAGCTGGCCGCCGAACTGGGGATCGGGCAGAAGGTCGTCTTTACCGGGTTTCTGCGGGGCAATGACGTCGCGCGGATCTACAAGATGGCGGACCTGTACGTGATGCCGTCGGTGAGCGAGCCGTTCGGGATCGCCCCGCTGGAGGCCCTGTCGCACGACGTGCCGGTGCTGATCTCCAAGCAGTCCGGCGTTTCCGAGGTGCTGACGCACGTGTTGAAGGTGGATTTCTGGGACATCAACGAGATGGCGAACAAGATCGTGGCGGTCCTTCGCCACCCGCCGCTCCAGGCGACGCTTCGGGAGCACGGGAATTTCGAGATCCAGAAGCTGACCTGGAAGGACTCGGCGCAGCACTGCGTAGACGTCTACAATCAGGCCATCGCCGCACGGAAGGGGGCAGCCTGAGATGGCGTCCGTCTGTTTTTATTTCCAGGTTCATCAGCCGTACCGGCTGCGCCGTTATTCGATCTTCGACGCGGACCACAATTACTTCGACGACTACAAGAACTCGGAGATCTGCCGGAAAGTGGCGACGAAATGCTACCTGCCGGCGAACCAGTGCATTCTCGACATGATCCGCGTCCACGAGGGGCGTTTTCGCTGTTCGTATGCGTTGACCGGCGTCGTCCTGGACCAGTTCGAGAGCTACTGCCCGGAGGTGCTGGACAGCTTCCGGCGGCTCAATGAAACGGGTTGCGTCGAGTTTCTGGCGGAGACCTATTACCACAGCCTGGCGTTTCTCTATTCGCGGCGTGAGTTCGAGGAGCAGGTCGCCCTTCAGCAGAAGAAGATCCACGACCTGTTCGGCCAGAAAAGCACGGTCTTCCGCAACACGGAGCTGATCTACAACAACGAAGTCGCCGCCGCGGCCGCGCACATGGGCTACCGGGCGATCATCGCCGAGGGCGCGGATCACATTCTCGGCTATCGCTCGCCGAACTATGTCTATCGCCCGCCGACCGCGGACATCCGCGTGCTGTTGAAGAATTACCGCCTGTCGGACGACATCGCGTTCCGGTTCGGCAACCGGAGCTGGTCGGAATGGCCGCTGACCGCGGAGAAGTTCGCCCAGTGGGTCAACCATGTGAACGGGAACGGCTACACGGTGAACCTGTTCATGGACTACGAGACCTTCGGCGAGCACCAGTGGACGGAGACGGGCATTTTCGAGTTCCTTTATCACATGCCGGGGGCGGTGATGGGGATCAATCACGACAACAATTTCAAGAAGCCGTCGGAGGTGGCGGCGGCGTATGATCCGGTGGGGGAGTTTGACTGCCCGCACCTTATCAGTTGGGCCGACACGGAGCGGGACCTTTCGGCGTGGCTGGGAAACGCGATGCAGTCGAACGCGCTTCAGGAAGCGTATGCCCTCGAAGCGGCGGTGAAGGAAAAGAAGGACCCCGAGCTTCTGCACGACTGGCGGCGGCTGCTGACCTCGGACCATTACTACTACATGTGCACGAAGTATTTCGCCGACGGCGACGTGCACAAGTACTTCAACCCCTACGAATCGCCCTATGACAGCTACATCAACTTCATGAACGTGCTGGACAACATCGCGAGCCGTGCCAAGTAGGAGCGGGCCGACCGTCCCCCGGTCCGCGTCGCGCGATATAATCCCATCGTGCGGACCATCTATCTCGACAACAACTCAACGACCCGGGTCGCGCCGGAAGTCTTTGCGGCGATGGAGCCGTATTGGCGCGAACAGTTCGGCAATCCGTCGAGCCTTCATCGGGCGGGACAGGCGGCGCGGCACGCGGTGGAGACGGCGCGGGAGCAGGTGGCGGCGCTGATCGGCGCGCGGCCCCGCGATATCGTGTTCACGAGCGGGGGCACGGAGGCGGACAATCTGGCGATTCTCGGAACACTCGCGGCGGCACCGACGAAGCGGCACATCGTGACCACGGCGGTGGAGCACGTCGCGGTGCACGGACTCTGCGAGCGGCTGGTCCGGGAAGGCTACCGTGTCACGTTTCTCGAGGTCGACCCGTTCGGTCGGCTTGACCCCGCCCGGCTGGAACGCGCGCTGGACGACGATACGGCGATTGCCAGCATCATGTACGCGAACAACGAGACGGGCGTAATCCTCCCAGTCGAGACGTGCGCGGAGATCTGCGCGGCGCGGGGCGTGCCACTGCATGTCGATGCGGTGCAGGCGGCGGGGAAGCTGCCGATCGACGCGCCGGGCCTCGGAACGGCGCTGATGACGCTCTCGGCGCACAAGATTCACGGCCCGAAGGGCGCAGGGGCGCTGTATGTCGGACGGCGCGCCCGGCTGCGGAGCGTTCATGTCGGCGGGCACCAGGAGCGCGACATCCGGCCCGGCACGGAGAACGTTCCGGCGATCGTGGGATTCGGCGCGGCGGCGCGGCTGGCGGCCGAGCGGCTGGCGGGCGGCACGTGGCAGGGCGTGGCAGCGCTGCGCGACCGGCTGGAGCGCGGCGTGACGGGGCAGGTCCCGTTTGCCCGCGTCATCGGCGACCGGGAGCATCGAACGCCGAACACGACAAACATCGGTTTCGAGTCGCTGGAGGCCGAAGCGATTCTGATCGCCCTGAGCGAGCAGGGCGTATGCGCGTCGAGCGGGTCGGCGTGCAGCAGCGGCTCGCTCGAGCCGTCGCATGTGCTTAAGGCGATGGGGATCGAGGAGCGGATCGCCCATGGCGCGGTTCGGCTGAGCCTGTCGTGCGAGACGACCGAAGAGGAGATCGACGAGGCCGTCGGCGTCATCGTTTCGGTGGTAAAGCGGCTGGCGTCGCTCAGCGCGGTCACGGGGTAGCTCCCGTCTGCGCGCGGGCGGGCGGTTGCCGTCCATCGGAGTGTGTTCAATCGGAGAGCCAGCGGAGTGTCACTCATGATTTCGGGTATTCGGCTTGAGGCCCCCCAGTGGGCGGCCGTGCGTGCGACGGTGTGGGTTTGCGGTGCGGCGCTGCTTGCGTCCTCGTGCACGGGGTGCGCGACGCTGACGCGCAGAACGCTCGCGGAGGTGAAGGGAGCGGATTCCGACGCATCCCCGGTGCCGGGCACCGGGGGCCATGACTACGGCCGGTTTGCCGGCGTGCAGATCATTCCGCCGCGGACAAAGCTGGGCGGCCTGGTGAGCAGCGAGTTCTCGTCGCAACTGGCGGCAAAGCTGGAAGAAGTGCTTATTCGCGCCTCGCGTGCTCCGTTCAAGGGCGGCTCGCCGACGCTGACCATCGAATCGGAGATTCTGTGGTACCACCGCGGCGGCATCACGACGATCATGCCGGAGCGCTTTTCCGTCGTGCTCTACACGCTGCGCGCGGACGGCGGCGAGTACGGGCGCGTCCAGGTCGTGACCAAGAGCGGGGCGGCGCGCACCGAGGATGTGGATCTTGCCGAGTCTAACGCCCGGGAACTTGCGAACTACCTTCGAAGGAACGGCGCGACGCGGGGAGGTCCGGCGCTTGAAGAAGAACGCGACGAGGATGACGAAGACGATCGCGCGCCGGACGACGAGTAGCGGCGGGAATACGCGCCGTTGCGCGTCCTGGGTCGGCTGAGTGCACTTTACATCAGTGGGCACGCCTGCCAGAACGGCGTTTACCGGCCTGAAGGTCTGTGTGGGTGGGCGCCGCGAGCGCCCGGCTCGGCGGATATCCGTCCATTTCTTTGCCAATCGCGGGCCATATCATTCGATAAGGAGACACGGGATCAGGGTGCTTCGTGCCTAGCTCGTATTTAACGTCGTGCGCGCTGATTCTATCGGTCCTGCCGCTCGGTCAGGTCGACAGGGAGGCGGCGCTTCCGCCCGGCGCGGCGGGTCCGGCCGCGGCGGGGGCCGAGAACACTTCGCCGCGCTCGGCGTATGTCGATACCAGCTTCGAGGCCGAACAGACGCTGCACCGCATCGCGGGGCTTGAGGGGGATGGGCAGTGGCTGGCGGCGGCGGTGGCACTGCAGCAACTGGGGCGAACGCACGGGCGGCACGTCATGGCGATCGAGCCGGATCGGTACGTGTCGATCCGGGAACACGTCGCGCGCCGGATCTGCGCGTGGCCGGCGGAGGGGCTCGCCGCGTGGCGCGGGGCCTTTGAGGCGCCGGCGGCCGAGGCACTGGCGGCGGCGCGGGACCGCGCCGATTGTTCGGCGCTGCTGCGCATCGCGGATGAGTGGTTTCCGGCGAGTGCAGGCGCTACGGCACTCGACCTCGCTGCGCAGTGCGCCGCCGAGCGCGGTGATTTCACGACCGCGCGGCAGGCATACGAGCGGCTGCTGGCATTTCACCCGGACCGCGGGGGGCACGAAGCGCTTTGGCGGGCAAAGGCGGCGGTTTTCGCGGCGCGGTCGGGCGAGCCGGGCGAACTTGCGGCGCTGATCGAGAAGTACGGCGGCGGCGCATCGGGGCCGGAGGTGCCCTGGGGCGGCGCGCGGAGGACACTGGGGGCGTTTCTGGCTGAGGTGCAGCGCGTCTCGGCGGAGGGCGCAAGGCACTCGGCCGCGGCAACGCCGTCCGTGTTCTGCGGCAATTCCCATCGAAACGGCGTGTATCGGTTCGAGACGATGCCCGAGGCGCGCATCTGGAAGTTCTCCGGTTTCGAGCCGCAGCAGGAGGCGAAGGACGCCGAGGCGATCGCGGGCGAGCCGAGCCTGTTCGACGCGTACACGCGGGCGGTGCAAAGCGGGCGCCTGCTCGCGATGATGCCGGTCGCGGGCGACGGGCTGATCTTTGTGCACGATCAATACGCGGTGTGGGCGATCGATCCGAGCGCAGCGGACCGGCCTGCGTGGACGTACCGAATCCGGGAGCCCCTGGAGCGGAGTCCGATCTGGCTGCACGACGAGACGATACCGCCGTTTTTCACGGCGCTGTTTCACGAGGGCCGGTTGTACGTGAATCTTGAGACGGTGCGCCCGGGCGTGGGCGAAGGCGACGACGAACTGGCCGCGGCGCTGGTGTGCCTGGACGGCAAGACCGGCCGGCTTATCTGGCGGAGCGATCTTGCGGATTTTGCGACGGCGTTTGAGGAGGCAGCGTTGGATGGCGCGCCGATCATGCACGACGGCCGGCTGTACGCGATCGGGCGGCGGCGCAAGGGCTTCGGCTTTGAGGCGTGCTACCTGTTGCGCCTGGATCCCGAAAGCGGTCGCCTGATGGATTCGATTCATCTTGGCGAGGCGGCGACGGGCAGCTACGGCTATCGGCGGGCGACGCTGGCGCACCCGGCGGCGAGCGGGGATCTGATTTTCGTGCAGACGAATCTCGGCAGCCTCGCGGCGGTTTCGTCGTCGCTGTGGCGTACGGCGTGGATATCGACGTACGAGACGGAGCAGGACCGCGAGTCGGAGTCGTTCGGCGGCGTGGAGCGCGCCGGGCAGCCGATCCGATCGTGGAACTACCAACCCCCGATCTGCTGGAAGAGCGCCGTGGTGTACATGCCGCTCGATCGGACGGACGTACTGGTTCTCGCGCAGGATGACGGGCGTGTGCTGCGGCGGATCGGGCGTGACGTGCTTCAGACCCCGCAGACGCTGATCGGCATCTCCGGCGACCTGCTCTACGCCGCGGGCTCGTCGATCGTCTGTTACGACCTTGCGGCGGGAGGGGTCGGATGGGAGCGGCCGCTGGAGGTGGGGCAGCTTTTCGGGCGCGGCGCGCTGACGGAATCGGGCGTGCTGGTTCCAACCGACCGGGCGCTGCTCCTGTACCCGCTGGACGGCGGAGCGCCGCGGGTTCATCACTGGTCGATCAACCACGCGGGGAACCTGCTCCCGCTGAGCGATCAGCTCGTTGTCGCCGCGCCGAGCCTTCTCTATGGGCTGGTGGGTCGCGACGACGCGTTCGCACTGCTGACCCGACGCTCTGAGGCCGGCCCGAACGATCCGTTCGCCGCCCTCGCGCTTGCCGAGCTGGCGTTTCAATCGGGGGAGATGAACCGCGGGCTTGATGCGGTGAACGAGGCCGTGCGCCGTGCGGGCGGATTTGCGCGTCTGACGGACGAGGAGACGCGCCGGCGGCTGCATGCCGCGCTGACCGGGTTCGCGGATGCGCTGGTGTTGCCGCGAACGACGGCACCAGCCGCGGGCGGGATATCCGCGGCGATCGAGCTGTACCGCATGGCCGGGCAGTGCACGTCATCGACGGAAGAACAGATCGTTCAGCGGTTTCAGCTTGCCCGGGCCCTGGTGCTGGACCGGCGTTTCGGGGAGGCGGTGGACGCCTATCAGCAGGTTCTGACGGACCCGACCCTGCGACGACACCCGATCACGGAAAGTGCCATGCGACTTGCGCCTTCCGAGAACGCGGTTGAGCGCGGGGACGGGGAGGACTCCGACGCGGCGCCGTCGCGAGAGGCCGGAGATGCGGCAGGCCGACTTGCGGCGAGATGGATCGGGGAGCTGATTCGCCGGAGGGGGTCGGAAGTGTACGCGGCGACCGAGAAGCGGGCGGGTGAGCGGCTTCAGATCGCCCGAACCCAGCGTAGTCCGGCCGCAGTCATGGAGGTGGCTGAAGCGTTTCCTAACAGCCGCGCGGCGCGCGAGGCGCTTCCGGTTCACGCGCGGCTGATGCGGGAGGAGGGTGACCTCGAAGCGGCGGTTCACTCGTACCGCATGGCCCTGGCGGATCGGCGAACGGCGGACCGGGCGACGTTGATTCACGAGCTGGCCGACTGCCTGCTCGCGGCGGATCGGCCGGCGGACGCGGACGCATGGCTGGCGCGCGGGCAGCGGGATTTTCCGGACGCGCGATTTGAAATGGAGGGTCGGGGCGTCGGCTTTGAGGAGTACCGGCGCGCGCGGTTGGGCGGGCGCGACTTTACGCCGCCGTCCATGGCGATCCGGCTTTCGCCCGCGGCGATCAGCTATGAGCGGCTGATGTCGGACCGGGTGGCGGCGCTGGAGCCGCTGTACCCGGACGCGCCGGAGACGTCATGGGACGCGCTGGTGACTTTTGCGGCGGGCCAGATCGACTGCCGGATTCCGGGGACGGGCCGCAGCCGCTGGCCGAGGCCGTTCGCGCTGGCTTCGCAGCCCTTGCTGGTGGGGATGGACGCGTCGCGGTATTTCTTCGTGACGGCGTCGAGCGTCATTGCATTGACACGGACGAGCGGACAGGCGGCCTGGAAGTACGGCGAGGAGCCCGAGGACGATCCGACCGTCGATCCCGAGTCCGTTCCCGCCTGGGCGCATCATGTCCTGAGCGGCGATCGCCTTTACCTCGCGTCGGACCGGGGGGAGATCGTGTGCCTTGGGCTGGAGGACGGCGGGGTCCGCTGGTCGCTGAAGTCCAAGGCGCCGCTGACCGCGCCGATCGCCGCCGATGACCGGTATGTGTGTTACGCGACGTGGCAGGGCGCCGAGCTGTATGTGCGGGCGGTCAGCGCGGACGACGGGCGGGAGGTCCGCGTCGTGAATCCTCCGGATGCGTGGCCGCTGCACTCCCTGATACTGACGCGGCGGCACCGGTTGCTGCTGGTGCGCACGACGGCGATTACGAGCATCGACATGGAGGGGGGCAAGGCCGAGTGGACGATCTCCGCGCCGGAGCACTTTTTTCTGCCGACTCTTCAGATCGACGGTGACGCGCTGTATGTCAGCACGGACGCACGGCGGATCGAGGCGTACGACCTCGCCGACGGCCGGAGGTGCTGGCAGTCCGAGCCGGTCGGGCCGCGCGCGGATCAGGGAATGTGGGCGCAGCAGGCGGGCGGCGCGGTGTACGTTGCGGCCGGCGATCGGTTGCAGTGTCTTGACAAAGCCGACGGACGAACGCTTTGGGATGTTTCCTGCCGCGGCGCGCTAAAGGTGCAGGCGCCGCGGATCACCGCCGATGCGGTAATCACCGTGAGCCCGCTTGAAACGCGCCGCGGGCGCGGGGGTGAGGACGAGGACGGGGCCCGCGGCGCGGAGCCGGCATCGGCGGAGGGTGAGCAGGCTCCGGCAGGGCCGCGCTTCCGCGTGAGCCGGTATGACCGGGAGTCCGGCCGGCTTCTGGATTCGGTGGTAAAGGGGTCGCCGCTTGATCCCGGCCGGGACGGTCGGCTCTTGACGGAGCCCACGAGAATCTTCGGGGGCATCTGTTTCCGGGAACAGGCGATCATTCTGCTCGATGGCTCGCGGATCGTCGGTTATGTGGCCGGGGCCGATTGACCCATCGACGGCCCGGCGGAAAATCGCACGGCGCACAACCCTCTGGGGGGGAAGCGATTAACTCCGTGCAGCGCGCTTATCGCCCGTTCGTGCGGTTGTTTGGCGAAATTCACAGGCATAATATGAGATGTTGCAATCCGGAGGACTGGAGCGTGGCGTTCCCCGCGGTTCGGGCGATTCTGACTTTGTGCTGCGCGCTGGCAGCGCTTCCGGGCGCGGCCTTCGCGGCGGGTCCGGACGTGATCGTGGGTCAGCTTTCGGGCGTACAGCGCTTCGGCCGGGTGGGCGACATCACGGCGTACGCGGTCGGCACCATATCATGCAACATCGGTGACACCAATCTCCTCTGGGACGCCGACACCAGCCTGCATCCGGTGATCGCTCAGAATCTGTACCGGCTGCGCGACGGGCGCTTTGAGCAGATCGGCATGTCGTGGCTCAAGCACGCGTTCGGCTCGACTAACGAGAGCGGGCTGTGCGGCACATGCATCGACCCGGACAACTCGCAGCTCCTCGGACCGGGGTGCCATGATCCGTACCAGGCCGGGCTGAACGGCAACCAGTTTCTGTTGGGACCGCGCTCGGAGGTGAACGCGTTTACCGGCGTCTTTCCTTATCCCTTCGGCGGCCCGCCGGCGCCCGCGACCATCGGACGTCGCATTCAGGTGCACGACGCAGACTTGCGCCCGTCGCTGAACGCCGGCGCGCGGTATTTTCTTGAAGGGCAGTACGTAACGCCGGACGACGCCCAGTCGGGCAACGGCTTCAACAACGCGTCGCATCAGGAGGCGATGGTCGCGGAGCCGTCGACCGACGTGTTCACCGTCAGCCTGACCGGGTCGACGGTGCAGCAGGCGCCGGCGATTTTTGCGTGGCAGTTTTCCGACCCGAGCGTGGTGGTTGTCGCGGTGAACGTGCCCGGCGACGGGAGGCTGTATCTCGCCGCGAAAGCGACGGACCTGGGAACGGGCTTCTGGAGCTACGAGTACGCGCTGCACAACCTGAACTGCGACCGGAGCGTCGGGAGCTTCTCCGTGCCGCTGGACGCAAACGCAGCGGCACACTCGATCGGTTTCCACGACGTGGACTATCACAGCGGAGAGCCATACGACCTTGCAGACTGGCCGTCGTCGCGGGCGGGCGGCGCGCTGTCGTGGCAGACCGTGCCGTACGCGGTGAATGCGAACGCCAACGCGCTGCGCTGGGGAACGCTTTATAATTTCCGTTTTGTCTCGAACGCGCCGCCGATCCCGAATGCGAACATCTCGCTCGGACTCTTCAAGCCCGGTCCGGCAACGAGCGTAAGCGTGATGATCGTGGGGCCGTCGCCCGCTCCGGTTGATTGCGACGACAACTCGGTTCCGGACTACGTGGAGATTCAGGGCAACCCCTCGCTCGACTGTGACCTGAACGGAAACCTGGACGCCTGCGACCCGGACTGCGATTCCAACGGCACGCCGGACGCGTGCGACATCGCGGCGGTTCCGATGCGGGACTGCAACACGAACGGCCGGCTCGACGTCTGCGAGATCGAGCAGGGCAGCGGGGCTCCGGGCGGGCCGTTTTTCTGCACGAGCGCCTGCGATCCGGACTGCAATTTCAACGGCCGGCCCGATACCTGCGACATCGACAGCGGTTTTTCGGCGGACTGCAACGCGAACGGCGTGCCGGACGAATGCGACGTCGCGCTTTCAATGAGCCCGGACTGCAATCTGAACCTTATCCCTGATGAATGCGAAATCGCGGCGGGCAGCCCGGCTCCGGGCGGGCCGTTTTTCTGCATGAGCGGATGCGATCCGGACTGCAACGTAAACGGCATACCCGACGCATGCGACATTTCAAGCAATGAGGACCCGGACTGCGATTTCAACGGTACGCCGGACAGCTGCGACATCGCGGGCAATCCGATGCTCGACTGCAACGAGGACGGCGTGATCGACGTCTGCACCGCGAGCGACTGCAACGGCAACATGATCGCCGACGAATGCGAGTTTCCGGCGTGTCCGGGTATCCTCGGCGGCGACATGGATTGCAGCGGGGTGACGAACCTGAATGACCTGCCGTCCTTCGTGGAGGCCGTTCTAAACGGCACGATTTCGTGCCCGGCGGACGCAAACAAGGACGGCGCGGTGAACGGGCTGGACGTACAGGCGTTTATCGACGCGCTATGACGTGGATGGCGGCAATCGTCGTCGCGCGGACCGCTCGATCATCCCTCAAAAAAAGTGGGCCGGGCCGCCCGAATGGGAGCGACCCGGCCACGCACAGCGTCAATGCCCGTCGGGCTATGACTTCTTCACGGGCGCCTTGCCGCACGAGGTCGCGGCGGATGGGCAGCCCGCGCCTTTCGCCGGGGCCTTGCAGGCGTCCTTTTCTTGGCAGGCCGACTGATCGCAGCAGACGACGACGCAGCAGTTGTCGTTGTCCTTGCAGATCTCGGCGCACTCTTCTTCGTCACAGGTGACGCAGTCATCAGGGTCACACGCGACGTCGCAGCATTCGACGGCGGCGTCGCAGCACTCCGCCGCCTCGGCCGACCGGCCGGAGGCCGGGGCGAAGGCGACGGTGAGGCCGATGAGACCGGTCCCCACGAGGCTGAAGATCAATGCCAGTTTCCAGTTCATGGTTTGTACTCCAAGTGTATCAATCATCGTTCGCACACGCACCGATGTCTGCGGCAGCCGGAAGCACCGGCGCCCCGACGGAGCGGCGCTGCGCATTCATGTCAAATGACTCACGCAATAGTTGATTCCCGAACGCGGAAGCCAAGGGAAAAGCTGTTCGGGAGGGTCTTGTGATGGAGCATTGCAAAGCGGTTCGCGTGCGGAAAAGCGTTGCCGCGCGTGGCGCGCGCGCACGTGGACCACGGCGCGCGATTCAATTCAGCCAGAGGCAGAGGAGCGCGTGAACGCTGCGGCCGGGCAGGTTGGCCGGATGATCGTAGACCTGCGGCCGTGCAGATTGGACGGCGTCGGCGGCGGCTTCGCGACAGGGCTGGTTGGCCAGTTCAACATCGGCCGAAAGGCGGCGCTCAGCGAGCTTGTACGGAGGAACGGTAGGGCGCTGTACCGGCGGCTGGTCCACAGGTTGGGCACAGCAGAAGATAACCTCGCCGGGTTGCGTCTCGCCGCAGAGCCACATGCAGCATGCGCCGCCATTCACCGCGACAAACGGACAAGACGCGGGGAGGGCGGAATCCGGGCGCGGCTGCTGCTCAGCCCCTGCTGGTCGTGCGAGGGCGGGGTAGAGAACAAGGAGCCAGACGAGTGCAGAGCGGAGATACATTTGTGAATATTATAACACGTTTGATTGATTGCTCCAAGATCAACATGCCAGGCAATCGAGGCCGCGCGACCTGCCCCAGGGGCCTGGCTACGAGCATCCGCCGGTCTGACACTTCTTTGTTTCTGCCGAATTAAGAGATTCTCAGTTCGGCAAGAGCCAGCCATGCATGGCGAATGCCCGGGCTTACACAGAGCGTGGCGCGAAGCCTCTGACTTCATCGTGCGTTTCCACCGTTTCTTCCAGTGCGAAGTATAGACCCAACGAGTGTGCGGCTTCCCGCGCTGCCCGTGTGCACGCAACTACTCCGGGGCGCGGCACGTCGCCGCCGCCAACTCGCGCGGGCGCGTCGGCGCTTGCCAGCTCCCTTGAATCGCCGATCAAGCCTTCGCTTCGGGAATAATTTCCCCGCGCGCCTGAGTGGCACGTTGAATGCCCCGTTCTCGTTCGAATCGAGCCCGAATTTTTTCTGCGTTGCGTGTTTCGCGAACTCAATGAGATCGCTGACAGGCAACAGATTCAGCGCTTCGGGCGAGCGTCGAAAGGAGATTGTCATGCGTGATACCCACCATCGAGAAACGTGCCGCTGCGCCCTGGTCGCCGTGGTGGCTGGTGCCACCCTTTGTCCTGGGCCAAGAGGCTCACGTTTAAACGCACAGGAGCCGGCGCCGCGCGTCGTTGATACGCCCTACACGGTGCTTGGTTTTAATGATCTTGGCATGCATTGCATGAACCAGGATTGCTCCGAGTTGCTCATCTTGCCGCCCTTTAACAACCTGCACGCGCAGGTCATAGATCGAACACACGGGTCGCCGGAGATTGTGACGAGCGGCATTTCAATGCATTTCGTGATTCCCACCAACACACGATCCGCGGACAAGACGAACTTCTGGACTTACGCGAATGCGCTGCTCGGCGTGAACCTTGCTCCGAATGTCGGGCTGACCGGCCATGGATTGTCGGGACCGATGACGCGAACCCCCGGCGGGAATGACTATTCGGTAACGGGAATTCCCATTACGCCGATCGAGGACAATGGACGTGAGAACCCCTATCCCCTTGCGACGATCACGGCGAAGAAAAACGGCGTAACCATGGGCACGACGCAGGTTGTCGTTCCTGTGTCCTGGGAGATAAGCTGCCATCTGTGCCATAACACGCCGAACGTTTCCACCGCGACAGATATTCTGCGTGCTCATGATCGACTGCACGGTACACAGCTTGAACTGAATAAGCCCGTTCTGTGTGCCGGCTGTCATGCCGATCCGGCGCTTGGCGCGCCCGGGCAGCCTGGTGTGTCCAATTTTTCATCTGCGATGCACACTTCTCATGCCCCCCGCATGGCCATGGCCGGGCTCAAGAACGAGTGTTACGCGTGTCATCCCGGCGTGCGAACTCTCTGTCAGCGGGATGTTCACCTGTCCCGCGGCATGTCCTGCGTCGATTGCCATGATTCGATGCTGGCAGTAGGCAGTCCGACCCGTCGACCGTGGTTGGACGAACCCTTGTGCGCCGATTGCCATCAGGCGGAGCACCCCACCTGGGAGTTTGAGGAGCCCGGCAAGCTTTACAAGGAGTCGAGAGGGCACCGGGGAATCATGTGCGCGGCATGTCATGGCAGCCCGCATGCCGTCACTCCGACAATCACCGCGGCTGACAATCTTCAGGCCATGGTCGCGCAGGGGCATCCGGGCAGAATCGATACCTGCACCGTATGCCACAGCGAAGTGCCGTCGGATCCGTTCCCTCACCGGTTGACGGACGACGATTAGATCGCCGGATGAATCGGACATCGAAAGCGAGGGGCGTTGAATCTTGCAAACATGGAGCACGGTCATGTACACGCGAATGATGGCTCAATTGACTCTAGGACTGGTCCTCTTGTCGTCGGTGGGACGAACGGCACGGGCGGAAACCTATGAGTATCTCGTTACGGACCTTGGCACTCTCGGAGGCCCGACCAGTTCGGCGACGGGCCTGAATGAATCGGGACAGATTGTCGGCTTATCGACGGTAGCGGATGCAAATTATCACGCGGCGTTCTGGGATCTGGGGGCGGTCGATCTGGGAACTGTCGGCGTGGATTCACAAAGCATGGCGAACTGCGTCAACGACGCCGGCCATGTCGTCGGTGTTTCCTACAACTACGGCGAACTCCAGGCCCATGCATTTGAATGGCTCGAGGGCGTGCTTACTCCCCTGGGCGATTTTTCTCCGCACGGCATCAATGCCGCAGGAATAATCGTCGGGCATCAGACCCAGCTTACCGGCGGGGGGCTTCTGGTGAATCATGCCGCTCAATGGTCAGGCGGCGTGCTGGCGGATCTTGGCACCCTGGGAGGCAGTTACAGCGAGGCGTATGCCGTCGACTCGGCGGGTCGAATCGTTGGCCAGTCCTTCTTGCCGGACGACGTTACCGTGCGTGCCTGTCTCTGGATTGGCGGCGTGCCGCGCGATCTGGGGTCGCTGATGGGGACACCGGGAGGGGACAGTTCCGCGGCGGATATCAATGATTTCGGACAGATCGCAGGCTGGACGGAAACAGAGGCCGGCTTTCACCATGCCTGCCTGTTTCAGGTGGACGCGGGCGGGTCAGTCACCGCCCGCACGGATCTTGGAGTCCTTGGGGACGATTTCAGTTACGCATACGGGATCAACGCGGCCGGGGTAGTCGTGGGGTGTTCCGGTTCGCGGGCATTTCGCTGGCGGCAGGGAGTCCTTGAGGACCTGAATGCGCTGATACCCTCCGGCGCGGGCTGGACGCTTTCGCGCGCATCCGGCCTTAATGACTCCGGAGTAATCGTCGGCGAAGGCGTGCGGTTTGGATTCCAGAGAGCCGTCATGCTGACACCGGTAAGCTGCCTCAAGGGAGATGTCAGCGGCGACGGCGCGGTGGACGGGCTTGATGTTCAGCCTTTTCTGGACGCCGTATCGGGATCGGCCACGCCGCGAGCGATCTGCGCGGGTGACGTGGCGGACGTGGGCGACGGGATTGTCAGTCTGGCCGACTTGTCGAACTTTGTATCTTGCCTGCTTGCAGGAGGCTGCGAGTAGTATGAAGTCATATTCTCCAATGAAAATGGGGCAGTCGTCCATTGAGGACGACCGCCCCGTCGAATCATCGGATTGACTCTGCTGCCGGCGCGTCACACGCGCTGTCGCGTGGCCTCGGCGACGCGTTCGAGTGCGACGACATAGGCCGCAACGCGGAGGGGGAGCTTCTGCTCGGTTGAGATGCGATGCACCTGCTGCCAGGCGGCGAGCATTCGCTTCTCGAGTTCCGCGTTCACGTGCGGCTCGTCCCAGCGAATCTGCTGGAGGTTCTGCACCCACTCGAAGTACGACACGGTCACGCCGCCCGCATTGACGAGAATGTCGGGCACGACCGCGATACCGCGCCGGCGAAGGGTCGTGTCGGCCTTGGGCGTCACGGGCGAATTGGCGGCTTCGATGATCAGCCTGGCCTCGATTGCCTCGGCGTTCTGGTGATCGATCGCTCCGCCCAGGGCCGCCGGGATGAGCACATCCACCTTGAGTGTCAGCAATTCGGCATTAGATACGTCCTTCGCCCCCGGAAAGCCCCGTACACTGCCCGTCGACTTTAGATGTTCGCACACCCTGGGAATATCGAGTCCGCGGGGATCGTGAATGCCGCCGTGCACGTCGGAGACGGCGACGATCTTCGCGCCCAGTTCGTGAAGGAGCCGGGCCGTCCAGGAGCCGACGTTCCCAAACCCCTGTATCGCGAACGTGGACTTTTTCAGGTCGATACCGAATGCCCTGCACGCCTCGCGCGTGATGATCATGGTGCCGCGGCCCGTGGCGGCTTCGCGGCCGAGGCTGCCGCCGAGGTTCACCGGCTTTCCGGTGACGATGGCGGGCGTGTAGCCGTGCTTCTTGCCGTATTCGTCCATGATCCAGGCCATGACCTGGGCGTTGGTGTTCACATCGGGCGCGGCGATGTCGCGATACACGCCGAGGCACATGTCGATCTTCTGGGTCAGCCCGCGTGTCAGGGTCTGAAGCTCGCGGCGCGACATTCTCGTCGGGTCGCAGGTGACGCCGCCCTTGGCGCCGCCGAATGGGATATCTACAAGGGCGGTCTTCCAGGTCATCAGCGCCGCCAGGCCGCGCACCTCGTTGAGGTCGACTTCGGGATGGAATCGCAGGCCGCCCTTGTACGGGCCGCGCACGGCATTGTGCTGCACGCGATAGCCGTGGAAGAGTTCGAGATGCCCGTCGTCCATGCGGACGGGAATCTGCACGATCAGCTCGCGATACGGCGTGCGGAGGAGCATCTGGATGTCAGGCTCGAGCTTCATGTGATCCGCCGCGGCCTGGAACTGCTCGTCGGTGATGCGGTTGAAGTTCACATGGTGGGCCGGGGGTTTGGTCTCGTGGGCCTTGTGGGAAAGGTCTTTGACGACGACCTGGCCGTTCACGGTGGAGGGGGAGACTTTCTGCTGCGTGGACGTGGGCATGGGATGTCCTCGAATGGCCCGCCCACGACGACAATCCCCGACTGTCGAACCGCGGCGCGCTTAATAGGGAAGATCGCACCAGTGGCCGGGCGACTTGAAGACGCGAACGGCGCGTCTGATAAAAAGGCCCGGGAGCTGGACCCGTGCGGGCGTCACGGTCCGGGACGTTTGGGCGAAAGAATCATGGGCGCGTGAGGTCGTCAATGACCCGGTCGACCAGTTCAACCGCGGTGGCGCGGGGCACGGCGGACTCGATCCAGGTCAGCATGATGTTCAGGCCGTTTCCGGACTGATTGGCCTGAAGCGTGACGCCCGGCGGCGAAATCGCGGAGTTGAGGCTGTACAACCAGCGTACATCCTGATCGAAGATCCGATTGAGCCCGGGAGCGACGGGTCCGAGGAAACCGAAGCCGAGGGTGAAGGGCTGGTTCTTCATTCTGGCGATGATGTGTTTCCGGAGCATGTTCGCACGGGGAGCCATGACATGCATCATCTGGAGGTTGCCAAGGTCGATGCCGCGGCGAATCTGGTCACGGAGCTGGGCGTTGAACATGCGCGTGGCGTCGTCGCGGTCGGCGAGGTGTGATTTCCGCGCGCTCATCTGCACGAAGGACATGAAGTTTCGGAAGATGGGCTCCGTGCGACCGGGCGGGCGGAGGTTGAGCGGCAGATCGGTCTGAAAAAGCGAACGCGCCGTCTGCTTGACGGGCGACCGCGCGGCAACGGCGCGGAAGGCCGCCGCGACAAGCGCCGGCGTGGGGTTGGCAAAGCCACACAGCCTCCGGATGCGCTGCATAAGGACATCCGTTTGAGCTTCGTCGAGTCGGCGGACGCAGATTCCGTATGGACTGCCGAGCCAGTTCTTCATTTCCGGGGGCGTCATGATCACGGGGCGCTGCGGCACGCGAATGTGGCTCCTGATGACGTTCCACGCCGCGCGGCGGCGGCGTCGCGCGTCGAAACGGTACAGGTGCGCGGCCATCTCGTCGCCGTCGGAGGCGGGTTCGGAGTCGGACGGCGGGTCATCATCCGGCGACTCCTCATGAAAGAAGCGGTCGAGTTCCTTGAGCGCGAACTCCGGCGCCTTGCCGTCCATGAGCACGTGGCTGAAGACGAGGACGAGCACGTCGCGGTCGTCGGGAAGATGAAGCAGGTGAAACGAGATCGGATCCATGCGTTCGAGATCGAGCGGTTGCTCGAACAGCCGCGCAGCATAAGCCCAGATGGCGGCCTCGCCGGACTCGGCCCGGGTCGATTCGTGAAGAGTGGGCGGCGCGTCGCGGCGAAACCTCCAGCAGGGAACTGACCTTCCACCGGCATCCTCGAGGCGGGAGGTGATCACGGGGTAGCGGCGGTGCAGGCGGGCCAGGGCGGCGCGCAGTCGCGGCGCGTCGACCCTTCCGGTCAACCAGGCGTGGGTCTGGCAGATAAAGCCGGCATGGCCGACGCCGCGCAGGCCGTTGTGCGCGACGAGCATGAGCCGGTCGGCGGCGTTGAGAGTCTGTCGGTCGACCTGCGGCATGAGGGGCACCGAGCCGGGAGCGGAGTCGCGGGCCGTCTCACCGGGTCCGTCAGAACGAGGGTTTGAACTCCTTGCAGGTGAGGTCGCCCAGCAGCCTGTGCCAGACGTGATTGGGGTTCTGTTCGACGGTGGTGACGATTTCCTTCATGTGGCGGAGGACTTCGGGAGTTTCCTCATCCCAGACGTCGCCCTGGAGGAGCTTGAGCACGTCGAGCCGGTAGCGCGGGTCCTGAATGAACATGGTGAAGAGCACATTCAGCCGGTAGTACATGGTGATGAAGTCGTACCAGTTTCGCGTGCCCCAGCGCATGGTGCGCTCGAAGGTTTCGAAACTGGGCTTGGCGTAGTCGCCCATTTCGGCTGCGCGGCGGATATCGGCCTGAATGAGCCGCGCGCCGTTCATGGCGATGCTGACGCCGCTGGAGAAGATCGGATCGACGAATCGTCCGGCGTCGCCCACGAGCGCCCATCGATTGCCGCAGATCTGCTTCATGGCGTAGCTGTAGTCGCCCTCCTCCTTGAAGGGGCGGATGCGTTCCGATTCTCGGAGGCGTTCGTAAACGTCGGGCCGGTTCTGGATGCAATCCCAGAACCACTTTTCGCGCTCCTCGCGCGTTTTGGGGAAGTGTTGGCGCTGGGTGACGATGCCGATGCTGGTGACCGTGTCGGTGATCGGAATCTGCCAGATCCACGAGTTGGTCAGCGGAAGGAAGTGAATGAAGATGTAGTCGGCCTTGTCGGGGTGGGACGGGTCGCGACGGTCGAATCCTTCAAACCAGGTATGAAACGCGAACTGGTTGAAGACCGGGTCCTTGATCTTGATGCGCAGCTGATTGCCGACGAGCGTGTCGCGGCCGGACGCGTCGATGACCATCTTGACGGAGACAAACATCTCCTTGGCGCCCATCTTGAAATACATGCGCGGGAAAGGCTCGGCCTCGAGATCGACATGGGTGACGTTTACACCCTCGTAGACCGACGCGCCCAGCTTGTGCGCGTGCTGAAGGAAGAGCAGGTCGAACTTGCCGCGGTCCACGTGGTAGGTGTAGCGCCGGTCCACGCCCTCCTGCGGGCGCTCCTCAAAGCGGATGTCGGTGAAATTGTCGGGCGGAAGTTCGCCCCAGTCGTGGTGATAGGTCGGCGCTTTCGCGCTCGCCGTCCACACCGCGCCCAGCTTCTTGGGGAACTTCGCGCGCTCCATTTCGTCGATGAAGTCCAGCTCGCGGAGGACACGCGTAGTGGCGGGTACGAACGACTCACCGATGTGCGGCCGGGGAAAGAGCTCCCGTTCGAGGACGATGCACGGAATCCCCGCCTTGGCGAGATAGCCGGCGGTCGCCGCGCCGGCCGGACCTCCGCCGATGATGCCGACCTCAAAGTCCGCGGTGTTGACACTGATCACTGTCGCACTCCTTCGCGAGGGAGTTTCGAATCGCACCGAAAAGGATGAAATCCCCGGCTCAACCGGCGGGAGTTTACGGAAACGGCACAGCTCTGCAAAGTCACTGCATGGGTCGGGGGCCAGCGGCTGCGCGGAGCCGGTTGCCTGATCGAGCGGTAACGATCACATTTCAGGAATCGGTGTGACGGGATTTTTCGCAGGGACGGGGCGATTATTCCGCACGGGCGGGAGACGGGGTCCGAAATCGGCGGCGCGAGCGGTCGTAGTGCGGCCGCACGTTTGATTTGCGGCGGTAGGGCGCCCTGGCACCGATCTTGCATCACGCTCCTGCGGAGGCCAAGTTTTCGCCTTCGTCGCAGGAGCAGGGTTCGATGTCCAGTCCCGTCCGCAAATCGGTGTCCGCAGCCGCCGCCGGCCCCCCTGAGGTGCGCGGCATCGGAGAGGCCGAGACATTTGAACTTGTGCGGAGGTCGGCGGCGCCGATCCTGGCCGTGGGGGCCGAGCGGCAATCATCAGCCTGTTTCTGCGAAGGCGACAGGGCATTGCTTTTCCGATCCGTCGGCGACCTGATGGACCCAAGCGTGTACCGCGCGTTTCGCGCGCAGATTGACGCGGCGGCGCGGAGCGCGTCCTTTTCGCCGGCGGTGATCGCGCACGATCTGCACCCGCTTTATCTCTCAACGCATTACGCGCGGCAGGCCGGGCTGCCGCTGATCGCCGTCCAGCATCACCACGCACACATCGCGAGCGTGATGGCCGAGCGGCGGCACCCGGGCCCGGTGCTGGGAATCTGCTGCGACGGGATCGGCTTCGGCGACGACGGCGCCGCCTGGGGCTGCGAGATCATGTACTGCACGGCGTCGGAGTACCTGCGCACGGGGCACCTGGAGTACTTCCCGCTGCTGGGCGGAGACGCCGCCGCCATCGACACCTGGCGATCGGCGTTCGCGCTGGTGCAGCAGGCAGTGGGCCGGTGCGAGGACCTCGCCCCGTTTGAACGCGTTCCGGCCGACCAGATGGACGTCATGCGCCGGCTTTCGCGCACCGAGATCAACGCGCCGCCCACGTCGAGCCTTGGTCGCGTATTCGACGGCGTGAGCTTTCTGCTCGGGCTTTGCGATCACAACGACCGCCCGGCTCAGGCCGCGATGGCGCTGGAGCGCATCGCGCTGGCAGAGCCGGTGAGCCCCTATCCGTATCAGACGACGGTCGGCCGCGACGGCGTGCTCATGTCGCTGGCGCCGATGATCCGGGCGATTGTGCGGGATGTCACCCGTGCGGAGGACCCACGGGTGATCTCGGCGCGGTTTCACGAGACGGTGGCGCGAATGCTTGCGGCCGCAGCGCAGATTTCCGCCGAGCGGAATGCGATCTCTACGGTCGTGCTTTCCGGCGGCTGTTTCGCGAACCGGCTGCTGCGCGACCAGACACGGGCGCTTCTGGAAAGGCGCCGCTTTGCCGTGCTTCTGCCCGAGCGGTCTCCCGTGGGGGATGCCGGAATTGCACTGGGCCAGGCGGTCGTGGCGACGGCCCGGCTGGAAGGGGGCCGATGATGTGCCTCGCCGTTCCAGCGCGAATTCTCGAATGCCAGGATGATGACGCCCTGGTCGACATGCAGGGAAACCGCCTGCGGGTGTGCCGCGTGCTGACGCCGGAGGCAGGGCCCGGCGCATGGGTCCTCGTGCACGCCGGTTTCTGCATCGCGACGATCGACGAGAGCGAGGCGCTCACGACGTGGGACTACCTGAAACAGTCCTACGGCCCCGAATTGGCAGAGACCCTTGAGCCGCAGCTTGGAACGGCGGATTCGTCATGACCCCGCGCCTGCAAGATATTGCCGAAGGACTTGGTGACTCTGCGGTGCGGCTGGGTCGGACCGTTCGATTCATGGAGGTGTGCGGAACGCACACGGTCTCGTTCTATCGAAACGGCCTGCGGGCGCTCGTTCCCGACAACATCCGGCTCATCAGCGGTCCGGGGTGTCCCGTCTGCGTGACGGCGCAACGGCACATTGACGCCGCGATCGAGCTGGCGCGCGGGCCGCGTGTCCTCATTGCGACCTATGGCGACATGCTTCGCGTGCCGGGCCGGTCGGGGAGCCTGGAATCGTCGCGGGCCGACGGCGCGGATATCCGCGTCGTGACGTCTGCACTGACCGCGGTGGATATCGCGGCGGAATGCCCGGAAAGGACCGTCGTGTTCCTTGCGGTCGGCTTTGAGACGACCGCGCCGGCGACGGCCGCCGCAGTGATCACGGCGGAGCGCCGGGGGCTGGAGAATTTTGCCGTGCTGATGTGCCACAAGCGGGTGGTTCCGGCGATGCGCGCCCTGCTCGACGCGGGCGAAACACGGCTGGACGGCTTTCTCTGTCCGGGTCACGTCAGCACGATCATCGGGGCCGAGGCCTATCGACCCATCGTCGAGGTCTATTGCAAGCCGTGCGTCGTGGCGGGCTTCGAACCGGCGCAGATGCTGGAGGGGCTGGCGCGCCTGGTGCGCCAGGCATCGCGCGAGGAGGCAAGGTTGGAGAACGTGTACCAGGCGGTCGTCTCGGATGCCGGCAACGCGGTCGCCCAGCGGCTGATGTGTCAGGTGTTTGTCAAGGCGGATGCGCCCTGGCGTGCCCTGGGGGAGATAAGCGCGAGCGGGCTCGAGCTGGCTCCGGCCTATCGGCGCTTCGATGCGATCGAGCGATTTGGAATCGCGCTGGGCGAGGACGATGACAATCCGGCGTGCCGGTGCGGCGAGGTCATTCAAGGGCTTGTCGAGCCGGGGGAATGTCCCCTCTTCGCGAACGGATGCACACCGCTGTCGCCCGTCGGGCCGTGCATGGTGAGCAGTGAGGGCACGTGCGCGGCATGGTACAAGTACAACGGACAAAGCGCCGGGCGCGCGGCCGTGCGGATTGGAGGTGGGTCATGACCGCGACACACATCTCCAGCCGGGTTTCGGATCGCGTGATGCTGGCTCACGGCGGCGGGGGCGAACTGACCTCGGAATTGATTGAGGCGCATTTCCTGCCCCGGATCAACAATCCCGCGCTGGCGCCGCTGGCGGACGGTGCGATCGTGCCGATCGGGTCCGATCAGAGCGTCGTGTTCACCACGGATTCCTATGTCGTGACCCCGCTGGAGTTTCCGGGGGGCGACATCGGTCGGCTCGCGGTGTGCGGTACGGTAAACGACCTTGCGGTCATGGGGGCGGAGCCGCTCGGGCTTTCGCTCGGCGTCATCATGGAGGAGGGGCTCTCGCTGGACGTGCTCGACCGCGTCGTCGCGTCCATCGCAAGGGCCGCCCGGGAGGCACGGGTGCCGATCGTCACCGGCGACACGAAAGTGATCGAGCGCCGCGGGAATGAAGGATTGTTCCTAAACACCGCGGGAATCGGCCGTCTGCGACCCGGCTTGCGGCTGGGGACCGAGCGGGTGGAGTCCGGTGACGTGATTCTGTTCAGCGGGCGGATCGCCGACCACGGGCTGACGATCATGTCGGTGCGGGCGGGAATCGCGTTCGACTCCGACCTGCGGAGCGACGCGGCGCCGCTGGCGGACCTGATCTCGGCGCTTTCGGCGAGCGGAGCGGACGTGAAGTTCATGCGCGATCCGACGCGCGGCGGCGTGGCGGGCGTGCTCGCGGATATGTGTTTGCGATCGGGGTACAGCATTGAGATCAACGAGGCGGCGATACCGATTTCGCCGACGGCGCGTCACGCGGCGGAGATGCTCGGGCTCGATCCACTGACGGTGGCCAACGAAGGCAAACTGGTTTGCGTGGTGCGCCGGGAAGACGCGGCGAAGGCGATCAAGGCGATGCAGGACCACCCGCTGGGCCGGGAGGCCGCGATCGTCGGGCGCGTAACCGACGCCGAGCCGCCGCTGGTGGAACTGCGGACGCGCGCGGGCGGCCGCCGAATCGTTCAACGTCCCTACGGGGAAGAGCTGCCGCGAATCTGCTGAGATCGGCCGGAGACGGAGTGAATCATCATGGCGACACCGAAGACCATCCTGCTGATCGACGACGACCGCGACATACACGACGCGGTCCGAAGGGTCCTGGAGCCGGAGGGGTATCGGATCGAATCGGCCCTGACGGGCCCGGCCGGGCTGGACGCGGCGCGGCGCATCCGGCCGGACCTCATTCTCCTGGATGTGATGCTGACGGAGCCGTCGGAGGGCTTTCACCTTGCCTACGAGATGAAACGGGATGACGCGCTGTCCGAGATTCCAATCGTTTTTCTCTCGGCAATCGCCGAGCGGACCGGGATGAACTTCGCCGCCGAGCAGGGCAGCGACTATCTGCCGGCCGAGGGTTTCATCGACAAGCCGTTCGACCCGGCCGGCCTGCGGGAGTCGGTAAGGCGCGCGTTTTCGGCCGTCCACAAGTAAGGAGGGAGCGACGTGTCCGCGGCGCCGGAAATGGCCCCTTCGGGCGATGATCAGGCCCGCGGTTACCGCGCGCAGACGCTGCTGTCGTTTGTGCGGCTCAAGTGGTTCATTCACCTTCGATGGATCATGCTGGCCTGCTGCGTCGGCGCGCTGGCGATCGACGCGGTCCTGTCGCGGCCGGCGCGGCGGCCGTTGCAGCTGTTTGTCGTCATCGTGGGGCTTACCGCCATCAACATCGTCTGGGTCCTGTGTACCAGCGGTCTGCGAAAGCGCGTTCGCGAGGGCGAAACGGACCGGATCGACGGCGTACGCGGCGCCTCGATTCTGGCCAATGCGCAGATCGCGGTCGATCTCTTCGCGCTGACGCTGCTCCTGCGATACTCGGGGGGCGTCGAGAATCCGATGGCGATGTTCTACCTGTTCCACGTGGCGATCGCCGCCCTGCTGCTCACCGCGCGCGAGGTCTTTGTTCACGCCTTCTGGGCGATTCTCCTGTACACGCTGATGGCCTTCGGCGAGCTGGCGGAGTTTCTTACGCCGCATTATCCCTTTCTGCCGGCGCTGCCTGACCTGCGGCTCCATCAACAGCCGGGGTTTGTGTTCTGCGCGATATTCATCACGTCAACCAGCATCTTCGGCATGCTCTATTTCATGCTCCGAATCGTGGCGCGGGTGGCGTCGCACGAGCGCAACCTTGCCCAGGCGATCTGCGCCCTGCGCGAATCGAAAGCGGCGATCTCGGCGCTCCAGCAGCGCAAGGCGATGTTCATGCGGACCGCGGCGCATCAGCTCAAGACACCACTCGCCGCGATTCAGACGCAGGTCAGCCTGCTTCGCGAGGGGCTGGTTCCGGCGGGAGAGGTTCGCACGTTGTACGATCGGATCGTTGCGCGCTGCCGGGAGGGAATCGGGCAGGTGACGGATCTTCTCGTTTACGCGCGAATGCAGGACCTGGATGCCGACCGGCACGCCGCCGCGCGGACGGACGCGGTTGCGGTCCTTCAGGCGGTGTGCGATCGCTATGCCCCGATCGCACGGCAGAAGGGTGTCACGCTGAAGCGCTCGGCGGGTCCGGCACAGGCGGGCCTGGTGCGCGTGGATGCCGCCGACCTCGCCGACTGTCTCGCCAACCTCCTGGATAACGCGATCAAGTACACACCCGGCGGTGGGGATGTCACTGTTTCGCACTGCGTCGATGGTGGCGCGGCGGTGATTGAGGTATTCGACTCCGGCATGGGAATGACGGAAGCGACGCGCGCGCACCTTTTTGAACCGTACCGCCGGGGAAGTGAGGCGATTCTGGCCGACATCCCCGGCAGCGGGCTGGGAATGTCGATCGTGCAGGCGGTGGTGGAGCAGGCGAAGGGCCGCGTCAACGTGGAATCCGCGCCCGGGCGTGGCACGCGCGTGCGCGTGGCATTCCCGCTTGTCGCTGACACGCCGTCGTCGGCCGCCACCTGGGCGGAAAAAGGCACGCTTGGTGCGTAAAAGTCCGCACGGGGCGATTTTTCGGCCTGCGGGCACGTCGGAATCGGCCCGCGAATCGCGAAATTGTGGCGCGAGGATTGCTGGCTGAAATGGCGCAGGCGGATGCCGGGAGGCGACAATGCTCGATCGGATGCTTGCACAGCGCGATCTGTTCACCCTTGTCGGGGAGTTGGCCCGGAAACGCCGGATCATCGGTCCGGTTCGCCGCGAGAACCATTTCTTTTATGAAGAAGTCGCGGACGTCGGAACGCTCGACCTGTCGTTTAACTACTGTGTCTACGGCCCGCGGGCGTTTCTCTTTCCGCCCACCGAGACGCTCTTTACGTTCAATCGATTCGATCACACGTTCACGGCGAAGCCGGTGCTTGATGTCCGGCCGATGGCGTTCGTCGGCGTTCATCCGTGCGACATACACGCGATCCGGCTCCTGGACCGTGTGTTTGAGCAGGATCATCGCGACGCGCACTACCTGGCGCGGCGGTCGCACACGCTCATCGTCGGTGTGGATTGTCGAACGCCCTGCACGGAGGGCGTGTTCTGTGCCGACATGGGGACACATTCGGCCATCGAGGGATTCGACGTCATGCTCTATCCGCTCCACCGCGACGGGCGCGACGACACGACCTTCGGCGTGATGTTCGGCAGTGACGCCGGACGTGATTGGATTCTCTACAGCCGGCGCGGCGCGATCCCCACGGCGGCCGATGAGCGGGCGTTTGAGCAATACGAACGCGAGAAGGCGGCGGCGTTTCCGAGGCATCTGCGAATGCATGCCAACGATCTGCCCGAGCTACTGGATCGATCCTATGACTCCCTTCTCTGGGAGGCGACCGCAAGGCGATGCTACTCCTGCGGCAGCTGTAACCTGTCGTGCCCGACCTGCTATTGCTTCAACATCTATGATGAATCCGACCTGTCGGGCACGACGGGTCGGCGGGAGCGTACGTGGGACGGCTGCCACCTGAAGAACTTCGCCGAAGTGGCGGGAGGACACAACTTCCGGCCCAGGGCGGCGTCGCGGCTGCGGCACCGGATCTATCGCAAGGCAAAGTGGGTTCGCCAGCGGACCGGGCTTGCGGGCTGCGTCGGATGTGCCCGATGCGACCGGGCCTGCACCGCGAAGATCAACTCCGTGGAGATTTATAACCAGCTTGCCGAGGAGGCATAACCGTGAGCGGCCGCCGATCATCCACGATTCTGCACGAGCCCCCGCCGCGAGCATCGAGCGCGCACGAGTCCAGCCTGTACATCCCGCAGCCCGCGCGGATTATCCGGATCACCCCGCTCACTGAAATGGAGAAGCTGTTCGAGCTGGGCTTCCTCGACGGGAGCCGCCTGAATCAGCAGCCGGGCCAGTTCGTCCAGGTTTCGATGCTTGGCGTGGGCGAGTGTCCCATCTCGATCTGCTCCTCGCCGACCCGCCCGGACACGTTCGAGCTGTGCATTCGAAGGGTGGGCAGCGTCACCAATCGGCTGCACGAGCTTCAGGAAAAAGACACCATCGGTATCCGGGGGCCGCTGGGCCACGGCTTCGACACCCACGAGATGCACGGCAAGGACATTCTGATGATCGCCGGCGGCCTGGGCATGGCCCCGCTGCGGTCGCTGATCCAGTACATCCTCGACGAGCGGCCGCGATTCGGGCAGTTTCACCTGCTCTACGGCGCCCGCGAGCCGAAGGAACTGCTTTTTAAGGATGACCTGCTCCGCTGGCGGGAGAGCAAGGACGTCAATCTCGCCATCACCGTGGATCGGCCCGATCCGCAGTGGCGCGGAAAGGTCGGCGTCGTCACGACGCTCTTCAAGGACCTTTCGAAGCTCAATCCGGACCAGACGGTCGTGGTGATCGTCGGTCCGCCGGTCATGTTCAAATTCGTCGTCATCGAGGTGCTCGCCCGGCGCATCCCGCAGGGAAACATCTACTGCTCGCTCGAGCGGCGGATGAAGTGCGGCGTGGGCAAGTGCGGGCACTGCCAGGCCAACCACGTCTATGTGTGCATTGACGGGCCGGTTTTCAAGTACGGCCAGCTCAAGGGCATGCGGGAGGCGGTGGAATGAAGCGTCGAAGCGATCGGACGTCGAGGCATCGAAGCGCCGCAGGGCCGCCGAAGGGCGGCGCGAGGCGCGTGCGGGGGGCGCCCCGCCGCGCAGCAGGAAAGGGAGCGCCGGAGGTCGAGGGCGGCACATATGTCTGTGCGCCGATGCCGATCTTCCTGATCCCGCCCGGCGTCAGCGCGTTTGTTCCGCTTGTCTATTCCGGCGTGGTGCAAGGAGAGCGGCGATGAAACCACGGATCGCCATCTTCAGTCTGACGGGATGCGAGGGATGCTCGCTTGCGATCCTTGAGCTGGAGGACCAGCTGCTTGATCTTCTCGGCGCGGTGGAGATCGTCAATTTCCGCGAGGGCATGACGGAGAAGGACTGGAACATCGACATCGGCTTCGTCGACGGGGCGGTCTCCACGTCCGAGGACGAGAAGGAAGTGCGGCACTTCCGGGACAAGTGCAGGATCCTGGTTGCCATCGGCTCCTGCGCGGCGCTGGGCGGCATCAACACGCTGAAACACTACCAAGGCGCGGCCGGAGAGGCGGAGCCGCCGGTGGCCGGCAACGGCGACGTCGCCGAGTATCGGAGGTACGTGTACGGGGAGCGCGCCGAGTGGTTTCCGACGACGAAGGCCAGGCCGATTTCGGATGTGGTGAAGGTGGACTACGCGCTGCCCGGTTGTCCGATGGTGAAGGAGGAGTTTCTCTCCTTCGTCACCAGCCTCCTCGCGGGTCGCACGTTTACGTTGCCGGACTTCGCCGTCTGCGTCGAATGCAAGAAGCGGGGCAATCTCTGCCTGTACGAAAAGGGCATTATCTGTCTGGGTCCGGTGACGCGGGCCGGGTGCAACGCGATCTGTCCGACCTTCGGCTCGAAGTGCGAGGGCTGCCGCGGAATCGTCTCGAAGGAGGCCGTGGCGGCGGCGGGCGTGAATCTTCGTGAGCAGTATAACGTCTCGCTGAAGGACGTGCTCGACGACTTCCGGCTGTTCGGCGCCTGGCAGGAGGCGGACCTTCCATGAAGAACGTCACCATCGATGTCAAACATGTGACCCGCGTCGAGGGACACGGGAACATTCGCGTCCGGGTGAGCGACGGCGAGATCACGCAGCTCCAGCTTGCGATCGTGGAGAGCCCGCGGTTCTTTGAGGCGTTTCTGCGGGGGCGCAGATACTACGAGGCCCCGCACATCACCTGCCGCATCTGCGGGATTTGCAGCGTCGGGCACACCACGGCGAGCGTGAAGGCGATCGAGGCGGCCTGCGGGATCGTGCCCAGCGAGCAGACCGTGCTGTTGCGAAAGCTGATCCTCTACGGCGAGGAGTTGCAGAGCCACTTTCTCCACCTGTACTTCCTCGCCGTTCCTGATTTCGTCGGAGTGGGTTCGGTTATTCCGCTGGCGAAGACCCATCCCGACGTCGTTCGGAGGGCGCTGAGGATGAAGAAGCTGGCCAACGATATCTGCGGAGTCGTCGGTGGCCGGCATATCCACCCCATCGCCCTCCATGTCGGCGGCATGAGCCATGTTCCGCCCGACGAGGAACTCATCGGGCTCAAGCGGCGGCTCGAGGATGCGCGGGCGGACCTGCGCGAGACGGCGAAGCTCTTTTCAACGCTCAAGGTTCCCGATCTGTGCCGGAAGACCGAGTACGTCTCGCTGAAGGAGACGGACAACGGCGAGTACGCATTTTACGATGGGGACATCGTGTCGACCCTCGACCCGAGGCCGACGAAGGCCGCGGACTATCGAAAGCGGATCATGGAGTCGATCGTCGAGCACTCGGCGGCGAAGCACTGCCGGTCGCCCAACTCGCCGACGTATGCCGTCGGCGCGCTGGCCCGGTTCAACAACAACCATTCCCAGCTTCATCCGATCGCGCGGCAGACGGCGCGCGACCTGGGACTTGAGCCGATCTGCGAGAACCCCTTCCACAACAACACGGCGCAGCTCGTCGAGTCGGTGCATTGCGTCGAGGCGTCCATCGAAATCATCGACGAACTCCTGACACGCGGCATGAAGGTCGAGCCGCTTATGACTCCGACGCGCCACGGCACGGGCGTTGGGCTTGCCGAAGTTCCGCGCGGGCTTCTTGTTCATGAGTACACGGTCGACAAGGACCATCGCATCGAGGGGGCAAACCTCATCATCCCGACCGGTCAGAACCTGGCCAACATCGAGGAAGACATGCGCGAGATGGTCCCTCGGCTGCTCACGTCCGGCCTCGGCCGTGAAGAGATGACGCTGAAGCTGGAGATGCTGGTTCGAGCCTACGACCCGTGTATTTCGTGCGCAACGCACTTCCTCGACGTGGCGTGGGATGAATAGCTCGGTCACTCTGCGGCGCGCCGCCGGATAATTCCGTCCTGCAAGGGCCATGTATGGAGTGGATCTCTGCGCGGAGCCGTTTCCAGCCCCGAGAAACGGGCATTCCGCGGCGCTGGGTGGCTCGCGAATCTCCTTTCTGATGGCATGCCGCTTGCAGGATGAATGGGCGACGGAGAATCGCCATGGCCAGCCCGGCACATCCGTACGAGCCCGATATCGCCCTCGTCGGCTGCGGGCGATGGCTGCGCCGCGACGACCAAGCGGGGCTGATGGTGGCCGGGATGATCGGCCGGCTTCCGCCGGCCGGGTGCCGCGTGATCGTCACGGAGGCGCCTGGTACCGACATTCCCGCGGTCTTGGGCGATATTCGCCTGCTGGTCATCGCTGACGCCGCGCGTTCGGCGGTGGGGCATCCGCCGGGCAGTGTGGCGCGGATGGACTATTGGGAGCACAAGGAGCACCTCCGCACGCGCTGCCGGACGGACACGCACACGCTGAGCGTTGACCTCGCGCTGGAACTCGCCGAAGAGATCGGCGACCTTCCGCGCGACGTCTGGATCTACGCGATCACCGCTGAAGACTGCGGCTATGGCGAGGAGGTGTCGCCCGCGGTGGCCCGGGCAATTCCGGAGGCCGTCGCGGTAATCGAAAAGGACATTGCCGCGTGGCGCTCCGCGCAGGAGACGTGTCATGCATGAGTTCTCGCTTGCGACCGGCATGATCGAGGCAGCCTGTGAGGAGGCGCGGGCGGTCGGCGCGTCGCGGATTAGCTCGATCACCTGCCGCGTCGGCATCCTGCGCCAGATCGACCCGGAGCTCATGTGCACAGCCTTCGAGATGGTGGCGGCCGGCACACCATGCGAGGCCGCAGAACTGAAAATCGTGACGATGCCTGTGCGGCTCGCCTGCCCCGGATGCGGACATCATTTCGACGCGTACGGCTACGAGTGGGGGTGTCCCACGTGCGGCGCCGACGCGACCTGCCTCGAGGGCGGCGATGAACTTGAACTGATATCCCTGGATGTCGAGGAACACGACGAGACTGCGCTTGCAGGTGGAGGAGTTCGATGATCGGCGTCACGGAACCAAAGGAAACCAAACGCAATGTCGCCCAGCCGCCTTTTCACGGCGTGGAACTGCTGCGCGACCCCATCCACAACAAGGGCGCGGCTTTTTCGCAGGACGAGCGCGATCGGCTCGGCCTGCGCGGGCTGCTGCCTCCGGCGCACCTGACGATCGAGCAGCAGGTCGCCCTTGAGCTGGAACACCTTCGGGCGAAGAGCGATGACCTCGAGAAGTTCATCGGTCTTGCCGCGCTTCAGGATCGCAACGAGACGCTCTTCTACCGGGTGGTCGTTGAGAATATGCCCGAGTTGCTGCCGATCGTTTATACGCCGACGGTGGGCCGGGCGTGCCAACAGTACAGCCACATCTTTCGCCAGCGCCGCGGCGTCTGGATCACGCCCGATGACATGGACCGCATCCCGGAGATGCTTCGCAACGTGCCGTACCCGGACATTCGGCTGATCGTCGTGACGGACAACGAGCGGATCCTGGGCCTGGGCGACCAGGGCGCGGGCGGCATGGGGATCCCGATCGGAAAACTGGCTCTCTACACGGCGGCGGCGGGCATCCATCCGACGCTGTGCCTGCCGATCAGCCTTGACGTCGGCACCAACAACGCGGAATTGCTGAATGATCCGTGCTACCTCGGCTATCGCCATCGGCGCATTCGCGGCAAGGAATACGACGACTTCATCGAGGCCTTCGTCGAAGCCGTAAAGGAGGTCTTTCCGCACGCACTGATTCAGTGGGAGGACTTCGGGCATCACACGGCGTTTAACCTGCTCGACCGGTACCGCCGCCGGGTGCCGAGCTTCAACGACGACATTCAGGGCACGGCGAGCGTCACTCTGGCCGGCATCATGGCGGCCATGAAGATCACCGGCGGAAGGCTTAGCGATCAGCGCATCGTGTATGCCGGAGGCGGAAATGCCGGCATCGGGATTGCGCGGCTGATTCGGGCGGCGATGCTGTCTGAGGAAAACGCGGTCGAACGCGTGAATCAGGCGCAGGCCATCGCCGACACCCACGGGCTGATTTTCGAGGGGCGCATCGTCGATGATCCGCACAAGAAGGAGTTCGCCCTGAGCCGGAAGGCCATGACCCATTACGGCCTGACCGGGGCCGACTCGTATTCGCTGCTCGAGATGATCCGGCACATCAAGCCGACCATCCTGATCGGCGTGACGGCCAAGGCCGGCACCTTCAACGAGGAAATCGTCCGGGAGATGGCCAAGCACGTTGATCGACCGGTCATCCTGCCGCTGTCGAACCCGACCTCAAAGGCGGAATGCACGCCGAGCGAGGCGCTTCAGTGGACCAGCGGCCGGGCCATCGTCGCGACCGGCAGTCCGTTCCCGCCGATCGAATACGAAGGACAGGCACACGTGTTCGGCCAGGGAAACAACGCCTTCGTCTTCCCGGGCATCGGCCTGGGCTGCATCGTTTCGGAAGTGAGCGAGGTGACCGACGAGATCTTCCTCGTGGCCGCGCGCACGCTGGCGGAGATGGTGTCGCCGGAACGGCTCAAGTGCGGGGCGATCTATCCCGACCAGAGCATGCTTCGCGAGGTCAGCCGGCGCATCGCCGGGAATGTCATCCGCGAGGCACGGCGAAGAAACATCGGCCGCTTGATCCCCGAGGAGCAGATCGACGTCGTCGTTCGGCAGCACATGTGGTATCCGGACTACGCGTCGTATGTCTAGCGGCGTGGAGGGTGCTGATCGGAAAACGGGAGGCCGGCGATGGAGATCAGGGTTCTCAGGCGCGTGCTTCAGAAGAACGACGACGCGGCGACGGAGAACCGCCTGTGGTTCGACGAACGCCACGTCACGTGCATCAACCTGCTCGGCGGCGCGGGCAGCGGTAAGACGGCCATCCTTGAAGCCGTTCTCCCTATCTTCAGGGGCGAACTGCGCGCGGCGGTCCTCGAGGGGGACCTGGCCACGACGCGCGATGCCGAGCGCATCGCCCGGCTGGATGTCCCGGTGATCCAGCTGCTGACCGACGGCGGATGTCACCTTACCGCGACGCACGTGCAGCGTGCGCTGGACGAACTGCCGGCCGGAATCGATCTGCTGATTATCGAGAATGTCGGCAACCCGATCTGCCCGGCGAATTTCGACCTGGGCGAACACCTCCGGATCAGTGCCCTGAGCGTCTCGGAAGGCGACGACAAGCCTTCCAAGTACCCGCTGCTCTTCCGAGATGCGGCGCTAACGCTTATTACGAAGTGCGATCTGCTCCCCTTCGTACCGTTTGATATGGCCCAGGCGCGCCGCGACCTCCTGCGGGTCAACCCGGCCATGCGCATTCTTGAGACAAGCGCACGCTCGGGAAAGGGTGTGGACGAGCTTGCCACGTGGATCATGAAGCACGCGCTGAGTCTCGGTGCCCTGTGACGGACGGTAACGAACCGGTTACGCGCGATCCGGACCGGCGTGCATCGCAGCGGTTCCGGGCGGTTTTGTGATCAGTCACGCGCCTATGATTCTGGCAGGCGGGCTCTTCGGGATCGGCGTCACGACAGCATCATTTCGACCGACCGCCGCGGCGCCCGTCCCAACCCAACCGGCACGCGAATTGCTGGTTGTTCCTTGCCCCAGAGGAGGTGCCCCATGGCCACAAGCGCCAAGACTGAGTCCCCCGATATCAGCCGGTTTGTCGAGCGTCAGATGCGGAACTGGGAGATTTCGCGCCATCAGACCGCTACGGCGCCCCGCGAGGGCGGCCGCCAGGTCGAGCATTTCATCGCCCTGTCGCGGGCCGTGGGGCTTCCGGGCCAGGAGATCGCGTCGATCCTGAATCTTCGCCTGGGCTGGCCGGTTTTCGATCGCGAGATCCTGCAGGCCATGGCGGGCGACGAGACGTGGCGGCGCGAACTGTATGAGGCCATGGACGAGCGCGATTCGAACTGGCTCGAGGATTTCCTGGGCGGCATGTCGGCTGCGCGCGAAGGCCGCGATGAGTACTTCCGGCGCCTTTGTGAGACGATGCTGTCGCTCGCGCGAAAGGGACACGCCATCTTTGTCGGGCGCGCGGCGGATCTCATATTGCCCCGCGACGCCGGGCTGCGCGTGCGCGTGACCGCCACACGGGACTACTGCATCAAGGCCTGGGCGTGCCAGAAGAAGCTGACGTTTGAAAAGGCCGTGCGCGAGGTGGAGGAGCTGGAGCACGAGCGCGCGCGATTCATCCGCCACCATTTTCACATCGAAGCGAGCGAGCAGACGCGGCACGACCTGATCCTGAACATGGAGCAGTTTACCGGTCCGCTGGCGGCGGAGGTGATCATGACGGCCCTGCGCGTCCGGGGGATCATCGCCTGATCAGCCGGACCGCGGCGGCGCGAAACGCGGCGGCCGGGCGACGAGCGATTCGGCGGCCTTCAGCAAGGAGTCTGTCTCATGCGCCGCGCCGGTCTGAATTATCTCGTTGACCTCCTGACGTTCGTCGCGATCCTCGCCCTGATCTGCACGGGACTTATCCTCGAATACGTCCTTGTGCCAGGGACCGGCGGCCGGGGAGGCGGCGGCGGATGGGAGCTGTGGCGCGGGACGCGGCACGACTGGGGCGATGTCCACTTCTACATTGCGATCGGGCTTGCCACGCTGCTGGCGGTACACGTCGCGCTGCACTGGGCCTGGGTGTGTGCGCTCACGCGGAGGCTCTGGGACCGGATGCCGCGGTCGCATGCGCCGGCACGATGGAAGGAGAATGCCGCGGGAGCGGGCTTCCTAACCGGGATTGCGCTGGTCATCGCCGCGTTTCTGTTCGTGGCGAACGCGTCGGTCCGGCGCGGCGGAGCGGGCGGGACGGATCACTCATTTGCCGGTTCTGAGGTGATTTCCGTTCACGAGGGCCGCGGCGGCGGTGAGCGTACCGAGTTTCACCTTCGGGGTTCGATGACCCTCGGCGATATCGCCGATGCCACAGGGATCGAACCGGCGCGGCTTCGGTCGCTGCTCGGCGTGCCCCAGGAAGTGTCCGCGAATGCCAGGCTCGGCCGGCTTCGCAATGAATACGGGTTTTCGATGGCGGAGGCGCGGGAATCCGTCGCCGCCGCCCTGTCGGAGGACCAGCAAAAGAGGGAGCGCGCGCCATGAAGGAAGAGTTTGAACCCAAGCGCGAAAATCCGGCTGAACCCTATCCGCAGGAGTCGCAGAAAGCCGCGCGCACCCGGCTGATTCACGGCGTGGGGCGGACGCGGAAGTGGGACTACGACCATCATGTCGTGCCGCCGATGACTTCCAGCGCGACGTTCCGGCTCGATTCGGCGCGGCGCGGGGCCCAGGGTTTCGTGGAGTTCGGGCACCTGTCGCCGGACAGCCAGGAGCGCGGGCCGATCTACATTTACGACCGGCTGGACGAGCCGACCTGCGGCATGCTCGAAGAGATACTGGCGGTGGCGGAGCGGTCGGAGTGCGCGGTCTGCTTCGCCAGCGGAATGGCGGCGATCAGCGCGGCACTGGGCATTCTCGCGCCTTCGGGCCGGCATATCGTGAGCCACCGGACGCTCTATGGCTGCACCTATTCATTGATGACCAACTGGCTGCCGCGCAATCACGTGGACTCCAGTTTCGTAAACCTTGTAGAGACAGGCTCGCTGACCAACGCGGTCCTGCCCAACACGCGCGTCGTGTACTTCGAGACGCCGGTCAACCCGGACATGCAGCTCATCGACATTGCCGCGGTGCGCCGCGAAGTAGATATGATCAACAAGACCCGGCGCGAGGAGGAACGCATCTGGATCGTCGTCGATAACACGTTCGCAAGCCCTTTCTGCCAGCGGCCGATCGCGCTTGGGGCGGATGTCGTTGTAGAGTCGCTGACGAAGGCGATCGGAGGCTTCGGTACGGATCTGGGCGGCGTCGTGTGCGGGCCTCGATCGCTGCACGATCCACTGGTCCTGTATCGAAAGGACTTCGGCGGCTGCCTCTCGCCCAAGAGCGCGTGGCCCCCGCTGGTCTATGGACTGCCCTCGCTCGCCGCGCGCATGGCCAACTATCAGAAGTCCGCCCACCACATCGCGCGGTTTCTCGAAGGACACGTGAAAGTTGAGATGGTGCGGTATCCGGGGCTGTCCAGCTTCCCGCAGTTTGAGCTGGCCAAGGCGCAGATGACCGACGAATCCGGCCACTTTTCGCCCGGCTCGATGATCTACTTCCAGCTTCGACAGGCTTCGCCCATGGACAATCCCGGGGAGCGGCTGATCGACTGGATCGCCCAGAACTCGTATTGCATCACGCTGGCGGTCTCGCTGGGGCAGATCAAGACCCTGATCGAGTGTCCCTACACCATGACCCACGCCGCCCTGCCGCCGGAGCGAAAGGCCGACGACGGGCTGGCGCCGGGCGGCATCCGCCTCAGTGTGGGCCTTGAGGACTGGCACGACCTGACCTCCGAACTGGCCGCGGCGCTCAAGGCGATATGAGCGGCATTCGCCACGGTCCGATGGAGGGGCAGTTATCGCATAGTGTCGCCGGCGAATTGCGCTGATGCCGGGCCGTCGAAGCGCGTTAGAATCCTTCCATGAACATGGACAATGCACGCGATACAGCGTCGCCGGGAGGTCCGGCCGCGCCCGATACGTGGCAGGCGGCAGTCGACAACGGAATCGACATGAACGAGGTTGAGTACCTGCTCAGCCTGACGCCGGAGCAGCGTCTGCACCGCCATGACCAGGCCCTGCAACTGGGTCGGGCATTACGGGTGGCCGGAACTGAATTCTATGGGTTCGACCCTCGACATTCTGAAACGCTTGCTGGCGAGTAACGTCGACTTCGTTCTCGTCGGCGAAATGGCCGGCGCGGTGCATAGATCGAGTGTCGTTCCGAAGACCTCGATGTATGCTGTTCGTTAGCCGCGGCTAATGTCTCTCGAATTCTGGAAGCGCTTCGGGATTTGAATCCGAGATGGCGAATGGTTCCGCGTCAGCCACAGGTCCCGTTCGACCCTGTAGAGCTCCCAACGTACCGCAATCTATTTACTTACTGACTGGGGTCTGGTGGATTGTCTGAGCGAACTGACCGGGCTGGGAACATTCGACCGGGTCGCCGGTCAATCCGTTACAATGACCGTCGGGGGAATGCCGTGCCGTGTCCTATCAATTGACGCGCTGATAGTCTCTAAGCGCACTTTGGGCCGGGCGATGGATTTGCAGGCGGCCAGGGAACTTGAGGCCATTCGCGCCCGCATGCGCTGATCTTTCATCCCGTACTGGAGTATTTCCTCAGGCGGTGCGCGCGCCGATTTGCTCCAACCCGTTCATGTAGGTCCGCAGCGCGTTCGGCACTGTCACGCTGCCGTCGGGGTTCTGATACTGCTCCAGGATGGGAATGAGAATTCGCGGGCTGGCAATCACCGTGTTGTTCAGAGTGTGGCAGAAATGCGTCTTCTTGTCCGCGCCCTTGTAGCGAAGATTCAGACGCCGGGCCTGGAACTCGCCGAAGCGGCTTGCGCTGTGGGTCTCGCCATAGCTGTTGCGGCTCGGCATCCATGTCTCGATGTCGTACATCTCCACCTTGCCCTGCCCCATGTCCCCGGTGCAGACCGAGAGGATGCGATAGGGCAGCTCCAGCTTCTGCAGCACGATCTCGGCATTCGCGATGATCTCGTGGTGAAACTTCTCGCCCTCCGCCTCGTCCGCCCGGCACAATACAACCTGCTCGACCTTGTCGAAGAAGTGAATGCGATAGATGCCGTAGGTGTCCTTGCCCGCGGCGCCGGCCTCGCGACGGAAGCACGTGGATACCGCCGCAACTTTCACGGGCAGCATGGCTTCGTCGAGAATCTCGTCGCCGTACATCGCCGTGAGCGAAACCTCCGCCGTGCCGACGAGGCTCTTGGCGTCGCGCTCGCACCGGTAGGCCTGCTCCTCTCCACCGGGGTAGTACCCGGTGCCGTACATCATTTCGTCGCGCACGAGGATCGGCACGGTGATCGGCTCGAAGCCGCGTTCGATGATCACGTCCATTGCCAGCCGGAGCACGGCGTGATGCAGCAGCGAACCAGCGCCGCGCAGGAGGTAGTTGCGCGTGCCGGCCAGCTTGACGCCCCGCTCGATGTCGAGAATCCCGAGGGCCGTGCCCAGTTCAACGTGATCCTTCGGCTTGAAGTCGAACTTCCGCGGCTCGCCCCAGCGGCGGACCTCTACGTTGTCCTCGGCGCTCCTCCCGATCGGAGTCCTGGCCGATGGCACTTGCGGAACGGTGAGCATCAGGTTCTGGAACTCTCCGGCGACGACCTTCTCCTCGTCTTCGAGTTCCTTTATTCGCTGCTTGATCGAGGCCGACTCGGCCTGAAGCTTGTCGCCCTCCGCCCTGATCTGGTCCGGGCTCGTTCCCTTCGCCACCGCCTCCTGGTACCACTTGCTCTTGGGATTCTTAAAGAGGCCCACCTGCGCGGAGAGTTCGTTGCTCTTTGCACGCAGGGCGTCCGCCTCCTGCTGAATCTTCCGGCGCCGATCGTCCACGGCGATCAGCCGGTCGAGGTCGCAGGTGCTGTTCTTGTTGTGAATCGCGGCGCGGACGGCGTCGAGATTGTCGCGGATGAACTTGATGTCGATCATGGAATGCGTCGCTCCGACGGTCGGGGGTGCGGATTCTCCGGGTCACGGGGCGCGGTCGCCCCCGTGCCAGGTTCCGGCCACGCCGGTTTCGGCGGGCCGCCCCTTCCCGAGTGGATAATAAGTGATTTCCGGGCGGTGCAAAGCGGCGCTGCCCGATTCGCCGAGTATACTGCTATGATCGCCACAGCGGCCCGGTCCAAAACCTCGCCCGACCACGGCCGAATCTCCGGAGCCATGGGATGAGACGCCCCGTTTCTTTTGCGATGCTGATGATTCTCTCCGCCTTCCCGTCCGCCGGGATGACCTGCCTCGTGCCGGGCGGTGGAACCGGCTATCCGCGGACCGCCGACTGGGTCCGGCGCACGATCAACACCGGCGCGGCCGTCCGGCCGTCCTTTGTCACGACGGCGCGCGTCGACGGCGATACGAATCTGGACGTCGTGGCCGCCTATGCCGGCGAAGGGGCGAGCAACCCCGCCGTGTTTATCTTTTTCCAGGAGGCGGTGGACAGCTTTACCGCCGTGCAGGTGGCGAGCAGCGCCGAGCTGGCCGGAGTGACCGCCCTGGCCCTCGGCGACCTCGACGGCGACACGCACGTTGACATCGTCGCGGCGTGCAACGGACAGATTGTTTACCTGCACAGCCCGGCCGATCCGCGGAACAGCGCCGGCTGGACGCTTTCGGTGATCGCCGAGTCGGAGGGCGCGGGGTTCGGTCAGTGGGCCGACGTGGCCATCGGCAACATCGACGGAGCAAACGGCCTCGATATTGTCGCCGCGCTCGCGGGACCGGGCCGCGTCTCGTGGTTTCGCAGTCCCGCCTCAAACATCACCAACGGCACCGGCTGGCTGCGCATTGATATCGACGCGACGACGCGGACAAACGCCGCCGGCGTGGCGCTCGACGATTTCAACAGCGATGGCAAGACCGACGTCATCTCGACGGCCGTCGACGAATCCTCCGCCCGTGTGGCCTGGTATCGCAACCCGTCCAATCCGCAGACCGATGCCTGGTCGAAGTTCACCATCGGCAATCTCGCCGCCGCCTCGCGCGTCATCACGGCAGACCTCAATGTCGACGGGCGGACCGACGTGCTTGCGGTGAATCAGCCCGGCCGGCAGATCGGCTGGTACGTCCGCCCGGTCGACGCGACGGCCGCGTGGACAGGCGCCGGCTTTTTGCTCACGCAGTACACGTCGGCGCTGCCGCTCGATGCCAGGGCGGCGGACCTCGACGGCAACGGCCAGCCGGACGTCGTCGTCGGGACCAACACGCCGACGACGCTTCGGTGGTTCATGCCCACGCCCGGTCAGACGCAGACGGCACAGTGGCTCGAGAACAACATCGACGACATCAATGAGACGGTTCAGCGCATCGCCCTCGGAGATATTGATGCCGACGGCCGCCCGGACCTGGTTGCGCCGCTGCGCGCGACAAGTACGGCTAATGACGCGATCGTCTGGTTTGAGAATCCCGAATAAGAATGCGGTGCCGTGCGGGGCGGGGCCGATTCGTTGAGCCCGGACAATCCCGTGCCGTTCGGATTGGAATCATTTCGCCGGTTCAATTGCGTAGAGCCACCAGCGCTTTCTGGGGTCCAGCCCGCGTTTGGTCTTGCGCACGGCGTAGAGCGTCATGATCTCACCGGTATCGGTGCGGACTCTCCAAAAGTGCTTTCGATAGTACGCCTCGCCGCGACGGTGAAACTCCCGCTCGCTGACCTTCCATTCTTCGATGACTTCGGCGATGGCGTAATGCCGTTCACGCCACGTGAAGCCCGTCGGAAGTCCCGGCCGGCCCTGTGACATGGCGAGGGCATCGAAGGTGCCGGCGTCGGGCGTCAGGGGCTCGGACACGAATTCCGGCTGGGGAGCCATGTGTCAATACCGGGCGTTTGCCCCGCCCGCGGCGGGCCGGCCGTACCGGGCGGCGGGCATGAGGGTGAACCTTTGCCGGGGTTCGGCTATACTGCCGATACATAGGCGTACGGACCTATTCTAATCGCTTTGCAAGGAGACTGGGCCATGAACGATCCTGTTCGACGAAATGACTATCGCATAAATGATCGGGTTGCATTTGACAACGGCACCGGCGAGTTTGCCATGCCGATCGCCGTGGCGGATCGCAGTACGTTTATCATGAAGACGTACCTGCACCTGCTCGGGGCGATTCTGCTCTTTACCGGCATCGAGGCGGCGATCTTTTCGACCGACCTGGCGGCGCGGATTTCGTCGGTTTTCATCGGCGGCCGCGCGTGGCTGCTGGTTCTCGGCGCGTTCGTGCTCGTCTCGTGGGGCGCGACGCACATCGCCAACTCGGCGGGGTCGCTCGGGGCGCAGTACCTGGCCCTTGGCGTTTTCGTCGTGGCCGAGGCGCTGATTTTCGTGCCGCTGCTTTTTATCGCCAACCAGTTCTTCCCCGGCGTGATCCAGAGCGCGGCGCTGTGCACGCTGGTCGGCTTCGCCGGGCTAACGCTGGTCGTCTATGGCACTCGGAAGGACTTCTCGTTTCTTCGGAGCATCCTCATGTGGGGCGGCATCGCGGCGTTTGTGGCGATTGTCGCGGCCGTCGTCTTCGGCTTTGAGCTGGGCGTTTTCTTCTCGGTGGCCATGATCGCCCTGGCCGGCGGGGCGATCCTGTACGACACGTCGAACATCCTCCACCACTATCCGGAAGACCGCTACGTCGGGGCGGCCCTGGCGCTGTTCGCGTCCGTGGCGATGATGTTCTACTACGTCCTGCGGCTGCTGATGCAGCTGCGGCGGTAGGCGTTCGCACCGTGACCGGGCCCCTGTCGATCGGGCCACGGGGCGTCTTTACCCGTGGCTCGCCGGTAGGCGGGTGTTTCGGCAATATGCCTCGTATTTCGGGGGTTCTATGTTGCCTCCAGCGCATTCATGGAGTATACTTTAAGTGCGCGAAGTGACAGGAGATGGTCACCAAGCGGTGAGTACTGGGCAGGCGTTTTTTTTTTCGTCCTTTGTCATCATCATACTTGGGCTCATTGGCTGCCCTCTTTTCCCACTTCTTGATCCTCTCTTTTTCGCTCGCGAAAGCGGTTGACTTGCGTTGATTCGCGATCGGCCGCGTGTGCATGGATTCCGCGCGCGAGAATGCGGCGCGGATGTGCGGAGAATCCTCGTGTTCGCGAGGTTGCGCCCCGTGCTGACAAGTCGAAGATTGTGTGCTGATTTCGACGCGTACCGTTCATGGGGTCTCGCTGCGATGTAGCCGACTCTCGGTTTGTGCAGGCAGGAAAATGATCTCACGCCAGTATCGCACGGCGGTTCCGAGTGAAAGGAGGCTCTTCAATGGCGCTCAGATCAACATTTCTGGCGGCGTTGTGCTGCATCAACTTTGCACCTCAGGAACTCATGGGCCAATGCGATCCGGGGTGGTCGGACCAGTTTCGGTTCAACGACCTGTTGGGAGGTGTGGAATCGTTTCTCGTGTTTGATGAGGACGGGCCGGGCCCGAGAGACCCTTGTCTTTTCGCGGCCGGCTACTGTGGCACCCCTTCAAATTCCTCGCTTTATGGAATCGCCCGATGGGATGGCATGCGCTGGACATCTGTAGGTGGCGGGTTTGGCGTGGAACCGGGCTGGTCGAGGATTCGGACGTTGGAAGTGTTTGACGAGGATGGTGAGGGTGGTGCCCCGCCACGACTCTTTGCGGCTGGCGATTTCGGACGAATTGGCGGAACATTCGTTGACGACGTCGCCCGATGGGATGGAGCCGAATGGACGTCGGTCGGGGTTGGGGGGCAGGGTCTCGCGGGTATCGTCTACGATTTGATCGTGTTCGACGAGGACGGCGCCGGGCCGATGACGAAATGCCTGTTTGGGTGTGGTCAGTTTGAGGTGGGAGATTCCCATTACTGTCGAATGGTCGCCCGGTGGGATGGCATTAACTGGACTGTTGTAGGAAGTGGTGAAGGGACTTGCCACTCGAACGCTTATTCGCTTGCGGTTCTGGATGAGGATGGAACCGGCCCCCTCGGGGCCGCGCTCTATGCGGGAGGAGATTTTTCCTGGATGGACGGCATGGAGATACAGCGAATAGCGCGATGGAATGGACAGGCGTGGACTCAGGTCGGTGCCGGCCTGTCGAGCGAAGTCAAGTCACTGTGCGTCTTCGACATGGATGGCCATTATCCCGGTCTGGCGAGGCTGTTCGCCGCGGGGCACTTGACTTCCTCCGGCGATACGGCGCTCAATCACTTTACACGATGGAACGGCGCCGCGTGGGAGGAGATCGAAACGCCCATACCCCTGTCCGGTTTGTCTGAGATACAAGTATTGAAGGTCCTTGACCATGTGGCGGCGGGTTTCGGTTCCCCGTCCCTGACTGCAGGCGGATGGTTTCGTTTTGATCCCCGGCACGAATCGAATGGTGTAGGGGTCTGGAACGGAAATGAATGGTCAGCGATGGGAAGCGCCGACGGCCCTTACGTGTATGCAAAGGACTTTGTTTCATTCGATGACGACGGAGAAGGAGGGCGACCGCCCCGCGTTCTTGCCGGAGGCTACCTCGATGAACAGAACTACGTATCATATTCCGTCGGGACGTGGAATGGGGAAGACTGGGTTTCACTGGGCAAGGGCATCAAATCCGAAGTAACATCGCTTATCTCGTTTGACTCCGATGGAGAAGGGCCGCAAGCCGCCGAGTTGTACGCTGGCGGTAATTTTTCAGGGGCGGGGGGCGTCGTCTCTCCGGGAGTGGCCAGGTGGAACGGTTACGAATGGCGACCAATTTCCCTAGGCATGCATGCCATCAATGCAATGTGCAAATTCCCGGAGCCCGCCGTTTGTGCTCACGACTGTCTCGCCGTGGCCGGCTACCGCAGGATTGAGGGCGGCGAGTACAGTAGTGAAGTCGCGGCGTTGCGCGATCAGTCATGGATTCGGCTGAGCAGCCAGGGCGAAGCCGCTGAATTCGTGTTCGATGGTGAGATTCGATGTCTGGCCGGCGTGCAGGGGGATGGGAGAGCGTTGTCGCCCGGTCTTTACGCCGGAGGGTCATTCTCAACTGTCGACGGCGCGCCGTGCGCCGGGATTGCCCACTGGACCGGTACGGCATGGACCAACCTCGGTGAGGGAGTTTCCAGCGACTATTACCCTTCCGTCACCGCGATGGTGGAGTGGGACGAGGATGAGAGTGATCCCGGTGGCGCGCGTCTCTTCGTCGCCGGCTATTTTGAAACAGCAGGCGGGATTCAAACGGGCGGCATCGCGCGCTGGGATGGTTATAGCTGGTCGCGGGTGGGAGACGTGGTCGGTGGGCACGCGGGTGCGATGATCGTCTACGATGATGATACGGAAGGCCCCCATCCTCGCAGCTTGTATACCTCGGGTTATCTTACAATGGAGGATGGCGTCACTCTTTGGGGGATCCTTCGATGGAACGGCGCGGAATGGGACCAGATATACAATGACGAGGACCCGTTTGTTCAGGTGACGGCATATGCGGTTTTCGATGAGGACGGCGAGGGCGCAGCCCCGATCGCGTTATACGCGCTGGCTGAAAACATCGACGGGTACCAGTTCGGACTTCTGCGATGGGACGGCACAGATTGGCTGATTGTCGGTATTGCGACACGACGCTTTACTCCAACCGTCAGAGCGCTCGCAGTCTTTGATGAAGACGGCGCCGGGCCGAATGCATCGGGCTTGTTTGTGGGAGGATTGTTTGACGCATTCGGGGGGCAATCGGCGGAGGGAATCGCTCGTTATGGCTTGAAAACGCCGTACATCTGGCAAAGCCCCGGTTCGTTGTGGAAACGGGACGGCGAGTCGGCGCTGTTCGACGTGCAGGCGGACGGCTCCGAAAATCTGGCCTATCAGTGGCGGCGCGACGGGGTGCCGCTTGCGGATGACGGTCGTGTCGTCGGCGCGCAGTCATCTCGGCTTCGAATCGCCGCCGTCAATCCGGCGGACCAAGGCGACTACGACGTGATCGTGTCGAATGCCTGTGGACAGGTTGCAAGCCGCCCCGCGCGGCTCGATGTCCCCTGCCTCGCGGGCCGCGCCGATGGCGACATCAACCTCGATGGAAGAGTGAATGCCCTGGACCTTCAGGTATTTGTCAGCACGGTTCTGAACGACGATCGTTCGGCGGACCGCGTCTGCCGCGCTGATTTCAGCGGCGACCGTCGACTCGGCTTCGAGGACGTATCCGGCCTTATCGATGCCCTGCTTGACCGCTGACTTTGGGGGCGCGCACTTCACTTCTGCCGCGCCGGTACGGTATCCTTTGAAATCGGGAGTGTCATGTCGACTTGATCGCGTAGGAGATTGACCATGCCCCAGAAGGACCCGCGCGTGGATGCGTACATTGCCAAGTCCCAACCGTTTGCGAGGCCGATCCTGACGGAGATTCGAAAGCGCGTGCATGCGGCGTGCCCGGCCGTGGAGGAGACGCTGAAATGGGGCATGCCGTCGTTCCTGTACAAGGGAATCCTCTGCGGGATGGCGGCGTTCAAGGCGCACTGCACGTTCGGCTTCTGGCACAAGGCCATGCAGGGCAAGGTGAAGGCCCGAGGCGGCCAGGAGGCGATGGGTCAGTGCGGGCGGATGACGAGCGTGAAGGACCTTCCGTCCAAAGCGCTGTTCGCGAAGCTGGTGAAGGAGGCCATGGCCCTGGCGGACGCGGGCATCCCGGCGATAGTGCGATCGAAGACGAAGAAGCCGCCGCCCAAGACCCCCGCGGACCTCGCGGCGGCGCTGGCCCGGAACCGGCGCGCCGCGGAGACGTTCGAGGCCTTCGCCCCGAGTTGCAGGCGGGAGTACGTCGAGTGGATCACCGAGGCCCGGCGCGAGGAGACGCGCGCCAAGCGTGTGGCGACGGCGGTGGCATGGATGGCGGAGGGAAAGAAAAGAAACTGGAAGTACGAGCGGTGTTAACGGCAGTCGCCGCAAGGGCCGGCATCGGGGAGGGGGCGCATGCCGCCGGCGCACAATCAGACGGCCGATGCCGCGCCATGCACTCCGGTCTTGAAGGGGTACGTAGGCTCGACTCAGGCTCGGGGCTGTAAGCCGGAGGATTACTTGCGTCCGAGCAGCTTTTCGAGGCGGTCGAGGCCCTTGTCGATCGTCTGCATTCCGGTGGCAAACGAGAGGCGCGCGTGGGTGTCCATGCCGAAGGCCTCGCCCGGCACGAGGGCGACGTGCGTCTCTTCCAGAACCTTTCGGCAGAACTCTCCCGAGTTGCGGACACCCAGTCGCGCGAACGTGCCCGACACATTCGGGAAACAGTAAAACGCCCCGTCCGGCTTGACACAGGTGACGCCGGCCAGGGCCGTGAGCCGCCGGTGCATGTGGACGCCGCGATGCTCGAACTCCTGGCGCATCTGCTCGACGTGCGATTGATTGCCCGCCAGCGCCTCGACCAGGGCATCGTGGATGAAGGTCGCCGTGCCGCTCGTCGTATGCGACTGAATCGTGGCCATCGCCTTGATGATCGACTTCGGCCCCGCCGCATAGCCGACGCGCCAGCCGGTCATCGCGTGCGACTTGCTGGCCGCGTTGAAGGTAACCGTCTTCTCGTACCACTCGGGGCTGATCGCCGCGAAGCTCAGGTGCTCCCGCCGCTCGCCGAAGCGAAGGCAGTCGTACATCTCGTCGGAAAAGACGATGATATCCCGGCCGGACAGTGCCGCCGCGATCGCGCGCGTCTCCTCGGGCGAATAGGCGAACCCCCCGGGATTCGACGGACTGTTAAAGACCACGACGCGCGTTCGCGGGGTTACCGCGCTGGCGAGCTGTTCGGGGCGGATGCGCAGGCCATCGGCTTCGCTGCCGATGACGGGTACGACCACACCCCCGCAGAAGCGGACCTGCTCGGGAAAGCTGACCCAGTACGGCGCCGGCAGGATCACTTCATCGCCGGGGTTGAGCAGGGCCGCGAAGCCGAGAAACAGCGCCTCCTTCGCTCCAACCGTCACAATCGCCTGGTCCGGCGCGTACGTCAGTCCGTTGTCCCGTTTGAACTTCGTGCAGACGGCCGCCCGCGCTTCAGGAGTTCCGCTGGTGGGTTTGGCGTATCGGGTATGCCCGGCGTCGAGTCCGCGCTTGGCGGCATCGATAATGTGGCGGGGGGTGTCAAAGTCCGGCTCGCCCGCGCCGAATCCGACGACATCCACGCCGGCCCGCTGCATTTCAGATGCCCGGGCACTTACCGCGAGCGTTGCCGATTCGTTGATCTGTCGGACGCGGTCGGAAAGCTGCATTTTTCACTCCGGTCGGTAACTCCGCGACGCTGGACGGCATCCTGATCTCGGGAGCCGGCACGGGCGGGACTATAATGCCGCTATTTCGCGGACGGTCCGCCGTTTCCGGGGCCGATGGGAGAATCGGAAATCTTACCGCCACCCCGTGCTCCGGCAACGCCGGGCGGCACCGCAGGAGTATCGATATGGCTAATCGCCCCGCTCATGTTCTCGATGTCGGCAACTGCGACCCGGACCATGGCATGATTTCCCATATGCTGACAGAACGCTTCCACGTTCGGATCGATCGGGTGATGTTCGTCCCGGATGCTCTGGCCCGGTTGCGGCAGAATCGGTACGACCTCGTTCTCGTGAACCGGCTGGTTTTTGCGGACGGGAGCGAGGGGCAAGATCTTGTGATCGCCGCCAAGGCCGATTCGGCCCTTCGGGACATTCCGATCATGATGATCAGCAATTACGAGGATGCGCAGGCAAGGGCGGTGGCGGCGGGGGCGGAGCGGGGGTTTGGAAAAGCGTCGGTACGCTCGGAATCCACGTTTGCACTTCTGGCCAAGTTCCTTCCCCCACGGTAATAGACGGGGCCGGAGCCGGGTTTATGAGAAGGACTGGTTCCGAGCCGCAATTCCGTTCGAAAGACCGCCGGGCAATGTGGTCGGCATCGGAATACCCGATGTGTATGGGTAAAATTTCCACACAATTACCCATAATCTAGCCGCGATTCCAGCCTATGGAAGCGGTCAGCGCACATCAAAGGTGTTACAACTCTGGTTATAACTTTTAGTAATATGAAGCTGCATTATTTTTTCTCGGAATTTGCGATTCGTAAGATGCTTTCTATATTTTAGTTATGTTAAATCAGAGAATTGTCGTCCACTTTCTGTTATTGTTTATCGTTAGCCGCAATTTGCCTACTCCAATTCCTGTGCTATATTCCACTTTGTCAGCAACCCAAGCTCCCCCCCGACATCGGGTCTGTATTGGCAGGCCCGATGGCTTGGACAGATGGCTAAGAGCGAGCATCTGTGCGAGCCCAAGCATAAGTAGCTGCAACTAGAGCCGTTGTCTGCAGGACCGAAGGCGCGTCGCGTCCAGGCGGTACGTGGAGACCGCGCGACATATCCCCGCCTTGAAGGTCTTGCGATCGCAACGGCCCAGCGGCCCCAGGAGGCCGCGGGAGCGGAACCATGATCGGACAGGACGCGCAGCACGAGATCCATGACGTACATGACGCCACGCCGGCTCGGGTGACGTTCACGCCTTCGGCGCGAATCCCTCAGCCCGGCATGCTAGACAAGCTCAGCCAGGATGACCGGCTGCGGCTGCGGCGGATTCTCTCCGAACCCATCGAGTATCTCGATCACGAGTCGTTTCACCGAAGCGGCGTCGCCAAGGAGCTTTTCGCCGATGTAGGCGCGGGGTTCGATGCCACGCGGGTCTGGTGCAACGCCCTCGATACGACGCATCCGACCGACCATTCGGCGATGCCGGCCTCGACCCTCACGACGGAACAGGAGCGGCGTCTGTTCCTTCGGCTGAACTATGCCCGGTTCCGGATGATGAAGATCCTCCAGTCGTGCGCCGCGCGCCGCCTGACGATCAAGGCGGCAAAGGAGCTGCTCTTCTGGCACTCGCAGGCGATGACGGCCCGGTGCGAAATCGTCCAGGCGAACGTGCCGCTGGTGCTGGCGATGGCCAAGCGGACCCGGCTCGGATCGGTGGACTACGCCGAGTTGATCAGCGAAGGCAACATGGCCCTGCTTCGCAGCGTCGACAAGTTCGACTGCGGCCGGGGATTCAAGTTCAGCACGTACGCCTGCCGGGCGATCCTCAAGAGCTTTTCGCGCGTGGCGATGCGGAGCAGCCGGTATCGCGGCCGTTTCCCGGCGGAGTTCGATCCGACGATGGAGCGCAGCGATCATCTCGAGCTGCTGCGGGTCGAAACCGAAGCCCAGTGCGTCGATGAGCTGCGCGGCATCCTGGCTCATAACTCGGCCGATCTGAACGAGGTCGAGGCCAAGGTGATCCAGGCCCGGTTCGCCCTTGGCCAGGTCGAAGGCCAGGAAGGCGAAGGTCCGAAGACCCTGGAGCAGGTCGGCCTGCTGATCGGCGTGACAAAGGAACGGGTGCGACAGATTCAGAACCGCGCCCTGCAGAAGCTGCGAATGAAACTCCAGGAGGATTTCCTCGCGGCCTGACAAAGACGTAATCAGGCGAGCCGCCTGATGTATGGTAACCGACGGCCGTGAGCCGAGCCGAATCCGTCATGGGTTCGGCGACCGCTCGCGGCCGTTTTCCGTTTTTATCGCCGGGACCTGCGAACGGGGCCGGCGGTCAATGCCATCAGCATGGCTCGTGTCCGTCTGCGCGGCGCAGTCCACGGGCGATGTGCCCGGACAAGTTCGAGGCGACGGAATTGCCCGTGGACTGTCGTGGAACGGTGCGGGATGGGCAACAAAAACGCTGATGGGCCGGTCCCGTGCGGGGCCGACCCATCAGCAGGGTGGAGTGGGAGTCGTGGTTAATGGGAGACGCGCGTCTCCAGTTGATTAGCGACGCCGGAGGCCGCGTCTCACGCGCCTTTTTTCAGGCAGCTCAGGGCCGGCCGGTTCGCTCCGAAAATCGCTGGTACTTCTGGTACAAATCGGGCCGGCGGGCCTCCAGGTCGGCGGCGCTGTCGAACGTCTCGGTGAGTTCGTCCTCACCCTGCCGTGTGATGACCTTGATCTTGCCGTCTGGGGTCAGCTCGAACCGGGTGAGGGGGCGGCCGGCGAAAAGGGCTGCGTGCCCTTCGCCAAGCTGCTTGAGGTGCTCGTGGAGCATCTCTTCCATGTCCTCGTCAAGCTTCATGTCGAAGAACTTGAAGTGAGGAACCGCGCCGTCGCCGCCGAAAATGTGGATCGTGTGGTCGCCCGCATTCCACGAGAACTTCTTTGCGAGATCGGGCTCCTTCTGCTCAAACTCCTCTCGCGAGGCGTAAGTCGTAGTGGTGGTGTTCTTGACGCCGTTTTCCTCGACGGTCTTTGTCACCGTGACCTGGCCGTTGGCGTCGGTCGTGATTCGAATTTCCTCGCCGTTCGTCTTGTGGAGGAAGATTCCGTTCTGGCCGTCGCCGTGCGGGATCATGAGATCGAAGTCGAGGTCCATCACACCGGGCAGCGACTTGAAGAAGTCCGGCGGGTTCTGGGCATCAAAACCCTTGAAGACCCAGTTTCCGGTGTCGTCCTTTTCCATCAGGCCGCCGCGGCCGAAGACGCGCCCCTGCGAGAATTCCTCAACGCCCGACTCGTACTTGAACTTAGGCATGGCATCAGGCGCGGGTCGCGCAGCAACCGTGAGGTTGGCCTGAATCTGCTGGCTGCCGCGCAGCACCGTAAAGACATGAGTCTCATTGGGCGCAAAGCCTCGCACGACATCGAGAAACACGCTCATGTCCGAGGGAGCCGGCTTTCCATCGATCGTGGTAATGACGTCGTACTGCTGGAGCCCTGCCAGATCCGCGGGCGAGCCTTCGGCCACATTCAGGACCATCTGTCCGGATTCGGCGGTGAGATTCAGGTGCGCGGAAAGCGCCTTGGGCACCGGGCCGAACTGGACGCCGATCCAGGGACCCCCGGCCGGAAGATCCGCAGCCGGAGCGCCGGGATGCAGCATGCGCATCTTGACCGTCGGCGCGCTTTGTCCGCTGCCGTCGATCGGGGCGCGGAGCGCGATGACATTGCCCTGTCCGCCGGCCGGCGCCTGTCCGGGCGCGAGCTTGACGATTCGGGGGGCGTCGTCATCGCCTTCTGCGGCGACCATGACGACATGCACGGCCCCGGAAGGCGATGCCGCCGGGTCGGCATCTACGACGGCCGCCCGCGGGACGACGAGTCCCGTCGAAAACAAGATGGCGGTTGGAATCAGCAACATGGTTTACTCCCTTTCAATTCTGCCGGCCGGAGCGGCGGTGTTTCGCGCCGTTTATCTCCCGGCCGTATTCCTGAAGCAGGCTCGCGCTTCCTGCATTCGGTCTCGACACGCCCCGCCGCCGACGGCTTTCCGCGTTCAGCGGTCCAGAAGGTAGACTGCTCGGCAGGGCGATTCCTGTCGCTAAAAGTCCGCGGTGATCGGCACGATGCGCCGGTTCTGAGCGTTTCGCTCGAAGATGTAAATCACGTCCCTGTTATTGCGATCCTTGGCCCGGACGCCGATCACATCGCGATAGACATCCTCAAGCCGCTCCTGCGGCATGTAGTCGATGTCGGCGTAATCCACGAACTGGGGAACAAATCCGCCGCGCGGCGATTCCTCGCCGCGGAACAGGGGGGCATTCGGAGCCACGACGACGTCGCCCGCGCTGCCGGAGCGACCCGCGGCCCTGAAGAGATCGGGCAGAAACGACAGGGCGACGACGGCGGCCGCCGCCAGGACCGCGCCGGCGGCGGCGAGCCTGAAGCCGCCGTGCTGCCGGGGTCGGGCCGCCGTCTTCGCCTTGTCGAAGTCATACGTAAGCACGCGCGCCGCGGTCGCGTCGAGTCGCTCGTAGTCCGCCAGCATGCGCCGCGCCGCGGGACTGGAATCGAGGGCTTCGTTCAACTCCGCGTTGTCGGCCGCGCTGATCTCGCCGTCGAGCCGTCGGTTGATCAGACGCTCAACGCGATCGTTTACGCCGGAATAGATGTCATGCATGTCGTTCATGGTCATTCCGTCCATCCCCCGAGCGACCGTCGGACAGCGCCTGGCGAAGCAGGCGGCGTGCCCGGACCAGTCGCGTTTCCACGGTATCGACCGGCATGCCCAGGGCCTCGGCGATCTGGGCATAGCTCCAGTCCTGAAGATGCCGCAGCACGAAGGGCTCGCGGTAGATTTCCGGGAGACCCTTGATGGCGGCAAGCGTTCGTTTCTCCTGTTCAGCACGTATCAGCCGCAGGGCCGGCTCGGAGTCGACCGCGGCTCGGACAGCGGCCTGGTCGAGCGGCACCTGGCGCTTGCGCCGCCGCGTCGCCTGCGTGCCGGCGTCGATCGCCGCGTTTCGTGCAAGGGCGTAGAGCCAGCCGCGCCATCGCGCGGGGTCGGCCAGGGTGCCAAGCTGTTCCCATACGCGGGTCCATACATGCTGAACGACGTCGTCGAGCTGCGCGCCGTTGCCGCAGGTGGCATAGACGACGCCGCGCACCCAGCGGTCGTTGCGCCGAACAAAGGAGTCGAGCGCGCGGCGCTCCCCGCGCTGCGCGGCCACAATAAGGGCGTGGTCGATCTCCTCGGGGGCTTCGGCCGTTATCACGTCCACCTCGAAGGAATTAGACGAGTCGCGTCGGGTCATACTGTCAGAATTATCGCCGTCGGCGCGGAGGAAGTTCGAGCGGACTGCGGGGCGTTGCCGAAGTGTTGTGTAACTGCCGCGGTGACAGCATGTTATGCGCACAGGAGGTTCGGCTTAGTTTTGGCGGCGAAGGGTTCTGCCGCGCGAGGGCGGTAAAAACAAAGAAAGCGCCGGGATCCTCTGGGAATGCCCGACGCTTTCCGGAGGGGAAAGAAGCCGTGTTGCCTCAAACCGGCTCCTGACCTTAATTCACGAGGGCTTTTCCCTCGTGAGGGATAAGTGCGTCAACAGTGTGCATAGCCGCAGCTATGGCACTTCGTGCAGCCTTCGCCCGTGTCCAGCACACTGCCGCACTCCGGGCACTTGAGCTTGTATGAATCGCGGGGGGCATCGAGCGGCGAGGCTGCTTCGGCCAGTCTTCCCACCATGACGGTGACATCCTCGCCGTGACCGCCGTTCGATCCGTTTCCGTTGCCGTTCTTGGAGCTCCGCCCGGTGTCGATCTCGGAGGGATCGACTTCGCCCAGCAGAAGGGCGCGCAGGCCGAAGCGTTCCTTGGCGCGGGTGTACTTCTTCAGGGCCTGCGCCAGGCCGTCGCCCAGTGACATGATGCGGCCGTCCTTGGTGGGAATCTGGAGGGACGAACCGATGCCCGACAATTGCTTGATCACGTGGCTGAGACGTCCGCCGGCGCGAAGCCAGAGGCTGATCATCCGGCAGATGGCCTCGAGGTCGCTGGTGGCGATGTCGCCTCCCTTGCCGAGCTGGGCGAAGACTTCCTGCTCGCGCTCTTCGATCGGATCCACGGTGATCTGAACGTGCATATTGCCGAACGGCGTCTGCTGGCGAATGCGGATGCCGCTGGTGATGCTGGGCAGCTCGCGCGGTTCGAGCGTCACGGCGGTCTTGCGGACCTCGGTGATCCGCTCGCCGAAGAGGTTTGTCTCCGTCGTGATGCGTTTTTTCTCGCCTTCGACCTTCACTTCGATCACTTCTTCCGTCGGACCCGTCGATCCCTTGGCCTTCATCTCCTGGTGCTTTTTCTCGGAGTCCGCCAGGGCCATCGGCTGGCTTGAGCGGCAGCCGTCGCGATAGACGGTGACGCCCTTGCAGCGCAGGTCGTAGGCCATGCGGTAGATCTTCTCCACGTCGAACGCGTCGGCGTCGTGGGAGAAGTTGATCGTCTTGCTGATCGATGAGTCGCAGTGCTTCTGGAAGGCCGCCTGCATTCGAATATGCCACTCCGGCGTGATGTCGTGGGCACACACGAAGACGCGCTTCACATCATCGGGGAGGTTGTCAATATGAGCGAGGGTGCCTTCCCTGGCAATCTGGTCCATCAGTCCCTCGCTGTAAAATCCCCGTTCCCGGGCAACGCGCTCAAAGGTCTCGTTGCTCTCGATCATCGGGGTCTTGCCCTCCTCCTGTCCCTTCAGGACGTTGCGATAGAAGGCAAGGCTGAACATGGGCTCAACGCCTCCGGAGCAGTCGGCGATAATGCTGATCGTCCCGGTCGGGGCGACCGTCGTCACCGCGCTGTTCCGCATGGGACGCCGATACTGCGTGTCCCAAATGCTGTTGGCCCAGTTCGGGAAGTTGCCACGTTCGTTGGCAAGTTTCTCTGAATAATTGTGGGCTTCGTCATTGACGAATTTCATCAGGCGCTCGCCCCAGGCGACGCCCTCGTCGGAGTTGTAGGCCACGCCGAGCTTGTAAAGGGCGTCGGCGAAACCCATGACGCCGAGGCCGATCTTTCGATTGGCCTTGCAGATGTCATCGATCTGCGGCAGCGGATAGTTGTTGGCGTCGATCACGTTGTCCAGGAAGCGGACGGACTCGTGCACACACTCGCGTAGCGAATCCCAGTCGATATCGGCATCCGGGGTGCCAGCGTCCTTGATGAACAGTCCGAGGTTGATGCTGCCGAGATTGCAGGCTTCGTAGGGCAGAAGCGGCTGCTCACCGCAGGGGTTCGTCGCCTCGATGCGTCCGACGTGCGGCGTGGGGTTGGCCTCGTTGATGCGATCGATGAATACGACTCCCGGCTCGCCGGTCTGCCAGGCGTGCTTGATGATGATGTCCCAGATTTCGCGCCGGGTATAGACGGGCGTGCGTCCGTCGTAGGTTTCGGCGGGAATGAGATCCTTGATGCTGTAATCCGCGATGCGCACGTCGCGCGGGATGTAGAACTCCAGGCCATTGCGCGGGTTTCGTGTCAGGTGCGGCGAGTCCGGCTGTTTCAGGAAGGCGTCCATCCACTCGTCCGTGACCTTCACGGAGATGTTGTAATTGGTGAACTGGCCGAGGTCCTGCTTGGCGTGGAGGAACTTGAGGATGTCCGGGTGGTGGACGTACATCATGCCCATGTTCGCGCCGCGCCGGAACGCCCCCTGCTGGATCGCGTTGGTGGCCTCGCTGAAGGCCCGCCAGAAGCTGATTGGTCCGCTGGTCGTGCCCCCGCTGGACTTGATGTAGTCGCCGGTGGGCCGAAGGGCGTCGAAGGCGAAACCGGTGCCGCCGCCGGCCTTTTGAATGAGGGCGGTGTGCTTGATCGAGTCAAAGATGCCGTCGATCGAGTCAGGCACCGGCAGGACAAAGCACGCGCTCAGCATGCCCATTGAGCGACCCGCGTTCATGAGCGTGGGGCTGTTGGGCATGAACTTGCGCGAAGTCATGAGCCGCTTGAAGCGCGTCTTCCACTCGCTGCGACAAGCTTCGCTCGCGCCATACTTGAACTCGACATCCGCCATGACCCGGGCGACCCGTTCGAAGAGGTCGTCGGGCGTTTCCGTGCACTGGCCGGACTCGTTCTTTTCGAGGTACCGGGCGCGCAGGACGCGCAGGGCGTTTTCCGTAAGGCCGAACTCGTTGTACCGGGAGGGCATTGCGACGTCCGTGTCGCGAAAGCTGATTCGATCCGTCGAGAGAGTGACCATGATACGCACCATTCTCCGAATTCAATGCCGATTCGCCGGCGGCGAATCGGTCGCGCCATAGAACCGGCCGTCAAGCCCGATCACCCTCCGAGCGCCGACCGGATAGATTCCGAATTTTCGTACTCGACCCTTGCGAGAATCGCCGCCAGAACCAATCCGGCCTGCTGAGACGACAAAAAGCCCCGTTACGGGATAGCCCGGTCTCGGGCCCGCTCGTCTGCAGGCATTGGATTGAATTTCGGGTGGCCCCCAAGGACGACTTGAGGACAAGTAACTTAATACCCCAAGATGTTGTGGGTGTCAACGGTTTCTTCACGAAATATTGTATTATCGTTAAGGTTCGAAGGGTCGTATGGTTAGACGAACGGCCAGTGATTTGCTTGGGAAAACGATATTTTCGGACGCAACCCTTCGCCCGAGCGAGGGTTGGTGGCCGCTGTGTCTTGGCAAAGTGCGGAACCAGGGATGGACCCTGGTGATCAATCCGCTGTGCCCGCTGGGAAACGCAGGATTCCTGGCTGGAAACCACACACCGATTTGGCCCGGCGGGCTAAAACACCGGGAGAGGACCCCGCCGATGCCCGACCCGGACCCCAGTGCATGTCATCTCTGCGGGGCCTCCACGCGCGGCCTGGGGCATCTGCACGGGCGGCAGTACCGGCAATGCGGCACATGCGACCTGATCATGGTGCCTCATAAATGGCATCTCCCGCCGGACCTGGCGCGTGCGCGCTACGCGCTGCACGAGAACACGCTCGCCAACGCGGGATACGTCGCGCGGTTGGAGGAGGTCCTGCGGGTCCTGAAGGCGCACGCCGCCGGGGCACGGCGCGTCCTTGATTTCGGCTGCGGGCCGGGGCCGGTCCTCGTCGAGCTGCTCCAGCGGGCCGGGTTTGACGCGGTCGGTTTCGATCCCTATTTCGCGGCGACGGTCGACATGGCCGGTCCGTTTGACGCAGTCGTCTCGACCGAGGTGTTTGAGCATTTTGACCGGCCCGCCGACGAAATGCGGCGTATCTGCGAGGTGCTTCCTCCCGGCGGGCTGCTGATCGTCATGACGGAGTTTCATCGCGGCCCGGAGAGTTTCGCGCAGTGGCACTATCCGCGCGATCCCACGCACGTGGCCTTCTATTCGCGCCGCACGATGGACTGGATGGCCGGGGCCTATGGGTACGTCATCCGCCACGACAACGGTCGAAATCTCGTTGCTTTCCGGCGGATCGGCCGGGGCGGTGTGCCCGGTCCGGCCTGAAAGCGCGAAGGCTGCGGCGTATTTCCCCTGTATTGGGCAGACGCCACTCCGCTATCGTATGATCGGCGGTATATGTTGGAATCGACGCTCCTCTACCAGCTCTTGCTCGTGCCCGTGCTGATGGGCATTAACGCGTTCTTCGTCGCGTCGGAATACGCCGTTGTGACGATCCGCTCGACGCGGATCGAAGAGATGAAGTCGGACGGGCACGCGGTTGCACGGGTGCTGGGCCGGCTGAAGGCGGACATGAGCGGTTCGCTGGCCGCGATCCAGATCTGCATCACGGGGACGAATCTTCTGCTCGGCGCCGTGGCCGAGCCGGCGATGACTCAACTGATTGTCGGAGCGCTCTCGCCGCTGAAGGTCGTGTTGCCGATGACCGTGGCGCGGCCGCTGGCGTTGGCCCTGGGAATGATCCTCGTGACGCTCTTTACGGTCGTGCTCAGCGAGCTCCTGCCCAAGGCGCTGACTCTTCAATATACGGAGCAGATCGCGGTGGCGGTCGCCCGGCCCGTGGCCCTTTCCCGCGTTGTCTGTGCGCCGTTGGTGTTCGTGATGAACCGGATGGGGAATGCGATTACGCGAACATTCGGGCTGGGAGACGTGCAGATCGTGGAGCCCGTGCACTCGGAGGAAGAGCTTGAAATGCTGGTCGACCGCGCCGAGGCGGCGGGGGAGTTTCACGAACAGCACGGAGACATCCTGCGCCGGGCGTTCGATTTCGCGGACATGGTGGTGCGCCATGTCACGATTCCCATGAGCCGCGTCGGCGCGCTCGATGCCCATGCCACGGTGGAGGAAGTGGCCCGAAACATCACGGACTGGCCCTATACGCGCTGGCCGATCCGCGACGGCCGCAGCGGGCGCGTCACGGGTATCGTGAACATCAAGGCGCTGCTTCACGTCCTCGCGCTGGATGCGGCGCACACGCTCATCATGGAGGACGTGGCGGATGAGCCACTGGTGTTCGACCCGGATCTGCCCCTGGTGGACGCCCTGACCGAAATGCGGCGACGGCGACGGCATCTTGCTGTGGTTCGCGAGGGGGACGGTCCCGACCTGGGCATCGTGACGCTTGAAGACATCCTCGGCTCGCTGGTGGGCAAGATACCGGGCGAGTCGAAGCGGAATCCCTCCTGACGCGCGAATGCACGGCGTCGGCGGGCCGTTTGAAAATGCGGCGGGTCGCTCGAGCCGGTGGCGGGCCGGTCCCTTTTTTTTAGGAGAATCACATGCGCGGAACCGCAGGGATTTTTTTCACGGCGGCGGTATGCGGCTTGTTGTTTGCGCCCGCGGGGCATGCCGGCGCGCCGGAAGCCAGGGATGAGAACATTCTTGAGAAGCTTCGGTACGAAGCAGCGTCGGTGCGGCCGCTGGTCGAGTCCGAGCTTGCAAGGCGGTTTCTGGATCGCGTGGCCGATTTGCCGATGCCCGCGACGCGCACGTTGTATCGTGACGCGGAGCGCAGGTATCACAGCGCGGCCGCCGTGGAGAGGATGCACGAGGCCGAGCGCGAGAAGCTGACAAAGGTCTCCGTGAATGCCGGCCTTTATTACACGACGAAGTACGGCACGCCGCTGGCGTATGTCCGGCCAATCGAACTTCTCGGCCGGGCGGGAGTGTCCTCATTCGCGGGAAAGCGCGTGCTCGACTACGGCTATGGCACGGTGGGGCACCTTCGGCTGATGGCGCTCTGCGGGGCGGATGCGGTGGGGGTCGACGTGGATCCGTTTCTGCCGGCGCTGTACAGCCTGCCCGAGGATCAGGGTGACGTGCGCATCGGCGAAACGACGCGCGGACGCGTGACGCTTGTGGATGGCCGCTGGCCCCAGGAGGCCGCGGCGCGGGCCGTCGGCGGCGGCTACGACCTGATTCTTTCCAAGAACACGCTGAAGAACGGCTACCTCCACCCCGAGCGCGAGGTGGACAATCGCATGCTGATCGATCTAGGTGTCAGCGAAGAGGCATTCGTCAAGGCTCTCTTTGACGCCCTGAAGCCCGGCGGGCACTTCATGATCTACAACATCTGCCCGGCCCCCGCGCCGTCGGACAAGCCGTACATTCCCTGGGCGGACGGGCGGTGTCCGTTTCCGCGGAAGATGCTGGAGTCGGCGGGGTTTGAGGTCGTGGCGTTTGACGTCGATGACTCGAAGGCCGTACGGGCGATGGCGCATGCGTTCGGCTGGGACGCCGGTGAGTCGGGGATGAACCTGGAAAAGGACCTGTTCGCCCACTACACGCTGCTGCGCCGCCCGGGGGCGTGATGCCACAGGCGGGACATGCGCCGGCAGCGCCCGCTAAAATGGGTGGTTGAACAGGGGATGCTCTGCCCGTCACGCTCGTCGGGCCGCCCGCATCCCCACTTTGCGCGGAGCCGGGGTCGTGCCCCAGATCATTGATCAGCAGGCGCTCAACGATGCCTCGGCGGCCGGACCGGAGGTGATCGAGGTTCCGATCCGGATTACGGGGCTGGTCAGCCGCATTGTCCGCCTGGTCATTTTCTTCACGCTGGTATGGATCGTCCTTCTTCAACTGCCCGCATTCATGTTGATCCGGGGCACGGCGGTCGGGTCGGTCATCGTTGTGTATGCCTGCGCGATACTCGTGTCGATACTCATGGGGGTTGTTCCGTGGATTCAGCGACGGCGCGCCCTGTCACGCGTGGTTCGTCTTCTTCACGAATACGATGAGGGGGATGATCAGGATCCGCGAAGCCTCGCGGAGAGGGTTCACGGGACACGGAAATGGTTCGAGCGTCGCGCCGGCCTCGTATTCCTGATCTCCGGTCTGGGATCTCGGCAGCCGGGTCTCGTCTTTCGATTTGCTCCGCGGGCGCATCACCCTCCAATTGAGCCGATCGCCGTCCCGTTCGAGGCAAGGCTTCTCGACGAGACGGAGCCCGGGTTTTCGGAATTGTGGAATGCGACGCTCGCTTCCGGCGAGGGCGCCGGCGCCGAATCGCTGCCGGGCGCGGATGAATCGCCCGGCCTTCGGCGTGTCATTCGCAACATCCGGCTGAAAGAGGGCTGGTTCATGACGCTCTTATTCCTCGCCCTTTTTGCCAATTCGGCATATGAGGATTACCTCGTCGGCCGCATTACGGTGTGGACGATCATCTGGGCGGTGTTCCTCGCGCGGGTGTTTTTCGCGCCGGCCACCCGAAATACGGGCGAGGGAACGTGGTTCATCGTGCCGGGGGGAGTACTGATTCGCCGTGTGAACGAGAAGAAGGAGGTCGTCCATCGACTCGTCGACCGGAAGTCGAGCGTCCTGGGTGTCTTTATGGAGACGCGGCACCGGTGGTCGATCGTCGTCAGCGACGAATCCGACTTGTTCAGCCGCGCCGCGACGGCCCGCGAAGCGACGATGCTTCTCCGCGCCTGGACGAGTCCGATCGAGCCGCCGTCGAAAGAGGTCATTGCCCACATGGCGTAGGCCCGAGTCGGTCGAGATGTGCGGGCCGAATGCCTTGACGGGCTTGTCGCAATGAAGGGTAGTTGTGGCTCACTCCTTTTCCTCGCGCCGGTGCACGGCGCGCGCGAGCCTACGAAACTTTGTCCGCACGGGCGCAATCTTACGGGCGCGAATGATGTCGCAGATCTCGCGCGCGATCTCGAGAATCATCCTGCGACCCTCAAGCAGCAGCAGCCCCTGCTTTCGGACGGTAGGTGACGACATGTCGGCATTGTACCTAAACTCGCCGTTGCAGTTCGCGCGATGGCATCAATGATGGCGTTCTTCGTGATACTTGAGCCCAAGATTCACGATGCGCTGCACGAGCTGGTCGTACCGGATGCCGGTGGACTGGGCTGATTCGGCGAAGTCTTCGCCGAACGCGAGGTTCGGATTCGGGTTGGATTCGAGCAGGTACACCTTGCCCTGCGGCGTCAGGCGGAGGTCCATGCGTGCATAGCCGGATTGGTCGAGGATGCGATAGACACGCCGGCACAGGTGGCAGATCTGTTCGGATACGCCGGGTGGGAGGTTTTCAGCCGTGCCGGTCTGTATGCCGCGCTCCTTCTGGTATCGAAGGTCCCATTTGACCTTGTCGGTGGCGATCGGCAGGGCGCCGTCGGCGAGGTTGGTGAACTTCATTTCCCAGATGGGCAGTGTCTGAAGGCGATGATTGCCCATGACCCCGACGTAGAGCTCCCGGCCGTTGATGTACTGCTCGGCCATGGCGTCGGTCTGGTGCTGTTCGTGGATGAAGGCCACGCGCTCCCGGAGTTTCTCGTCGTCGCTTACGACCGAGGCCTGCGAGATGCCGACCGAACCGTGCTCGGCCACGGCCTTCACCATCAGCGGGAAGTTCAGCCGCGAGGGGCGGCGAACGGCCCGGCCGCGCGGAAACACGGCAAAATCGGGGAGGGGGATTCGATGGTAGCGCAGGAGCTTCTTGGTCAGGGCCTTGTTGTCGGCAAGGACGAGTCCGCGCGGGTTGCAGCCGGTGTAAGGCTGGCCGATCAGTTCGAGGTAGCCGAGAACGTACGGCACATAGGCGCCCAGGCCGCGAAACTCCTCGAGGACGTTAAAGACGATGTGCGGCTGGAATTCGCGAAGTGCCTCATCAATGACACCAAGCTGGCTTCCGACGCCGAGGGGGCGGGCCTCGTGGCCCAGCTCGCGAAGGGCTGTGAGGACGTCATACTCCATCTTCCACGGAGCCATGTCCTTTTCGCTGAGCCCCTCGACGGTGTCGGGGGGGATCAGGTCCTTGTCCATCAGTGCCAGGACGCGGAGCTTTTTCATGGCGCCTCGGATCGGTGCCGCGGGCGTCACATCACGATCTGGTGATGCCCGCTGTGCAGGTAATTCATCGTCTGAACCGTGAGGAGAATTGCAGCCTCCATTCGGGTCTCGTCGGCGCCGCGGGCCAGCCGCAGCCTCAATTCACGGCACCGCTGGGTCATGTCGGCGAAAACCCGGTCGATCCGGTATTGATATTCGCCGGTCCAGCGGGCGACCAGCAGCAGGATTTCCCGCCGGTGCCTCCGCAGGAACCGCGCGGCCAGCTCGTTCCCGGCGTGCTCGGGGGCATCCGAGAAGAGTTTCCGCAGGTCGCGGTCGTAGAAGTCCGGGTAATGGGTGCCGTAGCGCGACCGCTTCTCGGCGTAGTGCTCGCCGAGGGTCTTCGACAGGTTTCGGATGTGATCGACCTGCGTGCGCTTGCGGATCTTGGGCTGGTGCCCGGCGATCTGTGCCATAAGCGCGTCAACGTATTCGAGCTTCTTCAGCGCCGGCCAGCCCTTGTAGCGGGCGCGCCAGTCGAAGCCGGGTGTCAGCCAGACGGCGAAGGTCTCGGCGAAGTCCTCGACGGGGTGACTTTGCGCGTACCAGGAGTCGAGGTGCAGCACGAAGCGCTTGCTAAAGGGCTTGGGCATGTAGAAGTCGGGGTAGGGCACCGACGCCTTGCCGAACACCTGTCGCCAGGCCTTGAGCCGGTGCAGCCGGTAGGCGTTGTCGATGGCGTGGCCGACTTCGTGGCGCAGGATGCGCAGGCACCAGTCGCGCGTGCCGCCCTCGACCTCCAGCATCATCTTTTCCTCCAGCTTCATCAGCCGGGGGTGCCCCAGGTAGAACGGAATCGCCACGCCGGCGACGCCGTCGGGCGTGAACCACTCGTCGGAGAGCCAGAAGTGCGGGCGGAAGACAAGCCCGCGGGCGCCGAGATCGGCATTCACGTCGCGGATGCGATGCTCAAGCTCGGTGCCGCGAATGCTCAGGCGCAGGTCGCGAAAGCGCAGGCCGAGCAGCTCCTCGTCGGAGTATGCGGCCCAGAACGGCTCGGGGCGCGGGCCGCGCCCCCGGGACGCGGGAGATGATCTGGGGCCATCTGGGGTCGTCATCACGGCACTGCAAGCGCGGGATTCACGGGCGGGCGGGCCATCGGAGGGTCACGTCGCGGGCATTAAATCGCGGACGGCCTCGTACTTGGCGCGATCCGGCTCGGCAAAGCCCTTGATGCCGAGCTGTTCGCAGAGCTTCGCGTCCGCCTTGGCGTCGGTGAGGAGATACTTCTTGAGTTTCTCGGCTTCGGCGGGGTCCGCACCCGGACCGGCGACGATGACCATTTCGGGGATCTCCCTTGTTTCGCCGACGATCGTGAACATGTCGCGCGAGGGGCCGGTGATGGGATTGCCGCCGTCGGCCGCCAGCTTGTTAAACACCATTTCATCGACGACGCCGGCGTTCACCGTCAGGTCGAGCATGATCTTGCTGGGGGCGTCGTCCTGGACGTAGAGGCGGCCCTCCATGGCGAAGGGCGGGGGCAGGATCTCGGGCAGAAGCTTGTTCAGGGGAACACCGGCGTCCTGAAGGGCGCGCCGGGCGGCGTAGTCGGTGAGCAGATCATGGTAATTACCGAATGCAAATCGCTTCCCGGCGCAGTCGGAGATCGACTTCAGATGACTGTTGGCCCGGATGATGATGTGGGCCTTTCGCGTGGTACGGTCCATCAGGTTGACCGCCGTGGCCAGCAGGGTGAGCTTACTCGGGTCCTTTATCGCTGCATATTCCTTTGCTGTCAGAATTGCGTAGGGAATGTTGCCCTGTTCGAGCTGGGTGCCGATCGCTTCGCCGCCGGGCTGGGCCATGAAGGCCACGGGCCTCGCAAGGGTCTTTTCCAGCCCGATGTGCAGTGCGCGGTACTCGGCCGGGACGCCGAAGAGATCCGCCTTGGTCGTTGCGATCTGTGCGACCTGCTGCCCGGTGCCTCCTCCGGACTGCGTGCAGCCGGCGAATGGGTAAGGAACACACATCAGGAACGCAATCGCGAGAGCTCTGTTGCACATGGAAAGGTCTCCTGCATCCTGCGCGGACGGCGTCCCCCTGCGGGCAGATCGGGGCGCGGCGGCCGAAACGGGTCGGCGCGCCTGCGGAATCCGCCCCATGGGGAGACCCCGGCCAGGCTGCGCGGCAGTATAGCCGCGCCGCCGTACGCAAGGAACATGTCTAGTGAATGGAGGGTTCGATTCGAAGCGTCCGCCAGACCTGCCGCGCGGAGGGGGTCTGCACCGAGGTGAATCGTGTCGCCTTTTCAACCACGCGGACCGCCTCGGCGCGGCGGGCGCCATTGGAAAGGGACCCCGCGGTCGAGAACACGACGCGATCTCCCCCTTCAACCTGAAAGGAAAAGCTGCGATCCGCAAAGAGAAAGAGTTCGCCCTTGTCGGACAGGATCGCCCCTGCGCCGCTGGCGGGGCGGTATGCGAGAATGATGCCCTGCATGGTGGGAACCTCCAAACGTCGATCCACGTTGGATGTATGGAATCCGTTCCCACGTCGCGGTTCCGGCGTCAATGCCCGCGAGCCGTCCCTGATGAGAGAGGGAGTATACCCTTGGTTTTCCGGCATGCACGCGGAAAACGGCGCGGGCCCGCAAAAGCGGCACGGATTGCCGCCCGGGAGCGGCTGCGCAACATAAGACGGGATGTGGAAGCGAACCGCGGGGTCAGGGCTGGGGCGTTTGAACTTCGTTACCGTTGGAATCGGTGACCGTCCAGACCACCTGGTTTCGCGAGTCGTTCAGCGAATCGCCTGACCGGTCGAGAATGGAGACGAGAATCACTCCGCCGACCGGAAACTGGAAGGCTTGTGTCGTGTTGTCGTTAAGCGTCTTGTCCAGTCGCCACTCTGGTGCGGTTCCAGCCTGCTCATTGCAGATTGTGCCCTGGATGTGGTCAGCGTCCGCCGCCTTGCCGATCGGCAGATTGTTGACACTCGAGTACACGAAGCCGCGCTGCGTGCAGGGATCACTGCCAACGCACGTGAAGTTGGAACTCGAGTTGCCGAAGACGATCACTTCTGGCAGAGGCAGAAGTTCAGTCCCGTTGTCGCGGCGGCGGAGTTGTATGGTCGGTAGGTTGCCCGTTGGATCTCCGCCGACGTTTGGCTGGAGGAACTCCTCCGGCAGCTGATCCACTCCGAAGTTCATGCGGAGGATGCGCGTTCCGGAAGAGAGCGGAATCGTATCGCAGCCGATCGTGATGCTGCTCGCCGTCCCGGGCGGAAAGGCGTCGGTGTATCCCGCGCTCAAATAGTCATCCACCAATTCATCGCAGACAAACCCACCCGCACCGGCCGATACGAGAAAGGTCATGGCGAACCGGACACGCTGCTGGGCCTGGTTCTGAAGCGAGACTTCGATCGTGCGCAGCCCGACGGCCAGGTCGCACACCGTCCCGAGGGTGGTGTCATCGCCGCCGCCGTCATCGCCGCCGCCGCCGTTGGCGGGCGGGCCGGGTCTCGGAATGGTGCCGATCGTCGTGGCGAACTGTGCCGCAAGAAACGGACTTGATCCACCGCAACCGGTTTGAACGACAGCGGTCAGCGCGAGCGCGGTCACTGCGGCCACGCTCGAAACTCGACGCAGGATGGAAGCCATCTTGACGCCTCCTGAGGCTGGATACGGGTCACCCATCGCGAGGGCGTGCGGCGTCGCCTGCTTCCGCACTGTCGCGGCGACCGCCGGAATTCCGTGGTGCGTCTGTCGGCCCCCCTGTTTGAGCCGAGCAAACAACCGGGCGGGGTGGCACGGTCGATATTCCCCTCCAAAGGCAATATCCTCGACCGGCTCAATCCAATTCTACCTGTCTCAAGTGCGGGAAGCAATCCCGAGGATGCGAGGGAAATCCTTTCCTGCATCGGGTTAGCGGGCCTGGTCGGGGTCGCCGGACAGGGTCCGCATACAGGCTCTCTTCCGGGGTCTTGGAAGCAGGTCCGAGTGGCTTCGGAGGCCCCGTTGGCACCGAGTCGATGAAAGTGCTCCGCCCCCGGTCGCATCCGCCACCGGTTTCGTGCTATTGCGCGCCTGCGGGACCGTAGTGCTTCTTTATCGCTTCAATTGCGGCAACGCACGCCTTTTCGGCCGTAGCATCGGCGGCATTTGTCGCGACCAGGATTGCCAGGTCGCGCCGGGGGGCGAGAACAGCGATTGCGTACCAGCGGCCGTTGCTCCCGTCGTGGGCCAGGACGGGGCCGGATGCCCAGTGCTGTCTGCCGGTTGCCCAGCCAAAAGCGTATCCCTGCCCGAATGGGTCGCCGTGAATGCGCCGCCAGGTCTCCGGCCTCAGGAGGCGATGGTTGCCGCGAAGCGCCTGCAAGTGGAGGTGCGCGTAAGCCGCCCAGTCGCCAATGGACATGTGCGCCGTTCCGCTGGGGGCATAGACGGGGGGATTGTCCGCCCCTGGGCCGGGCGGAATCGGCTGATAGATGAGCAGCGCCGCATCATGTCCCCAGGGTTGGTCGACCTTGTCGGGATCACCCGGCGGGCCGAAGCCGGCGGACGCCATGCCGAGGGGGTTAAAGAGGAGGCGGGACATCAGCGCCTCGTACGATTCGCCGGTTGCGGCTTCGGCCATGGCGGCGGCGATGACAAAGCCGGCATTTGCGTAGACGTACTTCTCGCCCGGCGCGGAGGCCGGGGCGCGAGACATGATCAACTCAACGAACGATTGGCGCTGGCCGGGCAGCTCGCCTGTCAGTGCGCAGATGCGCGGCCAGATGCGAAGGTCCGGGGTTCGGTCCTCGGGAAGGCCGGCAGTGTGACACAGGAGCTGTTCGAGCGTGACGTCGCGCCACTTCGGGTGAATCTTGCCGGCCGGTTCGGGCAGCCGCCTTGCCGGCGTGTCGTCCCAGGCCATACGGCCCTGTTCGACGAGGGCAGCGATCATGGTTGCGGTCATCGACTTGGTGCAGGAGCCGAGGTGCCACTTGTCGTGCACCGTCACCGGGTGCTTTCCGCGCGCCTTGCGGAGGCCGGTCGCCGCGATGCGGGGCGGTTCGCCGGTTCGCACGACGGCCAGGGCGAGGGCGGGAACGCGGTGTCGGGCCCGGATCTTCCGGGCGATTTCGAGGTGGACGTCGGGCGGCGTGATCATGACTTCTTCGGGGCCGTCTTCCTGCAAATCAGAGGCAGATTGGACAGACTCCTGCCGCCCGGCATGAGCCGGTGGATCGCCCGACCGGCCCGCCCCCGCGGCCGCGATGAAGACGATCAGGATGCGGGTCATCCTCGCCACCATTTGGGAGCAACGCGTGTGCCGCGAGGTTCTCACGTTCGCGCGGCCGCGGCGCGATCAACGTGCGTGGGGTCGCCCCTTGAGAAAACCGCCCGCCCGCGCGCCGGTGGGGAATCGCGGCCGGCTTGTCAACGGGGTCATGGCCTTTCGATGCGAAAGCAGACGGTTACCACCGCTTGAACATCTTTGTCGATCGTGCTCGTGTCGAACAGGCCGTAGTCACTTACGTCTGTGGAAAGTGGCTGGGTCACCTGGAGCACACCCATGTGCGCCGAGCGCACTTCCGCCACCTTGCAGCCCGCCGCGGAGGCGATGTTTTCCGCCCGGGCCCGCGCGTCCCTGGCGGCCTCGGACATCAGCTCAACCTTGAGGGCTGCCAGTCCATTGTAGTAGTAGCCGGGCTCGCAGGACATGACGTGAACGCCCTCCTTGATGAGTTGGGTCACTTCTCCCGCCGCGCGAAAGACGCGATCGACGTCGGTGGTCGAGACGGTAAAGCCGCGCCACAGGCTGTAGGCGCTGATGTCGCGCGTCTCATTGCCCTTGGCGTCGCGGACGTGATGCTCAGTCGTGCCGATGGCCGACAGGGTCAGCTCGTGGGGCTTGAAGCCCTGGTCTTCGAGAAACTTTCGCACCCGGGTGACTCCCTGTTCGAGCGCTTCAAACGCCTCGGCCAGGTCCTTGCGCTCGCCGCGGACGTTGATCTGCCAGACGGCCTGGTCGGAGCGGATGCGCTTTCGTGTGGAGCCCTTCACGGTGATGAGCTGGTCCGACTTAAACGCCTGCTCGCCCCGGGCGACATATGCCCGTGAGGCGACGACGGTGCTGGTGACGATGCTGACGACGATTGCAATGGCGACAATTGTCGCCGTCGCCGCGAGACCGAGACGGACTTTGTATTCCATGACCCTTCCTCCGTGATCGGGCTGATGACCTTTCATTCGATACTGCCGCAACTCCCCCGGTGCGCGCGGAAGGCACACGTGGGCAGTGAGCGGGGACGACCACCCATACCACGAGGGCCGGCCGACTGTCACGACGCAAGGCGTCTGAAGACGATCCGTCGTCTCCGGCACATCTACGTCGTACCCCCGCCGCCTGGTTCGCAGCAAACCGGCCACGGTGAATCGCCAAAGCGTTTGAGTTACAATGTCGGCACCGGGCACTCAGACGAACACGGCCCAACGAGGAGTCCTGCACATGTCCAGCCCCGACCTGTCGATCAACTTCTGCGGCGTGAGGGCCCCGAATCCCTTCTGGCTTGCCTCGGCTCCGCCGACGAACAGCGCCTACCAGATTCGCCGGGCTTTCGAGGCCGGCTGGGGCGGGGCTGTCTGGAAGACCCTCAATCACGAGCCGATCGTCAACGTCTCCAGCCGATACGGAGCGATCGATTACGACGGCCGCAAGGTCGTCGGCCTGAACAACATTGAGCTGATCACTGACCGCCCGCTCGATGTGAATCTTGCCGAGATACGCCAGATCAAGAAGGAATTCCCGAAGCATGCCCTCTTTGTCTCGCTCATGGTCGAGTCCAAGCGCGAGATCTGGCACGACATCATCAAGCAGACCCAGGACACCGGCTGCGACGGCGTCGAGCTGAACTTCGGCTGCCCGCATGGCATGAGCGAGCGCGGCATGGGCTCGGCCGTCGGCCAGGTGCCCGAGTATGCGGAGATGATCACCACCTGGTGCAAGGAGGTGGCGAAGATCCCCGTCATGATCAAGCTGACGCCGAACGTGACCGACCCGCGCGTCGTCGCGCGGGCGGCCGCCAAGGGCGGGGCCGACGCCATCAGCCTCATCAACACGATCAACAGCATCATGGGCATCGACCTGAACAACTTCGCCCCGCGCCCGGCGGTGAATGGTCGCGGCTCACACGGCGGCTACTGCGGCCCGGCGGTCAAGCCGATCGCTCTGAACATGGTGAGCAGCGTCGCCTCGGACCCGCAGGTGAAGATCCCCATCAGCGGCATCGGCGGCATCCAGGCCTGGCAGGACGCGGTGGAGTTCATCCTCGCCGGCGCGGGCAGCGTGCAGGTCTGCACGGCCGTCATGCACTACGGCTTCCGCATCGTCGAGCACATGATCAGCGGCATGAAGAACTGGATGCGCGAGAAGGGTTTTGCTCGCGTGGCCGACTTCCAGGGCAAGGCCCTGCCGAACATTAAGGACTGGGGCGATCTCGACCTCGGCTACAAGGTCGTCGCCGAGATTGAGCAGGCCCGGTGCATCCACTGCGGCCTTTGCTACATCGCCTGCGAAGATGGATGTCACCAGTCGATCAAGTGGGAGCGGGTGCCAGAGAACGAATTCGTCGAGCGCTACGGAGTTGCTTCCTTTCACTCCCAGGGCGTGGACCGGGCTGAGACTCAGAAGACCAGCACAGGCAAATCCTCCCCCATCAATAGTAACGGCAATGGCCATCAACTGATCAACCCGAATATGCACTTCACCCGGAGCGGGGACTTCGAGGTCCTTCCCGGCGCCGGGAATGGCTACGTCGGCGTGTTTACGATCAAGCAGGACACGTGCGTCGGCTGCAACATGTGCTCGTTGGTATGTCCGGTGGAAGGGTGCATCACGATGAAGCAGGTGGACAGCGGGATGCCGAGCATGACGTGGAAGGAATATCAGAAGAAGCTGGCGGCGGGGGAAGTGCAGAAGATTCAGCCGCCGGAGCATGTATAAGATTACGACGCGCCGCTTGAAGTGTTCCATTCAGACGCGCTCCGAAACGGTCGGAAGGGGCCTCTTGGAAAATGTTCGGGCATCGACCGGTTCCCTTGGCGGCACGCCGGGTCGATACGAGGAAGGATGTACGCTATGTGCAAGGTGGCCGACAAAAGTCAGCGCATTCGTAAGAGCGCGAAGAACGCATGCAGAGTTGCTCGCGTCCGATCAGTGGTTTTGGCCTTGTTCGTCGCGGCGAGCATTCTCCTGCCGAACACGGCCGCCGGCGGCGGTTGCGGGACGACGCCGATCGGGGGCGCGGGGGGAAACCCGGCCGCGCTGCAAGGCGTCTGGCGGGCACAGTTCGTTGACCCGGTGTGGGGCGCGGGCACGATCGAGTTGATCCTTCAGAACAACGGGAGTTTTTCGCAGGAGACGAACTACGCTCTCGGGGCGCGCGTCTATATCTACGGCACCTGGCGCGTTCTGCCCGACGCCGCCGTACTGCGGCTCGACACCCAGGGCGGCGTGCCGTCCGAGCAGTGCAGCACGGTGGGGTGTTCGCCGATTCTCTACCCCGGCGAAACGCACAACTACACGCTCTCAAACGGCGACAACACCCTGACCACGCACAACGTCAACTGCTCTCCCGATCAGTGCACATACGTGTATGGACGCGCGGTTTGAGCCGAGGCTGGGTACAGAGAATACGGGGGCGTCGTTGGCGGGGGCGACTGGCCCCGCGGCTGTTATTCGCGAACAGTCGCCCCGGGCGCGCCGGCAACAACGGACCAGTACCACGAAGTTGCTGAAAGGCCGCCGCACAGTTACATGTCGCGATGATCCTATCGGCGGTGATCAGATCGTTTACAGCCTCAAGGCGCGATGAGGGCGTTCACAAAGCCCTGTACATCGAGCGCGTCGACGCGGCGGTCGCAGTTCATGTCGGCGCGGCGCACATCGCAGGGCGCGAACGAGGCGTCGTAGGCGGGGGCGTCGATAAGCGCCAGGGCGAAGGGCGCAACATCCAGCGTGTCCACCTCCGTATCGCAGTTCATGTCGCCCTTTGGCGCCGCGGCCGGCGTGTTGAAGGCAAGATCATCGATCCCCTGAAGCACGCAAAACATCTCCAGCCGGGCGATCACAGGCTCGGGGTAACTGAAAGCCACGAAGTTCCCGCCGCCTGCGTTGAACTGATGATCGAGGAGATTGCCCTGGGCGTCGTACCCGTACATGTCGATGCCCTCGCCGGGCACCCAGCAGAAATCCTGCCGCGTGCCGGCGTAGTCGGTGGTCGATGGAATTCCGGTGCAGGGATCGACGAAGTACGCGACGATCCGATCGGCGTAGGCGTGATTCGGCGCAGAAAAGGAACACGCATTACCGGACGGCGCGGGGCCGGAGTCTCCACCGTCGGTGAACTCAACACCAACTGTCGAATACTGGATTGTGAATCGGTCGTCCGGCTCAACCGTCGCCCCGTCGGGATAGGTGTCGAAATTCACGACCGTCGGATTGGGCGCGCCGGCCAGCGCTGATTGGTAGGCCAGAACGACTACGAACATGCTGCATTTGCTCACGGGACTGCTCCATTCGCATACTTCTCGCCCCTTCGATCGTGAAAGGCGTTGTCTACACAACGAGAAGGACGGATGGCCTACTCCACGGATTTGTAAAACCCGACGGCTCATTGACTTCCAGGACTCTCTCTCCGCGGCTGCGGTGTCCACGGCACCGGCCGTGCTCGCTACGGCAATGTTTGATTGCGATAGCCTTCGGTCGGTGGATGTCAGCGGGAATTCAGAGCTTCCGGTCACGCGTGACAGTCAGGACACATAGCGTGCGACGACTTCATTCACCAGCCGACGGGCGATTGGGGCGGTCTTCGGGCTGCCGGTCACCTGCTGCGTAACATAGGCCCCCTCCATGATCAGCGACATCTCCTCCACCATGGCGGCAGGGTCTGATGCGCCGGTGTAGCCCGCCAGTTCGCGGATGATGTTTCCCATGGCGTGCTTGTGGGCGGCGGCCAGCCGTAGATCGCGCGGTCCATTACCTTACTGCATATCGGGGCTATATCGCGGGCCGGTCCGCCTGAGCAGTGGGAACACCGCAGTTTCGCGAAGGAGCCCGTGGAACGGCCGGATGATTCCTGAGAAGAACCCCCTCTGATCCGGGTACACCTGCTCGGAGCGGTGGTGTGCCGCTCTCGCGTTCATTCGTCACCTAAAGGACTCACCGGAGCGAGGAGACTACCATGAGAAAGTGCCTGATGCTTGCGTCGTTGATCCCCGCCCTCATGGGCGGCTGCCCACCGCCGGAGCCCACGGACGGTATCGACCTGAGTGTTCGGGGCGAGCTGTTCCTGAAGATCTCCCGACCGCTGGGCAGGGCGAGCGCCGACGTCACCGCGCATGTCATTGATCGCGAGGCCGGATTCCTTATCTTCCAAGTGCTCGAGTTGTCGCGCACGCAGGTGCTGGGCGTGGACGGTACGGCGCTCGAGCATCGATTTCTTGATCTTCCCGGCTGGGTATCCGCAACCGTCATGGTACTAGCCCCACCCAACGCACACAGTATTACCTTCAGCAATGATGGCGAGATTCGAGATATGCTGGTCACCGCCGTCAACGAGACTTCGATCACCGCACCGTCCGCCGGCGAGACAGTCTCCAGTTCGGGTTTTACGCTCTTATGGTCGCCGTCCGCAGAGCCCGGCGTACTCGTGACCGTGAGCATTGAGGGCGATGTGCCCGACCCGGAACGACCGGGAAGCACGATGCGATCCATCGAGACGTTGAGTGACCGGCCGGATTCAGGCACCCTGAGCATTGGGTCGCAAGAATTGGCCAAGTACCTTCCGGGCACCATCGAGGTGAAGCTGGCTCGGCATCGAACGGCGAATCAGGCTCTTGGATTCCGCGGCGGCGTGGTCATTGTCGAGGCATCGGATCGACGTGCCTTCTCGCTGGGGACCTGAGGCGCGTCGAGCAGCCACAGCGGGGCCACAGACGCTCGAATGTTCATCCAGGACATCACGTTGTCGGCTTCGGACTGTGCGGTTGCCCCCCCCGCTTAACCGGCTGGCAACGGCAGGTACCGTGCGACGACCTGCTCAACCAGGCGACACGCGATTTGGGCGGTTTTTGAGCTGCGGGTCACCTGCTGCGTAACATAGGCCCCCTCCATGATCAGCGAAATTTCGTCCGCCATGGCGGCAGGGTCTGATGCGCCGGCGTAGCCCGCCAGTTCGCGGATAATGTTTCCCATGGCGTGCTTGTGGGCGGCGGCCATTTCGTGGGCCGGGTCGTGCGGCAGTGGAAACTGCACCGCGACGTTTACGAAGAAGCAGCCGTTGAAGGCATCGCCGCTGAACGCCTCCTCCAGTGCCGCCGGCACGGCCAGCAGCTGATCGCGCGGCCGGTCGCCCCCGTGGCGGCGGAGCATTTCGCGAAACGTGTCCTGCCACCAGCGGTCATGCCAGGCGAGTACCTCGCGGACGAGATCTTCCTTGCTCTCGAAGTGATTATAAAAGGTCGTCTTGGTGACACCCACTTCGCCGAGGATGGCGTCCAGACCGACGGAGTGAAAGCCCACGCGATAAAATAGGTCGTGCGCCGTGCAGATGATCCGGTCTCGTGCCGATTCGGCCATGTTCCACCCTGGAAAGACGCGGGCCGGCCGCGGGGATCGGCCGCGATTTCATGATACTCCGTCCGGGGGGTGTACCGACAGTCAAGCTCTTTCGCACCGGCAGTCAAGTGACTTTGGCAGTTCTTGAGTCATCCTTACTTGTGGGCGAATGGTCGCCCGTTGAAGGGGCGGCGGGTGACCGCCCGGTACAAAACGGCGCTGAAGGCGTATCTGAAAGGGTATCCCAATGACGGAGACAATCACGACACGGAATGGAATTGACCTGATCGGGCTTGAACGGATGGCGGACGATGTCGCCCGGGACCCTTCGCGCGGCATCGCGAAGTTCCGCGTGAACACGAACTGGATGGGCGGAACGCGCTCAGAAACGCGCGTCGAGGATTGGGAACTCGGCGGCCGCCGGTTGCCGCGCGGGTTTTCCATCGCCACCGATGAACCTCCGGAACTCCTGGGCCGCGCCGCCGCGCCGAATCCGCAGGAGGTACTCATGGCCGGGCTTAATGCCTGCATGATGGTCGGCTATGTCGCCGGCTGCGCGGCGCATGGCATCGAATTGCGATCGATCTCGATTGAAACGGAGGGCGAGCTGGACCTTCGCGGCTTTCTGGGGCTTGATGCAAGCGTGAAGCCCGGCTACGAGGAAATCCGCTACACCGTACGGTTGAGGGGCGACGGCGCGCCCGAGGCGTTTCAAAGGGTGCATGAGACCGTGATGGCCCAGTCGCCGTGACCTGCCCCCGGTTTATGTACCAGTCGTTATGAGAGTCGCGACCAACTTTCGATCCTGCGAGGGCGCACGAAGCGAACCCGCAGGAGGGGAAGAAGCCGGGGTCCAGGGGCAGCGCCCCTGGCGGGGGTGCGGGGGCAGAGCCCCCGCGACGGAGTCCTTCTCTCTACACTGCGCCGCAAAGGCCGCCGGCGTCTGATAGTCCAGCGACGAGTGCGGACGGCGATGGTTGTACTGGTTCTGCCACTCGGCCGCGAGGGCCTTGGCCTCCCGCAGATCGGCGAACGACTCCGCGTCGAGCAGTTCATCGCGCAGCTTGCCGTTGAAGCTCTCGGCGTAGCCGTTTTCCCAGGGCGAGCCCGGCTCGATGTACAGCGTGCCCACCGCGGTGGCTTCCAGGTACGAACGCATCGCCCGGGCGATGAACTCCGGGCCGTTATCGCTGCGGATGAATCCGGGCGCCCCGCGAATCAGAATCATTTGGGCCAGCACGTCGATCACCGCCGAGGCCGTCATGCCCCGCTCGACTTCCAGAGCCAGGCACTCCCGCGTGTACTCATCCACGAGGGTCAGCCACTTCAGCGGCCGGTTGCCCTCATCCCGATCATGGATGAAATCCCACGCCCACACGTGATTGGGATGCGCCGGCCGATGACGCAGAATCCCCGCGTCGCTATTGCCTAATCTTCGCCTCTTGTGCTGCCTACGGGGCACTTTGAACCCTTCCTTCTTCCACAGCCGATACACCCGCTTGCGGTTCACCTGCCAGCCGTCCATTCGGAGCAGCGCCCAGACCCGTCGGTAGCCGTAGCGCGGGTGATGCCGCACCAGCTCGTGCATCCGCTTCACCAGGGCTGCTTCATCGTCCACCACCAGCGGCCTATACCGCTGCGTGCTTCGGGGCTGATGGATCACTTCGCATGCCCGACGCTCCGACACCTCGCATGTCGTCTGCGCCTGCTTCGCCGCCTCCCTGCGGCGCGCCGGGCTCGCTATTTTCCCTTCAGCACTTCCTCCAGGATCTGCTTATCAAGGATCAGGTCGGCCACCGCCTTCTTCAGCCGGCGGTTCTCGATCTCCAGCTCCTTGAGCTGCTTGGCCGCCTCGGCCTTCATCCCGCCGTACTGATTCCGCCAGCGATGGAAGGTCTGCTCGCTGACCTCCAGCCGCTGACACACCTGACCGATGCTCGCCCCGGTCCCCAGCATCGCGTCCGCCTCACGCAGCTTGGCGATGATCTGGTCCGGGCCATGTCGCTTCCGCTTCATCGAGAATCTCCTTGCCCATCCGGGCAGTAAAGACTCTCATAAGAACTGGATCAAGTTCCGGGGAGCAGGTCAGCCGAATTTCTGGAATCTCTCGCGGCCGATTCGGATGAAGCCGAACCTCGTCATTGAATAGGTGCAGGCGCGAAGCACTGGGTCTATTGGCCCGATTTGAAGGTCCGGGCTCCGAGCGGCGTCCGGGCCTTTTTTCTTCTGCGCCGGAGCAATTCGCCCAACTTCATCGCCTTCTGAGTGTCCAACGGAGAGGAGCACCATATAATTGAGTATGTGTAAAGCGATGAAAAAACTCACGCGGCGCTTCTGGCTTGCAAAATCGACCGCTGTCTTCATTCTCGCGGGCGCTGGCTGCGCGCGTCCGGAGTGGACGCCCCCGCCCGAACACTCATCACTCGGTCCGCCGCCGATCTACCGTCGGACGCCGAACGGTCTCGTTCCCGAGGATCCGAAGCGAAACGACGCCGACGGGTCCGATGCGGCCGGCGACACCGCTGCGCTAAACGCATCCACAGAGGCAGCGCGCAATCGCGACGATGATTCGGCCTCCTGGATTGAAGGCCGCTACACCGGCACCAGCCGGGAATTGATTCCCGTCGAGTGGGCTGAGGCGCTTTCGCGACCCGGAACATCCCAGAGCGGGGCCGCTCCGCTGCGCGCGGAGCCTTACTACGTTCAGGGAGAGCACACGCCCGCCGGCTATGTGCGCGGGCACTATCGCCGCGAGGGTGATTACACGCGCGGCGAGCATACGCCGTATGGCTATATTCGCGGCGATTATCGCGGAGACGGGAACTACACCCGCGGCGAGTTCACGCCCGCCGGATACATGCGCGGCCATTACCGTGCGGAGCCGCAGCCGTTTGGCCTGCCCTACGGCGGCGTGCAGACGTCACCAACGCCACCGCCCACCTATTCCCGGCCAATCGGCGGCTGACGGCCGCGCGCCGATTTCACGGTGTCGGATTCCACCGCGTCCTGAGTTGATGCGGAACGCCCACCAGATCACACAGCTTGCCCACTACGAAATCCACGAGGTCTTCGATCGACTGGGGCCGCATGTAAAACCCGGGCGAAGCCGGGCAAATGATGCCGCCCGCGCGGCTGATGCGGAGCATGTTCTCCAACTCGATCTGTGACGTCGGCATCTCGCGGGCCACGATGATCAATCGCCGCGCTTCTTTCAGGTGAACGGCCGCCGCCCGTGTAATCAGGTTTCCGCCGGTACCGGAGGCGATATCACCCAGCGTGTTGCTGCTGCACGGGCAGACGATCATGCCGTCGGTCAGGAATGAGCCCGAGGCGAGCTTCGCGCCCACGTCCTTGTAGGCGTAGACGTGAATTGACCGGGCGGCCTCGGGGCCGGCGAGCACCTCGGGCGTCGGGTTGGCAATGTCCAGCTCGTCCGCGAAGAGCTGCCGGCCGTAGGGCGAAATGACCAGGTGCACGTCCGCGCCTCCGGCCACCAGAACCTGTAACAGGCGCCGGGGGTACACCGCTCCGCTCGCGCCGGTAACGGCGACGACGATCTGTTTTCGACCCGAGTGTGTCATGATGCGATTCCTGTCTGCGCGCGCGGCAGGCCGTCAGTTTGTAACGCGATCGATCATCGAGAGCGACGAGAGCCGATGCCCGGCTTCCGCCGCCCAGCAACTCTCCGCGTAGGCTTCGATCAGGTCGGCAAGGACGGCGCGGGCTTCGCTGGTGAGCGAGTCTTCCTGGAGGACTTCGGCGAGGCGGAACATCGCCTCGGCGCCGGCGGGCCGGCCCCGGAGGTCAACAGCCGCCTGGCGGAACTTTTGAATTCGCAGGCTGATCGCAGGCTGCATGAGCTCGAGCCGAATGCGAATGTAGTCGGCCGTGTTCGTGGCTGGGAAGGCGTCGGCGAGCGCTCCGAGATTCGCACGATAGCATGGATCGGTATCGTCGAGACACAGGAGCAGTTGGGCAGGGTGGCGCATCGGCGATGGATCGTTGGTGGGAACGACGAAGATTTGGTCATAGTGCCGGGGGGCGTCTGCGCGGCAGGCGGTGAGCATCTCGCGGAGCCGCCGCGCGTGGCTTACGACGATTTTCGCGTTTACACCAAGGCCGGCGACCGGATCGGCCTTTTGAAACACCGATTGCCGGGGTGCCTGACCGCCCGACGGCTGGGTGGTCGCCCGGGACACGTCGAAACGGTCGATCAGGGTCGTCAGGCGACCGATGGCTTCGTCGATGCGACCGGCCCGGGCGTCGAGAAGGGCGAGCTTGGACAGGCCCATCGCGGCGAGCGGGCTGTCCGGAAAGCTCTCCACGATTGCCTGCCAGCTGGTGCGCGAGGCCCGGCTGGGCATGTCGTTGTGGAACTCGATGCGGTGTTCGGAGACGAGGGCGGCGCGCTGGACGCGCTGGTCGAGAGCCTGGGCCTTGAGAAAGAGCACGGCGGACGCGTAGCGCGACGAGGGGAAGTGCTCGAGGAATGAGTCACAGCGAAGGACGGCAACAGCGCGATCGGTCTCCGTCTTGATGAGGGCCTGCCCTTCCTCCTCTTCGAGGAGCCGCCGGTAGATCGCATCGTAGGAGAGCCCCGAGGTGCCGCTCCAGATGCGCGTCGCCTCCCGATGTGCCAGTGCGGCGACATCTACAGATGCGAACAGGCCGGCACTCTTCGGGCCGATCTCCTGTTCCAGCAGGCGAAACTCCAGTTCGTCGCGGCCGACCTGGGTGTGGAAAAGGTACATCGGGATGGCGAAGACAAGGGCCAGGACCGGGGCCACGCCTCCGGGGCGATAGTTGATCAGCTTGGCGACGGCCAGCGCGACGGCGCAGATGACACAGGACGAGAGAATGGCCAGTACCCACGGTGCGTACATCAGGGCGCGGTTCTGAATGGGCTGCGGACTGCCCGCCGGCTCCCACGATGCCGAGATGAAATAGATGCCGACGGGCATCAGGCCCATCAGGGCCGAAGCGAAGCGGAAGGAAAAGCGAAATCGCGGCCAGGAGGCCAGCGCACATCCGGCGAGCACGGTCAGCCCTAGCCATGGCATCGCGGCGAGGAAGCACACCATCGCGGCGAAAATGATCGAAGAAGGAAACCGGTACAGGATCGCCACGAGGATCGGCACGGAGCAGATGGAGGCGAAAAGCAGCCCCACGATGACGCTGTGGATCGGAACGATCTCCACGCTGATGGGCGTTGACAGAAACTGCGACAGGGTGATCTGATCGGGGCCGCTGGGGTTGAACGAATACTGCATGAGCCGCGCATATCCGGCGTATTCCCAGGGAAGATAGACGCCGGTCCGCAGCCAGAAGGTAAAGCAGCAGAGTCCCGCAAAAAGCAGGGCGAGCAGCAGCAGCATGAGCACGGCACGAAGCCGGTACTTCGGGGCGGTTCGTGACCAGACGTCGACGATTTGCGTCGACGAATCGGCAAGCCCCGTGCTGGCAACGACGTCGGCCATTTACGTCTTCCTGGCGATATGGACGCTGACGACTCCAAGCGTCAGCCGATGGTGCTCTACCGCGCCGAAGCCTGCGGAGGAAAGCGCCGAAGCCATGCCGCTCTCATCGATGAACGAGGACACCGACGCCGGCAGATAGCGATACGCCCCGGTCCGATCGCCGCTGATCCACGTCGCCAGCCGGGGAAGTACCCGCCGAAAGTAGAACAGGTACAAACCGCCGATCACGGGCGTCGACGGCACGGAGAACTCGAGAATCACCGCGCGACCGCCGGGCCGGAGAACGCGGTGCATTTCACTCAGGCCCCGGGCGAGGTCCTGCCAGTTGCGAACACCGAAAGCGCAGCTCGCCACCGTAAACGAGCCGTCGGCGAAGGGGAGATTCAGTGCGTCGGCCCGACACCAGGAAATTGTTTTTGCCGGCGCCGCGGGGGACGGACGCCGCGCGGCCAGGGCCAGCATCCGTTCGGCAAAGTCGCAGCCCACGACGCGGGCCGGCCGCGCCGCCCAAAACGCGCGGGCAAAATCACCCGTGCCGCATGCCAGATCGATCACGCGGTCATCGGGCGCGATACGTGCCAGATCGACGGCCCTTCGTCGCCAGTATGCGTCGCGCCCGGCCGACATCACCCGGTTCACGCGTTCATAGGTCGGAGCGATTTCGTCGAACATCGCACGGACGCGCCGGGCCTTGTCCTCCTGGCGGTGCGGATCGGCCAGTCGCGCGTCGTCCCATACCAGCTTTTCGGTCGGTGTCCCGGTCATGCGGGAGTATTGTAGCGAAAGCGCCGGCGGCGGCACCGCGCGCCAACCGCGCCGAAAACAGTGAAACCGGTCGCCAGCCGCCGGTCGTTCTGAGATCAGAGTATGAACAGCGTAGCGATGATGGAGAGAGTGACCCCGATGGTGAGGAGTACGTAGGTCCAGGAGATCTCAAAGAATGCCCGGATGATCGTGGCGATGATCAGCATCGAGATCGTGAGGGTGAGCATGAAGAACCCCGTGCTCGTCAAACTGGTCCACGTAAGGACGGAGACACTGAAGGGCGACAGGGTGATGCGAAACGAATTCGAGCAGTAGAACGCGATCACGATCAGCGTCCAGCTCGTGATGACAACCGTCTTTCCCCAAGTCAGGCGCCGTGCAAGCTCCTTCATCGGCTCGGAGGTCTCGAACCCCCGCATGCGGGCTTCGTGCGGGGTGAAAGGCTGGCCGCATTCCGGGCAGCGCCGCGCGGTCAGGCCCGTCAGGTTGTAGTCGCAGGAAGGACACAGGTGGAGCGGGCGACCGGGAAGGGCGTACGCGTGGGAAGCAGCGGCGTCGTCACCGGGTTGCGGCGCCGCGACATACTTTTCGGGCGGCGGCAGGGCGGTCGAAGGTTCGAGCTCGATGCGCGGGACGTTCGGGTTCGCGCGCGGGGCGGATTCGCTCCGGGCCTGGCGGTGATTCGGCTCCGAGTTCATCGGTCGATTCCGTACTCGTTCCAGCGGGCGTCCACCAGGCGGCGGACGGCCTCACTCATCTCAAGCCGCCGCGGCCAGTCGCGGACGATCCCTTCGCCGGGGATTTTTCGCGTGGCGTCGATGCCCATCTTGCTCCCGGCCGCGAGATAGGGCGCGGCATGATCGAGGATATCCTGCGGCCCATCGACAAGAAACGTATCGCGGCGCGGATCGACGTTTGCGCCGACCGCGAACATCACGGCCTGCTCGTCGTGGACATCCACGTCTTCATCCACGATCACGATGAACTTGCTGAACATCATCTGCCCCGCGCCCCAGATGCTGCTGGCCACCTTGCGCGCCTGGAGGGGATACTCCTTTCGGATCTTCACGAAACAGAAATTGTGAAACGCGCCCCAGCGCGGGAGGTTGTAGTCGATGATGTCGGGAATGAGCATCTGCAGCAACGGCAGGAATACGCGCTCCGTCGCCTTGCCCATGTAATAGTCTTCCATCGGTGGCAGGCCCACGATCGTGGTCGGATAAATCGAGCTCTCGCGATGAGTGATTGCGGTCACTCGGATCGCGTGGCACATGTCCGCGAGGCTGTAAAAGCCCGTGTGGTCGCCGAAAGGCCCCTCGCGGACCGTCTCCGTGGCGGAGACGAAACCCTCGATGACGATCTCCGCGTTTGCTGGAACATTGAGCGAAATCGTCTTCGCCGGCACGAGCGGGATTCCCCCGTCGTTGAGAAATCCGGCGAAGAGCAGTTCGCTGACGTTCGGCGGCAGCGGGCACGTCGCCGCATAAGGAAGAACGCTTTCGCCGCCCAGCACGATCGCGACAGGCATGTCCTTGCCCTGGGCGGCCCACATGCGATGGTGCCGCGCGCCGTCGTGGTGCACGTGACAATGAAAAATCGCCGACTTCGGACCAGTGACCTGGATGCGATACATCCCGATGTTCGGCTCCGAACCGTCCGGCGCGGTCGTGTAGATTCCCGCAAGGGTGATGAACCGCCCGACCGGTCCCTGGGCGCTGCCGGGCGGCTTTTCGGCGGCGGTTGGCGTCCGCGGTTCTCTTCCGACGATGACGTCTTCGTCGGCGCCGCCGTCGTACGGCCAGCACTTGATGATCGGGAGTGCAAAGAGATCGGCATCCGTCGTGTGCACGACCTCTTGGCAGATACCGCGTTTGACCTGTTTCGGTGCGTAGCCGGCGATCTTCGCCAGTTCCGGCAGCATCTTCATCTTCTCAAGAAAGCTGGTCGGCGGCTCCGGCTTTATCAGCTTCTGCACCTTCGCGGCCAGCGACTCGAAATCCTCGCAGCCCAGCGCCATGCGCATGCGCGCGTAGCTGCCGAACAGATTGATCGCCACCGGCACGCGGCTACCGCGCACCCGCTCGAAAAGAAGCGCGCGGCCGCCCAGGCCGCCGTGTACCGGGTCGGTCGCTGGCGCGCCCGCGAGTCCTTCCGGCGCGAGCGACTTGCTGACCCGGTCGGCGATCTCCGTAATCTCCAGCTCCGGATCGACCTCCGCGCGGACGCGTCGCAGTTGGCCCGCCTTCTCCAGCGCGTCAATGAACGATCGCAGATCGGAATATGCCAAGGGCCTCTCCTATGTTGAAAGCCTTGAAAGCTGCTCGAGCCGCCAAGGGTTGTACATCCTAGCCGACGCCGGCCGTCCATGCCGTCCGGAATGCAGATAACGGACCATCGCCCGCCCCGGCCCGGCGGCCCTCTTCTAGGACCGGCGCGGCCCAAGCCCAAGTGCAAGACTTCCCGCGCCGATACGGACGCCGCGGGCCGGCGCTCGCGACCGCCGCGCCCGGCGCGGAATCGCGGAACGGGGGACCGGACCGTTGGCGGATACTCCTTACGACAGGTCGGTACCGAAGCCGACGGATGAACGCATTCCGCTCGACGAGTCGGAGCCGTCGGCCTCCGCGCTCCGGCCGGTACCGGCCTGCGACGGTTCGGCGACCGCCGTTCGGGGCCGGCGCACCAGTCCGCGCAAGAGTCACGAGGGCTGCCATGTTCTGTTTGCGCCCGAGGCCCGGCCCGGCCAGATCGATCAGGCCGAGTGCCCGCTGGTTGACATTTCCGCCGGGGGCATGGCGATCAAGTACGACCGCCCCCTCAAGCCCGGCGTCAAGGGCGCCGTCTCCTACCGCTCCGTCTGCGACCTTCCCGTTCACGTCACTTTCGTCGTCAGGCGCTGTGTTCCGCAGGAGTCAGGGCTTTACCTCATCGGGCTTCAACTCGACCGAAAGCTGCGCATCGAGGATCGACGCCCGGTGCGCTGTCGGCCGGGACGAGAAGTTGTCGCGGGAGTTCGCGCCCGGCGGATCGGCCGCGGACCGGTTAGCCTCGCGGTACCCGCGCTGCCCGATCCGGACCGGCGGCCGAGGATTGAGCCGTCGCCTGTCGCCGACGACGAGGGCTCGCTCAAGCTGGAGCCGCTGCCGGAAGAGCGTCCCGGTTGACGGCCGATTCGAAGGACGTTTGTTCGACGGCAGAGGACGCCGCGCCCGCACGCCAATGCTCCGCGTGAATCGCGTTTGACGCCCCGCCCGGCCCTGCGTACGTTACGGCCATGCCGTTTTCGTGGAGGTAGCCGGCTTGATCCGAACGCTCGTGGCCGCCGTCACACTGCTGCGCCCGGCGCAGTGGATCAAGAACATCTTCGTCTTCCCGGCGCTGGTGTTCGGCGCGCGGCGGAGCGAGCCGGAGGCCATTGTTGAATCTGCCTCGGCGTTCGCCATCTTCTGCCTCGTGTCCGGGGCCGTTTACGCCTTCAATGACCTGCGCGACTACCGCGAAGACGCCTTGCACCCGACCAAGCAGCATCGCCCGGTTGCAAGCGGTGCGTTGTCTCCCGCGACGGCGGGGGCCATCTCCTTTCTCCTGGCCATCATCGGCATGGCGTGGTCAGTGCGCATGTCGCCGGGCTTCGCCCTGACGGTCGGAACGTTTCTCGGTCTGAACCTGGTTTACTCAATGTGGGGCAAGTACCAGGTCCTGCTCGACGTGATTCTCATCTCGGTCGGCTTTGTCCTTCGGGCGCTGGCCGGGGCCCAGGCGATTCAGGTCGAAGTCTCGGCCTGGATGATCATATGCACCTTCACGCTTTGCCTGTTTCTTGGCTTCGGCAAGCGGAGGTGCGAACTGGCCGTGCTGGCGTCAAGCGCCCGGGCGGAGGCTCATCGCAAGACCCTCGCGCGGTACAACCCCGGCCTGCTCACGCAGCTCCTGGCCACCAGCGGCGGCATCGCCGTCGTGACGTTTCTGCTGTACACGCTGGACCCGAGCACGTCGTTTCATTCGCTCGTCTTCACCACGCCGCTCGTCTTCTACGCCATTTTCCGCTACGCCGTGGTGATCGAGGAAGGCGAGCGCACCGGGCCGACCGACGTGCTCATCAAGGACCGCCCGTTTCTCGTGACGGCCATCGCATGGACGATCCTGACCCTTGCCCTGGTGCTCTACGGCGACAAGCTGGAAAAGTACCTGCCGCCGCTGCGGTATCCGGGCCAGCCCCATGCCGATATGAAACTCCCCAGGTAGTTCGCAAGACGCGTCAATCGCCGGCTATTGCACGCTGCGTCCGCGTCGGCTCCCGGGACGCAAGGACGGTTCCGTCCCGCCAGCTCGTGATCCGCCGGGTGTCCGGCGAATGGCATTTCATTCTCGTGGTTGGGTGTGGCGCGCGCCAATGACTCTCTTGTAATCCCGCATCGTTTTCGCGTCGGCCCATCTCGACAAGGGCGGACGCCGGCCTTTTCCTCCGCGCCTGCCGCTCGCGCTACCGATTCGCCTCGCCGTCGCTTACGCTTTGCTCTCGCGCCGCCGGCGGATGGCCAAGCCCGCGGCCCGCGGGGAGCCTGCATGCGCCGTGCATCGGTCTGGATTCCGGCGATCCTGGTGATCGCGGTATTTGTCTGGCTGGAGGTCCGCCGCGCGCCCGCTGTCTTCACGGATGCGGGCGTACTGTTTATCGACCCGGACGACTACATGCGCCTGCACCGTGCCCGGGCGATCCTGGAGGGCGGCACATGGCACATCGAGGAGATGCCCGACATCGATTGGCCGAGGGGTGGACGGCTGCACTGGACCAGTCCGATGGACTGGCTTTTGGTCGGCGCGGCAAGGGGGATCGGCACGCTTTCGGCGGAGTTTGACCGTCTCGATTTCGCCGCGGCCTGGCTCCCGGTCGGGCTGGGGGTGATCTACCTTTCCGTGGTGATGTGGCTGCTCGCTCGCAGCGTCGGGCCGTGGCCGGCGCTTCTGGTCGGGCTGTTTGCGGCAGTGTCGCCGGCGCTGCATCGACCCTTTGCACTGGGACACCCGGACCACCACTGTCTTTTGGAACTCCTCTACTCGGTTGCGGCCCTGGTGTGCCTGCCGCGGCGCGACGAATCGGGGGCGCGGCATCCGCCATCGCGCCGCGCGGTCGTGTGCGGCGGAGCGGCGATGGGCCTGGCGGTGTGGGTCGCGCCGCAGTCGATGGCCGCGTGGCTCGCGATCCTCTGCGGGGCCACCTGGGCGACCCTGAGCGGTCCGCCGGAGGAGCGGGCGGTATGGGCTCTGCGCCGGTTCGACTGGAGCCTCGCGGTCCTGGCGGTCGTGCTCCTTGGCTTCGGCGTCGAAAACGGCCCGAACATCGGTGCGGTATCGGCCGACCGGATCAGCCTGCTGCATGTCGCCCTTGCGGCGCTTGCGATGCTTCTCCCGCTCGGACCTTCGGCGTCGTTTCCTAAGCGCGCCGATCAGCAATCGCGCCGCGGCGCGGCCGTGCCCGCCGGCGCGTGGGAAGGGCGGCCGCCCGCCATGCCGCGCTCGCTTGGCGGCTGGGTCCTCTTCGGCGCTGCCGCGCTGGCGCTCGTGGTGTGGGTCGCGGCCCGACACCGCTCGATCTTTTTCACCGTCGGCCGCGAAGAGTTCTTCCGCTGGTCCGAACACATTGTGGAGCTTCAGCCCCTCTGGACGCGCGCGGGCGGTCGCGTTTCGCTGGCGCAGATGCACCTGCACCTCGGCCTGCTGCCCTACGCCCTCCCTGTGGCACTATGGATCTTCCTTCGCGGCCCCTCGCTGCCCGCCGGGCCGAGGGTGATGCTGGCCCTGCTGGCGGCGGGCTTCACGGCCCTGGCGATCGTGCAACGGCGCTGGCTGGACCACGCCATTCTGGGGCTCGCCCCGGTCATCGTCATCGCCGCGTGGGAGCTGGCCGGGCGGATGCTGATGGCCCGAAATGCGGACGCACCCGGCCGCCGGCTCCTGCTCGCCGGTGTCATCTGTCTGGCGCTCTTGTCGCCGGCAACGGGGTTCGCCCTGTCGCCGCCCCCGGCGCAGGCGCACCCGCTCGACCTGCGCTCGGCCCTCGTCGCGGCGCGGATCAGGGAATACGAGGCGAAGCGCCCGTCTCCGCCCGACCGGCGTGGAATCCTTTGCGACGACGCCGAGGGCTCGATGCTCCTGTACCGGACGCGGCTTCCGGTCGTGGCCGCGCCGTACCATCGAACCGTCGACGGCATCGTCGAGGCGGCGAGATTCTACGCCGAGCGCGATGACGAGGCGGCGCGGGAGCAGCTCGCCCGGCTGCGCGTGCGGTATGTCGTCGTGCCGTTCCGCCCGCACGAGCAGCTTATGAACTTCGAGCGGATCGCCTTCAAGGATCTGCGCAGCTACGACCCGCCGGTGGAGTCGATTGACGCAATCGGGATGAAACACCAGGAACTGCGCTACCGCCCCGAGATCACCCGGACCATGGCCTATCGTCTGGCCATGGAGCCGAACGCCCGGCCGGCCGGGCTCGAGTGCATCGCGGTGATTAAGGAAGGAGCGCAGACGCCGGACGGATACTCGGGGCTTGTGTATGTCGTGCCCGAAGCCGCCGCGGCGTCCGCGCCGGCCGACGATTAGGCGACTGCGGGCGACTTGGTTCGCCGACGGGGCCGAAGGTACCATACGAGGCCGCATTAATCCTCAACGGGAGCGCCGCCGTGTCGAAGATCGAAAGGGAAATCGCCGATCTGCGCGAAGAGATTGCCCGCCACGATCACCTCTACTTCGTCGAGGGAAAGCCTGAGATTTCCGACCGGGAGTACGACCGGCTCTTCGCGCGGCTCAAGGAGCTGGAGGCGGCGCACCCGGAACTGATCACGCCCGATTCGCCGACGCAACGCGTAGGTGAAAAGCCGATCGAGGGTTTCCGGCATGTCACGCATGCCGTGCCGATGATGTCCATCGACAACACGTACAGCGAGGAGGACCTTCGCGAGTTCGATCGGCGCGTGGCCCGCGGCCTGGCGGGCGATACGGGCGGGCTGCTGTTTGACGACGACGGCCGTTCGAAGGGTTCGGCACGTATTGATTACCTCGTCGAGCCGAAGATCGACGGCGTATCGGCGTCGCTGCGGTATGAGGAGGGTCTGCTCGTGCTTGGTGCGACGCGCGGCGACGGCCGGGTGGGGGATGACATCACCGCCAATATCCGCACCATCCGCGCGATCCCGCTGAAGCTGCGGGGCAAGGGCTGGCCGGAGGTACTCGAAGTGCGCGGGGAGGTCTATTGGCCGCGCAAGGCGTTCGACGCCCACAATGCGAAACGCGTGCAGGGCGGCGAGGAGCCCTTCGCGAATCCGCGCAATGCCACGACAGGGACACTCAAATCGCTCGATTCCGCGGCCATCGCCGACCGGGGGCTGTCGTTCATCGCTCACGGCTTTGGAGAGATCGTTGGGGCGAAGTTTGCCCGCGGAAGCGAGATGTTCCACAAACTCCGCGCGTGGGGCATTCCGACCAGCCCGCACCAGAAGCTCTGCAAGGGAATCGACGAGGTCGCCGCGTTCGTTCATGCCTGGGAGCCCCGGCGCCACGCGCTGGAGTACGAGACCGACGGCCTGGTCATCAAGATCGATCGGCTGGATCAGCGGGAGATTCTCGGCGCGACGAGCCGCTATCCGCGCTGGTGCATCGCCTACAAGTACGCCGCCGAGCAGGCCGAGAGCGTCCTGAAGGCGGTGGACTTTCAGGTTGGAAAGCTCGGCACCATCACGCCGCGCGCGGTCATGGAACCGATGCAGCTCTCGGGGACAACCGTGCGGCACGCCAGCCTGCACAACTTCGACCAGGTCGAGCGGCTCGACGTGCGCATCGGCGACACCGTTGTCGTCGAAAAGGCGGGCGAGATCATCCCGCAGGTCGTGCGCGTCGTCTTGGAGAAGCGGCCGAAGGGCGCGAAGAAGATCGAGCCGCCGAGAAAGTGCCCGGTCTGCGGCGGGGCCGTGGAAAAGGACGAAGGCGGCGTCTACATCCGCTGCATCAACCCGTCGTGCGAGGCGCAGCTCAAGGAGCGGCTCAAGTTCTTCTGCGGCCGCGACCAGATGGATATCGCAGGACTAGGTGAAGTTGTCATCGACAAGCTGGTGGATTCAGGTTGGGTTCATCAGTTCGCTGACTTGTATTCCTTAGGCACGAGAAGTAGCGATTTGCCTGATATCGAGCTAAACCCTAAGAGGATTGGGGATAAGAAAATCACCGCTTTGCTGGAGAGCATAGAAGAAACGCGACACAGGTCGATGACACTGATCCTTAGTCAACTTCGATTCATGAAGCTCGATGATGATGAAGTCAATTACTTGTCCAGACACTATGAGACATTTTCGGAGCTAGCTGAAGCAGTCGCCCAGAATCGGCTCCCCGAATCGATCTTCGATTCTGGCCTTCAACACAAGCTGTCGTATTGGCTTTCTCCGAGGGATCACACTGCAAGGAAGGAACGATATTCAAAGGTAGCCGGACCTAAGCCAGGGTTGGGTTTCGATGGTGCCGGCGAAGTGCTTGTTTCCCGACTTGTGGATGAGGGGATTGTCAAGGCATTCGCAGATTTCTATAGACTGGCTGATAAACGCAATCAGATCGCGACTCTCGAATTCGTAAACAGGCTGGGCAATAAAAATGCTGAGAACCTATTGCGGGACATAGAGAAGAGCAAAGCGAAGCCGCTATCGCGCGTTCTTGCCGCGCTGAACATCCGACACGTCGGTGCGAGCACGGCCGAGATCATCGCCGAGCACTTCGGCGCAATGGAGAGAATCGCCGAGGCGACTGAGGAGGAGCTTCAGGAGGTCGAGGGCGTCGGACCGGAGGTCGCCCGTTCGGTCCGACACTTCTTTGAAAGCGGCTCAGGCCGAAAGACATGGCAGGCCCTGCGCGACGCGGGCGTGAACATGACCCAGCCGAAGCGAAAGGTCAGCGGCGATCAGCCGCTGGCGGGCAGGACCCTCGTCGTCACCGGCACGCTGGCGAAGTTCTCGCGCAGCGAGATCGAGCGGCTCATTAGGGACCTTGGCGGCAAGGCGGCCGGAAGCGTCAGTAAGAACACCGATTATCTCGTCTGCGGCGAGGACGCCGGCAGCAAGCTCGACAAGGCCCGGCAGCTTGGCGTCAAAGTGCTTTCCGAATCCGAGTTTCTATCTCTCGTTGGCAGGGCCTGATCGATTCGCCTCCCCCGTCGCGACTCGCCTCCGCCGACGCGATTTTCCGGGACCCTCCGCCCGCCCCCAAGAATTTCACGGGATGCGTTTGACTCCCCGGTCCCGCCGGGCATATCAATTGGATGTAGCTGTCGTGTCCCTTTCAACAGCCCCGCAAGACTTCTAGAGAGTCTTGCGGGGTTATTTTTTTTGCGCGCGAGATCGCGGGCACATCCGCGCTGATTTGAGACCCGTACGCCGCCGCCGTATGCTTCATGCCCGGAGCAGGCCTCATGCAGCGTTATCTTGAAATCCCGGTCGGCCGGCAGAAGCTCGCCGCGTGTCTGCATCTGCCGGCCGGGGGTACGTCCGCCGCTCCCATGGTCATCTGCTGCCACGGCCTGACCGGCACGCGGGTCGGCTCGGCGTATCGGTTCGTGCATATCGCCCGGCGTCTGGAAGATGCGGGCATCGCCACCCTGCGTTTCGACTTTCGTGGCTGCGGCGAAAGCGACGGCCGCTTTGAGGACGTGACCCTGCCGAGCCTTTGCGAGGACCTGCGGGCGGTGCTCGCCGCGGCGTATGAGATGGCGGGCGGGAACTTCCTCAAGATCGGCCTGATCGGCAGCAGCTTCGGGGCTTACACCGCCGCGCGCGTCGCGCCTTCCATCAGCGGACTGCGGTGCCTGGCGTTTATCGCCCCGGTCTCCGATCCAAAGGCTCTGGCGGCGCGGGACATGCCCCCCGAGGCGTGGGAGTACCTGCGAAAAAAGGGCTGGGTCGATCATCACGGCCTGCCGCTCGGCAAGGCGTTCTTCGATTCAATGGTTGACGAAAATGTGCCGGCCGCGCTGGCGGCGCTCGGGCGGCCGGTGCTGATCTATCACGGTACGGGAGATCGCCAGGTGCCGATCGAGCAGGGCCGGGCGTACGAGGCGGCGCTTCTGGCGGCAGATGTTCACGTGCAGTTCGAGGCGGTCGACGCCAGCGATCACGGGCTTCGAAACGTCCTCACCTGCCGCCGGATCGAGGACGGCATGGCGGCGTGGTTTGCGGAGTTTCTTCGGTGAGCAACCTTCGCAGAGGCGCCGAACTTTCGCTTCCGGCCGCCGCGAGCTAAAACCCCGCCATGGCATCGACCGGGCATGTCCATTGTCTTCTCGTCTGCGGCGCGCGGCCCAATTTCATGAAGATCGCTTCGCTGGTCGATGCGTTCGACGCCACCGGGCGCGTCCGGCGCTTTCTCGTGCATACCGGACAGCATTACGACGAGAAGATGTCGCGGCTGTTCTTCGGGGAGCTGAGCCTGCCGGAGCCGGACGTGAACCTCGGCTGCGGCGAGGGCAGCCACGCGAGACAAACGGCTGACATCATGCAGCGGTTCGAGCCGGTGCTGATCGAGCGCCGCCCGGACTGGGTGTTCGTGGTAGGCGACGTGAACTCGACCATCGCCTGCGCCCTGGTCGCCTCGAAGCTGGATGTGCGTGTCGCCCATGTCGAAGCGGGTCTGCGCAGCTTTGACCGGTCCATGCCCGAAGAAATCAACCGCGTCTTGACCGACCGTCTGAGCGATCTCTTCTTCGTGACCGAGCCGGCGGGAATGGAGAACCTCACTCGCGAAGGCGCGCCAATGGATCGGTGTCACCTCGTCGGCGACACCATGGCCGACACGCTGCTGAAACATCTGCCGCGTGCCCGGCAGTCGCGCGTGGTGGAGGAGTTGGGTCTTGCGCCGCGAGGGTACGCGGTTCTCACGCTGCACCGGCCTGGCAACGTCGATAATGCGGCGACGCTTGCGGAAATTCTCGACGGAGTCGCGGCGGTCGCGGCCGCGATGCCCGTCGTGTTCCCCGTCCATCCGCGCACGGCGAGACGGATTGCATCGTTCGGCCTGTCGGCGCGGCTGGCGGGTTTGCCGGCCTTGCGGACGGTCGAGCCGATGGGCTACCTGGACTTTCTCCGGCTGATGGCCGATGCGCGCCTCGTGCTGACGGATTCGGGCGGCGTGCAGGAGGAGACGACCATTCTTGGTGTCGCGTGCATGACCCTTCGCGAGACGACCGAACGGCCGTACACGCTCGACATCGGCACGAATCGGCTGGTGAAACCCGAGTCGGCGTCCATCCGTGCGGCGTTTTCCGCCGTCATGGCCGACGTCTCCCGGCCGCGTCGACGAAGCGAACTGACCGACGGCCGCGCCGGGCAGCGCATCGCGGAGATTCTGCTCAGGCAGTGACCACGCCCGCGTGAACCCTGAAGAAGCGGAATCGGGGCTGCGTGCCCGCTTACGCCGCGCCCAGCTTCGTCAGTTGCGCGTCCGTCAACTCGCGGAGCGAGTCGACTTCGAGATCCACGGACGGGCATTGTGAGCCTGTTGCGTAGGTCCGCACGCGGACGACCTTCATGCCCGCCGCGCGGGCTGCGGTAATGCCATGAGCGCTGTCCTCGATCGCAAGGCATTCGCCGGGAGCCAAGCCGGCCGCCGTGGGGCGGAGTCTTTCGGCCGCCATGCGAAACCCCGCCGGATCCGGCTTGCTCGCCGGTACGTCATCGGCGCTCACAATGGCCAGGAACGCGTCGAGGCGATTTGCCGACCGGAGGATGGACTCGATCTCCACGCGCCGCGCGCCGCTGCATATGGCCAGAGGCAGGCGCGGGCGCACGCGGTCGATGAACTCCGCCACGCCCGGCAGGAGCCGCAGCCCCCGGGCGATCACGGCTTCGTAGGCGGCGTTCTTCCTTTCCAGAAGGGCTTCGAGATCGCCGTCGCGGAGGGCCACTTCCTGTTCGCCATGAAGCGTTCGCACGAAGGCCGCGTCGTTAAGGCCCAGGTACTGGGCGAAGTAGACCTCGCGCGTCGGCATCAACACTCGGCCATCGAGTACGCGGGCGAAGGCCTCGTAGTGCAGCGGTTCCGTGTCGGCGATGACGCCGTCGAAGTCGAAGATGATGGCTCGAATCATGGGTACATTGAACCGTGGGCCAGTGCCCGCCGCGAGGGCCGTCCCCCGGTCCGGCATCCGCCTTTTGGGCGTACAATTGATAGAATAGGACGCCCGTTCGGCGTGTCCGTATTCGTGGTCGAAAGGATGGCTGTCTTTGGCTTCGCATCGGATTGTCATCGTCGAGGATGAAGCGCCAATCCGCGAGGCGGTCACCGAGGTTTTGCGCGGCGCGGGGTATGAGCCGATTCCCGCGGCCGATGGAGAGGCGGGACTTGCCGCGGCCCGGCGGCCCGGCGTGTCGCTCGTTCTGCTGGACCTACTGCTGCCGAGGCTGGACGGCATGGACGTCCTCGCCCGGCTCCGGAAGACGCATCCCACGCTTCCGGTAATTGTCCTGACGGCGCGGGGGACGGAGGAGGAGCGCGTCGCGGGCCTCCGCGGTGGCGCGGACGATTACGTCGTAAAGCCGTTTTCGTCAAAGGAACTGTTGGCGCGGGTCGAGGCGGTCTTGCGGCGCAGCCCCGAGCGGCCGGCGGCCGTGAAGCGCCTGGCGGCCGGCGCGGCAACAGTGGACCTGTTGCGGCAGGAGATTCGCGCGGAGGGCGCCGACGGCGTGGCCCTTTCGGAGACCGAGTGCGACATCCTTGTCCACCTGGCGAATCATGCCGGGCGGGCCATATCTCGAAACGAGCTTCTGACGCGCCTGTGGGGAATCACCAGCGGCGCGGAGACGCGGACAATCGACATGCATATCGCCCGGCTGCGGGCCAAGCTCGAATCGGCCGGAGGCGGAGAAGGCGAGCGGTACATCGTCACGGTGCGGGGCAAGGGCTACATGCTCGGGCCGGCGCTCCGCCCGCTGGATGAAGATCGCGCGGCCGGGGGTGACGCATGACGCCGGCGCAAACCACCCGTCGTCACGTCCTCGTCGCGATTGCGCTGGTATGGGCGCTGGTGTGCGGCGGGTTGGGCTGGGCGACGCGCTCGGCGATCCAGCTGGACAGCTTCGAGGCCCGCGAAGATCAGCGCCGCACGGACGAAGTGCGCATGGAGCGTGCCCTGGCACGGATGGAGGCGGAGATCGCGCCGGTGCTGTACCCCGAGCGGGCCCGGCCGTACATGCACTTTCGCTCATACTACATCGCCACGGAGGCGCGGTACCGGTCGGACAGCTCCGACGCCAGCCGTGACATCCTCGTGGCATCTCCGCTCAAGGACTATCGCGGCCCCGACTGGATTCTGCTTCATTTCCAGGTTTCCGAGACCGAGGGCTGGAGCAGTCCGCAGCTTTCTTCGGAGGCGCGCTTTGCCCTACCCGCCGGCGGCATCCCCGCGCCGGTCCGGCCGAGGGAAGCGGCGCCCGAGAACTGGTTCGCCGCGCTTCAGGAACGCTACACGGCGCCCATGCTCGAGCAGGTCCTCATGGAAACGCTGATTCACTCCGGAGAGGTCGAGGGACTTTCGGCCGCCGGACCCCGTCCGGACGCAGCGCCCGATGCCGAGTCGGGCGTGCGCACGGCCGCCGCCGAATCGGCCCGCCGGGCGGAGCGTCTGCTACAGATGCAGCGCGAGATTCACCCGGCGTCGACCTGCGAGCCGGAACTCGTGGCGATGGAGAACCTCGAGGCCGGGTCGGGCCAGGTCCTTTACAACCGTGAGACCGGTGCGTGCGTTCAGGTCTATGCCCCATTGATGACACCCGTCTGGCTTGATCTCACACAGGACGGCGAACCGATGCTCGCCCTCGTCCGGTCCGCTTCCGTGGAGACAAGCAAGAACTGTACGCTTCAGGGCGTCCTCATCGACTGGCCGAAGCTTGCCCGCGAGTTGACCGAGCAGGTCCGCGACATCTTTCCCGAGGTCCGGCTCAAGCCGCTGCTGCCGAGCGAGATGGCCGCCTCCGCGACGGTGCGCGGCCGGCTTCACACGATTCCGGCGAAGCTCGTCGCCGCGCGCTCGCCCCCGGTGGAGACATGGGGGCTGTCATCGGGCCTCATCGGCGGGCTCGCCGTCGCGTGGGGCGCGACGCTGCTTGCGCTGGTAGCGATCACGTATGGCGCGACCAAGTACCTGACGCTCGCCGAACGCCGGATGCAGTTCGTCGCCGCGGTTACCCACGAACTTCGCACGCCGCTGACTTCGTTTCAGCTCTACAGCGATCTGCTCGCGGAAATGCCGCAGGAAAGCGCCGAGAAGCGACGTCATTACGCGGGTATTCTGCGCGCCGAAGCCGCGCGACTGGCCCGGCTCGTGGAGAATGTCCTTTCTTATTCCCGCGTCGAGGAAACCGCGCCGAACCTGCGCCTCGCCCCCACGGACCCCTCGAACATTCTGGAGGCCGCCGCCGCGGCGACCGCCGAGCCGTGCCAGAAGGCGGGCAAGGAGCTGGTCATCGAGAACCACTGCCCGCGCGAAACGCGCATCGAGACGGACAGCCAGTTCGTCGTGCAGATCCTCACCAACCTGGTCGAAAACGCCTGCAAGTACAGCGCGGACGCCTCGGACCGCCGCATCTGGCTTTCCGCCGCCCCCGGACCGGGCGGGAGCATCACGTTTGAAGTGGACGACGCCGGGTTCGGCGTCGCGCCGAAGGACCGCCGGGCGATTTTCGAGCCGTTTCGGCGCGGGACTTCGGAGCAGGGGCGCAGGGCCGGCGGCGTGGGCCTCGGGCTTTCCCTCTCGCGATACTGGGCCCAATCGCTTGGCGGAGTGCTTCAACTCAAGCGCAGCAGCCGGAACGGCGCGCATTACTCCTGCTTTTCGCTGACGCTTCCGTCGGCGCCGCGCCAGTGCTGAGTGCGCCGAGATCGCTCTGCACCGGACCGCGCACTTTTTGACGCGCGATGCGCAGAAATCGACGCGTCGCCGCGGGGCGCGGCTCCCTTGCGCGCTCGCGCTGCAATTTTGCCATCGGCTCGCCGATAGACACTCTGCGGACACACCGCGAAAACGCTGCACCCGAATAAAGGTTCCCGATGACCGCATTTCGCGCCCCCAGCTACACGCCGTCGGCCTCACCGGCCGCCGCCGACCATCCGCCTGCCGCCGCGCATGCCGACTGGCCGCGGCTTCTTGAGCGGTTCGTGACGTACCTCGTCACGGAGTGCGGGCTGGCGCCCAACACCATCGAGGCTTATCAGCGCGATTTGCGCGAGTTTATCGTCGAACTCGATGGGCGGGATATCTGCTCGGCTGAGCGGATCGATCCCCTGGTTGTGCGCGGCTATCTCGTTCGACTGTCGGAGCGGAAGCTGGCGCTGTCGTCAATTGCCCGGCACCTCGTGTCGGTGAAGATGTTCCTCCGCTTTCTGTACTTCAGCGGGGTGATCTCCAGCGACGTCAGCGCGCTGCTCGAGACGCCCAAGAAGTGGCGCAAGCTCCCTCAGACGATCAACCATCGACAGGTTGACGCCATGCTGGCCGCCCCGCAGCCGGGCGAGCCGTTCTATGCCCGCGATCGCGCGATCCTTGAGCTGTTGTACGCGAGCGGCATTCGCGTGTCGGAACTCGCAGCCCTGAAGGTGAGCGACGTCAATCTGAGCGTCGGCTATCTGAAGTGCTACGGAAAGGGCGGCAAGGAGCGCATCGTTCCGATCGGACACGCGGCGATTGACGCGGTGGGGGAGTACTTGCGAACACTGCGAGGCGTCCTGACGGAGTCGGTCGGGCCGGTTGACGCGCTGTTTGTCTCGCGGACCGGCAGGCCCATGGACCGGACCAACATCTGGCGGCTCGTGAGCCGCGCGGCGGCGGCGGCGGGTATTCAGGTTCCGGTCGGCCCGCACACATTGCGACATTGTTTCGCGACGCATCTGCTCGAAGGCGGGGCTGATCTGCGCGTCGTACAGGAGCTTCTGGGCCACGCCGATGTGGCTACCACGCAGATCTACACACACGTCGACAACTCCCGGCTGAAGTTCCTGCACCAGCGCTGCCATCCGCGCCAGTAGCAATATTTCGGGTCGCGGGTCCTTGCCGCGGCGCCTTTCGCGCTGCGCGGTTTCTACCGAATGTCGTATTCCTTGATCTTTCGATAAAGCGTCCGCGCGCCGATGCCGAGCTGCTTGGCGGCCTTCTCGCGGTTGCCGCCGTGCTGGGCCAGGGCGTGCTGGATGGCCAGCTTCTCCAGCTCGCTGAGTGTCAGGCTCATGGCGCGAGGTTTGAGCGGCACGATGTCGGTCGTCGCGTTGATGGGCGGCGTTGAAGGCAGGTCGCGCGTGTCCAGCGTCTCGCCGTCGCAGAAGACAACCATCTGATTGATGACGTTCTGAAGCTCGCGGACATTACCCGGCCACCGGTAATTCTCAAGAAGGCGAAGGCATTCGGGCGTAATGCCGCGAATCTGCTTTCGGTGCAGCAGGTTGGCCTGCTGGATGAAGTGGTGCACGAGGGGGGCGATGTCCTCGCGGCGGTCCCGGAGGGGCAGCAGGTTGATATCCGCCTGGTTGATTCGAAAGAACAGATCCTCGCGAAACGTCCGATCGGCCACCGCCTGCTTCAGGTCGCGGTTGGTCGCGCAGACGACGCGCACGTCCACGTGAATCGGTCGGCTCGATCCCACCCGGACGATCTCTCCGTTCTCCAGAACCCGCAGGAGCTTGGACTGCATCTGCACCGGCATGTCGCCGATTTCGTCGAGGAAGATCGTTCCGCCGTCGGCCTCCTCGAAGAGCCCGGCCCGGTCGGCATGGGCGTTCGTGAAGGCCCCCTTCACGTGACCGAAGAGTTCAGACTCCAGAATGCCCTCCGAAATGCCGGCGCAGTTCACCGGCACCCAGGGCTTCTTTCGGCGGTCGGAGTTGTTGTGAATCGCCCGCGCGATCAGTTCCTTACCGGTCCCCGATTCGCCGTAGATGACAACGGTCAGCTTGGAGTTGGCAAGCCGCCGCGCTCGTTCCAGCGCGCTGCGCATCGCTCCCGACGCGGCGATGATCCCCTCGAAGGAGTACGCCTTGTTGAGCTGCTCACGCATCAGGTGGTTCTCGCGCAGGGTGATCGCCTGCCGGGCGGCCCGGCCGACGGTTCCGCGGAGTTCCTCGAGATCGAGCGGCTTGGTCATGTAGTCATAAGCGCCGCCGTCTATGATGGCGTCTCGCGCCAGGCGCTCGTCACCGTGGGCGGTGATGAGGATGCCCTGGGTCCAGGGGCCCAGTTCGCGGGACTTCTTCAGCACCTCCAGGCCGTTCATCGCGCCGCCGAGGCGGTAATCGGAAATGACGACGTGCGGCGGCCGGGCCTTCATGGATGTCACGGCGTCCTCACCCGACTCAACCACGTGGCATACGTGCCCCGCGCGCTCGAGCCCTTCCTTGATGGCTTCGCCGTGGGAGCGCTCGTCTTCGACAATGAGAATAAAAGCCGTGTCGGACATCGTGACACAATGGTATCTGTGATGGGGCGCTCCTTCCAGCAGGGGCGGCCGTTGCCGGCGCGCTCCCGGTAACACGCCGCCGGCGCTCGGATGCCTGATGACGGTCTTCGCGCAGGAGAGTGCGTGGGATGCCCTCATCGCCTTTGCTGCGACTTCTTCGCGGCGCAGCGACGTGATTGCCTACCTCCGCGGCACAGGCGTGCCCGCCCGATCCGTGCGCCGGACGGCAACTCCGCGGAGCGGGCAAACACCCCGCAAAGGGTCTATTTGTGCGTGGGAGTCATTCCCGTTGCGGGCGCGCCCATAACCACGGCAACGAGTTATTCCCGATCTGTTGGCGGAATTCCTCACGGCGCCCGACTCGTAAAGGGTCGTCAGATGTTCCCTGGTAATCGCCCTTACGGGGCTGATTGCGATCCATCAGACCGCGTCGCTGGTGCATCTTTGCCCGGAGCCGGTGGCACGCGGATTGCTACTCGTTTCTCCGATGTTTCGTCGTAATTCTTCAGGGGTGTCGTCATGAGAATCTTCATCGCAGACAAGTTTGAACAGAGCGGCATCGACCGACTTCAGCGCATGGGGTGTGAGGTGATTTATCGGCCCGGTACCCAGGGAGAAGCCCTGACCGACGCCATGAAAAAGGAGAACTGTGGCGTGCTGATCGTCCGCTCGACCCGCGTCACCCGCGAGACGCTTGAGGCCGCGCCGAACCTGCACATGGTCATCCGGGCAGGCGCCGGCACGGACACGATCGACGTACCCTCCGCGAGCGAGCTCGGTATTCGGGTCTGCAACTGCCCGGGCATGAACTCGGTCGCGGTCGCGGAGCTGACGATCGGGATGATGATTGCCCTGGACCGGCGGATCGTGGACGAGACCGACGACCTCCGGCAGCGCGTATGGAACAAGAAAGAATACAGCAAGGCGCGCGGGCTAAAGGGGCGCACGCTTGGGATCTGGGGTTTGGGCCGGATTGGCGCGGAGGTCGCCCGGCGAGCCAGGGCCTTTGAAATGCGGATTCTGTATTGCGATGTGGTGGAGCGCCCGGACCTGGAGCAGGAACTGGGCCTGTGCCGCGTTCAGCCCGAGCAGCTCCTGGCGGAGTCGGACTTTCTCACGCTTCATGTGCCCGGCGGCCCGCAGACGAAGCACCTTATTGGTGAGGAGGAACTGGCCCTTATGAAGCCGACGGCGTTCATCATCAACTGCAGCCGGGGAGGCGTGGTGGATGAAAAGGCGCTGGCCAAGGCGATTCAGCTTGGGGCGATCGGCGGGGCGGCTCTCGATGTGTACGAGGTCGAGCCGTCAGCCGACGAGAGGGAGTTTCGCGATCCGATTCTGGAAGTGCCGCGCGTGTATGGCACGCACCACATCGGCGCCTCGACGGAACAGGCCCAGGCGGCTGTTGCCGAGGAGACAGTGCGGATCGTGCAGACGTTCATGGAGTGCCGCGAGTTTCTTCACTGCGTGAACCCGGCCGAAAAGCAGCCGATGTTCCGCGCTTGATGGATCGTTGGTCGATCGGCGGCGGCGATCATTCCCTTGGAGAGAGGCCGATGTTCGCCGCCTTCTCGCCGGACGGACCGTCCACTTTTCTTCCTGCGCCGATCAGGGGGCTGCCGGGCCGGGGTCGATACAGGTCGAAGACTTTCTCTCGCACCTCGTCGATTGTCATCCGGCCGGAGAGGATTTCTTCGTCGTAATCGGGAATGCGATCGGGCAGCGGGCCGAGGCCCAGCTTTCGCGGATCGTCGGCGATGATGTCATGCCGGCCCCAGCCCTCGTCGCCCGGCTTTTTGCCCTTCACCACGGCCTGGTCAAACCCCCGCGGGGCGGGCGGAGTGACGGCGTTGTAATCGGCGTAGAGAAGCGTGTCGTCGCGACGGCCTTCATCGTAAACGAGGGCGGAAACGCGAAGGAAGAGGTTGTTGTGGATTATGACAGGCGTGTGGGTCACGACCAGATTTGCCAACTTTATGGCCCTGGACGCGCGGTCAACCCCGTCGAATGTGTTGCCGTGTATCACGATTGGTTCGAGTCGGGCGTCGAGCACGAATTTCGCGTTGTCTCCGGCGGCGGTCGGTTCAACTAGCGAATAAGCCGGCCCGATTATGAGATTTCTCGCAAGGGTGCTTCCCGGCGGCACCGTGCGTATGGCCCAACTGCCTTGGGCATTGCCCGGATTGCGCCCGCGATTGCCGGCATCCATCAGCAGGATGTTTTCATGCATGTCACGGCATGCGGAGCTTACGACGGCGCCGCTGCTGCGAAAGAAGTTTCCTGCTGCGATAGCGTTTCCGGGCAAGGAGGCGCACGATGACGACGAATATGTGTTCTCCGTGTTGTGCACGTAATTTGAAAGAATCCGTATGCGCGCGTCGGGATTCGCCTCTGCCAAGCGAATGGACACGCCCCGGCCGACCAGGACGCACCCTCTTATCTGCACGTCCTGCCCTGTTACATTCAGCGCGACGTGGCCCACCACTTCGGCTATTGCGACTCGGCCCGATGCGCCATGGACCGACACCTGCAAGTCGGGCCGTCGATCGCGCGATTGCGTGAATCGGCACCTCGAAACGTCAACGCTACCGCCGGAATTGCTTGATAAATCGACCGAGTGCGAATCCGTGAAGTCGCAGTCCTCGATCGTCAACGATGCGGAATCATGACACTGCACGCGTAGGGCCGACAATTCGCGCGGGCCCCCTCGTTTCCTAAAGTCAGGTCGAGTCCTGGGTCGAAGCGACGCGAAGCGCACATGCCGCCACCGCTCCGGCTGCTGTTGATCGGCATCGGCTTGGATGGCGTCTTTGTGCCGCCCTCTCTGGGGCGGGAAGATGTGTACTTCGATGCGGCCCTCGCATGGATCGATGCCGCCGGCCTTGAACTCGATGGGTTGTTCCGGCGTGCCTTGCAATACGATTCGGCCGGAGCCACGAGACGTCGAACCGACTCTCAGGAGGACCGGCGAAGCTTCGGGATTCCCCGCGAACTCAATCCGCGTCCCCGCCTCGACGGTGACCGTCCCCTGCTCAATCGACACGTCGCCGGTGAGCAGGATATGCCCGGACCACGTCTGGTCGCGGTCGATTACGCCGCGCACGCGCGTGATCCTTGGCGGGGGTTCATCCGCCATGACGCGCGAAGCGTCGGTCGCGAAGAAAAAGGCAGCGAGGATCAGGCACGAAATTGTCGGCAGCGGTCGCGCCATGGCCCGGATGTCCTCAACCAAGTGCACGAGCCGGAGGTTCATGTTACCCGCGCAATTCCAGTCCCTTTGACGAAAGGAAGCCTTTGAAGCTGCCTTGGAACGCGCGGATGTCCTCATCGCTCAGCGTGCCGTCATCGCGTCCGATCTCGGCGCGGAAGGTCAGGCTTCTCTTTCCATCGGGGATGGACCCGCCCTGGTAGGCTTCGACGAACTCCAGCCGTCGGAGTTGCGGGTGGGCAAAGGCCGCCACTTCGGCGCGGATCGCCGCGTAGCGCCGTTCGGCGTCGCAAAGCGCGGAAAAGTCCAGCCGGACGCGCGGAAATTTCGGCAGGGGGGCCAGCTTCTCATGCCGCCCAAGGATGTCCGTTACGGCGGACAGATCGATCTCGGAGAATGCCATCGCCAGCGCGCGCAGCCGCTCGTCGATGCGCTGCTTGAGCACAAGGGATACGATTCCGACGCGCCCGATGCGGCGGCCGTCTACGAGGACTTCCGCAAGGCGCGATTCATCTTCCCAGGGCATTGCGGGTCGCGTTTCGGCGAATTCGACGCCGCCCTCCAGCACCTGCATCGCCCAGCCGTCGAGGGCGGTGCGGATGCGGTCCCACACCACGCCGTCCGCCTTCGCGCCGGCCTGCGCAGACAGCAGCGCGAGGTTACGGTGCTGTGCCTTTTCGATGACCTCCACGCCGGGGAAGAAGACGCTGCCGATCTGCGCGATGCTGAACCGCTCGAAATGATGGCGGTTTCGCTCCGCGATGGCCAGCATGCCCGGCAAGAGCGTCTGGCGAAGCCGCGCACAATTCTCGGCGGCGGGGTTTCGAAGCGTGATGCACGCTCCGGAATCAAAGCCGATCTTCTTCAGCCAGTCATCGTCGTACCAGATGTAGTCGTGCACTTCGACGAATTCGCCGCCGACGCATAGGTAGTCCAGCGTGCGCTGTTCGAGGGCGAGATCCCGCGACGGCTCGAAGTGCCGCGCCGCCACGCGCGGCAGCGATGGCTCGATGTTGTTGTACCCCACGAACCGGGCGACTTCCTCGATCAGGTCGGCCTCGATGGAGATGTCCTTCGTCGCGCGATAACTCGGCGGCGTGACCAGCAGCTTCGTGCCGTTGCGCCGGCAGGTGAACTCCAGCTTCGTGAGAATGCGCGAGATTTCTTCGGGCGGCGCCGCCCTGCCGATGAACCGCGCCGCGAATTCGCAGTCCAGTTCGATCGTGGGCGGCTTCCGCGGCGCGGGGTAACAGTCGGACAATGCGCTGGCCACTGTGAGGCCCGGCAGCTCCGCCTTGGCCAGCTTGTGAAACCGGGCGATGCCCAGCACCGTGTTCACCGGATCGAGCGATTTCTCGAACCGCGCGCTCGCCTCGGTCCGATGGCCCATTGCCGTCGCCGCCCGGCGAATCGTCGCTGCGTCGAAATTCGCGGATTCCAGGAGGACGGTCTCTGTCCGGCTGCTCACCTCAGTTTCGGCCCCGCCCATGATCCCGGCGATGGCGACGCTTTTTCGATTGCACTGGATCATCAGCGTGCCCCCTGGCATGGTACGCGTCACGCCGTCGAGCGTCGTGAACTTCTCGCCCGCGGCGGCCGTGGCGACCTGGATGTTCGCGAGCCGCGCCCCGTCGAAGGCGTGCATCGGCTGGCCCAGCTCCATCATGATGTAATTGGTCAGGTCGACGAGCAGATCGATCGGCCGCTGGCCGCACAGCGCAAGACGCGCCTGCATCCACAGTGGAGATGGCTGCGGCGCCAGTCCGCGCATCACCAGGGCCGTATAGCGCGGGCAGAGCTTCGGATCGTCGATCTCGATCGGCACTTCCGGCAGGCCGACCACCGGAAGCTCCGCAAGATCCGTCACAGGGTATTTCTTCAGCGGCAGGTCGAGCATCGCGGCGACCTCGCGGGCGATCCCGTAGTGCCCCCAGCAGTCGGGCCGGTGCGTAATGGACTTGTTGTCGATCTCGATGATCCAATCGTTGAAAGGTGCCGAATCGACGGGCGTCCCGACCATCGTGCCTGGCGGGAGAAAGATCGCATTGGCCCCGACCTGCACAAGTCCCAGGGCCTGGCCCGCGACGATCATTCCTTCGGACGGTCGACCGGATGGGTCGGTCGTGCCAAAGGCGTGTCCCGCGACGGAGGCGCCCGGCGGGCCGTAGACGACAATTGCTCCGGCGACGAGGTTGGGCGCGGCCGACAGAGTCGTGTATGCACGCCCGGCATTCAGCGCGATCTTTTGAAGTTTACTCTCGCCGGGGACGCGTTCGACGGCCTCAATACGTGCAGCCACGAGACCGGAGAAATTTGCGGTGTGCTGCTCGACCCCCTCTACCTCGGCAGTCGTGATGGTAAAGCGGAGGGCCAGCTCCCGGGGATTGAGATCGGCGGGCAGGTCGACAAAGTCTTTGAGCCAGTTCAGGGAGATCAGCATGATTTGCTCAACTCATGATCGATTGTCAGGACGACGACCATCCAAACCGCGAAGAGTATAACCAAGTCGGGACACGGTGCGCGATCGCTCAATAAGGCTCGACAGCGCCCGTCGCCGCCGGGACAATTCCCCTGATGGCCGCCTTGCTCTCCGTCTGGATCGCCCTCGGGGCCTTTGTCGTCTCCCTCGCGGTCGTCTTCTATCCCTCGGAGGATCGCGAGACCGTCGTGACCCTCCTGCCCTACACCATCGCGCTCTCCGCCACGCTCGCCGCCGCCGTTCTCTGGACCTTTCGCAGACGCCCCGCCGCCGAGCCGGGCGTGGCCGGCCGGCGGATGCAGGCGGTCGCGGCCATCGTCATCAACAGCATCACGTTCGCGGTTCTGCTGGTTTGGCTCCACGGCTTTGTCGATGCGACGCTGGGGATCCTCCTGGAAGGCGGCTTCCTGTGCTTCGTGTACTGGCTCTACACGCGCCTGCTCGTGCCGGACTCTACAAACCCTGACGCGCCGCTATAATTCGCGCGGCGCTTGGACGACCCCGGTAGAGGGCAAACCGCCACGGGTACAATGACGACAACCAGCTTGAGAATTCTTGTAAACGGCGAGCCGCAGAGGGTGGCAAGCCCTGCAACGGTGGGGACGCTGGTTGCCCTGCGCCGGCCGCGTCCGCCGTTCGCGGTGGAAGTAAACCGGCGGCTTGTCCGCCGTGCCGAGTACGAATCGACCCCCCTTGCCGAAGGCGATTGCGTCGAGATCGTCACGCTCGTCGGAGGCGGATGAGAGAGTGTCCGGCGTGGAACGGCGGAAAGGCGCTCCGCCGCCGTCTCTCCGTCGGTTGTCCTCAAGGAGCCTGAAACTGTAATGGATCCCGCACCGCTCAAGATCGGCCCCTATGCGTTTCGTTCGCGCCTCTTTGTCGGCACCGGCAAATATTCCACCTATGAACTGATGCGCGAGTGCCTTGAGGCCAGCCGCTGCGAGGTGGTCACCGTGGCCGTGCGACGCGAGCGACTGTACGACGCGCAGAACCGAAGCCTTCTCGATTTTCTCGATACAAAGCGCTACACGATCCTTCCGAACACGGCCGGGTGCTTCACCGCGGAGGATGCCATACGTGTTGCACGACTCGGACGCGAGATCCTGGAGCAACTTGAAAACCCCGGCGCGAGCTGGGTCAAGCTCGAAGTGCTGCACGACAAGAAAACCCTCCTGCCGGATCCCATCGGCACCCTGGAAGCAACCAGGGAACTCATCAAGGACGGCTTTCACGTCATGGTCTATTCCAGTGACGACCCGGCGGCGGCGTGTCGGCTCAAGGAGGCCGGGGCAACCAGCGTCATGCCGGCCGGCAGTCCGATCGGCAGCGGCCAGGGCGTCCTCAATCCGAACAACATCCGCATCATCCTGGAGATGCTCAAGGAGGGTGATCCGGCGTATCCCGTCATTGTCGATGCAGGCGTCGGGACGGCGAGTGACGTGACCATTGCGATGGAGCTGGGGGCAGATGGTGTCCTGCTGAATACCGGCATCGCCCATGCAAAGGACCCTGTGGCCATGGCGAGGGCAATGGCCCACGCGCTAGACGCTGGCTTCCTCGCAGCCCGCGCGGGGCGCATTTCAAGGAAGCTGTATGCCACGGCCAGTTCACCGGTCGAAGGCGTCATCGTGTACTGAAATTCCCGCCGAATGCCACTTTCGTGCGACGGAGCCGTCTGTGCGGCATTAGCACACGGGTCGGTATGAGGGCGAATTCTCGCTCCATCAGCCTCTCAATCCTTGAAATTCACTGCCATCATTTTTAATGATGGGCGCAGGCCACCCTTCGCGAACTGTCTTTAGACCGCTGTTTCGGGCGAGTCTCTAAGTTCAGTCCACCGTAGAGCTTCGTGCCATTCCGCACGGCCCTGCGCTCTCTTCCAGAAAGGAGTAACGCCATGAAGATGCGAGATCTCACATTCATCGTAATCGCTGTTTCCACAGGAGAAGCGAGGCTCATGGCGGAATCGCCACTGGGCACGGCCTTCACCTACCAGGGGCACCTGAATGACGGCGGGAGCCCTGCGAGCGGGCCGCACAACTTCGCTTTCTCCCTGTGGGATGACGCGCTCGCCGGAGCGCAAATCGGCCCGACCCTGACCTACGACGGCCTTGGTGGCAATCCGCCGCCGATCAATGTAACGGATGGCCTGTTCACTGTCCGCCTCAACTTCGGTGAGGCCGCCTTCAATGGCAGCGCCCGATGGTTGGAGATCGTTGTGAACGGCACGCCGCTCGTTCCCCGGCAGCCTCTCATGCCGTCGCCGTACGCCCTGGCCCTGCCGGGGCTCTACACTCAGGAGAACGCGACCAGCCCGAATGTCATCGGTGGATACAGCGGCAATGCGGTGACACCCGGATTGGTCGGCGCGACCATCGGCGGCGGGGGGAGTCCATTGGATGGGCTGAACAACCGCGTGACGAGTCATTACGGCACGGTCGGCGGCGGCTCGGATAACCAGGCTGGGGCTGATGATGAAGCCGCATGGAGCGATCATGCAACAGTCTCCGGGGGATTCTCCAACGCCGCAACAAGCGTGTGGTCCACCGTCGGCGGTGGAATACTCAACGCGGCGAGTGGTCCCAATGCCACGGTCGCCGGAGGGCAGCAGAATTCGGCCGAAGGTCATAGTTCCACCGTCAGCGGGGGTGCCGGCAACACGGGGAGCGGTAACGGTGCCACCGTCGGAGGTGGTCAAGGCAATTCGGCCAGCGACTTCGGTTCAACCGTCGGTGGAGGACTCGGCAACCTGGCCGACGGCTACGCTTCCACTGTCGGTGGAGGGTATCAGAACTCGGCCAGTAATGGCTTCTCCACGGTACCAGGTGGCGCACTCAATGAGGCCACCGGCTACTCCAGCTTCGCGGCCGGTCATCGTGCCAAGGCCATCCACGACGGTTCATTTGTCTGGGGCGATGCCACGAGCCTCGATTTCGCCTCGACCGCCGCCAACCAGTTCCTCATCCGCGCCGGCGGTGGTGTCGGCATTGGCACCAACAATCCACAAGCGCGGCTGCACACGGTCGGCGGACCCAACTACAACCACGCCCGCTTCGAAAGCAACTCGACAGAGGGCACCTGGATGCGCTTGGTGAACACAGTGGCGAGTGGCCGGGATTGGGGATTGCTCACAACCGGCACAACGAACCTGGAGCCCGTGGGCAGTTTCGTGATTCGAGACAACACGGCGCCGGCGGTTCGTATGATGATCGATCCTGCGGGGAATGTCGGCATCGGAACGATTGCCCCCGGTATGTCTCTCGAAGTCGCTGGCCCGCCGAACTACTACAGTACGCCGTCGCTCGGTGTCTCATTCGATCAGAGTCATTATCTCTACCTTCACGCCGCCCCGAACCCTTCGATGATTTGGCCGGCGACCGGCGCGCTTCGATTCGGCTCCGAGACCTCCCGCGGATCGGGCTATACGGAGCACATGCGGATCACTTCATCCGGCAAAGTCGGCATCGGGACGGGCACACCGACCGAGCAGCTTCACGTACAGGAAGGCATCCTTGTTGACGGGGCCGGCGCGGCGAATGGTCCGCCCTCGGACGTGCAGCCGTTCTTCGGCCTGCGCATGGGCGGTCTGACTTCCGGCGAAGGAATCGGCTCGAATCGTCCGGGCGGATCTCCAAATCGACTGGGCATCGATCTATACACGGCACGATTATCCCGAATGAGCATCACAAACAACGGAAACGTCGGGATCGGCACGCAATCGCCCTCCCAGCGCCTTCACGTCGTCGGAAACATTTGCGCCACCGGCACGATCGGCACATGCAGCGATGCCCGGTTCAAGGAGCATGTCGAGCCCATCGCGGGCGCACTCGAAAAGGTCGAGCAGCTTCGCGGTGTGAACTTCGACTGGAAGCGCGAGGCGTTCCCCGATCACAAGTTCGCCAAGGACCGCCAGCTCGGCTTCATCGCGCAGGAGGTGGAGAAAGTCCTGCCGCATGTCGTCAGTCGCGGCGAGGATGGCTACCTCTCCGTCGATTACGGAAGGCTGACGCCGGTGCTTGTTGAAGCGCTCCGCGAGCTGCGCGACGAGAAGGACCAGCAGATCGCCCGCCGAGACGGGCAGATCGCCGAGCTCACGCAGCGACTCGAGCGGATGGAAGTATTGATTGAGCAGGTGGCTATCGATACGAAAGGAGCGGGTCGATGAACCTCATGCGAATCGCGATGACACTCACCGCAACACTCTGGCTGGTCCTGCCCATCGCCTCGGCCGGACCGGACTACACCATCGACTGGCATACGATTGACGGCGGGGGCGCGATGCATCTCGCCGGTGGCGCCTATGAGCTGTCCGGTACGATCGGGCAGCATGATGCCGGTCCGACGGCACCCATGGTCGGTGGACCATACGAGCTGGCCGGCGGTTTCTGGGTCGTCAGTCAGATCTGCTACTGTCCCGGAGACATGAACGGCGACGGCATCAAGGACGCGCGGGATGTGCAAAAGTTCGTCGCCTGCTTTACGTCGGGCGGAAGCTGCCAGTGTGCGGATGTCAGCCTGGAGAGCGGAGTGACCCTCGATGACGTGCCCGTCTTTGTCGAGGATCTGCTCAGCAGTGGCGTCTGCCCGTGACGCATGGCCGACTTACGCCGGGACGTTCGCCCTGTTGTCGGATCGCTCCTGCATCACGCCGGGCATCGACTTGGCAGGGGCCTGGGGGGCGGGGTGGAGAAGCAGGCGCTCCCGGTCGGCGCGGAGTCGATTGACCGCATCGCTCCATGTCGCGGGCTCGGCGGTGTCTTGCACTGAAATCGAATTACTTCGCGCGATTCTCGACGGGCCCTGCGGAAATATCCCCGCCGTTCTGCAATGAATTCCGGCTTTCGGGACATATCTCCCTGTAACCCTCGCAACCCGGTACGCCCGCACCGGCCGGCCGCATGAAAAACGATGGCCGCCGGCACCGCCAAACCTGCTCCCCTGGAGATTTGTCATGGCACCGAGCCGGAAAAAGCAGCCGGAGACTCCGCGCTTTCAACTCGCCCGCTTCATTCAGGATGCCGTGATCCTTGCCGCCGCCTTGCAGGCCTTCCTGGCGGCGTCGGTCCTGGGTTCAGAGGTCGGCGAACTCGAGCCGAATGATTCCATTCAAGCCGCATCCCTTCTCCGAAACCGCGAATCGGTCCGCGCCGAGATCAGCCCGGCGGGTGAACTCGATACGTATCGCGTGCCGCACTGCCAGGCCGGTGACCTTATCTTCGCCTGGGTGGATTCGCGCGTTTCGCCGCCCGACGCCGACGGCAACAAGCCGGACTCGCTCCTTCAGGTCCTTAACAGTGACGGGCGCGTTCTCGAAAGCGACGACAATGACGGGCCGAAGCTCGGTTCGGTCGTCGCGGGCGCGGAGACGGACGCACCGGGAGACGTCTTCTACCGTGTGATGGACCCGTCGATTCCGCACGTTCTCGACGCCTACGAGCTGCACCATGCGGTCGTCAGCCCAGCCGATGCGGTCTCCGAAACCGAGCCGAACGATACGATCGATCAGGCCGACTTTATCACCTCCCGGCTGACGACGGGCACGACGCATCGCGCGGAGTTCGACTTCTATCGCGTGGACGTGCGCGCCGGGGAGCGTCTCGTCGTACTTCTCGACGCCGATCCGGAGCGCAACGGCCTCGTGACCCCCATCATCGTTACCATCTTTAGCGCCGATGGCACGCCCCTGGCATCCGGTGACGCGTTGTCAGTTGCCAATCCCGACACCAACAGCGCCCACGCAGCCGGCACGGTTGTGGCCGAGACGGATGGCCCGCTCTTCATCCTGGTCCGCGGCATCGTGGATGATCATGAGACGACCTACCGATTCGTAGCGCTGGTCAACGACAGAGTCTTCAGCGACACCGACGCCGATGGCATCGAGGACATCCGCGACAACTGCCCCTTCCGGGCCGGCGCGGATCAGACCGACCGGGACGGTGATCGGACGGGCGACCTCTGCGACCTGTGCCCGGACAGCCCGCTCAAGTCGGAGCCGGGCGAGTGCGGCTGTGACAAACCCGACGTGGACATTGACGGAGACGGGCGCATCGATTGCGACTCTGAGAATCCGGCGCGGGCGCTTCTCGAACGATCGGGCATTCTCCTCGCGACGGGCGATCTTTCCGGAACTGTGGCGGCCTACGACGCGCGGGATGGCCGGTTCCTCGATCCGCTCTTCATCGAAGGCCGCCTCGTCGGCGGACACGGAGCCTTCCTGACATTCGACGGAGCGCGGCGTCGCGTACTCAGTCTGATCGGCGGGAACCGCATTCTTCAGATCTCGCTGGATACGCTGGAGTCCGGCGAGTTTGCACTGGGGATTAATGCAGGCGGCGCGAACTTCATCAATGCCAGCTGCCTCGCCGTCCTGCCCGATGGGCACGTCCTTGTGCCGAGCAACCCGGGCCCCGGCGGCACGCCCGAAATCGTCGAGCTCGATGCAGAGGGTGGGTTCGTCGGCCGACGCATTCCGAGTGTGGCTCCCGCCATCTCGGCGATCGCAAACATTCTGGTGCGCGGCGACGAGATCCTCGTGAGCGATTCGGGATTGAACGCCGTTCACCGATTTGATCTGAGAACGGGAGCCCACCTGGGTCCACTTGGGCAGATTCAGAATCATTTCATTGGCATGGCCGGCGCGTCGAACGGGAACATTCTGATCGCATCCACCGCCGGATCGCATCGCGGCATTATGGAGCTTGTGCCCGGCGGCGACCTGGTCGGCCACTACACACCGGCCGATCTCAGCTTCTTCCGGGCGGTGTTCGAATTGGCGAACGGGCGACTCGCCGTGACGGCCAGTCGCGGCGTTTCCGTGATTGATCGCGACGGTCTGCTGATATCAGACGAGAACCGCCGGTTTCTTTCATCCTACCTCGCCTTTGCGCAATTCGACCGCGACGCAGACGGCATCGGAGATGCCGCGGATAACGCCCCCGAGGTGTTCAATCCAGACCAGGCCGACGACGACGGCGACGGCATCGCCAATGCCGTCGATCCGAAACCCCCTGACGCCGGGCAGTCGCTGGGGCTGCAATCCGCGCCTTGCGGCGTCTGCGGACCGGGCGTAACGCCGGCAATGGTCATGGGCGTCGCCGGCATGTGGACGCTGGGCCGGCGGCGACGAGGTGATGCACGCCGATAAGAAATGTCGTTCGGATTGGGTTCCCCCTCCTCCGCGGAATGGGCGCGTCCCCTTTGTGGACCGTCCATTCCGTTTTTTGAAGCGCGCCGGAGTGATGTTTCGACCTGCCCCGTCCTTTGCGGTATTCTGCAGGTTATGGACCGCCGCACGCGTACAAAGGTCTGTCTCTGGTTGATCATCCTCGGCCTGAGCAACTTCATTCTGTACGCCGTGGTCTATGCGATCATCGGGGGTGATGCGCCGAACGGTTATGTCGACACCAAGGGCGAAAGCGTCGTGTATTATGTGCGCGGGCACTTCGTCCATCGTGCCGTCGGCTATGAACAGGACGTGCCGCGCTGGGTCTGGATCTACAGCTACCTTCATTCGATCAGCATCTGGCCGTCGATCGCCGCCGTCCTGCTTGCCATGCTCGTGCTCGCCCGGCCGCACATCATGGCGACCTATCAGAATGGAATGATGTCCGGTCCGACCCTCGTCACCGTCATGGCCACGGTAATTGTCCTCGTCACGTCGGCCATCATGCTCATGTTCATCGTGGATTTCGCCCGGCGCCTCTATGCGGCCTCGGAGGGGGGAGCGTGATGCCCGCCGATCACCGGAGCCGGGCGCGCAGACACCATGGATACGATCATTGAATCCGTCATCTCCCGGGCGTTGCCGAACTTCGAACACCGGCCCCAGCAGGCGGCCATGGCCGAAGCCGTAGCCGACGCACTGAAGAATCATCGCCACCTGCTGGTAGAGGCGGGAACCGGCGTCGGAAAGAGTTTCGCCTACCTGCTTCCGGCGATCGAGCACATCGGCAGGACCCGGCGCAAGGTCGTCGTCTCGACGTACACGATTGCGCTTCAGGAGCAACTCATCGAGAAAGACATTCCAGCGCTGGCCCGGGCCGTGAACATCCCCTTCAAGGCCGTGCTGGTGAAGGGTCGCCAGAATTACCTCGGCCTGCGCCGCCTCATGCAGACCAGCAGACGACAACAGGCCGTTTTCTCCAACCCGCGCGATCTTGATCAGCTTCATGCGATCGAGGACTGGGCCTACGATACCGCCGACGGATCGCTGTCCGACCTCAGCTTCACGCCGCTCCCGCAGCTATGGCAGCGCGTCCGCAGCGAAAGCAACAACTGCATGGGCAGCCGGTGCGCGACGTACGACAAGTGTTTCTATCAGCAGGCGCGGCGCGAGGCGGAGCGAGGCGACCTCCTGGTTGTAAATCACGCGCTGTTCTTCGCCGACCTGGCCTTGCGCCGGAAGGAAGTGACGTTTCTGCCCGACTACGACTACGTCATATTCGACGAAGCGCACAACATCGAAGATGTGGCCGGGGATCACTTCGGCCTGTCCGTATCGGGCTCCCAGGTGCATCACCTGCTCAACGGCATCTTCAATCCGCAGACCGGGCGCGGCTTTATCGCCATGGCCGGCAGCGACCAGGCCGCCAAAAAGGTCGCCGACGCCCATCGAAAGGCCGACGACCTCTTCAGCCGCCTGCTCGACTTCGCGGCGGATCGGCGCGGCGGCACGCGCCTCACCGCGCCACTCAACGTCGTCAACCTGCTCAGCCCGGCCCTCCTGGAAGTGGCCAACGAACTCAAAGCGCTGAAGCCGCGTTTCGAGCGCGACGATGACCGCTTCGAGCTGGCGGCCTTCGCCGACCGCTGCGCCGAGACCGCGGATGTACTGGAGGCGCTTCTAAAACAGTCGCATGAGGGATACGTCTATTGGCTGGAAAGGACGCATGCGCGGACCGACGGCGAGGTCGAGGAGGCCGGCACCCTCTTTGACCGCGGCCGAGGGCGAAGACCCGCCGCCCCCGGCGTCCTCCTTCACGCGGCTCCGCTCCAGGTAAGCGACATCCTTCGCCAGGCGCTGTTTGAAAGGACCAAGGCGGTCGTTCTGACCAGCGCGACGCTTTCGACCGGGGGCCGCGATGGGTTCGCCTACCTCAGCCGGCGGCTCGGTATACCGGAGGCCAGGGAGCGCGTGCTCGATTCACCCTTCGATTATGCCAACAATGTGACTCTCCACGTCGAAGCCGGCCTGCCCGAGCCGACCGATCCGGCCTTCATCCCCGAGTCGGCCGAGCGCATCAAGCATTACCTCAGGGCCTCGCGCGGCCGGGCGTTTGTTCTGTTCACCAGTTACGACGCCATGAACCGCACCGCCGCGATTGTGCAGCCCTTCTGCGAGGCGGAAGGGCTGACGCTTCTGGTTCAGGGCCAGGGGCTGCCGCGCGGGCGGATGGTGGAGACGTTCAAGGAAATCGACGGCGCGGTCCTGTTCGGCACCGACTCTTTCTGGCAGGGGGTCGACGTTCCCGGCGACGCCCTTCAGACCGTGATCATTACCCGGTTGCCCTTTGCGGCCCCTGACCAGCCGCTGCTTCAGGCAAGAAGCGACGCAATCAAGGCGGCGGGCGGTGAGCCGTTTTACGAGCTACAGGTGCCCGAAGCGGTCCTGAAACTGAAGCAGGGTTTCGGCCGCCTCATCCGCACGAAGAGCGACCGCGGCGTCGTGGTGATCCTCGATCGCCGCGTCCGGACAAAGGCTTATGGACGCAAGTTCTTGGAGGCCCTGCCGCGATGCCGACTCGAAGTGCATGACCGTGGCGGAGACGCTCCGCGCCAGACGCGCCCGTTTTCAAAGCCTTGATTCATGCATGCGGCGATATAATAATGCTTTGCACGCAGTCGTCGGATGGTCCCCCCCACAGCTGATCCGGCCAGACTGCCTGCCCAGCACACCAGGGCACGGACCCGGCAGCCAAGCTTCCAACCGCCAGTGCCTTCGCGAAAGGTTTCGCCATGGAATCGCGCATCCACAATCATGACGAGGACTTGAATCCCATCGACTGCCACAGCATCGGCCACGATGAAGTGGCCGAGGCTGCCGCCGAAGCCGCCGGTGGAAACGGGGCCGGCAAGAGCGACGACCGGTCAAAGGGTCCCGTGATCAACCGCCTCTTCCGCGCCTGCATCAAGATGGGCGCCAGCGACGTTCACCTGAAGGCCGGCTCGCCCCCCCGGTTTCGCATTGCCGGAGACATTCGCAAGGCCCAGGAGCCGCCGCTTTCCTCCAAGGAAATCGAAGACATGGTCTTCGAAGTCATCACCGAGACCCAGAAGAAGTACTTTTTCGAACACGGGGCCCTCGACTTTGCCCACCAGGTCCCGGGCATGGACCGCTTCCGGCTCAACGTCTTCCGCCAGCGCGGGGCGACGTCGGTGGCCGCCCGGCGGGTGACATCCAAGATCGCGGACTTTGAAGAGCTGAATATCCCTCCGGTCCTGAAGGAAATAGCCAAGTTTCACCAGGGTCTGATTCTTCTCGCCGGTATCACCGGCTCCGGAAAGTCGACGACGATCGCGGCGATGCTCAACTACATCAACAAGACGCGCGCCTGCCACATCGTCACGCTGGAGGACCCGATCGAGTACATCTTTCAGGACGACAAGGCGTTCATCAATCAGCGCGAGATCGGCATCGACGTGAAGAACTTCCACGAGGCGCTCAAATACCTCATGCGCGAGGATCCCGACGTCGTGCTCGTCGGCGAGATGCGCGACCGGGACACCTTCGAGGCGGCCGTCCATGCCGCCGAAACGGGCCACCTGGTACTGGGAACGATCCACGCGTCCAGCGCGTCGCAGACCATGACGCGCATCCTCGACCTGTTTCCCGAGGATGCCCGTGCCCAGGTCCGTCAGGCGCTGATGTTCAACCTCAAGGCAGTAATCGCACAGAAGCTTCTGCCGAGCATTCATCCCTCGCGTTCGCGCGTTCCGTGCTGCGAGATCATGATCACCAACCCGTCGATCCGGAAGCTCATCGCCGAAGGCCGCGATTTCGAGATTACCACCGTGCTGAAGTCCGCGACGCAGGAAGGAATGCAGGACTTCACCGAGGCGCTGTACAAACTCGTTCAGACCGAGTACCTCGATATCAAGGTCGCCCTTGAAGTCGCGCCGAACCCGGACGAGCTCAAGATGCGCATGAAGGGCATCCGCTCCGGCAGCCGCGGGCTGATCGGGTGACGGCCACGGCCCGGGGCCGAAAACCGGCGGAGCCGGAAGGGCCGCGCGGACCGCTGGAACACGCGGGTTTTCGATTACAATAATCGAAACAGGTACGAGGGCCACACGCGAGCCGTCCCATGCCACGACTGGAGATCAGTGCGAAAGGTCAGCCAACGCAGATCGTAGAATTCAACGGTCCCACCCTGGGGATCGGTCGTCAGGAGGGCAACGACGTCGTTCTCAAGGACCCTGTCGCGTCGCGCAAGCACTGCATCATCGAGCACCGCAAGGGCCACTTTTACGTCAAAGATCTCGGCAGCCACAACGGCACGTGGATGGGTGAAAACCGCATTGTCGAGGCCGCCATGGAACTCGGCGACAGTTTCCGCATCGGCTCCACGGTGATTCGCCTGATTCCCGACGAGGTCAATGTGGCCGAAACGGGCGAAATCCCTTCCGCTGAAATTGTTCTTGATGATGACGATGAAGTGCCGGATGAGCCGCCCGTGACCTCTTCCGATCCCACGCTCGTCGCGACGACGCTCGCCGTTCGTGCGCTCGTCGGCGGCCCCCTCGCACGGCAACTGAGCACCTTGATGCAGGCGTGCGTGACGGTGCCGGTACCGCCCGGCGCCCCGCAGGTTGTCAAGGACGTGACACTTCTGAACCGGAAGTCCGAACCCCAGAAGCCCGCCGCACATTCCAAGGCCGGCGAGGCGTTCGAGGCGCTGCGCCAGTTGCTCTTCGTCGCCTTTCGAACACGGGCGACCGACATTCACGTCGAGCCCAAGGCCGAGGTGTATGCCCTCCGGTTCCGCATCGACGGGCAGATGCAGTCGGTCGGCGAAGTCACGACCAAAATGGCCCTCGCGATTCTGAACGTCATCAAGATTCTCTGCGAAATCGACATTGCCAAGCGGAGCATCGTCCAGGAAGGAAGCTTCGCGGTCGAGCTTCCGACGCGCCGCGTGGATTTCCGAGTCAACTTTACGCCCACCATGCACGGCCAGAAGCTCGCCCTCCGGCTCCTGGATCCCGGGGCGGTGCCGACGCATTTCGAAAACCTCGGAATGGAACTCGACGCCGTCGCGGAGCTTCAGCGCATCTGCGATCAGGACGCGGGCATGATCATTCTCTCCGGCCCGACCGGCAGCGGAAAGACCACGACGATGTACACCGCGCTTCAGTCGATTAACGCCACCACGCGGAACATAGTCACCATCGAAGATCCTGTCGAGTACGAGCTCTCGAATACGACGCAAATCTCGATTGATCCCGTTCATGGCGTGACCTTTGCGACGGTGCTTTCGTCCGTTCTGCGCCAGGACCCGGACGTCATCCTGGTGGGCGAGATTCGCGATCAGGAGACCGCCCGCCTCGCCATGCAGGCGGCGACGACGGGGCACCTTGTTCTGACCACGATTCACGCACGAGATACGATCGGCACTGTCTTTCGCCTTCTCGACCTGGGCATTGAGTCGTTCCTGGTTGCCAATGCGGTGACACTGTGCATTTCCCAGCGCCTGGTTCGTGTTCTGTGCGCCCATTGCAAGCGCCCCTACAAGCCCGACGCCAAGACGGTTCGGAAAATGAACCTCGAGGGCCGCTCCTTTGGAAGCTTCTTTGAAGCCGTCGGCTGCAAGAAGTGCATGGGTACGGGATTCCGCGGCCGCATCGCGATCTACGAGATGCTTCTCTTCACCCCTGCCGTGCGGGACGTCGTCCTCTCAGGCCCCACGATCTCTGAAATCCGCAAGGCCGCCGGCGAGTGGATGTTCCACACCCTGCTGGATACCGGCTACAAAAAAGTCATCGAAGGAATCACGACGGTCAGCGAAGTGGAGCGCGTCGCCTCCATGAGCTGAAGCGGGCCGGACCGCCGGCTTGTGAGTTTTCGCCCCGGGCCGGGTGGCCGGTTATCGACGAATACCGGAAGTGTCTGGGAATCGGTCGGTGCAGGGCCTGAATCAAGCCGTGATCGTCTCGCGTGCGTGCAGGTCGTGACTCCCATAACCCGGGTACCGATCGGGTTCGGCTGCATTGATTGGTTTGACGACCCCGCGTAAAATGCAGGTGCGAGTTTAGCCCTCCGCCTCCGGTTCCGCGACGGGTTTTGCCTTCTTTCGGGACTTCCTCCGCGGTTGTCGCAGGCCGGTTCCCGCTGGCGGGCCGGCGGCGCCTGTGTGTTCGGACCGACGGCGGGCGGTCACGGACCGGCGGGGTCCGATCAAGCGCTGGCGCGCATTCGAGACATCACACCGCCTGAACGACGCAGGCCCGCGGGGGCGATCCTCCCTTACCCCGCAGATACGGACGAGGACGAGCTTTACACATGGCACGCATTCGCAAGAAACTGGGCGAGATCCTTCAGGACATGAAGCTCGTCACCAAGGAGAATGCCGACCGCGCCGCGGAATACGGCCTGAATAACCGCAAGCGCATCGGGGAGGCCCTCGTCGAGCTGGAACTCGTCTCCGAAGACGACGTGTACCGCGCTCTCGCCGCCCAGCACGGACTCGAGTTCGTCGACGTATCCCGCCAGACCGTCAGCCCCGAAGCCCTGGCGATGGTCCCCGAGAAGATCATCAAGAACAGCACGATCCTCCCGATGAGCAGCGACAACGGGAAGATGAAGGTGATCATTCATGACCCGCTCGACCTCGACACCATCGACATGCTGAGGTTCCGGCTGGGTGTCAGCGACATCATTCCCGTGCTCGCCCCGAAGACCCGAATCAAGGCGTACATCGACCGGTACCTGGCCGGCGCCGACCGCTCGCTTGACGAGCTGTCCAAGAGCCTCGACGCCTCGGTCGACGCGTCGCTCGATCAGGAGGCGAAGGCCGCGAAGAAGGTCGAGTCCGACGACCCCGACGCGCCGATCATCAAACTGATCAACATGATGATCAGCGAGGCCGTGCGGACACGATCGAGCGACATCCACGTCGAGCCAATGGCCGATCGCGTGCGCGTGCGTTATCGCATTGACGGCGTCTGCGTCGAACGCGAAAACATTCCCAAGCGGCTTCAGAACGCCGTAAACACCCGCATGAAGATCATGGCCGGCGTGGACATCGCCGAAAAGCGCGTCCCGCAGGACGGCCGCATCAAGATGCGCATCGGCGGAAAGGACATCGATTTCCGCGTGAGCTGCTGCCCCGCCGTGCACGGCGAGTCGATCGTTCTTCGTATTCTGCGGCCCGACTCGGCCGCCGTCGGTATCCAGCAGCTGGGCCTGGAGCCGGACGACCACGAAAAGTTCCTGAAAATCATCTCCCGGCCCAACGGCATCTTTCTCGTCACCGGTCCGACCGGCTCCGGAAAGACGACCACCCTGTACGCCGCGCTGCAGGACCTCAACCGCCCGGACAAGAAGATCATCACCGCCGAGGACCCGGTCGAATACGTCTTTCCCGGCATGAACCAGTGCCAGGTCCGCGATGACATTGGCCTGACATTCGACAAGATTCTCCGCTCGATGCTGCGCCAGGCGCCGAACATCATCCTCGTCGGCGAAATCCGCGACCTCGTCGTCGGCGAAATCGCCATCCAGGCGGCACTCACCGGCCACCTGGTGTTCAGCACGCTGCACACCAACGACGCCCCGAGCGCCATCACGCGACTCATCGACATGGGCATCAAGCCGTTCCTCGTGGCCAGCAGCATTCAGGCGATCATGGCCCAGCGCCTCGTGCGCGTGCTCTGCAAGGAATGCAAGCAGCCCGACTCGAACCCGGACCCGAGCCTCCTGAGACTCTGCGGCTTCACGAAGGAACAGCTCGAGGGCCAGACGATCTACAAGCCCGGCGGATGTTCGCATTGCAACAACACAGGGTACCGCGGACGGCAGGGCATCTTCGAGCTGCTTACGATGAATCAGGAGCTGCGCGAACTGGCCTTTACCCACGCCAGCGTGACCCAGCTCCGGAAGGCCGCCAAGGCGACCGGAATGAACACGCTGCTCACCGACGGGCAGCGAAAGATCCTCAAGGGTAAGACTTCGCTGGAGGAAGTTACCCGAATCACCCAGGCCGAAGTGGAGGTCTGATCGGGCCCGACGCCCGGTCCCCCGCCGGATCGCGCGGTGGGAGTTATTTTGCGACGTTCGATCGTATCGGCAACCTGGCTTTGTTGACGGAATCCCATGGCAACCATTCACATTGATCGAATTCTTGAAACCTGCATCAAGAAGGGTGCGAGCGACATCCATCTATCCGTCGGCCGGCCTCCGGTCCTTCGCCTTCACGGGCGTCTGCGCCAGCTGGAGACCAAGGTGCTGGAGCCGGAGGACACCGTCGCCCTGATGAAGTCCATCACGCCCGATCGCAATCAGCAGGAGCTTCAGGAAGAGGGCGGAACCGACTTCGGCTTTGCCTTCGGCGAACAGGCGCGATTCCGCGTATCCGTGTTCCGGCAGAAGGGCAACGTCACGCTGGTCCTGCGATTGATCCCCAGCAAGTTTCTCACCTTCGACGAAATCGGCCTTCCCCCGATCATCCGCTCCCTCTGCCGCCGGCCGCGCGGGCTCTTTCTCGTCACCGGTCCCACCGGATCGGGCAAGACGACGACGCTGGCCTCGATGATCAACTACATCAACGTGGAGCTGGATCGGCACATCGTGACCGTCGAGGACCCGATCGAGTATTACCACCAGCACAAGAAGAGCCTCATCAATCAGCGCGAGGTCGGCAATGACGTACCGAGTTTTGCCGAGGCCCTCCGACGCGTGCTGCGATCCGACCCCGACGTGATCCTTGTCGGTGAAATGCGCGACCTCGAGACGATCTCCAACGCCATTCTCGCCGCCGAAACCGGCCACCTTGTCTTCAGCACGCTGCACACGACCGGCTGCCAGGGAACGGTCAACCGAATCATCGACGCCTTCCCCCACGAACAGCAGGACCAGATTCGCGTTCAGCTTTCGACCTCGCTGATCGCCGTCCTTTCGCAGGCCCTGATGCCGCGCAAGCCCTCTGGCATGTGCGCCGCCTATGAGTTCATGGTCTGCACGCCGGCCATTGCCAACCTCATCCGCGAGAACAAGACCTTCCGCATTGACTCGGCCATCCAGACCGGAAAGAAGTACGGCATGCAGCTTCTCGACGAGCATCTCTGGTCGCTCTACGAGAGAAACCTCATCAGCGCCGAGGACATGCTCGATCGCTCCCGGCAGCCGGGCGACCTTCAGGAGAAGCTCGAAAAGGCCGGCAAGCTACACGAGGCCGGAGACGCCCTCACAACCATCCGCGAAGCGCCGGAGGAGGGCGAGGCGGGCAAGGAAAAGAAGGGCTGATCCGGTCGGGGCCGCCGCGGCCCGGCGCACACCACGGTTTGAAGGAAACACAGGTTATTGACGGTTCGGAGTGTTTGCGATGTCCCCGAACGACCAGTCCGGTTCGACGACGAAGCAGTACAAGGGCCGCCCCCTTGGCCGCATTCTCATCAAGATGGGAAAGGTCAATCGCGCGCAGGTTCACGAGGCCCTGGCGATCCAGAAGACCACGCGCGGTCCGGTCGGGCGGATTCTCGTCGATCTCGGCTATATCAAGGAGGCCGATCTCCAGTTCGCTCTGGCCGCCCAGGTCGGCATGGAGCCGGTCAACCTCGACACGATCGACGTCAACCCGGACACGATCAAGCTCGTGCCCAACCAGATGGCCAACACCTACCGGATCATCCCGGTGGATTTCGACCCGGCCGCGCGCACGCTCAGCATCGCCATCGCGTCGCCCGACAACTTCCAGGCGACGGACGACCTGCGAAAGCTGCTCGGCTTTTCGATCCGGCCGCTGATCGCGACCGAGGACCAGATCGCGGCGGCCCTGACGCGGTACTACCCGGAAGGCGCCCAGGAGTCGATCAACGACCTGATCGGCGAGATCGGCAAGGACGCCGACCTGGCCAAGTTCGAGGGCCGCGGCGAGTCGCTCGACATGGAGGACATCAAGGAGCTGGTGGACTCCAACCCGGTCAAGCAACTGCTGAATCTCGTCCTGCTCAAGGCGATCCGCGACAAGTCCAGCGACATTCACTTCGAGCCGTTCGAGAACGAATACAAGCTGCGCTACCGCATTGACGGCGTGCTGTACGAGATGGTGCCGCCGCCGCGCTTCCTCGCCATGGCCATCGCCAGCCGCATCAAGGTCATGGCGAACCTCGACATCGCCGAGCGCCGGCTCCCGCAGGACGGCCGCATCTCGCTCAACATCGGCGGAAGCACCGTGGATCTGCGCGTCGCCGTTCTGCCCACGCTCTTCGGCGAGTCGGTGGTGCTGCGTATTCTCGACCGCGCCAACGTCAACCTCGACCTCGACAAGATCGGCCTCCGCGAGGACGACCTCAAGCTCACAAGGCTGCTCATCGACCGTCCGCACGGCATCGTCGTCAACACCGGGCCCACCGGCTCCGGCAAGACCACGACGCTGTACGCGGCGCTCAACGCCCTGAACGATCCCGGCATCAAGATTCTCACCGCCGAGGACCCGGTCGAGTACGACATCGACGGCCTGATCCAGGTGCAGGTCAACCCGGACGCCGGGCTGACCTTTGCCCGCGCCCTGCGCAGCTTTCTGCGCCAGGACCCGGACGTGATCCTCGTCGGCGAAGTCCGCGACCTGGAGACGGCGCAGATCGCCATCCAGGCGGCGCTGACGGGCCACCTTGTGTTCAGCACGCTGCACACCAACGACGCCCCGAGCGCCGTGGCGCGACTTCTCGACCTCGGCGTCGAGCCGTTTCTGATCACGGCGACGTTCGAGGCGGTGATCGCCCAGCGCCTCTGCCGGCGGGTCTGCAAGAACTGCCGCACCGAGTACCAGCCCACCGAGGAGCAGCTCATGGAACTTCAGCTCCGCCCGGAAGACGTCCAGGGCAAGAAGTTCTACTACGGCAAGGGCTGCGACTACTGCAACGGCACGGGCTATCGCGGCCGCGTGGGCATCTTCGAGATCATGGTGCTCAACGACGAAATCCGGGAACTCGTCATGAACGGGGCGTCCACGGGCATCCTCCACGAGGCCGCGCTGCGCAACGGCATGCGCACCCTCCGCGAGAGCGGGCTACTGGCCATCTACGACGGCGTCACGACCATCGAAGAGGTCGTGAAGGAAACGGTCGTGTTTGTCTGACGCCGCGAGGCCGGAGGTCTCCGAGGAAGGTCGGGCTATGTGTGGCGCGAGGCGTCGCGTACCGCGCCGCCTGTGGCGGCATGTTCACCCGACGGCTGCCGCGTCCGGATAAGCAAACCTGAACGGGGGCACGCACAAATTATTTTTATCCTGAAAAACCGCGTTCATTGCGCAGGAAGGCTGAATGTTGCGCAGGAAGGCTGAATGAAACCTGAACAACCTGAATGCATTCAGGTTTGGGGCGGGGCGGGGCGCGAACGGTGATTCTCGGATTTCGTGTGAGAGACATATGGGCGTCCTTCGGGCGGAGACGGCGGGGCGAGCGGCGCGGGGGCGTCCGCGCGATCGCCGGCCCGCTCTCGCGGGTTATGACTGTATTGCTTGCCCGGTGTGCGCGCACGGGATACGTCGAAACATTCAACCATCGAAGGGGAGAGAGTCTGGCCGCACAAAGCCGAAGCCAGGCCGCCCTACCGACTCTCGTGAATGTCAGTGCCCATTCATCGATGGCTGTCCCTCGAATCTAAACGCCGGTCCATGAATTGCGTGTTTGGCCGCGTCCGACGCAAGCGCTTTCTCGGCGGGTTGCGCCGAGGCCGCCGCTCATAGCCAG